>NZ_JALGRU010000003.1:0-584447 GCF_022815545.1 Rathayibacter sp. VKM Ac-2928
CGAGATGCCCCTTGTGCACGCGACACGCCGTGAAAGGCGTGCACAAGTGGCATCTCGCGGAGGGGGCTAGGCCGGGACGTCCACCCAGGCGCCCGCCGCCGAGGCGTCGAGGACGGCGTCGGTGATGCGGGCGGCGCGCAGGCCGTCCGCGAAGGTCGGCAGACCCTCGACCTCGGCACCCGCGACGGCGGCGTAGGTGTCCCGGGCGAACGCGGTGAACGCGTCCTGGTAGCCCATCGGATGCCCGCTCGGCACGATCGAGAGCCGCGCCGCATCCGGGCGCAGGATCGACCCGTCGCGCGGAACGAGCGTCGCGCTGTCGCGCCGCCCGACCCACAGCGTCTCGGGCAGCTCCTGCTCGAACCGCAGCGACTCCTCGAGCCCCGAGACCTCGAGCACCAGCTCGTTCCGGTGCCCGGCGGTCACCTGCGAGACGAGCAGCGTGCCGACGGCGCCGCCCGCAAGGCGGACGATCACCCCGGCGGCGTCCTCCGTCTCGACCCGACGACCGCCTCGCTCCGCGTGCACCGTGCTCGTGAGCGACGCGAGCGACGCGATCCGCTCGCCGGTCACGAACTCGAGCAGATCGACCAGGTGCGAGCCGATGTCGGCGAAGGCGCGCGAGCGCCCGCCCGCCGCCGGATCGACGCGCCAGTTGTCGTCGGAGGCGCCGAGCAGCCAGTCCTGCAGATAGCTCCCGCGCACCGTCACGAGCCGCCCGGTCTCACCGGCCGCGACCCGCGCCCGCGCCTCGCGCACCATCGGGTGGAACCGGTAGGCGAACGGCACCGTGGCGACCACTCCGGCGGCCGACGCGGCGTCGACGAGCGCAATCGCCTCCGCGGTCGTCGCCGCGAGCGGCTTCTCGCAGACCACGTGCTTGCCCGCCGCGATCGCCGCCAGGGCGAGCTCGGCGTGCGTCCCGTTCGGCGTGCAGACGTGCACCACGTCGATCGAGTCGTCCTCGATCAGCGCGCGCGCATCGTCGTGGGCGACCTCGAAGCCGAGCTCGCCGGCCGCCCGCTCGCCCTTCGCCGGGCTGGAGGAGGCGATGCCCGCGAGCACCGCGCCCGCACTGCGGGCCGCCCGGCTGTGCACGGCGGCCATGAAGCCGCCGCCGAGCACGCCGACCCGCAGGGGTCCGCCCATCAGACGAGCGTCGCTTCGCTCGGGTCCCAGTCCTCGGGCAGAGCGGGGCGCGGCGCGACGGTGCTCTCGACGAGCACCTTCTCGCCGGTCTCGGCGGCCTCGAGCAGCGACAGCATCACGTCGGTCACGTGGTAGGCCAGATCGCCCGAGGCCGCCTCGGGACGGTCGGCGCGGATCGCCCGCGCGAGCTCGAGCACGCCGGTGCCGCGCGAGGCGGTCGAGCCGGTCGCCTGGACGACCTCCGGCTCGGACCCGCCGCGCCGGTACAGCGTCAGCTCGCCGTCGTGCATGTTCGGGTCGGGGAGCACGAGGGTGCCCTCGGAGCCGTTGATCTCGACGAAGCCCATCCGCGGCAGGCTCGACTCGAAGCTCCAGACGCCCTGCGCCGAGGCGCCGGACTCGAAGCGCAGGAGCCCGCCGATGTGCGTCGGGATCGTCACGGGGAACTCGGTGCCCTCGCGTGGGCCGGAGCCGACCGTCCGGGTGGCCCGGGCCTGCGAGGAGACCGCGGTCACGCTCTCGACCGGGCCGAGGTTCTGCACGAGGGTCGTGATGTAGTACGGCCCCATGTCCAGCAGCGGTCCGCCGCCGGTGGTGAAGAAGAACTCGGGGTTCGGGTGCCAGCCCTCGGGGCCGGGGCCCTGGAAGAGCGTGATCGCCGAGAGCGGTGTGCCGATGGCTCCGCCCTCGATGAGGCGCTGCGCGGTTTGCAGGCCGGCGCCGAGGAAGGTGTCGGGCGCCGTCGCGACGCGCAGCCCCTTCTCCTTCGCGAGCGCGAGCAGCTCGACGCCGCTGTCGCGGTCGAGCGAGAACGGCTTCTCGGTCCAGACGTGCTTGCCCGCCTCGACGGCCTGGCGCGCCACCTCGACGTGCGCGGCCGGGATCGTGAGGTTCACCACGATCTCGATGCCGGGGTGCGCGAGCAGCTCGTCCACCGTGCCCGAGGCCGGCACGCCGAACGCCTCCGCCTGCGCCCTCGCGCGGTCGAGGTCGATGTCGGCGACGAAGAGGACCTCGAGGTCGGGGAAGACGGTGAGGTTGGTCAGGTACTGCGTGCTGATGTTGCCGGCGCCGATGACGCCGACGCCGACGCGCCCCGCGCCGCTCATGCGGCGAGCTCCGAGACGTAGCGGAGGCCGGAGGCGAGGCCCTCGAAGACGTCGCCCGCGTAGGCGTCGAACTCGAGGACGGCCAGGGCCTGCGGGGCCGCGGCGAGGATCGCCGGAACGTCCATCGCCCCCTCGCCCGCGGGCAGCTGCTCGGACGTCTCCTTCGAGATCGGCCCGTCCTTCACGTGCAGGAACTGCACACGGTCACCGAGGCGGCCGAGCACCTCGACCGGGTCGTCACCGCCGACCGCGGCCCAGTAGGTGTCCAGCTCGAGGACGATGCGCGGGTCGAGCAGGCCGGCAAGGTGCTGGAAGGCGCTGCGGCCGTCGACGCGGTTCTCGAACTCGAAGGCGTGGTTGTGGTAGCCGAGCACCAGCCCGCGCGAGGCGGCGGAGTCGACGAGCGCGTTGAGCTCGTCGGCGATGGTCTTCACGCCGTCGGCGCTGGTCCAGCGCTCCGGGTCGACCATCGGGTCGATCACGGTCTGCACCCCGAGCGAGGCGGCGATGTCGAGGATCTCCTCGACCGGCGCCCCGGTCTCGAGCAGCCGGGCGTGCGCGCTCGGCGCGGTGAGGCCGGCGGCCGGGAGGGCGGAGCGGTACGCGTCGGCGCGGTTCACCAGGTCGAACAGCTCGACCTTCGCGAAGCCGAGTCCGGCGAGCCGGTCCAGGGCGGCCGGCAGGTCCTCCGCGAGCGCGTCGCGGACCGAGTAGAGCTGGACGGAGAGGTCTGAGGGTGTGGCCACCGGGGGGTGCTCCTGATCGACGTCTAACATTGGTCCCCCGACCCTACGCGGACTTTTGCTTCCCGCCAAGCAAAACCCCGGGCCGCGGCGCGGGAAAGCGTGCTCCCGACGCGCAGAAGCCGAGCCCCCTGTGGTTGACTCCAGCCATGTCCCCGCGCCGCCGCTCCTCGATCAGCGCGGTGGGCGAGCTGCTGCTCCTCCTCGCCGACGGAGCGCCGCGCACCCGGGCCGACGTCGTCGCCGAGACCGGCCTGCCCCGCGCCGCCGTCTCCGCGCAGCTCGACGCGCTGATCGCGACGGGTCTCGTCGCCCGCCGCGACGACGCTCCCTCCTCCGGCGGGCGCCCGGCCGGCCGCGTCGCCTTCGACGCCCGCGCGCGCAGCCTCCTCGTCATCGACTTCGGTGCCGCGCACGCCACCGTCGCCCTGACGGACCTCGACGGCCGCGTCCTGGCCGAGCGACGCGAGGCGATCGCGATCGCCGATGGCCCGCAGGTCGTCCTCGGCCACGCCCTCGACGTCGCCGACGCGCTGCTCGCGCAGACCCCCGGCGCCGGTCCGCTCGCGGGCGTCGGCGTCGGCGTCCCCGGCCCGGTCGAGCACGCGACCGGCCGCCCGGTGAAGCCGCCGATCATGCCCGGCTGGGACCGCTTCGACATCCCCGCCGCGGTCGGCCGCCGCCTCGCCGTCCCCGTCCTCGTCGACAACGACGTGAACCTGCTCGCGCTCGGCGAGCACGCCGCCCACTACGCCGACGTCGACGACCTCCTCTACGTGAAGGTCTCCACCGGCATCGGCGCCGGCATCGTCAGCGGCGGCGCCCTCCAGCGCGGCGCCCTCGGCGCGGCGGGCGATCTCGGCCACGTGCAGGTGCCCGGCGACCGCGGCGAGGCCGACCTCGAGGCGATCGCGAGCGGCTCGGCCATCGCCCGCCGCCTCACCGCCGCAGGCCTGCACACCGCTGCCGGCCTCCCGGTCGCCCGGACCTCCGACGTCGTCGCCCTGCTCACCGCCGGCGAGCCGACCACCGTCGAGCTGACCCGCGCCGCCGGCCGCGACCTCGGCGAGGTGCTCGCGACCTGCGTCAACCTGCTCAACCCCTCCGTCATCGTCATCGGCGGCAGCATCGCGGAGGCGAGCCACGAGGTCCTCGCCGGCGTCCGCGAGGTGGTCTACCGCCGCTCCCTCCCCCTGGCGACCCGCGCCCTCGACATCGTGCAGGCCTCCGGCGACACCGGCGGCGGCGTCCGCGGCGCCGCCCTGATGGTCCGCCGCCACCTGCTCTCCCCCGCCGAGGTCGACGCCTTCCTCAGCGCCTGACCCGGCCTGGGCCCGGGCCGACCTCCCCCCGCCGACGGCGTGCCGGTTGGGCAGGACGGCCCGGGAGGCAGAGAATGAATCGGTGCCCGATCTGCAGCTCTCGTTCCCCTGGGAGACGCAACCCGTCTTCGTGGACGCGAAGCCGCCGCACCTCCGCCGGGTCGTCGCCGACTCCTCCGACCGCGCCGCCTGGCTGCGCGCCCGCTCGCGGGGCATCACCGCGACCGACGTCGCGCGCCTCTCCTCCCCCGCGGCCATCGATCGCGCCGCGCTCGACAAGCTCTACGGCTCGAGCTTCAGCGGCAACGCCTTCACCGACCACGGCCGCGCCCGCGAGCCGGAGATCGCCGCCTGGGTGCTCCGCGAGCACGCGATCGAGCCGAGCAGCACCCTCTTCCACGCGAGTCAGGAGCGCCGCCACCTGGCCACTCCCGACGGCATCGGCCTCCGCGAGGACGGCCGCCTCGAGCTCTGCGAGATCAAGACGACCTCGAAGCAGTGGCGCAGCATCCCGCGCCACTACCTGCGCCAGGTCTTCTGGCAGCAGTACGTCCTCGGCGCCGAGCGCACTCTCGTCGTCTGGGAGCAGCACCGCGACTTCGTCCCGATCGACGCCGTCCCCGAGTTCCGCTGGGTCGACCGCGACGAGGACGAGATCCACGTGCTGGTCCGCCTCGCCGGCATGCTGATGGCCGAGCTGCACGAGAGAACGCGCGCGGGCCGGCGGTGACCGCCCTGCTCCTGCACGGCCTGGGCGGCGACCGCTCCCAGCCGCTCGGCCTCCTGCGCGCGGCGCTGCCGGCCGGCACCGAGGTCATCGCGCCGGACGTCCGCGCCCACGGCGCCTCCGAGCTGATCGGCGGCGCGGCCGACTTCTCGCTCGACGCCCTGGCGGACGAGGTGACCGAGCACGTGATCCGGGCCGGAGCCGCGCACAAGCCGCTCACCGTCCTCGGCATCTCGATGGGCGCCGCGATCGCCCTGCGGCTCGCCAGCCGGAAGGTCCTGCCGATCGACCGCGCCGTGTTCGTGCGCCCCGCCTTCACCGCGGAGCCGCTGCCGGACAACCTCACGGTCTTCCCTGTCATCGCGCAGCTGCTGCACGACCACGGCGCCAAGCGCGGCGAGCGGCTCTTCCGCGCCTCCGGCCTCTTCGAGCGCGCGGCCCAGGTGTCGCCCGCGTCGGCGGAGGCGCTCTGCCTGCAGTTCCGCTCGCCGCAGGCCCAGGAGCGGGCCGTCCGCCTGGCCGAGATCCCACGGAACGCCGCCTACCGCGACTCCGGCGAGCTCGGCGAGGTCATCGCGCGCACGCTCGTGATCGCGGCCGACCGCGACCCGGTGCACCCCGTCGCGGTCGCCGAGCAGTGGGCTAGGGCTCTTCCGGACGCAGACCTCGAGCAGGTCCCGTCGCGGGACGCCGGTCTGGCGCAGCAGCAGGAGCGGATCCGCGGTCACGTCCGGGAGTGGCTCGGCCGCTGAGCTCCTCGTCCGCGCGGCGCCGCTCGCTCGCACGCGCACCCGTGAACTCCTCGCCCGCCAGCCCACCCTTGAACTCCTCGCCAGCGAGGACGAGCCCGACGACGGCCAGCCAGAGCACGGCGATCGCCGTCGCGACGAACTCGAGGGTGCCGCCGACTCCCAGCCACAGCCGCAGCAGCGAGAAGATCGCGCCGGTCCCGGCGACCAGGGCCACCGCGACGCCCGCGACCAGCGAGAGTCGGGCGACGCCGGGCCGCTCCCGCGCCGTGGCGAGCTGCAGCATCGCCAGGCAGGCCGCGGAGAAGCCGAGCACCGCGGCGGAGGTGTGGATCAGGTCCTGCCAGCTGAACCGCGGTCCGACCGGGAGCGGGCAGCCCGCCGAGCAGGTCACCTGCGAGGCGAGCGCGAAGCACAGAGCGGCGAGGAGGATCGCCAGCGCGGGCCGGAAGCCGGGCAGCAGCCGCGTTCGCACCGCTCGCGCCCCGATCGCGATAGCGACGCCGCCCGCCGCGACGAGCAGCAGGGCGATGCGGAACGTCCCGGCGGTCGGCAGGTCCGGCGCGCCCATCTCGCTGACGTAGACCCAGCGGCTGGTGCCGATGCTGAAGCGGGCCGCGAGCAGCAGGGCGAGTCCCGCGAGGACCAGGAGCGCCCCCGCCACGAGAAGGGGGCCGTTCGCTCGTCGTCGCACCCCTTCATGGTGCCAGACGGCACAGGGAGCGCCACCCGGGGACCGGGTCGCCGCCCTCCCCTCCCGTACGGGGGACAGGAAGGCTTTCTTCTCCGAGGGGTGACACCGCCGAAACAGCCCGGACTCATTACCGGGCTTGACTGAACGCGGCGCGCGGAAGCGGGGTCGGTCGGGGCGGACAGCCGCCTCCCGCCTGCTCGAAGGACCACCGGCGCCGGATCAGGAAAGGGCGATGATGCACAACAGCGCGCTCGGCCACGGCCTCGCGATCGGCGACATCCCGGAGGAGGTGGTGCTCCCCGAGACGATGACGGCGGCGGTCATCGACGCCCCGGGCGACTGCTCGGTCCTCCACCTGGCGACGGTGCCCACGCCGACCGCGATCAACGCCGAGTTCGCCGTCAAGGTGATCGCGGCGGGAGTGAACCCGCTCGACGTGAAGACGCGAGCGGGCAAGGGAGTCGCCGCGCAGATCCCCTCCTACCCGGCGGTGCTCGGCCACGACTTCTCCGGCATCGTCGTCTCGAGCCCCTATCCGGCGCACCCGCTGCGCCCCGGTGACGAGGTCTACGGCTTCGTGATGGTGCCGCGCTACTCCGGCTCCTACGCCGAGTACGTCAGCGTCCCGAGCGTCTCCCTGGCCCGCAAGCCGTCGACGCTCTCGCACGTCGAGGCGGCGGGGGTGCCGCTCGCCGCGCTGACCGCCTGGGGCATGGTCGTCGAGCTGGCGAAGGCGCACGAGGGCCAGCGGATCCTGATCCACGCCGGATCGGGCGGCGTCGGGCACTTCGCCGTGCAGTTCGCCGCCTACTTCGGCGCGTCGGTGATCGCGACCGGCTCGACCCGCAACCTGCAGTGGCTGCGCGAGCTCGGCGCCGACCAAGTCATCGACCACACCACCGAGCGCTTCGACGAGCTGCTGTCCCGCGTCGACGTGGTGATCGACCTCGTCGGCAACGTGCACGACAGCACGGGCTCCCGCTCACTGTCGGTGCTGCGCCCCGGTGGGCTGATCGTCAACGCGCCGACCGGCAGCTGGCCGGAGTTCTTCGAGGAGGCGGCGGCCGCGGGAGTCCGCGCCTCCACCTTCCGCGTCGCCCCCGACGGCGCCACGCTCGGCGTCGTCTCCCGCCTGCTGGAGTCCGGCGACGTCCGCGTCTTCATCGACGGCGTCTTCCCGCTCTCCGCAGCCGGCGCCGCGCACGCGCAGCTCGAGACCGGCCACACCCGCGGCAAGCTCGTCCTCACCGTCGCCGAGGGCTGACCCCCCTCCCCTCCCGCGAGATGCCACTTGTGCACGCGACACGCCGTGTCGGGCGTGCACAAGTGGCATCTCGCGAAGGGAAGCAGGACGTCAGGGCAGGGGGCGCTCGAGGACGAAGTCCTCCTCGAGACGGCCGCCGACGAGGAAGTGCCGGATGCCGACGACCTCGAAGCCGTGCTTCGCGTAGAAGCGGCGCGCGCGCTCGTTCTCCTGGTTCACGCCGAGCCAGACGCTGAGGGCGCCGATCGCGCGCGCCTCGTCGAGGGTCGCGGCCATCAGCCGGGCCGCGATCCCCGAGCCGTGCCGGTCGGGCAGCGCGTAGCACTTGCTCAGCTCGATCGTCGGCCGGACCGTGACCGCGACCGCCGCCTCGGGGTCGGACGGCTCGCCCCGCACGAGCATCGTGTAGCCCAGCGCGCCGGAGTCGTCCTCCGCCAGGAACAGCACGCGGCCCGAGTCGGCGAGGTAGCCGCGGAAGCGCTCGACCGACAGCACGGTCCGGATGAAGTCCGCCTTCGCCTCCTCGGTGACGTGCGGCGGGCAGGCGAGCGGGAAGGTCGCGGCGGCGACGGCGGCGAGCTCCTCGGCGTCAGCGGCAGAGGCGCGGCGGACGGTCACGGGGTCGATGCTCGGGGGGAGGGAGTCGGACACGCCGTTCAGTATGCCCGGCGCACGCGGCGCCCCCGGAACGACGAAGGAGGGGACCCGCCGAAGCGGATCCCCTCCCGTCACTGCCTGCGCAGCTCAGTGCTGTGCCGAGGCTCAGGCCAGGACGTTGACGTCCAGCGGGATGCCGGGGCCGAAGGTCGTCGAGACGGCGGCCTTCTGGATGTAGCGGCCCTTCGAGGAGGACGGCTTCAGGCGGACGATCTCGTCGAGAGCCGTCTTGAAGTTCTCCTGGAGCTGCTCCTCCGTGAAGGCGGCCTTGCCGACGACGAGGTGCACGTTGGCGTGCTTGTCGACGCGGAACTCGATCTTTCCGCCCTTGATCTCGGTCACGGCGCGAGCCACGTCCGGGGTCACGGTGCCGGTCTTCGGGTTGGGCATGAGGCCGCGGGGGCCGAGCACCTTTCCGAGACGGCCGACCTGGCCCATGAGCTCCGGGGTCGAGACCGCGGAGTCGAACGAGGTGTAGCCGCCGGCGACCTTCTCGATGAGCTCGGCGCCGCCGACCTCGTCGGCGCCCGCGGCGATCGCGGCCTCAGCGGCCGGACCGGTCGCGAACACGATGACGCGAGCGGTCTTGCCCGTGCCGTGCGGCAGGATGACCGTGCCGCGGACCATCTGGTCGGCCTTGCGCGGGTCGACCCCGAGCTTGAGCGCGACCTCGACGGTGCTGTTGAACTTCGCGGAGCCGGTCTCGCGCGCGAGCGCGACGGCCTCGTCGGCGGTGTAGAACTTGCCCTCTTCGAGCTTGGCGGCGGCGGCCCGGTAGGCCTTCGACTTCTGTGCCATGTTGTTTCTCCTTGAAACGAGAATGTGGTTCTAGAG
This sequence comes from Rathayibacter sp. VKM Ac-2928, assembly GCF_022815545.1. Lineage (NCBI taxonomy): Bacteria > Bacillati > Actinomycetota > Actinomycetes > Micrococcales > Microbacteriaceae > Rathayibacter > Rathayibacter sp. VKM Ac-2928. Next base: position 9,249 of record NZ_JALGRU010000003.1, read on the forward strand.
CCTGGCGGGCTCTCCCACGGTGTGAGTTCTGGAAAGGCGGAGGGACTAGCCCTCGACCGTGATGCCCATCGAGCGAGCCGTGCCGGCGATGATCTTCGAGGCGGCCTCGATGTCGTTCGCGTTGAGGTCGGCCTGCTTCGCCTCGGCGATCTCGCGGACCTGCGCCATGGTGAGCTTCGCGACCTTCACGGTGTGCGGGGTCGACGAGCCCTTGGCGACGCCGGCGGCCTTCTTGATGAGCTCCGCCGCGGGCGGGGTCTTCAGGATGAAGGTGAACGAGCGGTCCTCGTAGACGGTGATCTCGACGGGGATGACGTTGCCGCGCTGCGACTCGGTCTGCGCGTTGTACGCCTTGCAGAACTCCATGATGTTGACGCCGTGCTGACCGAGCGCCGGACCGATCGGGGGGGCCGGGTTCGCGGCGCCCGCCTTGATCTGGAGCTTGATCAGGCCGGTGACCTTCTTCTTGGGGGCCATTCAGGATTCCTTTTCTCAGGGTTCGAGCGGTCGGGGGCTCCCGGCCGCTCTCCCGCGCATCCGACGGAGCCGGATCGCGGTGGAGGAGGGTCGGTCGGCGCGCACGCGGTCGGGCGCCGACACGAAAACCCGTACGAGCTTACACGGCCGACGCCCTCCCCGACAGTGCGGGAAGGGCCTCGGCCGGACGGGGGCCCGTCGTCAGAGCTTGGTGACCTGGTCGAACGACAGCTCGACCGGGGTCTCGCGCTCGAAGAGCGAGACGAGGACCGTGAGCTTGCCGCTCTCGGGCTTGATCTCGCTGATCGAGCCGGGAAGACCCGCGAACGAGCCCTCCTTGATCGTGATGGTCTCGCCGATCTCGAAGTCGACCTCGGCGGGCAGCACGCGCTGCGCCTGCTTCTGTCCCTTGACGCCGGCCGTCTTGGACGGCGCGACCTCCTTGATCTCGACCAGGCTCTTCAGCATCGTGAAGGCCTCCTCGAAGCGCAGCGGCGTCGGGTTGTGGGCGTTGCCCACGAAGCCGGTGACGCCCGGAGTGTGGCGGACGACCGACCACGAGTCCTCGTTGAGGTCCATCCGCACCAGCACGTAGCCGGGGATGCGCACGCGGGTGACCATCTTGCGCTGGCCGTTCTTGATCTCGACCACGTCCTCCATCGGGACCTGGACCTCGAAGATGTAGTCCTCGGCCTCGAGGGAGACCTTGCGGTTCTCGATGTTCGACTTCACGCGCTTCTCGAAGCCCGCGTAGGAGTGGATGACGTACCACTTGCCCATCTTGCCGCGCAGCTCGGCGCGGAACGCCTCGTACGGGTCGATGTCGGCGAGGTCCTCGCCCTCGGCCTCCGCGTCCTCCGCGGCGACCTCGGCCTCGTCCTCGACGGCCTCGAGGGCCGCTTCGGCCTCCTCGACGGTGTCGATGTGCGCGGCCTCGTCGACGGCCGAGTCGGCCTCGGGGTCGTCCACGGAGCCGATCGCGTCGAGCGCGGCCTCGAGGTCCGACGCGAGGTCGTCCTCGGACTCGTTCTCGTCGATGACGCTCAGGGCGCCCTCCTCGGCGGGCTCGACGGCGTCCTCAGCCTGGATCTGGGTGTCGCCCTCCTGAACCTCGTCGACCTCGGACGACTGCTCGGCGGCGGTGGCCCAGTCGACGTCGTCGCGGTTTCTGTCAGACACTCGTAACTCTCTCTCGATCGATCGGCCGCGTCCCGTCGGGATTCGCGTGCCGCTGCCGTCGGCGTCCCCCGCTCGTGCGGACGGGACGCTCCCGGGTCGGGTGGCGGGGGTCAGGACGCCGGTGTGCCGAACACGTAGGTCACGGCGAGCGCGAACACCCAGTCCAGCAGCGACACCAGCGCCATCATGATCACGACGAAGATCAGGACCACGACGACGTAGTTGCCGAGCTCCTTGCGCGTCGGCGTGACGACCTTCTTCAGCTCGGCGATGACCTGCCGGATGAAGAGGGCGATGCGCGCGAACGGACTGCGCCGCGCCTCGCGCTGCTGATTGGCGATCGCGACGACGTCCTCGCTCGGCTCGTCGACTGCTTTCCCGGCCACCTGCACGCACCTTTCCCGCACCGGAACCTCCGGTGTGGCCGACCGCCCGTGGGCGGTCCTGGACCGATGACCGCTGCATCGCGGGGACCGCGAGCGACGGGCATCGATGTGCAGGGCGGACAGGGCTCGAACCTGCAACCTGCGGTTTTGGAGACCGCTGCTCTACCAATTGAGCCACCGCCCTATGGATGCCGTTGCGAGCATCCGAGGAGGAGTCGAACGTCTTCGGGAGCCTCAGCAACCGCCTCGGGCGCTGTGAATCCTGGCAGCGTTCGACTACCGCAGACGAGTGTACGTGGACCCGCTGGACGTGTCCAGCCGGGCGCGACCCGTCGCCTGGAGGCCCCCGCGCGCGCGCGATACGCTGGCCGTCGTGTCCTCCACCACGCGCATCTCCGCCCGCATCGCTGCCATCGCCGAGTCCGCGACCCTCAAGGTCGACGCGAAGGCGAAGGCCCTCCAGGCCCAGGGGCGGCCGGTGATCTCCTACGCCGCGGGCGAGCCCGACTTCACCACGCCGCAGCACATCGTCGAGGCCGCGTCGGCCGCGGTGCTCGACCCGAGGAACTACCGGTACACGCCGGCGGCCGGTCTGCCCGACCTCCGCGAGGCCATCGCCGAGAAGACCGCGCGCGACTCCGGCTGGGCCGTCGAGGCATCGCAGGTCGTCGTCACCAACGGCGGCAAGCAGGCCGTCTACCAGGCGTTCCAGACCCTGCTCGACGACGGCGACGAGGTGCTCGTGCCGACCCCCTACTGGACCACCTACCCCGAGGCGATCAAGCTGGCCGGCGGCGTCCAGGTCGACGTCTTCGCCGGCGCGGACCAGGGCTACCTCGTCACCGTCGAGCAGCTCGAGGCGGCGCGCACCGAGCGCACCAAGGTCCTCCTCTTCGTCTCCCCCTCGAACCCCACCGGCGCGGTCTACTCCGCCGAGCAGACCCGCGAGATCGGCGAGTGGGCCGAGGAGCACGGCCTCTGGGTGATCGCCGACGAGATCTACCAGAACCTGGTCTACGCGGCCGAGGGCCAGGACGACGCGAGCCCGCTCACCCGCGCCACCTCGATCGTCGAGGCCGTCCCCGCCCTTCGCGACCGCACGATCCTCGTCAACGGAGTCGCCAAGACCTACGCGATGACCGGCTGGCGCGTGGGCTGGATGGTCGGCCCCGCCGACGCGATCAAGGGCGCCTCGAACCTGCAGTCCCACCTCTCGAGCAACGTCTCCAACATCTCGCAGCGCGCCGCGATCGCCGCCCTCACCGGCCCGCAGGAGCCGGCCGAGGAGATGCGCCTCGCCTTCGACCGCCGCCGCCGCACCATCGTCGACGCGCTGAACGCCATCGACGGTGTCGACTGCCCGACGCCCGGTGGCGCGTTCTACGTGTACCCGGACGTCCGCGGACTGCTGAACCGCGAGTGGGACGGCGTCACGCCGACCACCTCGCTGGAGCTGGCCGACCTGATCCTCGAGAAGGCCGAGGTCGCGACGGTCCCCGGCGAGGCCTTCGGACCCAGCGGCTACCTCCGCCTCTCCTACGCGCTCGGCGACGACGCCTTGCTTGAAGGCGCGAAGCGCCTTCAAGCGCTGTTCGGTTCCACTAGCTGATCTCCTCCTTCGTCGTCGATCAGCCACGGTCAGGCTTCCTGAGACGGGTGCGTTCCGCAGAGCGTCCTGCGTCCGCGCACGACGATTCGCTGGCACGCGAATCGCCGGTTGCGCTCGACCCTGCTGCCCAGGAGCCTGAATCCGGGGTCGCGAGATGCCAGTTGGGGGCGTGACACGCCGGGTGGGGTGGGCGCAAGTGGCATCTCGTGGGGACGGATGACTGTGCTCGGGAGGTGGGACAGGGCACGCTGGGGGGATGACGCCTGACGACGCCGTTCGTGTCCGTGATCTGCGGAAGGACTACGGCGGTGCTCCCGCCCTCACCGGGGTGTCGTTCGAGATCGCGCGAGGCGAGACGTTCGCACTGCTCGGGCCCAACGGGGCGGGCAAGTCGACGACGATCGAGATCCTCGAGGGCTACCGCGACCGCTCGGGCGGCGAGGCGTCGGTGCTCGGCGTCGACCCGCGGCACGGCGACCTCGCCTGGAAGTCGCGGCTCGGGATCGTGCTGCAGTCCAGCGGCGAATCGGGAAACGCCACGGTCCGCGAGCAGATCGCCCACTTCGCGAGCCTCTACCCGAGCCCGCGCGACGTCGACGAGACGATCGAGGCGGTCGGCCTCACGGCGAAGGCGCGCTCGCGGATCGGCAAGCTCTCCGGCGGGCAGCGCCGCCGCGTCGACGTGGCGCTGGGCATCGTGGGCCGTCCGGAGCTGGTGTTCCTCGACGAGCCGACGACGGGCTTCGACCCGGAGGCGCGGCACGCGTTCTGGGACCTGGTCGCGCTGCTCAAGAGCGAGGGCACGACCATCCTGCTCACCACGCACTACCTCGACGAGGCCGCGCACCTCGCCGACCGGGCCGCGGTCATCGCGGGCGGCCGCCTCCTCGCGATCGGGCGGATGGACGAGATCGGCGGCGAGGAGGCCCGCGTGCCGATCGTCCAGTGGCAGGAGGACGGCGCGCGGCGTCGCCTCCGCACCACGGAGCCGGCCCGCGTGGTCGCCGAGCTGAGCGCTCGCCTCGGCGAGCCGACGGCCCTCGAGGTCCTCCGGCCCAGCCTCGAGGACATCTATCTGGACCTGATCCGCGACGACCGCGCCGGAGACACCGCCCTCGATGTGATCGGAGAGCCGGCATGAGCGCCGTCGCCGCCCCCCGCCCCGCGCTGCGCACCGGTGTCGCCCGCACCCTCCGGCTCGGCGCCGCCCGCGCCCGCTACGAGGTGCGCTCGTACTTCCGCGCGCCGGACCAGGTGTTCTTCACCTTCCTCTTCCCGGTCCTGCTGCTCGCGATCTTCTCGGTCGCGTTCGGGGACGGCGCGGTGATGCAGGCGAACCCGCAGGACCCGGGCATCAGCATGGCCGAGTACTACGTGCCGGGACTCGCGGCGGCGGGCATCCTGCTCTCCGGGGTGCAGAACCTCGGCGTCGACATCGCCATCGAGCGCGGCGACGGCACGCTCAAGCGACTCGCCGGAGCACCGCTGCCCGTCCTGAGCTACTTCCTCGGCAAGTTCGGCCAGGTGCTCGTGACGAGCGTCGCGCAGACGGCGCTGCTGCTCGCTGTCGCCGCGACCGTCTTCTCGGTGCCGCTGCCGGCCGACGGCGGCCGCTGGGCGACCTTCGCCTGGATCTATCTGGCCGGAGTGGCGACCTCGGCGATCCTGGGCATCGCGGTCTCCGCCCTCCCCCGCACCGGGAAGAGCGCGACGGCCGTCATCGTCCCGCCCCTGCTCGTGCTGCAGTTCGTCTCGGGGTCGTACCTCTCCTTCACGACCCTGCCGGACTGGCTGCAGACGATCGCGAGCGTCTTCCCGCTCAAGTGGATCGCGCAGGGCATGCGGGCGGTCTTCCTGCCGGCAAACTTCGAGCAGGCCGAGGTCAACGGCGACTGGGACCTGACCGGGGTCGCGATCGCCCTCGGCATCTGGCTGGTGCTGGGCCTGATCGCGAGCCGCCTCACCTTCCGCTGGATCCGCCGCGACGCCTGACGCCCACATGCTGGTCGAGTAGCCCCGCAGGGGCGTATCGAGACCCGGCGGTGCCAGCAGGGCGGGTCTGCAGACCATCGTCCTGACGCCGGTGGATCTCGATACGCCCACTTCGCGGGCTGCTCGATCAGCATGCAGGAGCCCGCTCCGCCGGCTACTCGATCAGCATGCAGGGGCCCGCTTCGCGGGCTGCTCGATCAGCATGCTCCCCGCGCCGCGCCGCGCGGTCCGTGGCGCGGGGAGTCAGACGGTGGTGCCGACCACCACGGGCTCGGGGTGCAGCAGGATGCCGAACTCGGCGAGCACGCGGCCCTGCACGTAGCGGGCGAGCTCGGCGATCTGCTCGGCGGTCGCTCCGCCGCGGTTCGTGAGCGCGAGGGTGTGCTTGCTCGACACCGCGGCGCGCGAGCCCGGGAGCGAGAAGCCGCGGGCGATCCCGGCGTGCTCGATGAGCCAGGCGGCGCTGAGCTTGACCAGCGCGTCGGGCGAGGTCGGGGCGGGCAGCCGGATCGGCGCCCCCGCCTCGACGTCGGCGAGGGCGGTCACCAGCGGGGCCTCGCTCGCCGGCGTCTCCGGCCAGCGCGGCGCGGTCGGCGGAAGTCCGCTCGCGGCCGCGACGGTGACGATCGGGTTGGTGAAGAAGGAGCCGGCGCTGGCGGTGTCCGGATCCTCCGGATCGAGCACCATCCCCTTCGCGCCGCGCAGCCGCAGCACGCTCGCGCGCACTTCCGCGAGCGGCACGCGGTCGCCCAGCTCGACGCCGAGCGCACTGGCCAGCTGGCCGTAGGCGACGGGAGCACCGAGACCCGCTCCGCCGACGTCCTCGAGGGCGAATTCGACGGCGAGGACGGCGCCGCGTCGACCCTGCTTGACGGCGGAGGTCCGGTAGCCCAACTCGAGCTCGGCGGCGGTCAGTCGCACGGGCTCCTGTGCGCCCTCGTCGAGGAAGTCGACCGCGACGAGGGTGTCGGAGAGCTCCTGGCCGTAGGCGCCGATGTTCTGCACCGGCGACGCGCCGACCGTTCCGGGGATGCCGCTGAGCGCCTCGAGTCCCGCCCAGCCGCGCTCGACGGTCGCGGCGACCAGGCCGTCCCACGACTCGCCCGCCTGCACGCGGAGGTGGACAGCGCCGGGCCGGTCCGTCTCGAGCCGCTCGATCCCGGTCGTGCGCACGCGCACCACGGTCCCCTCGACTCCGTCGTCGCCGACGAGGAGGTTGGAGCCGCCGCCGAGCAGCAGCCAGGGCTCGTCGTCGGCCCACACCTCGCGGAGGGCGGCGACCAGCTCGGCCTCGGTGGCCGGCTCGAGCAGGCGCTCGGGGACTCCCCCGACGCGCAGCGTGGTGAGGGTGGAGAGGGCGGGTGTCGTCATCGGTGCGGGATCAGGCCAGCGAGACGCGCGCCTGCGCCTTGCCGAGCACCGCCTGGCCGCCGTACGTCACGGCGAGGTCGATGCGCGCGATCCCGGCCTCGGCGTCGAGCGCCCCGATCTTCGCGACGACGTCGAGCTCGGCGCCCTCCTTCGGGTCGACGACGACGGGCCGCGTGAAGCGGACCTGGTAGTCGACCACGCGGCCGGGATCGCCGACCCAGTCGACGACGACCTGCACGGCGGTGCCCATCGTCAGCATGCCGTGGGCGAGCACGCCGGGCAGCCCGACCTCGGCCGCGACGTCGTCGCGGTAGTGGATCGGGTTGAAGTCGCCCGACGCACCCGCGTAGCGCACGAGCGAGCCGCGCTCGAGGTGGAAGCTCCGCTCGCCGACGACGTCGCCGACGGTGAGCTCGGACAGGACGGGGCGCTCGGCGCTCATTCGTCTCCCCTGACGACGAGGGTGGACAAGGCGGTCACGACGTGGGCACCGTCTGCGTCGACCATGGTCGACTGCGTGGTGATCATCGAGTGCGCGCCGAGCTGCTTGATGCTCGCGACCGAGAGGGTCGCGGTCAGCTCGTCGCCCGCGACGATGGGGCGCGAGTAGCTGAAGCGCTGGTCGCCGTGGACGACCCGGCTGAAGTCGATGCCGGCGTCCGGAGCGGCGAGCAGCTGGGCGAGTGTGAACTCCTGCACCACCACGGCGAAGGTCGGCGGGGCGACGACGTCGCGGTAGCCGGCGCTGCGCGCGGCCGCGGGGTCGAGGTGGAGAGGGGACTCGGCGGAGACGGCGCGCGCGAACTCGCGCACCTTCTCGCGGCCCACTTGGTAGGGCTCCGTCGGCGCGAACACGCGCTCGGTGAGGTCGGGGTTCACTGGCACCCGGCCATCTTAGGCGCTGGCCTCGGAAGCCTCCGGGGCCCCTGGCGCCCTCCGAGGTCCCTCCCCCTCGACGAGGGTCATGCACGTATGACCATCGACAATTACCCACGCGCGTATGGGTGACCGCGGACGATTCTTCTCCGAAGCTGGCGAGCATGTCCACACCTGACCCCGAACGCGACTGGATGACCTACGCCCGCGAGCTCGGCACGAACCTCCACCGCGCCCGGATGGCCAAGGGCGAGAGCCAGGAGCGCATCGCCCACGCCGCCGGACTGGCGGGCTACACCTACCAGAAGTTCGAGAAGGGCGAGTCGAAGCCGGGCTCGCCCGCGAACCCGCAGCTGAAGACGCTCTTCGCCCTCTGCGAGGCCCTCGACATCGAGCTCTCCGACCTGCTGCCGCCGAACCCGCCCCGCTCATCCGGCTCCGCCGGGACCGAGTAGCCGCAGCGTCGCCTCGACGCCGCGCGCCAGCCGCGCCGCCGCGCTGAGATCGAGGTCCACCGCGCCGAGCCCGTCGGATTCGAGGCGCAGCCGCTCCTCGCCCCGGCCGCCGGGCCGGCACAGCGAGACGTGCACGACGGCGGCGACGGGCTCGCCCGCCGCACCCTCCCCGCACCAGAGCACGAGCGGGAGCGACTGCGCCCGGGAGCGGTGCAGCCGCTCCTCGGGGCACTCGATCTCGTCGTGCTCCCCTGCGCACCAGCGGGGGCACTCGTCGTCGTCTCGCCTGTTCTGTCGTCCGTCCATGTTCCGCACCAATCGTTCGAGGCGCACAGCACACCAGGCGGCACCGACATCGCGGCGGGCCCGCCGACCGGATCCCCCGGGGATGTGGACAGGCACCCGGCACCTCCCCCCTGTGGAGGAATGCTGTCACTGTGCCATACCGGGATGGTGGCCCCGCGGGCCGCGTCAGCGGTGGACGATCAGCCAGGTCGCGACGGCCGTCGTGGCGCCGCGGTTGATCATCCGGTGGCCGCGCTCGCAGGGGAACGTGATCGCGTCCCCCGCTGCGAGGACGACCGTCTCGTCCTCGAACTCGACGGTGAGCTCGCCGAGCGTGACGGTCCCGATCTCGATCCCGTCGTGGCGCAGGAACCGGCGCTGCGCGGTCGAGGTCGCCCCCGGCGGATAGGTCGATTCGAAGAAGTCGACCGCGTCGACGGGCTGCGGCGCCAGCCGGCGGAAGAGCACACCGCCCTCGAGGAGGACGGGAGCGACCTCGCCCGCGCGGACGACGGCCGTCGTCAGCCCCGCGCCCTCTCCGCCGCTCGGCCCGCCCGGCTCACCGACCGCCGCGCCGCCGGCGGCGGTCTCGTCGAAGACGACGGAGAGCGGGACGCCGAGGGCGCCGACCATCGCGATGAGGCGCCCGACCGACGGCTGCATGGCCCCCCGCTCGATCTGCGAGACGGCGCTGGCCGAGATGCCGAGCTCGCGGGCGAGTGCGCGCAGCGACATCCCTGACGCGAGACGCAGCTCGCGCAGGCGCGCGCCGACGCCTTCGCGGACCGCCCCGGGGAGCGCGGCGGCGACGTCCGGAGCCGCGGAGACCGCGGAATCCCGGGCGGTCTCGTCGGTGGGCATGCGGGACGCCGTCCTCTCCTCGGTGATCGTCACACAGCTGTAACGGGGGCGAAACGAACGCGGCCCGGCGGAGCCCTAGGTTCTCCCGTGTGAAGTCATCACTTCACACGATCCGAACGCCCACCGCTCGCGCGGAGGCGGCCGATCGCCACGGCCGACCGCCTCGACCACCCTGACACATCCGCTCCGCGCGCCGACCCGCGCACCCGCCCGAGAGGTGGATCCACCATGACCGACCGCGCCACTGCACCCCGCATCGACCCGTCGACCGCGCCGCCTGCCGAGGGCGCCGGGCTCGCCGGCCCCTCGCTCGTCAAGCCGGGCTACGACGACCGCCTCGCCAACGAGGACCTCGCCCCGCTCGTCAAGCAACGCTGGTCGAGCTACAACATCTTCGCGTTCTGGATGTCGGACGTGCACAGCGTCGGCGGCTACGTCACCGCCGGCTCGCTCTTCGCACTCGGCCTCGCCGGCTGGCAGGTGCTGGTCGCCCTCGTGGTCGGCATCGTGATCGTGCAGATCTTCTGCAACCTCGTCGCGAAGCCCAGCCAGGTCACCGGCGTGCCCTACCCGGTGATCAACCGGGCGATCTTCGGCGTCCGCGGGGCGAACATCCCCGCGATCATCCGCGGGCTGATCGCCATCGCCTGGTACGGCGTGCAGACCTACCTCGCCGCGCAGTCGCTCAACATCGTGTTCCTCAAGTTCTTCCCGGCGATGGCCTCCTGGAACACCCCCGAGGCCTCCTTCCTCGGCCTCTCCGCCCTGGGCTACCTCTCCTACGCGATCCTCTGGGTCGCCCAGGCCGCTCTCTTCTGGCGGGGCATGGAGTCGATCCGCCGCTTCATCGACTGGGCCGGCCCCGCCGTCTACGTGGTGATGCTCGTGCTCGCGATCTACCTCGTCTCGCAGGCCGGCTGGGAGAACATCTCGCTGAACCTCGGCTCGGGCGAGCCCCTCGACCTCGGCGCCTCGATCCCCGTGATGATCTCGGCGGTCGCCCTGGTCGTCTCCTACTTCTCCGGCCCGATGCTGAACTTCGGTGACTTCTCCCGCTACGCCCGCAGCTACCGAGCGGTGAAGAAGGGCAACCTCCTCGGCCTGCCGATCAACTTCCTCTTCTTCTCCCTGCTCACCGTGATCACCGCCTCCGCGACGGTCCCCGTCTTCGGCGAGCTGATCACCGACCCGATCGAGACCGTCGAGCGGATCGACACCTGGTTCGCCGTCCTGCTCGGCGGGCTCACCTTCGTCATCGCGACGATCGGCATCAACATCGTCGCCAACTTCATCTCGCCCGCGTTCGACTTCTCCAACGTCAACCCGAAGAAGATCAGCTGGCGGATGGGCGGCATGATCGCCGCCGTCGGCTCGGTGCTGCTCACCCCGTGGAACTGGTACTCCAACGACACCGCGATCCACTACACGCTCGGCATCCTCGGCGCCCTGATCGGCCCGCTGTTCGGCGTCCTGATCGCCGGCTACTACCTGGTCAGCCGTCAGCGCGTCTGGGTCGACGACCTCTACACGATGAGCGAGAAGGGCCGCTACTGGTTCTCCCGCGGCTTCAACCCCAACGCCGTCTGGGCCACCGTGATCGGCGGCCTCCCCTCCGTCCTCTCCGTACTCGTCCCGCGCTGGATCGAGGAGGCGGGTGGCCCGTCCTTCACCTGGCTCGGCGACTACAGCTGGTTCCTCGGCTGCGGCCTCGGCTTCGTCGCGATGGCCGTCCTCGAGCGCCGCTCCCCGCGGATCGGCCGCCTCGAGGAGGACCTCGCGAACGTCAGCGACGGCAGCACGGTCTGACCCGAGCCCTCCCCCACCCGCCCCTGACCCGGCCTCGCCGTCCACTCCATCCTCCAGAAGTTGCGGTAGTCGCGCATGACTACCGCAACTTTCGAGGACTGGCCGGTGGTGTGGTGGCCGTTCCACCCCCGCAGCATCCCGAGGAGCGCCCGTGCGCATCACCGTCGTCAACCCGAACACCAGCGAGCGCATGACGGAGGCGATCGGCCGCGCCGCGCGGTCCGTCGCCTCGGTCGGCACCGAGATCGTCGCCGTCACCCCGCCGATGGGGCCGGCCTCCATCGAGAGCCACTACGACGAGGCGCTGGCCGTCCCGGGGCTGCTGCACGAGATCGTCCGCGGCGACGCGGCGGGCAGCGACGGCTACGTCGTCGCGTGCTTCGGCGACCCGGGGATCGACGCGGCCCGCGAGCTCGCCCGCGGACCGGTGATCGGCATCGCCGAGGCCGCGATGCACATGGCGTCCCTGGTCGGCCGGCGGTTCAGCGTCGTCACCACGCTCTCGCGCACGAGCGGACGGGCGTGGGACATCGCGCACCGCGCCGGGTTCGACCGGGCCTGCGCGGGAGTGCACGCCTGCGACATCCCGGTGCTCGAGCTCGACGACCCGCACTCCGACGCGCGCCGGGTGATCCTCGAGGAGTGCGCCGCCGCCCTCGCGACGGACGGCTCCGACGTGATCGTGCTCGGCTGCGCCGGGATGGCGGACCTCTGCCGCGACCTCTCCCGCGAGCTCGGGGTCCCGGTGATCGACGGGGTCGCCGCCGCGGTCCGGCTGGTCGAGGGCCTGGTCGCGATGGGAGTCACGACCTCGCGCCGCGACGAGTTCGCGGCACCGCGCCCGAAGGAGATGACGGGGCTGCTCGCCCCGTTCGCGCTGACCTGAGGCGAGCGCACGACGCGGGACGCACGAGAGGGCCCGGGAGCAGATGCTCCCGGGCCCTTCGTGTGCAGCGGCTAGGACTGCTGCGCGCTCCGGCGACGGCGCGTCACGACGAGCGACGCGAGACCGAGCGCCAGCAGCGCGGCCGCACCGGACGCGAGGCCCGCGGTCTCGACGCCGGTCTCGGCGAGCGCCGAGCCACCGCGGGTGCTGCCGCCCGTGGTGGAGACGGTGGTCGTCGTGCCCTCACCGGGCTGCGGGACGTGAGCGCGGTACTGCAGGTACTCGAGACCGCCCTCGAGGACGCCCAGGGTGCCGACGATCGTGACCATGGCGTCGACGTGGCCGGGGGTCACCGGGTAGCTGTAGGTGCCGCCGGCGTAGGAGGAGGAGTCGAGCACGATCTCGTCGAGCTTCACCACGACGAAGGGGTGGTCCTCGGTCGGGCGGTCGTAGTCGGCCGCCCAGATGACGAAGGTGATGCTGTCGAGGCAGTCGACGGTCTCGACCGACGGCAGGACGACGGTCATGACGCCGTTCGTCGTGCTCGCGGTGACGTCGCCGCTCTTGCTCTTCACGATGCGTCCGTCGTTCGGGGCGAGGCACGCGTGGTAGGCGGCCGCGTCGGCCTCGTACTGCTCGGCCGAGACGTCGGGGACGTCGAGGTGGATCTGCTCGCCGATGGTCTCGCGGGTGCTGCCCTGGACGTCGCCGTCGAATCCGTAGATCGCCACGAGGATGTCCTGATCGCCGGCGGGCAGGTCGCCGAGCCCGAGGGTGACGCCGCGGAAGTCGCGGCCCTCGATCGGGATCGTCGTCAGCAGCTCGAGCGAGTAGCCCAGGTCGGTCGGGCGCTCGTAATCGAGGTTCCAGACGCGCAGCTCCGCGCGCTCCCAGCAGGACGTGGTGCGGATCGGCGGGATCGTCACGCTGACCGCGGCGCCGGACAGGGTGGCCGACACGTCGCCCATGACCTCCTCCGCGACCGGCCCGCCGCCGGGGACGTCGCAGATCGGGTCGATGCCGGGGGCCGGCGTCGCGGTGGGGGTCGCAGTGGCCGACGGCTCCGGCGACGGAATCGGCGATGTCGTCGGGACGGCGGTGGGGGTCGCCGTCGGCGTCGCCGTGGGGGTCGGGGTCGCTGTCGGCTCCGTCGTCGCGGTCGGAGTCGCGGTCGGAACAGCCGTCGGCGTCGGGGTGGTCGGAGTCGCGGTCGGGACAGCGGTCGGAGTCGACGTCGCGACGACGGTCGCGGTCGGCTCCGGAGTGCTGGTCGACGCGGCGGCGGCCGGGGCGATCAGGCCGCCGGCGAGGCCGACGACGAGGGTGAGGCACGCGACACGCGAGCGCGAGCGGAGAGAGGTCCCCCGGAGAGACATGGATGTATTCCTTCTCGAGAATGTGGAAGCGGGATCGGCGCCGAAGCTGCCCCCGTGGCGCCTGGCTGATGTCTATCAGCGGCCTGAACATCCGCACATCCCCCGCGAGGTCGCGTTCTGCATCGATCGCGTAACGGCGCTTCCGGCAGGTCTGGACACACCTCTCGGGCGGCTCGACCGACCGACGACCGGACCCTCCCGCGGGCACGCCGAAGGCCTGGAAGCGACGACTCCCGGGCCCCGGCGGTGAAGCGCGCCGGCACCGACAGTGCGATGGTCCCGGGGCCGGTGGCGACCGAGATCTCGCCGTCGAAGGTCACGGTTCCGGGCGCGGCCGTCGGCTCCGGAGTGGGTTCCGGGGACGTCGTCGGGACGGCCGTGGGGGTCGCAGCCGGCGTCGGCGTTGCGGTGCCGGTCGGCTCGGGAGTCGCGGCCGAAGTCGCGGTCGGGACAGCCGTACCTCGCGCCGCGACGAGTTCGCAGCGCCGCGCCCGAAGGAGATGACGGGGCTGCTCGCCCCGTTCGCGCTGACCTGAGGCGAGCGCACGAGACGAGACGCACGAAGGGCCCGGGAGCAGTCGCTCCCGGGCCCTCTCGTGTGCAGCGGCTAGGACTGCTGCGCGCTCCGGCGACGGCGCGTCACGACGAGCGACACGAGGCCGAGCGCCAGCAGCGCGGCCGCACCGGAGGCGAGGCCCGCGGTCTCGACACCGGTCTCGGCGAGCGCCGAGCCACCCGAGGTCGTGGTCACGGCGCCGGACGCGACGGTCAGGTGGATCTGATCGCCGACGTACTCGCGTCCGGTCTCACCGCCGTCCACGAATCCGACGATGGTGACGCGGACGTCGTTGTGACCGGGAGTGGTCGCAAAGGTCCGCGTCGCGCCGGGGAAGTAGCCGCCGTCGAAGGGGATCGTGCCGAGGAGGACTGGCGTGAAGTCATCGAGCTCGTTCGGCCGCTCGTAGTCGAAGGAGAAGATGCGGATCTCGCCGCGCGGGACGCAGGCGATGGTGCCGATCTCGGGCACGGTCACGGTCACGGAGCGGACACCGGCGGTCGCGGTCACCGGGCCCGAGAGCGACTCGACGACGTAGTTGCGGTTCGCGCCGAGGCAGGCTTCGAGGTCGGTGGCGTAGAGCGTCGCGACCTGCGTGTAGGGCTCGAGGATCCACGTCGGGGACCCGTCCACCGACTGGATGACGGTGACGGTGACGGTGTACTCGCGGCTGGTGCGGACCGGGACGGTCAGGGTCCCGCCGGCGTAGCCCTCGTCTCCGACGACGACCTCGGCGCTGGCGATGTCCTCCGTGGTCTCGGTGAGGGTCGGCATGATCGCGAGGATGATCGTCGACCCATCGGTGCAGTCCGCCAGCTCGGAGGGCGGCACGGTCGCCGTCACGGTCCCCGGCTGGGTCAGGTCGACGGTGAGAGCCGCGGCGTCGAAGGGGAGAGCCGGCGGCACGAACGGGTCGCAGCCGGGCGCGGCGGGCTGCGGCTCGGCAGGCGTCGGCTCGGGAGTCGCGGTCGGGGTCGTCGTCGGCTCGGGGGTCGCGGACGGGGTCGTCGTGGGCACGACCGTGGGAGTCACGGTCGGCGTCGCCGACGGCATCGCGGTTCCGGTCGGCTGCGGAGTCGCGGTCGGGACAGCCGTCGGAGTGGGGGTAGCGGTGGGAGTCGACGTCGCGACGGCGGTCGCGGTCGGCTCCGGAGTGCTGGTCGACGCGGCGGCGGCCGGGGCGATCAGGCCGCCGGCGAGGCCGACGACGAGGGTGAGGCACGCGAGACGCGAGCGCGAGCGGAGAGAGGTCCCCCGGAGAGACATGGATGTATTCCTTCTCGAGAATGTGGAAGCGGGATCGGCGCCGAAGCTGCCCCCGTGGCGCCTGGCTGATGTCTATCAGCGGCCTGAACATCCGCACATCCCCCGCGAGGCCGCGCTTTGCATCGATCGCGTAACGGCGCTTCTGGGAGGATCGAGCCATGGCGATCCTCCGCGACCTGGCCCTCGGCGCACGGCTCTTCGGCAGGGGGTTCGGCACCTGGGTCCGCTCGCCCCGGGCGATGCTCCTCGGCGCGATCCCGCCCCTGATCGTCGGCCTCGTCTTCGTCGGCGTCCTGGTGCTCGTGGTCACCCGGATCGACGCCGTAGTGCGCGCGCTGACGCCGTTCGTGGACGGCTGGGACGACGCCTCGGCCGGCACCGTCCGCCTCCTGCTCTCGATCGCCGCGGTCGGGGCGATCGTCGCACTCGGCGTCGTCCTCTTCGCCGCGGTCACCCTGCTCGTCGGCGACCCCTTCTACGAGCGGATCTGGCGCGGCGTCGAGAACGAGCTCGGCGGTGTGCCCGACGAGCACGAGACGGGCTTCTGGCGCGGACTCGGCCGCACACTGCGCGACTCCTCGGTGCTGGTCGGCACCTCGCTGGCGATCGGCGTCGTGCTGGTGCTGCTCGGGATCATCCCGGTCGTCGGGCAGGTGGTCGGGCTGATCGCCGGCGCGCTCGTCGGCGGCCGGGCGCTCGCCCTCGAGCTGACCGGGTTCGCCGGCGATGCCCGCGGACTCGCACTGCGCGATCGCCGCCGGCTCCTCGGCGAGCGCCGCGCGGTGTCGCTCGGCTTCGGCATCGCGGTGTACCTGGCCTTCCTGATCCCGGGCGGCGCGGTGATCGCGACACCCGCGGCGACGGCCGGGGCGACCCTCCTGCTCCGCACTCTCCGCGGCGAGTCGACCGAGCGGATCGACCCGGCGCCCGACGCCGCGACCGCCTGATCGGGTGGCCGCCCGAGCGGCGCCTCCCCTAGACTTCCCCCGTGCTCACGTCGACCCTCCGCCCCTGGTGGCCCGCCTCCTAGGCAGGCCGACGCGCAGACTCCTCTCGCACACGACCGCCTCGACCGGGCGGTCGTTCTGCATGTCGGGGCCCGGGTGAGGGACACCCCGACCCAAGGACCACGATGACCTCGCTCCTCTCCCGCATCCTCGCCTCCGACGGATCGCTGCCGTTCGCGGTCGTCCTCCGGCAGGGCCGGACGGACGTCGACGTCTTCACCGGCGACGTCGTCGACGTCGAGGGCCTCGCCGACATCCCGCTCGACGGCGCCGACGTGCTGACCCTCGTGCCCTACCGCCAGGTGCGCGAGCGCGGCTTCGCGGCGAAGGACGACGGCGCCCCGCTGCGGAACCTCGTCGTCCGGGAGCGCGAGAGCGTGCCGCTCGCCGAGGTGCTGCGGCTGCTGCCCGAGCGCGAGATCCCGGTGGAGGAGCGCGGCTTCGACGTGCCCGACGAGGAGTACGCGGAGATCGTGCGCCGGGTGATCGACGACGAGATCGGCCGCGGCGAGGGCGCGAACTTCGTCATCAACCGCGCCTTCGTGGCTCACACCGACGCCCCCGCGGTCGAGGCGGTGCTGGCCTGGTTCCGGCGGCTGCTGACCGACGAATCGGGCGCCTACTGGACCTTCGCGATGCACACGCCCGGCGCCGACGGCTCGCCGGCCGTCACCGCGGTCGGCGCGACGCCCGAGCGCCACGTCTCCGTGCGCGACGGCGTAGCGATGATGAACCCGATCAGCGGCACCTTCCGCCACCCCGCGGCCGGCCCGACCGGCGCCGAGGTGCTGGCGTTCCTCGCCGACGTCAAGGAGAGCGAGGAGCTCTTCATGGTGGTCGACGAGGAGATGAAGATGATGAGCGCGGTCTGCCCGAACGGCGGCCGGATCCTCGGGCCGTTCCTCAAGCAGATGTCGCGCCTCAGCCACACGGAGTACCTGCTCGAGGGGCGCACCGACCTCGACGTCCGCGAGGTGCTGCGGCTCACAATGTTCGCGCCGACCGTCACCGGCTCGCCGATGGAGAACGCCTGCGCCGTGATCGCGGAGTACGAGAAGGAGCCGCGCGGCTACTACTCCGGTGTCCTCGCCCTGTTCGAGCCGGAGGAGCACGGCTACACGGTCGACGCGCCGATCCTGATCCGCACCGCGTACCTCCGCGAGGACGGCCGGCTCACCGTGCCGGCCGGTGCGACGCTCGTGCGGCACTCGACACCGGAGGGCGAGGTCGCCGAGACCCGCGCGAAGGCGTCCGGGGTGCTCTCCGCACTGGGGCTGCTCCCCCACCGCGACATGCCGCCGGCGATCGACCTCAACGCGCAGCCCGGCGTGCAGGAGGCGCTCGAGGCGCGCAACGAGCGGCTCGCGTCGTTCTGGCTGCGGCCACAGGCGCCGGAGCACATCGAGGGGCTCGCCGGGCACACCGCGCTCATCGTCGACAACGAGGACCAGTTCACGACGATGCTCGCGCACCAGCTGCGCCATCTCGGCATGGACGCCCGGGTCGAGCGCTGGTCGAGCGTCGAGGACGTGCTGAGCGACGACCTCGTGGTGTTCGGCCCCGGCCCCGGCGACCCGCGCGACGACTCCGAGCCGCGGATCGCGCGCCTGCGGGCCCTGATGACGGAGCGGCTCGCCTCGGAGCGGCCGATGCTCGCCGTCTGCCTCAGTCACCAGATGCTCTCGCTGCTCGCGGGGCTGCCGGTCGAGCCGCTGCCCGCGCCCCGGCAGGGCGTGCGGCTCGCGGTCGACGTGTTCGGTGAGGACGCGGCGATCGGCTTCTACAACACCTTCTCCTCGGTCGCCGGCGTGGACGTGTCGAGCACCCCGCTGCTCGACCTCGAGATCTCGCGCGACCCCGCCACCGGGATCGTGGACGCGCTGCGCGGGGAGGGGATCGCCTCCGTGCAGGGGCATCTCGAGTCGGTGCTGTCGTCCGACGGCCTGCGCACGCTCGAGCGACTGGTCCGCACCGCGACCTCGCAGCCGGCGCGCGCGTGAGCGACGTCCGGCTGATCGCGTCGCCGTCCTACTCCGCCGAGCTGCGGGAGGCGGTGGCCGCGAGCGTCCGGGCGGCGGCGGAGGCGGCGCGCGGCTGGTACGGCCGCGGCGACAAGCTCGCCGCCGACGCGGCCTCGGTCGCGGCGATGCGCGCGGTGCTGGCCGAGGCGCCGTTCGCCGGCGTGGTCGTGATAGGCGAGGGCGAGAAGGACGACGCGCCGATGCTCGCGAACGGCGAGCGGCTCGGCCGGGCGGACTCCCCCTCCTGCGACGTCGCGGTCGACCCGCTCGACGGCACGCGGCTGGCGGCGGAGGGGATCCCCGGCTCGGTCTGCGTCATCGCGCTCGCCCCGCGCGGCACGATGCTCGATCCGCGCGACGTCTTCTACATGGACAAGCTGGTCTGCTCCGGCGCGGGGGCAGGGGTCGTCGGGCTGGACCTCCCGCCCGTCGAGAACGCGCGGCGGCTGGCCGACGCCCTTCGCAAGCCGGTCTCCGAGCTGGTGGTCGCCGTGCTGGACAAGCCGCGGCACGCCGGACTGATCGCCGCCCTCCGGGAGGCCGGTGTCGCGCTGTCGCTGCGCGGCGAGGGCGACGTCTCGGTCGCGATCGAGGCGGCGGATCCCTCCGGCAGCGTCGACCTCGTGCTCGGCATCGGCGGCACCCCCGAGGGCGTCGTCGCCGCCTGCGCCGTCCGCGCCCTCGGCGGCGTGATGGAGGGCCGCCTCGCCCCGCAGACCGCCCTCGAGCGCGCGAACGCCCTGGCCGCCGGCCACGACCTGACCCGCCTGCTGACCCTCGACGACCTCGTCTCCTCCCCCGACGTCCTCTTCGCCGGCTGCGAGGTCTGACGCTTCTCCGCGAGATGCCACTTGTGCACGCCTTTCACGGCGTGTCGCTTGCACAAGTGGCATCTCGCGGAGGCGGTGGTCAGGGGGCGGCGACGCCGTGGCGCCAGTAGCCGATGAAGGTGATGGCGCGCTTGTCGACGGCGCGGTCGGCGACGAGGTGGCGGCGGGCGCCGGTGGCGAGGGAGGACTCGCCGACGGCGAAGACGGAGGGGCGGCCCGCAGGCAGGGTCGCGTCGCGGAGGACGGCGAGCGCGTGCTCGCCGGGACGGGCGTGCGCGTCGGCGCGCGGCAGCCAGTGCAGAGTGACGGCGTCGGACGCGACGACGGGCTGGCGGTCCGCCTCGGAGGGCAGCTCGAGGAAGACGTGCGCGGCGCGGTCCTCGGGCAGCGAGGCGAGGATGCCCGCGACCGCCGGCAGACCCGTCTCGTCGGCGACGAGCAGGCACCAGTCGGAGCCGTCGGCCCGGCGGTAGCCGAGCCCCTGGTCGAGGATGCCGACCCGGTCGCCGACCGCGGCGGTGAGGGCGAAGGTCACGGCGGGCCCCGACTCCCCCGGCTCGCCGTGCACGACGAAGTCGACGTCGATCTCGGGTCCGCCGTCGGCGCCCTCGGTCCGGTAGCGGCGGACGGTGTAGTTGCGGACCACCGGCCGCTGCGCCTTCGGCATCGCGAGGTACTGCGCGTACCAGAGCGCGCTCGAGCGAGTCGGCAGCCGCAGCGCCTCCTGCCCGGGCCGCGGCAGGAAGAGGCGGAACCACTGGTCGTGGCCGAGCGGGTGCAGCAGCGCGACCCCGGGCCCGCCGAAGGTGACGCGCTGCATCCCCGGCGTCACGCGCGCGGTGCGGACGACCTCGACGGTGACGACCTGCGGATCGGTGGGGCGGGTCGGGGCGGACGAGCGGGCCATGCGGAGCCTCCGTACTGCGGGCGGACGCACCGCCGGGTTTGGTGAGGCTTACCTTACCCAGCCGCTCCTCGCCTATTGGGGAGCGCGCCGACGATGAGCTCCGCGAGATGCCACTTGTGCACGCCTTTCACGGCGTGTCGCGTGCACAAGTGGCATCTCGCGGGAGGGGGGCAGCGGGGACGACGAAGGCCCCGGCTCGACGTGCGAATCGGGGCCTTCTCGATGTAGCGGGAGCGGGACTTGAACCCGCGACACCACGATTATGAGCCGTGTGCTCTAACCACCTGAGCTACCCCGCCGCACGTTTCCGGAGGCTGGCCTGCCGGGAACGGAGCCCCCTGTGGGAATCGGACCCACTACCTCTTCCTTACCAAGGAAGTGCTCTACCAATGAGCTAAGGGGGCGCACCTGCGGGTCTGACTGCCCCTCTCGGGGCGTGCCCGCGATTTGGCACCGTTAGACGATAGCACCTCCACGGGGCCGTGTTGACCGCGGGGTGGAGGGGGTGGTCCGGGTGGGGTGGATCTCGATACGCCCGCTTCGCGGGCTACTCGATCAACATGAAGGCGCGGGCGGAGCAGCCGCGCAGCGGGGTCTCATGCCGGTCGAGCAGCCGCGTAGCGGCGTATCGAGACCCGCCTACGAGCGGCTCGCCGTGTCGAGCGCGGCCAGCTCCTCCACCGTCAGCTCGAGCGTCGCGGAGGCGAGGAGGGCGGGCAGCTGCTCCATGACGCGGGCGCTCGCGATCGGGGCGGCGACGCCGTCCTGCGAGCGCAGCCAGGCGAGGGCGACGGTCGCGACCTCGGCGTCGTGGGCGGCCGCTGCCGCGTCGAGGGCGGCCAGCACGCGGCGCCCGCGGGCGTCGAGGTACTGCGCGGCGCCCGAGGCGCGCGGGCTGTCCGGCGTCGAGCCGTCGCGGTACTTGCCCGTCAGGAAGCCGGACGCGAGTGCGTAGTACGGGACGACGGCGAGCCCGGCCTCGCGGGCGAGCGGCAGGACGTCCGCCTCGATGCCGCGCTCGACGAGGTTGTAGTGCGGCTGCAGGGCGACCGGCGCGTGCAGGCCCTCCTCCTTCGCGAGGCGCAGCCACTCCGCGATGCGGTCGGCGCTGAAGTTCGAGACTCCGATCGCGCGGACGAGGCCCTCGTCGACGAGCTCGGAGAAGACCCGGACGATGTCCTCGAGCGGGACGGCGTCGTCGTCGAAGTGCGCGTAGTAGAGATCGATCCGGTCGGTGCGCAGGCGCTGGAGCGATGCGCGGGCGGCCCGACGGACGTTGTCGGGCGCGAGGCCGAGGAACTCGGGGTGCCGGCTCACCTTGGTCGCGATCACGACGTCGTCGCGCGAGCCCGAGCGGCGCGAGAGCCACTCGCCGATGATCGTCTCGGACTCGCCGCCGTGGTTGCCGGGGACCCAGGCCGAGTAGGAGTCGGCGGTGTCGATGAAGTCGCCGCCCGCGGCGACGTAGCCGTCGAGGACGTCGAAGGAGGTCTGCTTCCCGGCGGTCCAGCCGAAGACGTTGCCGCCGAGGGAGAGCGGGAAGACCTCGATGCCGGAGTCGCCCAGGGGCGTGCGGGTGAGGGAGTCGTGGGACGGAGCTGCGCTGTCGATCGTCATCCCCCGATTCAACTCGCCGCGGGCCGCGCTGCCGATCCCCCGCCGCGCATGCGGAGCAAGCACTCAGCCACGGAACGGGGGGCGGGCGTCAGCCGCCGAGCGGGTAGTCGGCGTAGGCGAAGCGCGCCCCGTCCGGCGACCAGCCCGCGACGTTGATCGTGCCCTGGCCGCCGAACAGCGACTGCACCACCCGGCCCGGAGAGGTGTCGCCGGCCGGGCGCCCCTCGAGCGCGAGCAGCCGCAGCTCGACCGGCAGGTTCTCCGGGTGCCCGGCCGTCCCAGCGGGGTAGGCGAGGTACAGCAGGTGCGCGCCGTCCGGCGACTCGTGCGGGAACCAGTCGACCGTGTCCGACTCCACGGTCCGCTCGACCCCGGAGCCGTCGGGCCGCATCCGGAACAGCTGGGCGACGCCGCCCTCGCGCTCGGAGTTGAAGTGCAGCCACTCGCCGTCGGCGGAGAAGTCGACGCCGTCGTCCGGGTGCTCGTCGTCGGTCAGCGCGGTGAGCGGGCCGCCCTCGGCCGGCATCGTGTAGACGTTGGTGACCCAGCGGCCGGTGGCGTCCTCGCCGCCGCCGATCAGCGCGAGCAGCCGGCCGTCGGGCGAGACGCCGTGCAGGTAGTGCTTGAAGCGCGGACCGGGCCCGGCGGAGGTGACCCGCCGGGCGGGCGCCGAGCCGTCCAGGGCCACCGCGTAGAGGTGACCGTCGCGCGCGGAGACGTACGCCGTCCCGCCCTCGGGAGCGAGCATGTGGTCGTTGTTCAGCTCGTCCGGCACCCCGTCGAGCGGGATCGCCTGGAGCCCGGCGGGACCGACCGGCGCGTCCCCGAGCGGCAGCCGGAACAGCCCGCCGTCCCCGTTGACCACCAGGAACGACCCGTCCGGCGACCAGTTCGGTGCCTCCACGAGGAGCGAGTCGGAGGAGAACACCGTGGTGACCTCGCCGCTCGCGACGTCGAGCACGCGGATCCGGCAGGTCTGGGCGGGGAGCAGTGAGCGGGCCATGCGCACCACGGTAAGGGAACGGGGGTCGTCAAGCCCGTCCGCACTCAGGTTCCCGCCGCCTGCCCTCCCTTATCCTTGTCTGGACAACTGTGCTGAGTGGAACCGGGGAGGACTGTGTGATGCTCCTCACCCTCGCGATCACGTTCGCCCTCGCGGTGATCACGCCGTGGATCGTCGACCGCTTCGGTCCGAAGGTCTTCTACGCCCTCGCCCTCGTGCCGGCCGCGACCTTCGTCTCGACCGCCGCCTCGCTGCCGACGATCCTCGCCGGCGGAGAGCTGCGCGAGGAGGTCCCGTGGATCCCCTCCCTCGACATCTCGCTCTCGTTCCGGCTGGACGCGCTCTCGATCGTCCTCGCGCTCGTCGTCAGCGGCGTCGGCGCCCTCGTCCTCGCCTACTGCGGCAGCTACTTCAAGCGCGACGAGCCGTCGCTCGGCCGGTTCGCCGCCCTGCTCTTCGCCTTCGCCGGCGTGATGTACGGGCTGGTCACCGCCGACGACGTGATCATCCTCTTCGTCTTCTGGGAGGCGACGAGCGTCCTCTCCTACCTGCTGATCGGGCACTACAGCGGTCGCAAGGAGAGCCGCGGAGCCGGCCTCCAGGCCCTGCTGGTCACCACCCTCGGCGGCCTGGCGATGCTCGTCGGCGTGATCATCCTGATCGTCGAGTCGGGCACCTCGAGCCTCGCGGGCATCGTCGCCGCGGCCCCCTCCGGCCCGATCGTCTCCGTCGCGCTCGTCCTCGTGCTGCTCGGTGCCTTCTCCAAGTCGGCGCTGGTCCCCTTCCACTTCTGGCTGCCGGCCGCCATGGCCGCGCCCACCCCGGTCAGCGCCTACCTGCACGCCGCCGCGATGGTGAAGGCCGGCATCTACCTGGTCGCCCGCCTCGCGCCGGGCTTCGCCGACGACGCCGTGTGGCTCCCCGTGATCGTCAGCGTCGGCGTCTGGACGATGCTCGTCGGCGGCTGGCGCTCGCTCCGCCAGTACGACCTCAAGCTCGTCCTCGCCTACGGCACCGTCAGCCAGCTCGGCTTCCTCACGGTCGCGGTCGGCTTCGGCTCGCGCGACGCGGCCCTCGCCGGCCTCACCCTGCTGATCGGGCACGCGCTGTTCAAGGCGCTGCTGTTCCTCGCCGTCGGCATCGTCGACCACCGGGCCGGCACCCGCGACCTGCGCAAGCTCAGCGGCCTCGGCCGGCAGGCCCCGGTGCTCGCCGGCGCCGCGCTGCTCGGCGTGCTCTCGATGGCGGGCATCCCGCCGCTGCTCGGCTTCGTCGCGAAGGAGGCGGTCTTCACCAGTCTGCTGTCCGCGATCGAGCAGGGCTCGTTCTGGGCCTGGGTCGCACTGATCGGCCTCGTCCTCGGCTCGATCCTCACCGTCGCCTACTCGGCCCGCTTCTTCTGGGGCGCGTTCGCCCGCAAGAAGGGCCTCGAGGACACCCACCTCCACGCGGAGCCGTGGACCTTCACCGCGCCCACCGTCGTCCTGGCGGTCGTGAGCCTCGTCGGCGGCATCGGCGCCTCGCTGCTCGACCCGCTCGTCGCGGTCTACGCCGACACGCTCCCCTACGGCGCCCCCGACGCCGACCCGCAGCTCGCCGCGGCGGCTGAGGAGTCCGACCACGGCGGCTACCACCTCGCGCTCTGGCACGGTTTCGAGCCCGCCCTCGCGCTCAGCGCGATCGTCATCGCGATCGGCCTGCTGCTCTTCGCCAAGCGGATCGCGGTCGCGCGGATCCAGTCCAGGGTCCCGAACACCATCGACTCCGCCGAGGGCTACTGGGCCACCGTCCGCTGGCTCGACCGCGTCGCGAGCACCGTCACCGAGTTCGTCCAGCGCGGCTCGCTCCCCCGCTACCTCACGGTGATCTTCGCGGTCTTCGTGCTGGGAGTCGGCGGCGCCGCCGCGCTCAACCGCACCTGGCCCGGCGACCTCGTCTTCTGGGACTCGCCCGGCCAGCTCGCCGTCGCGGCCGTGATGATCCTCGCCGCGATCCTCTGCGCCGTCGCGCGCAACCGCGTCGCCGCCGTGCTGCTCGCCGGCGCGACCGGCTACGGGATGGTCGCCCTCTTCGCCATCCAGGGCGCCCCGGACCTCGCGCTCACCCAGGCGCTGATCGAGACGATCACCCTGGTCGTCTTCGTCCTCGTGCTGCGCCGCCTCCCCACCCGGATCGCGCAGAAGCACCAGCCGATGCGCAAGCGCCTGCGCGCCGTCATCGGCATCGCGGTCGGCGCCGTGATGGCCCTCGCGGCGACGATCGCCCTCGGCGCCCGCACCGCGACCCCGATCTCCGTCGACCTCCCCCGCCTGGCCTACGAGGAGGGCAAGGGGCGCAACATCGTCAACGTCCTCCTCGTCGACATCCGCGCCTGGGACACCATGGGCGAGATCTCCGTGCTGGTCGTCGTGGCGACCGGTGTCGCGAGCCTGATCTTCCTCTCCAGCCGGGCCGGCGGCGCTCCGCGCCTCGAGCACCAGAGCGCGGCCGACCGCGAGGAGCGCGCGACCGACCTCACCGCCCCCTCGGCCGACGCGGAGAAGACCGGCGACCGCGGCTCCTGGCTGGTCGCCGGCCGCACGCTCCGCCCCGAGAACCGCTCCATCGTCCTCGAGGTGCTGGTGCGCCTGCTCTTCCACCCCGCGATGATCGTCTCCGTCTACCTGCTCTTCACCGGTCACAACACCCCGGGCGGAGGCTTCGCGGGCGGCCTGCTCGCCGGTCTCGCCCTCGTCGCGCGCTACCTGGCCGGCGGCCGGTTCGAGCTCGGCGAGGCCGCGCCGATCGACGCGGGCAAGGTCCTCGGCCTCGGGCTGCTCTTCGCGGTCGGCACGGCCGTCTCCTCGCTCGCCTTCGGCCTCGAGGTGCTCGAGTCCAGCTGGCTCGACCTCTACCTGCCGGTGCTCGGCGAGCTGCACCTCGGCACCTCCACCCTCTTCGACATCGGCGTGTACCTGATCGTGATCGGCCTGACCCTCGACATCCTCCGCAGCCTCGGCGGCGAGGTCGACCGCCACGGCGAGGAGGCCGAGCAGGGCGACCCCTCCGGCGACGGCGTCACCCACTCGACCGACAGCACCCCCGGCCCCGGCGCCGGCACCGTCGACGGCCTCGAGACGAAGCTGCCGACCGGCTCCACCGTCGTCGGCGGACCGGGCAGGGGGGACGACGCATGAGCATCACCCTCGTCCTCGTCGTCGTGATGGCGGTGCTGTACGCCGCGGGCGTCTACCAGATGCTCGAGCGCAGCCTCACCCGGATCCTGATCGGCTTCCTCCTGGTCGGCAACGCGACGAACATCCTGATCCTGCTGATGGCGGGCCGCTCCGGCGTCGCGCCGTTCGTCACCGACGACGGCCGCTCCTACGAGCAGATCGCCGAGGAGATGGCCGACCCGCTGCCGCAGGCGCTGATCCTGACGGCGATCGTGATCACCTTCGGGGTGTCCGCCTTCCTCCTCGCGATGATCTACCGGCGCTGGCGCCTCGCCAACGCCGACCAGGTCGAGGACGACGAGACCGACGCCTCCGTCCGCGCGGACGCGGCGGGCATCTCGGCGCAGACCACCGCGGACGACCGGGCCCTGGACGTCCTGCTCGAATCGAGCGACGAGGGCACCGCTGCGAAGCACGGCGAGAGCGCCATGACCGACGACAGGAAGGAGGACCGATGAACGTGCTGATCCCCCTCGTCGTGACCCTCCCCCTGCTGGGAGCCGCCGTCGCCCTCGTGCTCGGCCGGCACCGCCGCGCGCAGATCACGGTCAACATCGTCACGCTGTCCGCTGTCCTGGTGATCTCCTCCGTGCTGCTCGTCCTGGTCCTCACCGGCCAGGAGGGCGGCAGCGCGGTCTACGTCGGCGGCTGGGAGCCGCCGTGGGGCATCGTGCTGGTCGTCGATCCGCTCGCCGCCCTGATGCTGGTGATCACCTCGGTCACGCTGCTCGGCGTCCTGCTGTTCTCGGTCGGCCAGGGCCTGGTCGACGGCAACCGCGAGACGCCGGTCACGATCTTCCACCCGACCTACCTGATCCTCTCGGCCGGCATCCTCAACGCCTTCGTCGCGGGCGACCTCTTCAACCTCTACGTCGGCTTCGAGATCCTGCTCGCGGCGAGCTACGTGCTGATCACCCTCGGCGGCACGGCGCCGCGGATCCGGGCGGGCACGACCTACGTGGTCGTCAGCCTGGTCTCGAGCGTGTTCTTCCTCTCCGCGATCGGCCTGCTCTACGGCGCCACCGGCACCGTCAACATGGCGCAGCTGTCGATCCGCATCGCGGAGCTGCCCGCCGACGTCCAGCTCGTGCTGCACGTGGTGCTGCTGCTCGGCTTCGGGATCAAGGCCGCGGTCTTCCCGCTGTCGTTCTGGTTGCCGGACTCCTACCCCACCGCTCCGGCGCCGGTCACGGCCGTCTTCGCCGGCCTGCTCACCAAGGTCGGCGTCTACGCGTTGATCCGCACCGAGACGCTGCTCTTCCCGGGCGGCAGGCTCACGGAAGTGCTGATGGTGGTCGCGCTGCTGACGCTGGTGGTCGGCATCCTCGGCGCCGTCGCGCAGGCGGACATCAAGCGGATGCTCTCCTTCACCCTGGTGTCGCACATCGGCTACATGGTCTTCGGCATCGCGATCGGCACGGAGGCGGGCTACGCCGCGACGATCTTCTACGTGATCCACCACATCACCGTGCAGACCACGCTGTTCCTCGCGACCGGGCTGATCGAGCGCGTCGGCGGCACCACCTCGATCCTCCGCCTCGGCGGTCTGCTGAAGGCCTCGCCGCTGCTCGCGCTGCTCTACTTCATCCCCGCGATGAACCTCGGCGGCATCCCGCCCTTCACCGGCTTTCTCGGCAAGGTCGGCCTCTTCGTCGCCGGCACCGAGTCCGCCGCGGAGCAGCCGTCCTGGCTGATCTGGGCGGTCATCGCCGCGGGCGCGGTCACCTCGCTGCTCACCCTCTACGCGGTCGCCCGCGTCTGGAACATGGCGTTCTGGCGCCGCCAGGAGGAGGTGCCCGGCTACGAGTCGCCGCTGATCGACCAGCTGCAGGAGGACCCGCACGACACCGGCACCGTCCGCACCCGGCACTCCCCGCCGATGATGGTCCTCGCGACCGCCGGCATGGTCGTCTTCGGCGTGGGCCTCACGATCGCCGCCGGCCCGCTCTACGACGCCAGCGAGCAGGCCGCCGCCGCGGTCGCCGACCCGTCCACCTACATCGCCACGGTCTACCGCGACTCGTCCTTCGGAGAGGAGGGCCCCCGATGAGCCCCCGCCGCCGCGTCGACTTCTGGAACCGGTTCGCGATGTTCGTGACGCTCGTCGGCATCTGGGTGCTGCTCTGGGACGACGTCTCGGTGCTCTCGATCGTCTCGGGCTTCCTGGTCGCGCTGATCATCACCCGCGTCTTCTACCTGCCGCCGGTGGAGTTCTCCAACCGGGTGAACCTCTGGCACCTGCTGGTCTTCCTGCTGCGCCTCGCGCTGGACATCGCGGTCGCATCCGTCCGCGTCTCGTACCAGATCCTCACCCTGCCGGTCCCGGTGCACAACGCGATCGTGGCCGTGCACCTGCGCAGCCGCTCCGAGGGGATGCTGGTCTGGACGACCGAGGCCGTCTCGCTCGTCCCCGGCTCGCTCGTGATCGACGTCGACCCCCAGTTGAACGTCCTCTACCTGCACGTGCTCGGGGTCACCCACGACGAGGGCCATCGGATCGACGAGGTCCGCCGCACGGTCCTGCGCACCGAGGCGCGCATCGTCCGCGCGATCGGCTCGCGCGAGGACGTCGCCCGGGTCAGCGAGCCGCTGGGCGAGAACGCGGGGGTGCTCCGATGATCGAGTGGCTCGTCTGGATCCTGGTGCCGATCTTCGGAGCGGCCGCCCTGCTCTCGCTCGTGCGCATCCTGATCGGCCCGTCGGTCCTGGACCGCGTGGTCGCCGCCGATGTGCTGGTGGCGACGATCCTCTGCGGCCTCGGCGCCGAGATGGCGATCAACCACCACGCGACGACGCTCCCGGTCGCGCTCGGACTCGCGCTGTTCGCGGTGTTCGGCTCGATCAGCGTCGCCAAGTTCATGGCCAACCGCGAGGAGGACTGACATGGACGTGCTCCTCGACGTCGTCACCGCCGTGCTCGTCACCGTCGGCGCCCTGCTCTCGCTGGTCGCCGCGATCGGCCTGCTCCGCTTCGGCGACCTGCTCTCCCGGATGCACGCGGGCACCAAGCCCCAGGTGCTCGGCATCGTCTGCGTGATGCTCGCCGTCGCGATCCGGAACCCCGGCTTCGCCGCCGCGGGCACCGTCGTCCTGGTGATCGGCTTCCAGCTGCTGACCGTGCCGATCTCGGCGCACATGGTCGGCCGCGCCGCCTACCGGGCCGAGGCCGTCTCCACCGGGTTCCTCGTCTCGGACGAGCTCGCCGACGCCGTGCAGCGCGCGGACGACGCCTCGCGGGCGACCGGTCCGGAGACGGCGCACGCGTCCGAGGAGGCCGCCGAGCGCTCGAGCGCCCCGCAGCCCGAGGACGAGGACGGCCCGGCCGCGACCGCCTAGCCGCCGGTCATCGTCCGCAGCGCGTAGCCGCCGACGGCGAGCGTCACCGCGAACAGCCCGCCGATCAGCAGCACGAGCAGCGGCACCACCCAGAGCAGGGCCCTCCGGCGTCGGGCGCGGGCGGCCACCGGGGTCTCTTCGCTCACCCATCGACCCTAGGCCAGGCGGCGCCTGCGCCGGGCCGGGCGCTTCCGGGGCGCCCGCTACCCTTGATGCCATGACCCTGGACTCCGCTCTCTCCGGCGCGCCCGAGAACTCCCCTGCTCCCGGGAGCTCCCCCGTCTCGTTCCCGGAGGCGGCCGGCCGGCCCGGTGCGGAGTGGTGGCGCACCGCGGTCATCTACCAGATCTACCCGCGCTCGTTCGCGGACGCCGACGGCGACGGCATCGGCGACCTCCCCGGCATCACCTCGCGCCTGGACAGCCTGGCCGAGCTCGGCATCGACGCGATCTGGCTCTCGCCGTTCATGACCTCGCCGCAGAAGGACGCCGGCTACGACGTCGCCGACTACTGCGACGTCGACCCGCTCTTCGGCACGCTGGCCGACTTCGACGCGATGCTCGCCCGCGCCCACGCGCTCGGGATCCGGGTGATCGTCGACCTCGTCCCCAACCACTCCTCGAGCGCGCACCGCTGGTTCCAGGCCGCCCTGGCCGCTCCCGCCGGCAGCGACGAGCGCGGGCGCTACCTCTTCCGCGACGGCCGCGGCCCCTCCGGCGAGCTGCCGCCGAACAACTGGGAGTCGGTCTTCGGCGGACCCGCCTGGACCCGGGTCACCGAGCCCGACGGCACCCCCGGCCAGTGGTACCTGCACCTCTTCGACACCTCGCAGCCCGACTTCGACTGGACGGACGAGTGGGTGCGCGAGCGCTTCCGCGAGGTCCTGCGCTTCTGGCTGGACCGCGGCGTCGACGGCTTCCGCGTCGACGTGGCGCACGGGATGATCAAGGCCGAGGGCCTGCCCGACTACACCCCGCCCGCCGACAGCGGCTCGATGGGAGGCGTGGCGCCGGGCGACGACGCCGAGCCCGTCACCGCTCCCTACTGGGCGCAGGACGGCGTGCACGAGATCTACCGCGACTGGCACGCGCTGCTCGCCGAGTACCCGGCCGACCGCGTGCTCTGCGCGGAGGCGTGGGTGCAGCCGCTCTCGAAGCTCGCCCGCTGGGTGCGTCCCGACGAGATGCACCAGGCCTTCAACTTCGCCTACCTCGAGACGCCGTGGAGCGGACCCGCGCTGCGCGACATCATCGACTCCTCGCTGAGCTCGTTCGCCGCGGTCGGCGCACCCTCGACCTGGGTCCTCTCGAACCACGACGTCGTGCGCCACGCCAGCCGCCTCGCCCTCACCTCCGACAACCCGCAGGGCTACGGCATCGGCCCGCGCACCCCGGGCCTGCCCGACCCGGTGCTCGGCCTCCGCCGCGCGCGGGCCGCGACCGCGCTGATGCTGGCGCTGCCCGGCTCCGCCTACGTCTACCAGGGTGAGGAGCTCGGCCTGCCCGAGGCGATCGACCTGCCCGACGCTGCACGTCAGGACCCGACCTGGTTCCGCACGAACGGCGAGCGCTACGGCCGCGACGGCTGCCGCGTGCCCCTGCCCTGGGAGGCCGACGCGCCCGCCTACGGCTTCAACGACTCCGGCGACTCCTGGCTCCCCCAGCCCGGCGACTGGGCGCCGTTCGCGCGCGACCGCCAGACCGGCGTCGAGGGGTCGACCCTCGAGCTCTACCGGGAGCTCCTCGCGGTGCGCCGCGCGGAGGACCTCGGCTCGGGCACGATCGAGTGGCTCGAGGGCTACCCGGAGGACGTCGTGGCGTTCCGCAACGGCGGCGTCACCGTGATCGCGAACACCGGCTCGTCGCTGGTGGAGCTGCCGGTCGGCACGGTCGTGCTCTCCTCCGAGGAGCTGCACGAGCCGGCGCTGCCGGGTGACACGACGGTCTGGCTACGCCAAGACTGACGTCCCAGAGTTCGATCTGCAGGTGATCCGCCGCCGCGGGCTGCGCTGCCGCGGCGGAACGGGCGCTGCGACGCGGATCGCCTGCAGATCGAACGGGAGCGGGCGGGCCCGCGGCGGCTCAGCGCCCGGCGTTCGCCTTGAGCCAGAGGTAGGAGTCGACCTTGGTCACGCCGTCGAGGCGGATCTCGAAGTGCAGGTGCGGCCCGGTCGACATGCCGGTCGTGCCGACGAGGCCGAGCAGCTGGCCGACCTTGACCGGGTCGCCCTCGTTGACCGCCGCGCTGCCGTGCTGCATGTGCGCGTAGACGCTCGAGACGAGCTGGCCGTCGATCTCGTGGTCGACGATGACGTGCACGCCGAGCGAGCCTTCGCCGTCGATCACGGTGCGGACCACGCCGTCGGCGATCGCCTGGATCGGCGAGCCGTTGCCCGGGTTGAAGTCGGTGCCGCCGTGATTGACCGAGCAGCCCGCGCAGTTGCGGTAGCCGAAGCGGTCGCCCACCGGCACGCCGACCGCGAAGGGCCACTGGATCGAGGCGTTGGGGTCGTTGGTGAAGCCGGCGTCGGAGGTGCGGCCGATGGCGGCGACGTCCGTCTGCGTCTTGCGCTCCTGCACGCCGAAGCCGTCGCGGGCGACGGTCTCGGCGCTGACCTCGCCGGTGGTGAACGACTGCGCTCCGCGGTCGACGGTGCCGCCGGGCGCGACGACGAGGTTCTGCGCCTGCACCTCCTCGGCCGTGAGGAGCGACGTGGCCGGCAGCGAGGTCGCCGCGACCATCGCGGCGACGAACGAGAGCGCGACGAGACCGCCGATCCGGCGGCTGGAGCGCACGGGCCGGAGCGGTGCGACGCGAGGTGCGGAGACGGGCGCCGGTGGCGCGGAGCGGACGGAGGCGACCCGCAGCTCGGCGTCGCGGAGCTCGGCCGGGGCGACCGGCACTCCCTCGTCCTGCGCGTCGGCGGCCAGTGCCTGGGCGCGCTCGCGCTCGCGCAGCTCGCGACGGGTGAGGGGTGGGACGGATTCGCCGGGGGTCGATGCGGAGGCAGCGGGCAAGGGCGAATCGGGGCTCACGAAATCCGGATCTTCCGTCGGGGGCAGGGGACGAGCGGCGCTCCGCCAGGGAGTCGAAGCGCTTCTCGGGGGTCCGCGACCGCATCCTGTGCGAATGTCACGAATTCATAAAGGATAACCACGGACTCCCGATCCGGCCAGAGCGGGTCGCGCAGAGGCCGGATCCTCGTCGCCGGATCCGCGCTCGGCGCTCGGATCCTGCGCGATCATGCGCGCGCATGCACCGACTCCGCGCGGAACCGGTCCCCGATCAGACCTCGTCGGCGCGCAGCCGCCGCAGCAGAGCCTCGAGCTCGCTGAAGACCGGCTCCGGGGCCGCGATCAGCAGCCCGTTGCCCGCCGGGCGGCCGTCGAAGCCGGCGACGATCGCTCCGGCCTCCTCCGCCACGAGGGCGCCCGCCGCGAGGTCCCACGGGTTCAGACCGCGCTCGTAGTACGCGTTCAGCGACCCGGAGGCGACCGCGCAGAGGTCGAGCGCTGCCGAGCCGATGCGGCGGATGTCGCGCACCGAGCCGAGCAGCTCCTGCACGACCGCGCCCTGGCGCATCCGGCGCCCGGCGTCGTAGCCGAAGCCCGTGCCGACCAGCGCCAGCGAGAGCGAGGCGGGCGGAGTGACGTGCAGCGCGACCCCGTCGCGCTCGGCCCCGCCGCCCCGGCTCGCGGTGTAGACCTCGCCGGTCGCGCCGTTCACGACCGCCCCGGCGAGCGCCATCCAGGTCTCCGGCTCCGGCTCGCCCTCGACCACGGCGATGCTGACCGCGTAGGAGGGGATGCCGTAGAGGTAGTTGACCGTGCCGTCGATCGGATCGACGACCCAGGTGAGTCCGCTCGTCCCGCCGCCCGCGCCGGACTCCTCGCCGAGGAAGCCGTCGTCCGGCCGCGCCTCGGCGAGCCGACGGCGGATCAGCTGCTCGACCTCGCGGTCGGCGGCCGTGACCACGTCCTCCGGCGACGACTTCGAGGCGGCGATCTCGACCCCGTCCTGGCGGCGCTGCCGGGCGAGGTGCGCCGCCTCGACGGCGATCGAGCGGGCGATGGCGAGGAGGGAGGCGTGGGCGCTCATGCGTCCAGCCTAGGGACCGGCCGGTCCGGCGGGGACGGACGCAGGCGGGGCAGACGGCGACCGGGCCCGCGGAGGATCATGGGGGCATGAGCGCCGCCGTGACCCCTCAGCCCCCGATCGCCGTGACCGGAGCCACCGGGGCGGTGGGCGGCCGCGTCGCGCGCCTGCTCGCCGACGCCGGCCTCCCCCTCCGCCTCCTCGCCCGCGACCCCTCGCGTGCGCCCGAGCTGCCGGGGGCGACGGCCGTCCGCTCGTCCTTCACCGATCCGGGCGATGCGCTCGACGGCGTCCGGCTCCTGCTGATGGTGTCCGCGGCCGAGAACGAGGACCGGCTCGCCGAGCACCTCTCGATGGTCGCGGCCGCCGCCGCCGCGGGCGTCGAGCACGTCGTCTACACGTCCTTCGCCGGCGCCTCCCCCACCGCCACCTTCACGCTCGCGCGCGACCACGCCGCGACGGAGGAGGCGATCCGCGCCTCCGGGATGTCGTGGACCTTCCTCCGCGACAACCTCTATCTGGACTTCGTGCCCGCGATGCTCGGCGACGACGGCGCGATCCGCGGCCCGGCCGGCACCGGCCGCGCGGCGATCGTCGCCCGCGAGGACGTCGCCCGCGCCGCCGCCGCGATCCTGCGCGCCCCCGAGGAGCACCGCGGCGCGACCTACGAGCTGACCGGCCCCGAGGCCCTCACCTTCGACGAGATCGCGGCCG
Organism: Rathayibacter sp. VKM Ac-2928; assembly: GCF_022815545.1. Classification (NCBI taxonomy): domain Bacteria; kingdom Bacillati; phylum Actinomycetota; class Actinomycetes; order Micrococcales; family Microbacteriaceae; genus Rathayibacter; species Rathayibacter sp. VKM Ac-2928. The sequence continues at coordinate 43,375 of NZ_JALGRU010000003.1, forward strand.
TCCTCACCGCCGCCGGCCACCCCGCGGTCTTCGTCGACGAGACCCTCGAGGAGGCGCGCGCCTCCCGCCGCCGCTGGAACGCCCCCGACTGGCAGCTCGACGCCTGGATCAGCACCTACACCGCCGTCGCCGCCGGCGAGATGCAGCACGTCTCCGGCGACGTCGAGCGCCTGACGGGCCGCGCCCCGCTCTCCCTCGAGCAGTTCCTCGCGGCGACTCGATCGGCAGCCGGGCAGGGCGCTGCATCGGTCGAGCAGTGATCGGCCGCGCGGCGGACGGTCCTCCCCCTGCTGGTCGAGCAGCGCCACAGGCGCGTATCGAGACCCGCCGTCATGAGCAGGGCGGGTCTGCAGACTCATCCTGCTGACGTGGGTGGATCTCGATACGCCCGCTGCGCGGGCTACTCGATCAGCATGAGCGCACGGCGCCGCGGCGGACGAGCAGCAGTCGACCGCGCGGCGGACGGCCCTCCTCGTGCTGGTCGAGCAGCGCCGCAGGCGCGTATCGAGACCCACGCGCGCGAAGGACCGGGAGACGGAGGAAGCCCCGCTCGCCGCCTCGGGAGGCTGGTGCGGGGCTTCGATCGTGCAGTCGTTCGGTCTCGATGCTGTGGCGAGTGAGGGATTCGAACCCCCGAAGGCTACGCCGTCTGATTTACAGTCAGATCCCTTTGGCCGCTAGGGTAACTCGCCGTCGCGCACCCGACCGGGAGTCAAGCTCTCGACCGAAGGCGCTGGACAAGGATACCCACGTGCTCCCCGGATCGGAAATCGGCCTCAGCCCGCCGCCGCGGCATAGCGTGACGCCGCCTCGGCGACCTTGCCCGCGTAGCTCGTCGCCGGGTTGTACGCCGCGATCGCGTCGCGCCAGCCCGACTGCGTGGTCAGGTCGCCGCCCGCCTGGCAGAGGTAGCGCGCGGCGGTCACCGCCTGCTGATCGACGTTCTGCGGATCCCAGCCGCTCGAGGCCCAGCGCATCCAGGTGGCGGGGATGATCTGCAGCGGGCCCATCGCGCGGTCCGTCTCGGGGTCGCCGTCCAGCGCTCCGCCGTCGTTGTCCTCGACGCGGTCGAACCGCGTGCCGTCCAGCGAGGGCCCGTAGATCGGCTCGGTCGGGCGCCCGTCCTCGCCGAGCTCGCCGCTGAAGATCGTGCCGTGGCGGCTCTCGACGTAGCCGATGCCGGCGAGCGTCGCCCAGTCGAGCCCGCAGCCGGGGTCGACGGAGGAGGTCAGCAGCGCCGCGCCCGCGTAGGCGGTGAGCGCCCGCACCGGGATCCCGCTGCCCTCGGCGGTTCCGGCGAGCCAGTCGCCGCTCGTGAGCTGCCGGACGGGCGTCGCCGCCGTCTCGTCCGGATCCTCGAGCAGTGCCGGGTCGGCTGCGGCGGGCGCGGCGGCGGCCGGCGGCACGGTCACCAGTCCGTCCTCGTACTCCATCGCGGGCTCCGCGGGACGGGTGCAGCCGACGAGCACGAGGCCGAGGAGCGGCAGGATCAGCAGGGCGGGGAGGCGGCGCACGGTCCCTTCGTACCAGGCGCGCCTCCGGATCCGCCCCGCCGGGGCGCGAAAGCTAAGCTCGAAGGCATGGCAGATTCAACGTTCGACGTCGTCAGCAAGGTCGACAAGATGGAGGCGGACAACGCCCTCAACCAGGCCCACAAGGAGGTCGAGCAGCGCTACGACTTCAAGAACGTCGGCGCCTCGATCGCGTGGAGCGGCGAGAAGATCCTGATCAAGGCGAACACCGAGGAGCGGGCGAACGCCATCCTCGACGTCTTCCAGACCAAGCTGATCAAGCGCGGCATCAGCCTCAAGAGCCTCGACTCCGGCGAGCCCTTCGCCTCGGGCAAGGAGTACCGGATCGAGTCGACGCTCAAGGACGGCATCGACCAGGAGCAGGCGAAGAAGATCAACAAGCTGATCCGCGACGAGGCGCCCAAGTCGGTCAAGTCGCAGATCCAGGGCGACGAGCTGCGCGTCTCGTCGAAGAGCCGCGACGACCTCCAGGCGACGATGGCGCTGCTGCGCGGGGCCGACCTCGACCTCGACCTCCAGTTCGTCAACTTCCGCTGAGGGATGTCGCACTCCGAGAGCACGCCGACCCGCCCCGGCATCGACGCCCCCGACGCGCGGGGCCGCACCGGCCTCGACCGCGAGGGCCACGACCTCACCGGCAACCCCGACGTGGTCGTCAAGTCGGTGACCCTCCTCTCCAGCCACTGGTACGTCCTGCGCACCACCGAGTTCGAGTACCGGCACCGCGACGGCCGCTGGACCACCGAGCACCGCGAGACCTACGACCGCGGCAACGGCGCGGCCGTGCTGCTCTACGACCTCGAGGCGCGCTCCGTCGTGCTGGTGCGGCAGTTCCGCTACCCCACCTACGTCAACGGCAACCTCGACGGCATGCTGCTCGAGGTGCCGGCGGGTCTGCTCGACGAGGACGGTCCGGAGGAGGGCGCGCGCCGCGAGGCGTCGGAGGAGACCGGCCTCGAGGTCGGCCGGCTCGAGCACGTCTTCGACGCGTTCATGAGCCCCGGCTCGATCACCGAGACGCTGCACTTCTACGCCGGCCCCTACCGCGCCGGCTCGAGCGACGGCGTCTACGCCGGGCTCGCGGACGAGGGCGAGGACACCGAGCTCGTCGAGCTGTCCTTCGACGAGGCCCTCGCGCAGATCGGCGTCCAGATCATCGACGCGAAGACGATCATGCTGCTGCAGTGGGCGGCCCTGAGCGGCCCCTTCTCGCGCTGACCGAGCAGCCCTCGACGAGCGCGGGTCTCGATACGCCGCTCCGCGGCTACTCGACCACCCTGCGTTTCATGCTGGTCGAGTAGCCCCGCAGGGGCGTATCGAGACCCGCCGTCCTCAGCACGGCAGGTCTGCAGCCTCCTGCTCTGACGCTGGTCGATCTCGAGACGCCCGCTTCGCGGGCTGCTCGATCAGCACAGACGTCCCCTCGCCTCTGGACTACCGTTTCGCGGTCAGGCCGTGTACGCCCGCAGCGCGTCGGCGGTGCGGGTCTGCGCACCGGCGACGAGGTCGGCCGGCGTCCCCTCGAAGACGATCGACCCGCCGTCGTGCCCCGCCCCGGGGCCGACGTCGATGATCCAGTCGGCGTGCGCCATCAGCGCCTGGTGGTGCTCGATCACGATCACCGAGGAGCCGGAGTCGACGAGGCGGTCGAGCAGGCCGAGCAGGTTGTCGACGTCGGCCAGGTGCAGGCCGGTCGTCGGCTCGTCGAGGATGTAGACCGAGCCCTTCGAGGCCATGTTGATCGCGAGCTTCAGCCGCTGCCGCTCGCCGCCGGACAGCGTGTTCAGCGGCTGCCCGAGGGTGAGGTAGCCGAGCCCCACGTCCACGAGCCGGGCCAGGATCGTGTGCGCCGGCCCGGATCCGAAGAACTCGGCCGCCTCGACGATGGGCATCGAGAGCACCTCGTGGATGTTCTTCCCGCGCAGCCGGTAGTCGAGCACCTCCGCGGTGAACCGCTTGCCCTCGCACTCCTCGCAGATCGACGAGACGGTCGCGGCCGGGCCGAGCTCCGTGAAGATCAGCCCCGCGCCCTTGCAGACCGGGCAGGCGCCCGCGGAGTTCGCACTGAACAGGGCCGCCTTGACGCCGTTCTCCTTCGCGAAGGCGGTGCGGATCGCATCGAGCACGCCGGTGTAGGTGGCGGGGTTGCTGCGCCGCGAGCCGCGGATCGGCGACTGGTCGGCGACGATCACCCCCGGCCGCTTCGCCAGAGAGCCGTGGATCAGCGAGGACTTGCCCGACCCGGCGACGCCGGTGACGACGGTGAGCACCCCGAGCGGCACGTCGACGTCGACGCCGCGCAGGTTGTGCGTGGACGCGCCGCGGATCTCGGCGACGCCCGTGGGCCGCCGCACCTCGCTCTTGAGCGGCACCCGGTGGTCGAGGTGGCGCCCGGTGAGGGTGTCGGAGTCGCGCAGCGCCTCGACCGAGCCCTCGAAGCGGATCTCGCCGCCGTGCGAGCCGGCTCGCGGCCCGAGGTCGATGACGTGGTCGGCCACGGCGATGATCTCCGGCTTGTGCTCGACGACGAGCACCGTGTTGCCCTTGTCGCGGAGCCGCCGCAGCAGCTCGATCACCCGCGAGACGTCGTGCGGGTGCAGTCCGGCGGTGGGCTCGTCGAAGACGTAGGTGATGTCGGTGAGGCTCGACCCCAGGTGCCGCACCATCTTCACCCGCTGCGCCTCGCCGCCGGAGAGCGTCCCGGACTCGCGGTCGAGCGAGAGGTAGCCGAGCCCGACCTGCACCAGCGCGTCCAGCGTGCCCAGCAGCGCCTCGACGATCGGGGCGACGGAGGGGTCGCGCACCCCGCGCAGCCACTCCGCGAGATCGGTCGCCTGCATCGACGAGCACTCGGCGATGTTCCGGCCCGCGATCAGCGAACCCAGGGCCGCGCGGGTGAGCCGCGCTCCCCCGCACTCCGAGCAGGGGCCGAAGGCGGCCACCCGCTCGGCGAAGGCCCGGATGTGCGGCTGAGCCGCCTCCTTCGCGAGGTACAGGCGGGTCACCTTGACCACGAGACCCTCGTAGGTCATGTTGATGCCGGCGATCGGCATCTTGACGGCCGGCTTGTACAGGAAGTCGTCGAGCTGCTGAGGAGTGAAATCGGCGATCGGCACGTCGGCGGGATAGAGCCCCGATTCGGCGAGGCTCTTCCAGTACCAGCCGCCGACGACGAAGTTCGGGATCGCGTCGAGCGCTCCGCCCTCGAGCGACTTCGAGCGGTCGAGCAGCGCGTCGAGGTCGATGTCGGAGACGCGGCCAGTGCCCTCGCAGCGCGGGCACATGCCCTCGGGCAGGTTGAACGAGAACGCCCCGCTGGTGCCGACGTGCGGATCGCCGATCCGGCTGAAGAGGATGCGGAGCATCGTGTAGGCGTCGGTCGCGGTGCCGACGGTGGAGCGGCCGTTCGCGCCCATCCGCTCCTGATCGACGACGATCGTCGCCGACAGCCCGTCGAGAGACTCGACGTCCGGCCGGGCCGGCGAGCCCATGAACTGCTGCAGGAACGCCGAGTAGGTCTCGTTGATCAGCCGCTGCGACTCGGCCGCGATCGTCCCGAAGACCAGCGAGGACTTGCCGGAGCCCGAGACGCCGGTGAACACCGTGATCCGGCGCTTCGGGATGTCGACGTCGACGCCGCGCAGGTTGTTCTGCCGGGCGCCGCGCACCCGGATGACGTCGTGCGGACCCGCGTCGCGCGGCCCCGCCTCTCCGAGGGTCGAGGGGGTCATGCGGTCTCCGTCCGTCAGCGGTGCCCGAATCCTAGGGGAGCCCTCCGACATCCGGGAGACGCCGAAGGGCCCCCGGATCGCTCCGAGGGCCCTTCCGACGGACGCGCCTCAGCTCGAGACGGTCTCGCCGCGCGAGATCGAGATCATGTCCTCGCGCGGGACGACCTTCACGCGGACGCGGCCCTGCGGAGCGCCGAGCGCCTGCTCGTGCTCGTCGAGGCGGTGCCAGCCGTCGAGGTCGGTGTAGGCGACGCCGCGCTCCTCGAGCAGGGTGACGACCGCCGACTCCTCGGGGTGCGCCGGGGTCCACCAGGACGCCTGATCGTTGAGCACGTGCCCGACGGTCTCCATCGCGTCCGACTTGGTGTGCCCGATCAGGCCGACCGGTCCGCGCTTGATCCAGCCGGTGGCGTACACGCCGTGCACCGGCTCGTCGTCGTCGTCCAGCACCTGGCCCTCGCGGTTCGGAATGACGCCGCGCATCTCGTCGAACGGCAGGCCGTCCAGCGGGGAGCCGAAGTAGCCGACGGCGCGGTAGACGGCCTGGACCGCGATCTCGCGGATCTCGCCGGTGCCGCGCGTGCCGCCCTCGCCGTCGGGCTCGGTGCGCTCGTAGCGGATGGCCGAGACGCGGCCGGTGCCGTCGTCGACGAGCTCGAGCGGCTTGGCCCAGAAGTGCAGGTGCAGGCGGCGCGAGGCGGAGCCGACCTCACGGGTGCGCCACTGGTTCAGCACCCGGTTGATCACCATGACCTGCTTGTTCGTCTCGATGGCGGCCTGCGAGGCGGCGTCGAGCACGAAGTCCTCGTCGGCGACGACCATGTCGACGTCGCGCAGCTCGCCGAGCTCGCGCAGCTCGAGCGGGGTGAACTTGACCTGCGCCGGTCCGCGGCGGCCGAAGACGTGCACGTCGGTGACGGGCGAGGCGGCCAGCGCGTCGTAGACGTTCGGCGGCACCTCGGTGGGCAGGAGGTCCTCGGCGTGCTTCGCGAGCATCCGCGAGACGTCGAGCGCGACGTTGCCGTTGCCGATCACGGCGACGGACGAGGCCTCGAGCGGCCAGGTGCGCGGCACGTCGGGGTGCCCGTCGAACCAGCTGACGAAGTCGGCGGCGCCGTAGGAGCCCTCCAGCTCGACGCCGGGGACGTCGAGCGGAGCGTCGCGGATCGCGCCGGTCGAGAAGATGACGGCGTTGTAGTGCCGCTTGAGGTCCTCGAGCGTGATGTCGGTGCCGAAGTGCACGTTGCCGAAGATGCGGATGTCGCCGCGGTCGAGCACCTCGCGGAGCGCCGTGATGATGCCCTTGATCCGCGGGTGGTCGGGGGCGACGCCGTAGCGGACGAGTCCGTAGGGCGCCGGCAGGTGCTCGAACAGATCGATCGAGACGTCGTACTTCTTCTCGGCCTTGATCATGAGGTCGGCGGCGTAGATGCCCGCGGGACCCGCGCCGACGATGGCCAGCCTGAGCTTGGTCATTGCATTCCTCCTGCCGGGGCGCCGAGGCGCGTCTCCGGACTCATTCCTGCGGCGCTCGAATGCGCGCCGCGACGATTCGGTCAGCCGTTGCGGTCGACGACCGTGTCGGCGAAGCGCGTGAGCGCCTTGCGGACCGGCCCGTCGGGCAGCGGGGCGAGGGCGTCGACGGCCTCATCGGCCCAGGCGTGGGCCTCGGCGAGGGTCTGCGCCGTCACGGGGTGGTCGCGCAGCTGCGCGATGGCGTCGGAGATGTCGGCGCTCTGCTCGTCGGTGTGCGCGATCGCGTCGTTCGTGCGGCTGACGTAGCTCTCGATCCGGGCGAGCAGCACGGCCGCGTCGCGGTCGGTCGCGGCGCGCTCCCGCAGGCGCAGGATCGGCAGCGTCGAGACGCCGGCGCGGATGTCGGTGCCCGGGTTCTTGCCGGTCTCCTCCGGCTGCGGCGAGAGGTCGATCACGTCGTCGACGATCTGGAAGGCGACGCCGATCTTCTCGCCGAAGACGCGCACCGCCTCCTCGAAGGGCGCGGGCGCCTCCGAGAAGACGACGCCGGTGCGGGCGGCGGCGGCGATCAGCGAGCCGGTCTTGTCGGCCAGGACGCCGAGGTAGTGCTCGACCGGGTCCTCGCCGGCGCTCGGGCCGACGGTCTCGTGCAGCTGGCCGAGCACGAGGCGCTCGAAGGTGTCGGTCTGCAGCCGGATCGCGCGCTCACCGAGCTCGGTCATCAGCTGGTTCGCCCGGGCGAAGAGCAGGTCGCCGGTGAGGATGGCGACGTTGTTGCCCCAGACGGTCTGCGCCGAAGGAACGCCTCGGCGCTTCTCCGCCTCGTCCATGACGTCGTCGTGGTAGAGCGAGCCGAGGTGCGTGATCTCGATGGCCTGCGCGGCGCTGAGCACCTCGGGGGTGTTGCCCCGGCCGAGCTGCGCGGTGAGCAGGGTGAGCATCGGCCGCACCCGTTTGCCGCCGGCCTCGAGCAGGTAGCGCGTCGAGACGTCGGCGACCGCGTCCGCGAAGGACAGCTGCTGGACCATGCCGGCCTCGACCCGCTCGAGCCCGTCGTCGATCGCGCGCGCGAGAGCGCGGTCCGGAGCGGTCGAGAAGATGCGCTCGGAGAGGCCGAGCTGCGCCGTCAGAGACGGACTGCGGCGGGCGACGGGCGCACTGGCGTTCACACTCAAACCCTAACGTCTCGGCCCGGCAGGCCCCTGGGCGCGCATCAGGTCACCGCGATCGGCTTGATCCCGCGGTGCAGGGCCACGATCCCGGCGGTGAGGTCGCGGTAGGCGACGCGCTCGAAGCCGGCGGCACGGAGCCAGCCCGCGACGACCTTCTGCTCGGGCCAGGCGCGGATGGAGTCGCCGAGGTAGTCGTAGGCCGGGTCGTTGGAGGAGGCGAGGCCGACGATCACGGGCATGACCTTCGTCAGGTAGAAGTCGTAGGCGACGGCGAGCGGCTTGAGCGGCGGGGTCGAGAACTCGCAGATCACAACGCGGCCGCCGGGCTTGACGACGCGGAAGAACTCGGCGAGCGCCGTCCGCGGCTCGGAGACGTTGCGCAGGCCGAAGGAGATGGTGACGGCGTCGAAGGAGTCGTCCTCGAAGGGGAGCTTCATCGCGTCGGCGAGGACGAACTCGATGAGCTCGTTCTCGGCGTGCCGGCGGCGGCCGACCGAGATCATCCCGCGGGAGAAGTCCGCGGCGACGACCTGCGCTCCGGAGCGCGCCAGCGAGGCGCTCGAGGTGCCGGTGCCGGCCGCGACGTCGAGGATCCGCTCGCCCGGTGCCGGGTTGACGGCGCGGGTCGTGGCGATCCGCCAGAGGTGGTCGTTGCCGACGGACAGGACGGTGTTCGTCAGGTCGTAGGCGGGCGCCACCGTGTCGAACATGGCAGCGACCTCGTCGGGCCGCTTGGTGAGGTCTGCCTTTGTCACGATCAACGAGTCTAGGGCGAGGAGCGGAGTGGCGGCTGTGCATCCACTGCCCTTGCACATCCGCTCAGGCGACCGGCGCCGGACCGGCGGAGCCGCGCGGAGGGAGCGGGACGGGGCGGAGGTGCCGGGGCCGCCTTGCTCCGCCTAGCTGCGGCGGCCCCGGACGAGGAAACCGTAGCAGCGGACCCCCGGGCGAGGGTGGTCCCGGCGCACAACGTCTCGCTTTCCGACGCGGGCGTACTGTGGAGCAGTGACATCGACCGGGGCCGGAGCTCCTCCCCTCCACGCCGAGACGACACCGCTCGACGGTCCGCACGAGCTGATCACCCGCGTCGATCCGCGGCAGCCGCTGCTCTGGCAGCGCGGCGGCGCAGGACTGGCCGGGCTCGGCGAGGCGCTGCGGCTGGAGTTCTCCGGCCCGGATCGCATCCGCGAGGCCTCCGCCGCGTGGCGCGAACTGTCGGCTGCGGCCGTCGTCGCGAATCCGCTCGGCGCCCCGGGCACGGGACTGGTGGCCTTCGGGGCCTTCGCCTTCTCCAGCCGGTCGAGCGCGACGAGCGTCCTGATCGTCCCTCGCGTGGTCATCGGCTCGCGGGGCGGGCGGTCGTGGGTGACCCGCATCCGGACGGCCGACGAGACGGCCGGCTCGACGGCGGTCCGCGCTCCGCTGCCCTTCGGCGACGAGTTCCGCCTCCCCCTCCTCCCCGGCGCGATGACGCCGGACGCGTATCGAGCCGCGGTCGCGTCGGCCGTCGGCTCGATCCGCTCGGGCGCCCTCGAGAAGGTCGTCCTCGCCCGGGACCTGCAGGGACGGCTCCCCCGGGACGCCGACCGCCGTCGGCTGCTCCGCGATCTCGCGAACGGCTACCCGGACTGCTGGACCTTCGCGGTCGACGGCTTCCTCGGCGCGAGTCCCGAGACGCTCGTGGGGGTCGACCAGGGCGCGGTCACCGCGCGCGTCCTCGCCGGCACCAGCGCGCGCGGCGGCGACGCGGAGGAGGACGCCGCGATCGTGCGCGCCCTCCTCGCGAGCCCGAAGGACCGCTCCGAGCACGCGTTCGCCATCGCCAGCCTGCTGCGCGAGCTCCGGCCGCACACCGGTGCGCTCACGACCACTCCGGAGCCCTTCGCTCTGAAGCTGCCGAACCTGTGGCACCTCGCGACCGACGTCCGCGGGACGCTCGACGACGCCTCGACCGCGCTCGACCTCGTCGACGCCCTGCACCCGACCGCCGCCGTCGCCGGCACGCCGACCGACCGGGCGCTCGCCCTGCTGGAGGAGCTCGAGCCGTTCGACCGCGGCCGCTACGCCGGTCCGGTGGGCTGGATCGACGGCAACGGCGACGGCGAGTGGGCCGTGGGGCTGCGCAGCGCGCAGGTCACCCCCGACGGCGCGGTCACCGCGTGGGCCGGTGCGGGCATCGTCGCGGACAGCGACCCCGCCACCGAGCTCGCGGAGACGGGCATGAAGTTCCGGCCGATCCTCGACGCCCTGAGCTGACGGCCGCGGCCGCCGGGGCGGGAGATCAGCGCTCGAGCACGATCTCGACGATGCCCGGTCCCTCGCCCGGCGAGGTGAGCGCCTGCTCCAGCTCGCCGCGGGTGGCGACGAGGCGGTGCGACCAGCCGTAGGCCGTCGCCAGGGACGCGATGTCGACGGTCTGCGGCGTGAACTGCACGCGGTCGAAGGCGTCGGGCGCCGAGCTGGTGGCGACCTCGAGGCCGTCGAATATGGTGCCGCCGCCGTCGTTCACCACGACCAGCTGCACCCGGGGCCGGCGCTCGCCCGGGGCGAGCAGCAGTCCGCCCGCCTCGTGCAGGAGCGTGAGGTCGCCGAGGACGACGCGGGTGGCGCCGCCCGAGCCCGCATCGGCGGACTGCGAGGCGACGGCGATGCCGAGAGCGGTCGAGACCGTGCCGTCGATGCCGGCGAGCCCGCGGTTGGAGTGCACGGTGATCCGCTTGCCGGGCAGCGAGCCGTCCGCGACGCGGATGAGGCGGGAGGCACCGAAGAGCAGGCGGTCGTGCGGCCAGGTGACGCGCCAGACCGCGGCGACGACGAACTCGCGGGTGAGCGGCGCGCGGATCGCTGTCAGGGCGTTCCGAGCGTAGCCCCGGCGGTCCTCGATCGACATCGAGCCGCCGTCGGGCGCCTCGGGGATCGCGTCGGGGTCGGCGTCGGCCACGAGCGCGCGGCTCGCCGACACCCAGGAGCCGGCCCAGGCGCGCTCCGACCGCTCGGGCCGCGGCGAGTCCTCGGGACGGACGACGGCGAGGGCGCGGACGCTGCGCGCACGGCGGCCGGGGTTGTAGAACTCGCGGCGACCGCGGTCCACGACGATCACCTCGACGTCCTCGCGGCGCAGCAGCTCCGGGACCTCGCGGGAGAGGGTCGGGTGGCCGAGGACGATCGCCCGGCGGACGCGGCCGCCGAACCCGGGCTCGGCGAGGAGGCGTCGCCAGGCGACGACGAGCTGCGGACCGAAGCGGGCCCCGGAGGAGACCTCGGCGAGCAGCGGCCAGTCGCCGGCGCGGGCGAGCGCCTCGGCCTCGGCCCCGGCCTTGTCGCCGGCGATGACGACGGTGAGGGGCTCGAGCGGGCCGGCGGCGATCGTCTCCGGGGCGACCGCGGCCTCGTCCGGGGCCGGTGCGGCGGATCCGGGCTCGGGCACGTCGAAGGCGGGCAGGCGGGAGGACAGCGGGTCGCGGAAGGCCAGGTTGAGGTGCACGGGGCCGCCCGGGCGGGATGCCGCGGCGTGCGCGCGGTCGGCGAGGGCGCAGGCCGACTCCGCCGGCGTCTGCGCGTCGGGGGCCGCGACGTCCTCGAAGAGGCGGACGGCGCGGCCGAACAGCTCGACCTGGTCGGTGGTCTGATTGGAGCGGATGCCGCGCAGCTCGCCGGGGCGGTCGGCCGTGAGCACGATCAACGGCACGTCCGACGCGTCGGCCTCGAGCACGGCGGGGTGCAGGTTGGCGGTCGCGGTACCGGAGGTCGTGATCAGGACGGCGGGCGAACCGGTCTCGAGTGCGAGGCCGAGGGCGAGGAATCCGGCGGAGCGCTCGTCGATCCGGACGTGCAGCCGGATGCGGCCGCGGGTCTCGAGCTCGGCCGCGACGAGCGCGAGTGCCTGGGAGCGGGAGCCGGGTGAGACGACGACGTCGCGGACGCCGAGCGCGACGAAGCGGGTGAGGAGGTCGACCGCGAAACGGGTGGAGGGGGCGACCGGAGCCGCGTCAGGCATCCCGACGGCCGGTGCCGTCCGACTCGCCGGAGTCGTCGAGATCGGCGAGGTCGCGCTCGAGCTGGGCGATGCGCTCGGCCTGCTCGCGCTCCTTCTCCGGATCGCGCTCGCGGCGGAGGGTGCCGAGGAAGTCGGGGTCGTCGTCCGGAGCCGTGAAACGGCGGCCCTCGGAGCGCTGCTTGCGAGGGCGGCCGATCCAGAACCAGAGGCCCGCGCCGATGATCGGCAGCAGGAGGACCACGAGGACCCACGACCACTTGGGGATCGCGCGCACCGAGTGGCGATTGCTCAGGGCGACGTCGATCACGGTGTAGACCGTGAAGACGGCGAGGGCCACGAGCAGGCCGATGAACAGGCGGATCATGCTGTCCAGTGTACGTCCGGGGTCCTCGAAGGATCCGGGCGCACGGATGCTGGACAGGGAGCTCCCGGGGTGCTCACGGACGCGCATGCAGGGGCCGACGTACACTTGCCCGGTGAAACTGAGCCGCGCGGTCGTCGTCTACTCGCTCCTGCGTCTGGCCATGTTCGCCGGCGTCTTCGTGCTGGTGTACCTGCCGGCGCGCTCCTTCGTCGACTCCGAGCTGACGGCGGCGGTGACCGCCGGCTTCGTCGCCGCCATCGCGAGCATGTCGCTCTCCTACATCGTGCTGCGCAAGCCCCGCGAGCGGATCGCCGAGGCCATCTACGAGCGCCGCAAGGACGTCCCGCGCACGCCCACCGACGACGACATCGAGGACGCCGCGGTCGACGCGGCCCGCGACGGCCGCCCGGGCGCCTGACCCCGCCGCGAGATCGGCCTGCTCGCCCCGCCGCTCGGTGACGGTGGGTCTCGATACGCCCCTGCGGGGCTACTCGACCAGCAAGGAAGAGGCGTCCCTCGCGCAGCGGGCGCACCCCACATGCTGATCGAGTAGCGCGCGCGGCGCGCGTATCGAGATCCACCACCGTCGGCACGGTGGTCTGCAGACTCAGCGTCTCGGTGACGGAGGGTCTCGATACGCCCCTGCGGGGCTACTCGACCAGCATGAGGCGCGCGGGACGCGCACCACGCGGTCAGAAGGCGAGGGCCGCGCCGAGGATCGCGGCGTAGGCGAGGCCGCTCAGGCTGGTCAGCTGCAGGGCGAGGATGAGCTCCTTCGCCGTGCGCGCGGTCAGGGTGATGAGGATGGCCGGCAGGACCGCCAGCAGGACGAAGAGCGTCAGCCAGGCGAGCGGGTAGAACAGCGCCAGCACGACCGCGATCCCGAACGGCACCAGCACGAAGGCGCTGTACATCGCCCGCGCGATGGTCGGGCCGACGACGACCGCGAGGGTCCGCTTGCCGGAGAGCCGGTCCGTCGGGATGTCGCGGATGTTGTTGACCATCAGCACGGCGCAGGCGAACAGGCCCGCGGCGACGGCACCGAGCCAGGACTCCTGGTTCGCGCGGCCGATCTGCACGAACGTCGTGCCGACGGTGGCGACGAGTCCGAAGAAGACGAAGACGAAGAGCTCGCCGAGGCCGAGGTAGCCGTAGGGGCGCCGGCCGCCGGTGTAGAACCAGGCAGCGGCGATCGCGGCGGCGCCGATGATCAGGAACCACCAGAAGCCGGACAGGAAGGTCAGCACGAGGCCTGCGACGCCCGCGATCCCGAAGAAGACCAGCGCGACCGTGAGCACCGCGCGCGGCTTGGCGGCACCCGACCCGGTGAGCCGCGAGGGGCCGACGCGGTTCGCGTCCGTGCCGCGGATGCCGTCGGAGTAGTCGTTGGCGTAGTTCACGCCGATCTGCAGGGCGAGCGAGACGACGAGGCAGAGCAGGGCGCGCACCCAGTGCCAGCCCTCGTCCGTGACCTGCGTCGCTCCGGTGCCGATCAGGACGGGGGCGATCGCGAGCGGGAGGGTCCGCAGCCGGGCTCCGGCGATCCACTCGCGCGGGCCGGCGGGCTGCACGACGACGCGGCGGGGGTCGCCGCCGGGGCGACCGCTCCGGGGCTTCGCCGACGGCTTCTTCTTGCGACTCGAACTCGACACGGAGGGAATCCTACCGAGTGGTCCCTGCCCGTCCCGGGCCGTCGGCCGCCGGGCGACGCGTCGTTCTCCGCCCCCGTCCGGGCCTGTCCTCAGACCGCTCCCTCCGCCGCGAGGCTCTCGAGGGTGCGGCGGTCGGGCTTCCCCGAGGCGAGCAGCGGGATCTCCGCGAGGGCCAGGACCGCCGCCGGGCCGGCCGCACGGCCGAGCCGCTCGACCACCTCGGAGCGCACCCGCGCCAGGTCGGCGTCCGACGCGGTCGTCGCGACGACCGGCACCTCGCCCCACTGCGCGTCCGAGCGGCGCACCACGACCGCGTCGGGCAGGAGCCCGTCGCGCAGCACTCGCTCGACCGCGTCCAGCGAGACCTTCTCCCCGCCCGAGACGATCACCCGGTCGAGGCGGCCGGTGACGCTCAGGCGGCCGTCCTCGACGACGCCGGCGTCGCCGGTGCGGTACCAGCGCTCGCCGTCGAGCGAGACGAAGGCGGCGGCGCTGCGCTCCGCGTCGAGGCCGCCGTCCGCGTCCAGGTAGCCCTCCGCGAGGGTCGGGCCGCCGAGGAGGACCTGGCCGTCGACCACGCGCATCCGGACGTCGCGCAGCGGGACGCCGTCGTAGACGCAGCCGCCGGCGGTCTCGCTCGAGCCGTAGGTGAGCCGGATGCGCACGCCGAGCGCGGCGGCCCGGTCGCGCAGCGTCTGCGGGGTCGACTGGCCGCCGATCAGCAGCGCGTCGAAGGAGGCGAGGACCGCGGCCTCGGCGGGCACGCTCTCCGCGAGGTCGAGCAGCCGGGCGAGCTGCACGGGGACCAGCGACGAGTAGCGCCGCTCCCCCGCGGGCATCGTCCGGGCGAGGGCGAGGAAGGCGGCGGCGTCGAAGCCGCCGGCCGGCAGCACGACCGGGTCGGCGTCGGCGGTCAGCGAGCGGACCAGCACCTGCACTCCCGCCACGTAGTGCGTCGGCAGGCAGAGCAGCCAGCGGCCGGGACCGCCGAGCTCGGCGAGGGTGGCGGAGGCGCTGGTCAGCAGCGCCGAGGTGGCGAGCGCGACGCGCTTGGGCGGGCCGGACGAGCCGGAGGTCTCGACGACCACGGCGACGCGCTGCGGGACGGACGCGTCCGCCTCCGGGTCCGACTCCACTCCCGGAGCGGCGATCCGCACCGCGGGACCGCTGCCGTCGAGCGCCGCGCGGAGGGCGATGAGCACCTTCTCCGGCGCCGCGTCGACGGAGGCGAGCGGGCGGGTCATCGCCGCTCCGCCCCGGAACGCGATGACCCGGTCCCAGCCGCCACCGTCAGAACTGCCACGGGAAGGGCGACCAGTCGGGCGCCCGCTTCTCGAGGAAGGAGTCGCGCCCCTCGACGGCCTCATCGGTGCCGTAGGCGAGGCGGGTGGTCTCGCCGGCGAAGAGCTGCTGGCCGACGAGGCCGTCGTCGACCGCGTTGAAGGCGTACTTCAGCATCCGGATCGCGGTGGGCGACTTGGTCAGGATCGTCTCGGCCCACTCGAGGGCGGTCGCCTCGAGCTCGGCGTGCGGGACGACCGCGTTCACGGCACCCATCTCGTAGGCGCGCTGCGCAGAGTACTCGCGGGCGAGGAAGAACACCTCGCGGGCGTTCTTCTGGCCGATCTGGCGGGCGAAGTAGGCGGAGCCGTAGCCGGCGTCGAACGAGCCGACGTCGGCGTCGGTCTGCTTGAAGCGACCGTGCTCCTCGGAGGCGATCGTCAGGTCGCAGACCACGTGCAGCGAGTGCCCGCCGCCGGCCGCCCAGCCGGGGACGGCGGCGATGACGACCTTGGGCATGAAGCGGATCAGCCGCTGCACCTCGAGGATGTGCAGGCGGCCGTTGCGCGCCGAGTCGATGCCCTCGGCGGTCTCGCCGTCCGAGTAGCGGTAGCCGTCGCGGCCGCGGATGCGCTGGTCGCCGCCCGAGCAGAACGCCCAGCCGCCGTCGCGCGGGCTGGGGCCGTTGCCGGTGAGGATGACGACGCCGATGCGCGGGTTCGTCCGCGCGTCCTCGAGTGCGCGGAACAGCTCGTCGACCGTGCGCGGGCGGAAGGCGTTGCGCACCTCCGGCCGGTCGAACGCGACCCGGGCGATGCGGCCGGACCGGTCGTGGTGGTAGGTGATGTCCTCGAGACCGTCGAACCCGTCGACCGGCGCCCAGCGGCGCGCGTCGAACAGCTCGGAAACCTGCGTGCTCATGGCCTCGACCCTACTGTCGGGGGCTGGGGGCGGGATCGGGGCCGCTGCACCGCGCCGGTCGAGGTGCCCGCGGGGTGTATCGAGACCCCCGGAACCAGCACTGCGGACGACGGGTATCTCCCAGGAGAGATCACCTTGTCCGTACCGGGAAAACCATGCTGATCGAGTAGCCCGCGCAACGGGCGTATCGAGATCCACCAGCGCAAGAAGGACGAGTCTGCAGACCGGCCCTGCTGATGACAGCCGGTCTCGATACGCCCCTGCGGGGCTACTCGACCACCATGACGCGGCGCAGCCGGGTCCTTTCCCTCATCAGGGAGACGCGAGGCGGCTTCACCGTTCGAGACGCCCGCTCCGCGGACTGCTCGATCAGCAGGCGATCGATGCGCCCTGCGCGCGGGCTGCTCGATCAGGTCCGCTCCGCGAACGGACCCGCAATGGGCCTCGTGCGCCGAGCAGGGCCCTGCCCGAGACCACTCGACAGCACGGATCTCGACGAATGGACCCGAACCGGGCTGCGTCCGTCCACCAGACCCCGTTGCGCGTCCACTCGCTCGCCTCTGCATGCTGGTCGAGCAGCCCGGAGGGCGTATCGAGACCCATGGCACCAGCACTGCGGATGACGGGGATCCCGACGCGCATGGGGAGGGGAGCCCTGTTCGCGCCGCAGGCGCTGGGAGAACAGGCGGCGCGGCGGAGCCGAGTCGACCACAGGCGACGCCGGCGCAGGCGGCTCGTGGTATGCGAAGAGGGACCCCGCGGTGGCGGGGTCCCTCGACGGGTGGTGCGGTGGTGCTACTTCGCGGCGGAGGTGGTGCGGTTCTCGGCCGACACCATCCAGGCGTACTGCTCGAGGCTCTGGATGATCGCGTGCAGGAGGTCGGCGCTCGTCGGGTCCTCGTCGTCCACCTGGTCGTGCACCTCGCGCATGGTGGCGGCGGTGTTCTCGAGGCGGACGGTGATGAGGTCGACGGTCTCGGCGGTGTCGATCTCGCCGTGCGGGTACTCCGGGAGCGTCGTGGTCGCCGCGACGGTGTCGCTGCGGCCGTCCGGGATGCCGTGCAGGGCGCGCATGCGCTCGGCGATGTCGTCGCTGAACTCGCGCGCGGCCTCGATGATCTCGTCGAGCTGGAGGTGGAGGTCGCGGAAGTTCTTGCCGACGACGTTCCAGTGCGCCTGCTTGCCCTGGACGTGCAGCTCGATCAGGTCGACGAGGACGATCTGGAGGCTGTCGAGCAGCTCCTTGGAGGCCTTGAAGCCCTTCTCGGCGTTCTGGCGGCGGCTGGTCTTCGCTCCGGAGCCCGCGGGGGCTTCGACGTGGCGTTCGAGGGTGGTGGTCATGGACCGTTCCTTTCTCTGACAGTGCCGGGATGCGGAAAACCCGACTTCGATTGTGACTCTTTCGGCTGGACGTCGCCCGGACGCGCGGGGTGCGCGACCTGGACGGCGCCGGGACTGCGGGGGCCGGGGGCCCGGGGCTAGATCGTCGCGACCGAGCCCGAGTCGACCCGGTAGTTCGAGCCGTTCACGAACGAGGCGCGCTCCGAGCAGAGGAACGCGATGACCGCGGCGACCTCCTCGGGCCGGCCCCGTCGCTTCAGCTCCATGTAGGGCCGCTCCTCGTCGAGGAAGGACGAGATCGCCTCCTCCTTCGAGGTGCCGTTCTCGTCGGCGCGCTTGTCCATCATCGCGTCGGTCATCGGCGTGTGGATGAAGGCCGGCGACACCGCGTTCACGAGCAGGCCCTCGAGGGCGTAGGAGCGGGAGAGCCCCTTGGCGAGCGCCAGCACGCCCGCCTTCGCCGCGCAGTAGGGCAGCTCGTCGTCGTAGGGCTGCACCGCGTCCTCGGAGGCGGTGAGCACGAGGCGGCCCCAGCCTCCGGAGCGCAGGTCGGGCAGGAACTCGCGGACGAGGCGGACGGGGCCGAGCAGGTCGGTCTCGAGCGTGCTGGTCCAGCCCTCGTCGTCGATCTCGTGGAAGAGGCCCTGGGCGCCGGTGACGCCCGCGCACTGCACGAGGATGTCGATCTCGCCGACGGCCTCGGCCGTCCGCTCGTGCAGGGCGGCGAGCTCGGAGACGCTGGTGACGTCGGCGGCGAAGGCGTGCAGCGTCCCGTCCGCCGCGCCGAGGCGGGCGGCCGCCTCGTCGAGCTTCCCCTGGTCCTTGTCGCTCAGGACGACGGTGACGCCCTCCGCGAGCAGGAGCTGGGCGGTGTGCCAGCCGATGCCGGAGTCGCCGCCGGTGACGAGGGCGGTGCGCCCGGAGATGCCGAGGTCCATCTGGTCTTCCTTCCTGCCGCTCCCGGGCACGCCGCGCAGGGCGGTCCGGGGTGATGAGTCCGGTCTACGCGCCGCGGCGGGAGCCCCTCAACCGGGTTGCGCGAACCCGTCGCCGGGTCTAGCGGTGCGCCGCGTCGATCGTCGGCGGCTCGAATGCCGCCGTCAGCGCTCGCCGATCTTCTCCGGCGCCAGCTCCTCGATCGTGATGGCGGCGTTGATCAGCGCGAGATGACTGAGGCCCTGCGGCAGGTTGCCCCAGAAGGCGAGGTCGTCGACGGCCACCATCTCGGACATGATGCCGACGTCGTTCGGCACCGTCTCGACCAGCTCGTCCATCAGCGCGATCGCCTCGTCGTGCCGGCCGACGCAGGCGAGCGCGCCGGCGAGCCAGAACGAGCAGGCGACGAACGGGTGCTCCTCCGCCTCCATGCCGGAGTAGCGGAACAGCAGGGCGCCGCGGCCCAGCTCCTTCACCAGCGCGTCGATCGTCGAGACCATCCGCTCGCCGCGCTCGTAGCCGCTCGGTGCGTGCAGCAGGACGGAGGCGTCCAGCTCCTCGGTGCCCGGGTACATCACGTAGGAGCCGAGCTCCTCGGACCAGCAGTTCTCCTCGATCCAGTCGCGGATGCGATCGCGCTCGAAGCGCCAGCGGTCCGGGCTGCCCGCCACCTGCCCGAGCTCGGCGAGGTGCACGGCGGCGTCGAGCGCCTGCCAGCAGCCCATCTTCGAGGAGGTGTAGTGCTGCTCCTCCTCGAGCTCCCACATCCCGGCGTCGCGGTTGCGCCAGAGGTCGCAGGTGGTGTCCGCGATCCGCGCGAGCAGCCGGCCGGTCTCGATGTCGAGGACGTTGCCCTCGTCGACGTAGATGCGGCAGATGTCGAAGAGGTCGCCGAAGACGCCGAGCTGCAGCTGGCTCTGCGCGCCGTTGCCGGCGAGGACCGGGCCGATGCCCGCGTAGCCGGGGACGTCGTACTCGGTCTGCTCGGTCGGCAGCGAGCCGTCGAGGCCGTAGAAGATGTGCAGATCGGGGCCGTGCTCCTTGATCGTGCGCAGGAGCCAGGAGAGCGCCGCATGCGTCTCCTCGCGCAGGCCGAAGCGCACCAGCGCGTGCGCCGTGTACGCGGCGTCGCGCACCCAGGCGAAGCGGTAGTCCCAGTTCTTGCCGCCGTTGGGCGACTCCGGGAGCGAGGTGGTCGCGGCGGCCGCTATCGCGCCGGTGGGCGAGTAGATCAGCAGCTTCAGCGCGAGCGCGCTGCGCTGCACCGCTCCGGCCCAGGGCCCGTCGTAGGAGAACTCGTCGGACCAGGACTGCCAGCTGGCGAGCGTGCGGTCGATCCCGCGGTCGACGTTCACCGCGACCGGGAAGTGCAGGGGCTCGTCGTGCGTCGCCGAGACGACCAGGACGTGCCGCTCGCCGCCCGCGGTCGCGACGAAGCCGCCGGCGAGCTCGTCGCCCGCGCCGGAGGGCGCCGACTCGTCGACCGGTCCGTGGTCCTTCCCGGTGACGCCGATGGTGATGTCGCCGGCCCGGATCAGCGAGCGGCCGTCCGCGTTCTGGATCCACGGGGAGAAGGTCCCGAGGCCGGTCCCGGGGCGGACGACCCAGCGCATCCGGACCTCGCCGTCGGTGCACTCGACCCGGCGCGCCAGCTCGGCCCACGGCAGGCGCCCGGCGATGCCCGTCACCAGCGCGTCGGTCACCGTCACGGTGCCGGACTCGGTGGTGAAGGTGGTCTCGAGCACGTTCGTGTCGCCCAGGTAGCGGCGGGTCGTCTCCGCGGGCTCCTCCGGGGAGAGCTCGATGCAGCCGCCGGTCTTGGCGTCGATCAGCGCGGCGAACGCGGGGGTCGACCCGAGGTCGGGGACGGGCAGCCAGTCGACGCTCCCGTCGCTCGCGATCAGCGCGACGGTGCGACCGTCGCCGATCGCGGCGTAGTCGCGCAGTGGTCTGGTCGCTCGGGGTTGGGCCATGCCCTCACGCTAGGCGGCACGCGGGTCGTCGGCTCGGGCTTGCGAGGTCACCCGGTTGCCGGTACCGGAGGCTCAGGTGGCGGCGACTCCGCCGTAGGCCTGCATCCGCTCGGTGAACTCGGCGCGGTCGCCCTCCTCGAGGATCGCGTTGGCGTAGCCGGCGAGGAACGCGCCGCTGTCCGGCGGCGTCAGCCCGACGTCGTCGAGCATCCGCTCGACGTCTCCCGTGCTGTCGGCGCCGAGATCGACGAGGCCGATCTCGATCGCGGGCACGTCCTCCACCGTGGAGTACGCGGTGACGACCCAGAGCGCGGCGCCCGCCTCCTCGTCGCTCAGATCGCCCTCGTACTCGTAGCCGACCTCGGACCACTCGGCCGGGGTGTCGGCGACGTCGACGGCGTCGAAGCCGAGCGGCGCGACCGCGGCGGTGAACACGTCGACGACCGCCTGCTTGGCGGCGTCGGAGCCGAGGTCGGCGTCGGCGTAGCTCGTGGCCGAGATGTAGTCGTAGAGGAGCGACGGGCCGCCGTAGCCGTTCTCCGAGCGCTCGTAGTACTCGTCGTCGGCCGAGGTCCAGCCGTCGAGGACGGTCGACTCGATCGCCGCGACGGCCGCCTCGGACTGCGCGATCGCGGCCTCGGCCGACGGCTGCGCGAGCACGAAGGCGGCGTCGCCGTCCTGGTAGCCGGGGTAGTCGTAGAGCGGGTCGGCCGGGTCGCCGGCGTCCGGGCCCTCGGTCGCCTCGCCGAACGGCTCGTCGGTGAAGCCGGGCGCCGCGGTCGGCAGGGCGTCGGCGGTCGCGTCGATGGCGGTGCCGATGCCGAGAGCGAGCAGCGTGCCGAGCACGCCGGTGTAGACGACGCCGACGACGATGCTCGCGCCCAGGGCGATCCAGCCGCCGGTGCCGAGCGGCCGGTGCGCTCCGGGGAGGCCGGGCGGGGTGGCGGGGGGCATCGGGGGCGGGCTCACGGGTACCTGGCTCATCGCGTCCCTCCGGGGTCGAGCGTCGTCGACGCCAGTCTCGCACGGGCGCGGTGGCCCGCCCGCGCTCCGAGACCCCCTGGGCAGGCGGCGCTCGGTGTGCCACTCTGGCCCCGCGCGCCGGAGACGACCGACCGCGGTGGGAGGCGTCGTGAACCGGATCGAAGCGGGCTTCGGAGTGGTGGTCGGCGTGATCGCCGTGGGAGCGATGACGGCGCTGGCGTCGGTCGCGGGAGCGGGAGGCGCTCGGGAGGCGGAGGCCACGGTGCAGACGGTCGCCGTCGAGGAGACGACTCCGCAGGCGGGCGCCGCGACCGGGTCAGGTCCGAGTGCCGAGACGTCCGCGGGAGTGCCGATCGCCGAGGGGGTCGAGATCTGGAGCACGCCGGCCGCCGACGCACTGCCCGCTCCGGCGGGCACGCCGATCGACTCCGCGGAGGCCGCCATCGCCGTGGTGCGCCCGCTCGAGGGTCCCGGCGTCGACGCGGGCAGCGAGCGCGCCGTCCGCGTCAGCGCCGACTCCGTCTACGGCGAGAGCGGCTCGCTGCAGGCGTCCGGCCAGCAGGTCGCCGCACCTCCCGGCCTCTCCCCCGACGACGAGCTCTGGCTCGTCGGCTACACCGGCGAGATCCCGGCGCCCTTCGGCGTGATCGAGCTGACGCTCGACCACCTCGTGCTGACCATCGACGCCGCGACCGGCCACGTGCTCAGCAGCGCGGGCGGCGAGGGCGGACTGCCCGCGGTCTTCGACGACGCGGGCTGAGCGCCGCCCGTCCCGGCCCGCTCCCCCGGCGGAGGATGATGGCGGGATGGACGATGTCGTGCCCGCCCCCCTCCCTCTCGCCTCCCTTCCCACCCTCGAGGAGGTCGACGCCGGACTCCGCGTCGTCGCGCTGCCGTTGCGAACGCGCTTCCGCGGAGTCGACCACCGCGAGATCGCCCTGGTCCGCGGCCCGGAGGGCTGGACCGAGTTCTCGCCGTTCCTCGAGTACGGGCCCGCGGAGTCGGCCGCCTGGCTGCGCGCCGCCCTCGACTACGGCTGGAACGAGCAGCCCGCGCCGCTGCGCGACCGCATCCCGGTGAACGCGACCGTGCCCGCGGTGGACGCCGGCGAGGTCGCCGCGATCCTCGCGAGCTACCACGGCTGCCGCACCGCCAAGGTGAAGGTCGCGGAGCGCGGGCAGACCCTGGCCGACGACGTGGCGCGGGTCGCCGAGGTGCGCCGGGTGCTCGGTCCGGAGGGGCGCATTCGCGTGGATGCGAACGGCGGCTGGAACGTCGACGAGGCGGAGCACGCGGTGCACGCGCTCGCCTCCGCCGACCTCGAGTACGTCGAGCAGCCGTGCGCGAGCGTCGACGAGCTCGCCGATCTGCGCCGCCGGGTGAAGTGGATGGGCATCCCCGTCGCCGCCGACGAGAGCGTGCGCAAGGCCGCGGATCCGCTCGCCGTCGCGCGCGCCGGTGCCGCCGACCTGCTCGTGGTCAAGGCCCAGCCGCTCGGCGGGGTACGGCGGGCTCTCGACATCGTCGCCGAGGCGGGGCTGCCCGCGGTGGTCTCCAGCGCCCTCGACAGCTCGGTCGGGCTGGCGATGGGAGCGGCGCTCGCCGCGGCGCTGCCCGAGCTGCCCTACGACTGCGGGCTCGGCACGGCCTCGCTGCTCGCCGCCGACGTGACCGAGCGGCCGCTGCGGCCCGTCGACGGCGCGATCCCGGTCGAGCGGGTCGAGGTGTCGGAGGCGCTGCTGCTGCGCCACGCGGTCTCGCCGGAGCGGCTGGCCTGGTGGCGCGACCGCCTCCGCGAGACGTGGGCGCTGCTCTGAGCCGCTGAGGCTGAGGCGCTCCGGGCCCGATCAGGCGGGCGGCGCGAGCACCGAGATGATCGCCGAGTCGTCCGCCGCCGCGAGTCCCTGAGCCGCACCGAGCAGGAAGAGCTGCTCGGCCGCCGCGGCGACCGGGGTGGCGAGACCCGCGCCGCGCGCGGCCGTGGTGACGATGCCGAGGTCCTTGACGAAGATGTCGAGCCGGCTCAGCACCTCGGCCCCGCCCTCGTCGCCGGCCTGCAGCATCCGCGGCCCGCGGTTGCCGAGCATGAACGAGCCGGCGGCCCCGGCGGAGAGCGTCTTGAGCGTGGCCGCCGGGTCGAGGCCGAGCTTCGCGGCCAGCGCGAGCGCCTCCGCCCCGGCGGCGATGTGCACGCCGCAGAGCAGCTGGTTGACGGTCTTGAAGGCCTGGCCGTCCCCCGGGCGGTCGCCGATGACGCTGAGGGTCGAGGCGAGCAGATCCAGCACGGGGCGCGCCTGCTCGCGCGCGGCAGGGGTCGCGCCGACGACGATCAGGAGGTCGCCCTCCCCCGCGCGCACCGGTCCGCCGCTGAGCGGGGCGTCGACCAGGTCGACCCCGTGCTCGGCGAGTGCTGTCGCGACCTCGGTCACCTCGGTGATGCCGACCGTGCTGGTCATGATCACGACGGAGCCGGCGCGCAGCGCGGTCGCGATCCCCTCGGAGTCGGCGCCGCCGAAGAGCACCTCGCGCAGCTGGGCGCCGTTGCGGACGGCGAGCAGCGTCGCGTCGGCGCCGGCCACCGCCTCGCGGGCCGAGCCGAAGGGGGTGATGCCGGCCTCGCGGGCCAGCGCGAGGCGCGGCTCGGCGACGTCGAAGCCGTGCACGGTCAGCGAGCCGGCCAGGCGGGTCGCCATCGGCAGGCCCATGGCGCCGAGGCCGAGGACGGCGACGGTGTAGTCCGAGGCGGAGGCGGGTGTGGTGTCGGGCGTGGTCACGGGGTCCTCCAGGGGATCGGGCGGATGAGGGTGCGCGGTCAGAGCGCGGGAGCGCGGAGCGTCGCGGCGACCTGCGCCAGCGACTCGTCGTCGCCGACGTTGCCGGCGAAGACGATGTAGGGGATGCCTGCGGCCGGCCCCTCGACCGGCTCCCAGAGCGAGACCAGGCCGGGCAGCATCGGGCCCCGCACGATCGCGCGGCGGATGCCGAGGCCCTTCGAGGCGACGTCGCTCGAGGTGATGCCGCCCTTCGCGATGACGAAGCGCGGGCGGACGCGGGCGAGGACGCCCTGCACCACGGCGACGACCGCGGCCGAGACACGCCGGGAGAGGTCGAGGCTCTCCTGCGGGTCGTCGGTGCGGCGGAGCGAGCGGCTGGTGTGCACGGCGACGTCGCCGTCCGCGAGGGCGGCGACCGCCTGCTCGACGAGCTCGGCGAGGTGCGCGGGCGCCCGCTCGGGGTCGACGGCGCGGTCGACGTCGAGCTCGAGGGTCGCGCGGAGCGATCCGGTCGCCGCGAGACGCTCGAGCTGCCGCGAGGTGAGGCCGACGTGCGAGCCGACGACGACGAGGCCGCCGCGCGTCCGGTCGACCGCGGCGGATCCGCTCGGGAAGACCTCGCCTGCGGTGAGGGGTGGGCGCACCGCCTGGCCGATGCGCGCCCGGACGAACGGCGGGCCGACCCGGTAGAGCACGCGGAGGCCCGACTCCTCCGCCTGCGCGAGCCCGAGGGCCAGCAGCCGCAGGTCGTCCTCGGTGACGGCGTCGACGACCACCGGCACGCCGCCGCGGAGCGGAGCGAGCACGGCCGCGATCGCGTCGGCGCCCGCGCGGATCGTGTCGAGGCCGAGCGCGACGACCCGGTCGGCCGGCCAGCGGCCCTCCGTCTTCTCCGCCACCCACTCGCGCAGGTCGGAGTGCGCGTAGCCGAAGGTCGAGTCGCGGGCGAACTCGGTCTCGGCGACCGGCTGGAGCCCGTCCGTGCCGCGCATGTAGTGGACGCCGCCGATCGTCACCCTGCCGGCATCCGGGAAGGCGGGGACCAGGAGGACGGCGTCGACCGCGCCGTCGAGGGCGTCGGTGATGGTGTCGGTCTCGAGCGGGAAGTGGCCGCGCAGCGTGGAGTCACCGCGACTGACGAAGGCGACCGGGACCTCGAGGGCTCGAGCGGCGGCGAGCGCGCTCGCGACGATCTCCCGGTTGCGCTCGGCGGCGTCCTCGGGCGCGAGGCTCCGGGTGTTGCTGAGGACGTAGACGGCCGGTGCGCCGGTGGCGAGCGCCCAGCGGAGGTCCTCCTCCGCCCAGCTGGTCAGCACCGGCAGATCGGCGACGGACTGCGTGCCGGTCGGGTCGTCGTCCAGCACGACCAGCACCGGCGTGCGCGCCGTCCGCGTGGCGGCGACGGCGGCGGCCTCGACCGGCACCTGCGCGGGGTACTGCTGAAGCAGCGTCGTCTCCGAGATCACCGGTACTCCTTCGTCCTGGGGTATCAGATATCTTACAAGTAGTCCGGCCTGCGGTGGAAGGGGCCGCCCTCCTCCGGAGAAGCCATCCCTCCCTTGCTGATCGAGTAGCCCGCGCAGCGGGCGTGTCGAGATCCACCACCGCCAACAGGCCGGTCCGAAGACCCGCCTCTCAGCGACGACTGGTCTCGATACGCCCCTCCGGGGCTACTCGACCAGCATGATCGGGCGCAGTCTCGCGCTTCGAGCGGCACCGTCTTCGCGGATCGAGCTGCGCGCCCAGCTCCCCCCGCATGCTGATCGAGTAGCCCGCGCAGCGGGCGTATCGAGATCCACCACCGCCAACAGGCCGGTCCGAAGACCCGCCTCTCAGCGACGACTGGTCTCGATACGCCCCTCCGGGGCTACTCGACCAGCATGATCGCCGTGCAGTGGGCGTGCCTGCGCGAGTAGCCTCCGGGCATGACGAGCCCCCTCACCACCCGGCGGCAGCTGCTCGAGGACCTCATCGAGCACGCCGCGCTCGACGACGTCGACCTCGCGACGATGTTCGGCTCCCCCGCGATCCGGCACCGCGGGCGGATCGTCTGCTTCCTCGGCGCGGACGACCGGCTGATCGTGAAGCTGACGCGGCCGGACACGTTCGAGCTGGTCGAGCGCGGCGATGCCGACCCGGTCGTGATGGGCAGGCGGACCCTGCGCGAGTGGGTGAGCGTGCCGCGCGAGTCTCCCGACACCGCGGCGCTGGAGCGCTGGCGGCCGCTCGTCGTCGCCGCACTCGGCTACGCGCGGGCCGCCCTCGCGGAGTCGGCGTCGGGACCGGAGGAGTCGTCGCCGGAGAGCACGTAGCGCCGAAGATCCTCGGCCGTCTGCGCGATGTGGTCGGCCATCGCCGCGCGGGAGGCGTCAGCATCGCCGGCCCGGATCGCCTCGAGCACCGCGCGGTGCCTGACCAGGGCGTTCCGCTGGATCTGCACCAGCGCGGAGGTCTGCTCGCGCTTCGCCCGCATCACCTTGGCGAGCGGCGCGAAGACGGCGGCGACGAAGACGTTGCCGGTCGCGGCGAGGATCACGTCGTGGAAGGCGATGTCGGCGGCGACGAAGCCCGCGAGGTCGCCGCTCTCGTGCGCGGCGGTCATCCGCGCGAGCTCCTCCTCCAGCCGTGCGAGGTCGGCGTCGGAGCGGCGGACCGCGGCGAGCGCCGAGGCGCCGGTCTCGATCATCTCGCGCACCTCGATCAGGTGCAGCGACGCCGCGGCGGAGTCCACGCCCGAGGCGGTCGCCCGCAGGATCGGCTCCAGGTCGCTCCAGCGCGCGACCGGGTTCACCGTGCCGCGCTTGCCCCGGCGCGCGTCGATAACGTTGAGGCCCTGGAGGCGGCCGAGCGCCTCGCGCATGGTCGCCCGGCTCACGTCGTGCGCGAGGGCCAGCTCGCCCTCACTCGGCAGCTCGGAGCCGATCGGGATGCGGCCGGCGACGATCTCGTCGAGCAGCGCGTCGGCGACGGTCGCGACGAGGGACGGACGCGGCACGGGCCCCTCCTCGTCTCGGGCACCGGCCGGACGGCGGGCACCGGTTCAGGCTACCCGCGGTCGGGGCGGCGCCGCCGGAGGGCCAGAATGGATCTGCTCCGGCCGCCGATGCCCGCCGCACCCCTCCCCCTTCGAGCATCGGAGTCCCGTGACCGCACCCACCGTCCCCGTCTTCCTCGACTGCGACACCGGCATCGACGACTCGCTCGCCCTGGCCTACCTGCTGCGCTCGCCGCTCGCCGAGCTGGTCGGCATCAGCACCGTCAGCGGCAACACCGACGCCCGCCAGGCCGCCGTGAACAGCCTCGGCCTGCTCGCCCTCGCCGGCCGGACCGACGTCCCGGTCGCGATCGGCGCGCACGACTTCCTCGAGGAGCCCTACTCCGGCGGGTCCCCGCACGTGCACGGCGAGAACGGCATCGGCGGCGTGCTGCTGCCCGTCGGCGCGGAGCCGGTCGACGAGGACCCCGCGGACCTGCTGCTCCGCCTCGCCCGCGAGCACGGGGGCGAGCTGCGGCTGGTCGCGATCGGCCCGCTGACGAACCTGGCGCTCGCACTGCGCAAGCACCCGGAGCTGCTGTCGCTGCTGCACTCGGTCACCGTGATGGGCGGCGCCGGCCTCGCGCCGGGCAACGTGACCGCCGTCGCCGAGGCGAACATCTGGCACGACCCGGCCGCGGCCGCCGAGGTCGTCGCCGCGGACTGGGACCTCACGCTCGTCCCGCTGGACGTGACGATGAAGCACCTGCTCGACGAGGAGCAGCGCGACGTCCTGATCCGCTCCGCGGATCCGCTGGCGTCCGCGATCGGGCACGCGCTGGACTACTACTTCGACTTCTACGTCGGCCACTTCGGCGACCGGACCGCCGCGCTGCACGACCCGATGGCCGCGGCGATCGCCGTCGGCGCCCTGGAGCTCACCTCCGCTCCGCGCGTCCCCGTCGAGGTCGACACCTCCTTCGGTCCCGGCCGCGGCCAGACCCTCCCGGACCTCCGCGGCCTCTACCGCGACGTCCACCCCGAGGGCGCCCGCACCCGCTTCGTTCTCGCGCTGGCGGAGCCGTTCGCCCCCCACCTCATCGACGTGATCACGGGCGCCTGACCGCCTGCGCACCCCATGCTGATCGAGTAGCGCGCACCGCGCGCGTCTCGAGATCCACCACTGCCAGGACGCGAGTCTGCAGACCCAGCCTCCTGGCAACAGCGGGTCTCGATACGCCCCTGCGGGGCTACTCGACCAGCAAAAGGGTGAGGCCGCCCCGCGATCTTCAAAAGGGTGAGGCCGCCCCGCGGCCCTGCGGACCGCGCCCCTCATGCTGATCGAGTAGCCCGCGCAGCGGGCGTATCGAGATCCACCGACGCCAGCACGCGAGTCGGCAGACCACCCTGCTGAGAACGGTGGGTCTCGATACGCCCCTGCGGGGCTACTCGACCAGCATGATTGCGCCGACCGTTCTGCGAACGGCGCTGCCGTCCCCAGGAGGAGCTCGTCGCGCAGCGACGGCTGTGCTCAGAAGGCTCGTCGCGCAGCGACGGCCGTGCTCGTGGGGCTCGTCGCGCAGCGACGGCCGTGTTCCCAAAGGCTCGTCGCAAAGCGACGGCTGTGCTCCTGTTCAGACGGATCTGCGGGTGCTGGTGGGTGTGATCGCAAGGCGGAGGAGGGGTGCGTAGCGGGAGCTACGGACCCCGACGACAACGCCGCGAGCGCGCCCACCAGCGCCCGCAGATCACATGCCGGTGTCGAGGCCGGAGTAGGCGTGGAGCCCCTTGAAGAAGACGTTGACGACGCCGAAGTTGAACATGACGGCGGAGAAGCCGATGATCGCGAGCCAGGCGGAGGGGGTGCCGCGCCAGCCGCGGGTGGCGCGGGCGTGGATGTAGCCGGCGTAGATGGTCCAGATGATGAAGGTCCAGACCTCCTTGGTGTCCCAGCCCCAGTAGCGGCCCCACGCCTTCTCGGCCCAGACGGCGCCGGCGATGAGGGTGAAGGTCCAGAGGATGAAGCCGATGATCGTGACGCGGTAGGCGAGGTTCTCGAGCGTCAGCGAGCTGGGCAGGGTGCGCAGGAAGCGGAGGACGGAGGGGGCGCTCTCGCCGCTGGTCTCCCTCCGCGACTGGAGCAGCTGGGTGACGGAGAGCGCGAAGCCGAGCGCGAAGAAGGCGGTGCCGAGGATCGCGACGAGCACGTGGATGACGAGCCAGTAGGACTGCAGTGCCGGCGGCAGCGGGACGACGTCGACGTAGTAGTTGACGGTCGCGACGCCGAGGAGGACCAGCACGAGGCCGGTGATGAACGCCCCGAGGAAGCGGAGGTCCCAGCGCAGCTG
The DNA here is from genome assembly GCF_022815545.1 of Rathayibacter sp. VKM Ac-2928. Taxonomy (NCBI): domain Bacteria; kingdom Bacillati; phylum Actinomycetota; class Actinomycetes; order Micrococcales; family Microbacteriaceae; genus Rathayibacter; species Rathayibacter sp. VKM Ac-2928. Next base: position 72,831 of record NZ_JALGRU010000003.1, read on the forward strand.
GACGGCGAGGAAGACGCCGATGATGAGGACGGTCCCGGTGATCGAGAACTCGTACATGTTGGCCCACGGCACCCGGCCGGCGGCGATCCCGCGGAGGACGGTGGCGCCGAGGTGCAGGACGAAGGCGAGGAGCGTGAGCGAGAAGCCGATCCGCATCGCCTTCGAGCGGGACGGCGCGTTGTAGACCTCGTCCTCGACGCGGCTGCCGAGGCGGGAGAGCGTCGCGGTGCGTCCGTTGCCGCCGGCGGAGGCTGCTCCGGTGGCGACGGTGGCCTTGCCGCTCGCCGCGCGGTCGGCGGCGGCGCTGGAGGCGACCCGCTCGGCCTCGCGGACGACCTCGATCGAGTCGCCGTCGGCGACCGACGAGCGCCGGGCCAGGTCGATGGCGAAGAAGATGAAGGCCAGGGCGTAGATGCCCATGGCGGAGTAGAGGCACAGCACGGAGTACTGCGAGAGGGTCTCGATCACCCCTCCAGGGTAAGCGACGGCGCCGTGAGGCGCCCCTGCACACATGCACAGGTTGGATCACTTGACCGCGACCCCTGAGGAGTCCGGTGCCGGCCGCCGTCAGGGCCGGCCGGCGTCGGAGCAGATCGACGTCGGGCCGGCCGTCGTCAGGGCTGGTCGAGCGGAGCGTGCCGGTCCGCGATCGTCCGTACGGCGCGCGTCAGCTGCGGGTCCTCGCCGCGGGCGAGCCCGGCGTACTCGAGCGTCAGCCCGCCGTCCGCCCCGCTCGTCGCCTTCACCCACACCCGGCGCCGCGGCACGAACAGCGAGGTGAGCAGTCCCGCGAGCACGAGGATCGCGAAGAGCAGCACCCAGCCCTGGGTCGCGTCGTGGTGGATGTCGAACGAGGCGAAGCGCTTGACGCTGTCCGTCCCGACGACGGAGGTGTCCGCTCCGACGTTGTCGAAGGTCACCGTGCCGAGGCCGTTCGGCAGCTCGGCGGAGTCGCCCGGCTTGAGCGTGATCGACGGCACGCCGGTCTGCCCGCCGGTGAGGCGGGTGAGCGAGTCGGTGTTCAGCACGTAGACCGAGGTCGGGACGCCGCCGTCGAGGCCGAGGTCGCCCTCGAAGACGTTGAGCGAGAGCACCGGGTACTGCAGGTCCGGGAAGATCGAGGTCGATGCTCCCGAGGGCAGCTCGTCCTGCGTCGGGTAGAAGAAGCCGGTGAGCCCCACCTGCTCGGCGAGACCGTCCGTCACCTTCACGACGCCGACCGAGGTGAGGTTCGCGTCCTGCGGCAGGAACGGCACGGAGTCGGTGAAGATCGCCGTCCCCGAGGGGTCGCGCACCGTGATCGTCGGCGCGTAGCCGTTGCCGAGCAGGTAGACGTTGGTGCCGCCGATCGCGAGCGGGTCGTTGACCTTGATCGTCTCGTCGGAGGAGTCGCCGCCGCGCTCGGTGGTCGTCACGTGCGCGGTGAAGTCGACCGGCTGCCCGAGGGCCTGCTGGTTCCGCTCCTCGTACTGCACGTCGAGCGAGTCGAGGGTCAGCTGGTACGGATCGAGCTGGCCGCTGTCGAAGAAGCGCCCCGGGTTGAACGAGTCGTAGCCGGCCAGGTTGTTCGCGAAGCCCTGCGAGCCCTCGACCAGCACGCGCTGGCCGCTGTAGCCGAAGCCGCCGCCGATGCCCACGGCGACGAGGATGCCGACCAGGGCGGAGTGGAAGACGAGGTTGCCGGTCTCGCGGAGGTAGCCGCGCTCGGCGGAGACACTCGACCAGCGGCCGCGCGGGTCGTCGTGGCGCTCGGTGCGGTAGCCCGCCCGGCGCAGGACGGCCTGCGCGGAGGCGACGGCCTCCTCCTCGCTCGCGCCCTCGACCTCGCGGACGGTGTAGCCGGCCAGGCGCTGCAGGCGGGCGGGGGTGCGCGGCGGCCTCGAGCGCATCGCCTCGAAGTGGTGCTTCGTCCGCGGGATGATGCAGCCGATCAGCGAGACGAACAGCAGCAGGTAGATGCTCGAGAACCACGCCGAGGTGTAGGTGTCGAAGGCCTGGACCTTGTCGAGCAGCGGCGCGAGGTCCGGGTTGTCGACGAAGTACTGGGTGACGCCGTTGGGGTCGGAGGAGCGCTGCGGCACGAGCGAGCCCGGCACCGCCGCGATCGCGAGCAGCAGCAGCAGGAACAGCGCGGTGCGCATGCTGGTGAGCTGGCGCCACATCCAGCGGACCCAGCCGGTGAAGCCGAGGGTCGGCTGCGTGATCGAGCCGTCGGAGTCGAAGTGGTCGGCGGGGCGGAAGGACGCGTCCGCCTTCTGCTGGGTCGCGTCGGCGCCTGCCGAGGCGTCGGTGCCCGAGTCGGACTCGGTGCTCGAGTCGGACTCAGAGCGCGGGCTGGAAGCCATTGATCACCTCGAAGAGTGCTCCGTAGACGAGGGTGTTCCACAGGCCCGTGACCATCAGGACTCCGATCAGGACGAGGGCGACGCCGCCGGCGATGTTGATGACGCGGATGTGACGCTTCACGAACGCGAGGGTGGTGGTCACCCAGCTGAAGCCGAACGCCACCAGGAGGAAGGGGATGCCGAGGCCGAGGCAGTAGACGACCGTCAGCAGCGCGCCGCGCCAGGGCGAGCCGGCGCCGTAGCTCAGGGCGAGGATCGAGGTCAGCGTCGGGCCGAGGCAGGGGGTCCAGCCGACGCCGAAGACGATGCCGAGCAGCGGGGCCCCGATCAGCCCGGTCGCCGGGCGGAAGCCGGGCCGGACGGTGCGCTGCAGGAAGGAGAGCTGGCCGATGAAGACCAGCCCCATCGCGATGACGAAGACGCCGAGCACGCGGGTGATGACGTCGGCGTAGGCGCGCAGCCAGAAGCCGATCGAGCCTGCGGCGACGCCGAAGAGCACGAAGACCAGTGAGAAGCCGAGCACGAACAGCAGCACGCCGAGCACGACCCGGCGGCGGCCCCGGGCGGCGCGCTCGCCGGCGTCGGTGAAGCCGCCGACGTAGGCGAGGTACCCCGGCACGAGCGGGAGCACGCAGGGCGACGCGAAAGAGACCAGCCCGGCCAGCAGCGCGATCGGCACCGCGAGGAGGAGCTGGCCGCTGATGACGACCTCGCTCACCGCGCTACTCCGACTCCGCGAGCGTGTCGCCCACGAGCGTCGAGAGGATCGACGCCTCCTGCAGCTGGCCGAGGATGCGCGAGGCGACCCGGCCCTCCTTGTCGAGGACGATCGTGGTGGGCACCGCGTTCGGCGGCACCTCGCCGGTGAAGGCGAGCTGCACCGAGGAGTCGGTGTCGACGATCGAGGGGTAGGTGAGTCCGTAGTTCGCGGAGAACGCGGCAGCCGTCGGCGCCTGGTCGCGCACGTTCACGCCGACGAACGAGACGTCCTGGTCGGCGAACTCGGTGTTGACCGTCTCGAGATCGGCCGCCTCGGCACGGCAGGGAGCGCAGCTGGCGTACCAGAAGTTGACCACCACGACGCGGCCGGCGAGATCGGCGGAGTCGATGGTCGCGCCGTCCTCGTCGGTGCCGGTGAACTCGATCGCCTCGCCCCGCTGGTCGACGGGGACCTCCTTGATCGTGCCGTCGCCCGAGATGAAGCCGTTGTTCGTGCCCTGCCGGTAGTCCTCGGCGAGCTTGTCGCGGGTGCAGCCGCTCAGCGCGAGGGCGCCGACGAGCACGAGCACGCCGAGCGCGCGGGTGCGGCGCATCAGACGGCTCCGACGTCGGTCGCGAGGCCCTGGAGGCCGGCCGCCGGGTCGGAGTAGCCGACCTCGACGAAGCGGTCGCCCCGGCGCTCGAAGGTGGTGATGCTCGACAGCGCGCAGCGGCGCTTGCGCGGATCGTGGAAGAGCTTCTCCCCCGCGATCGCGCGGTGGGTGGTCCAGATCGGCAGCTGATGGCTGACGAGCGCGGCGTCGCCGGAGGCCGTGCCCTGCCAGGCGGACTCGAGCGCCGCATACATCCGCGCCGAGATGGAGAGGTAGGGCTCGCCCCAGCTGGGCTCGAAGGGGTTGCGGAGCAGCGGCCAGCTGCGCGGGTCCTTGAGCGCCGAGTTGCGGGCGGCGACGCGCTTGCCCTCGAAGCGGTTGGTCGGCTCGATCAGGCGCTCGTCGGTGACGATCTCGAGCTCGAAGGCCTGCGAGATCGGCTGGGCCGACTCCTGCGTGCGCTGCAGCGGCGAGGCGAAGAGCGCCGTGACGGGGCGGCGGCGCTCGAGCAGGTCGTCGGCGGCGGCGCGCGCCATCCGGTTGCCCAGGTCCGAGAGCCGGAAGTGCGGGAGTCGCCCGTAGAGGACCCGGTCGGGGTTGAAGACCTCGCCGTGCCGCACGAGATGGATCTGATCGGCAACCACGAGCGTCAAGTGTACGGAACGCCGCGTGGAGGAACGCCGGGAATAGGGACGGCCGATCCGCACCTCTGCCGTGCCCGGCTGCGGCGGGCGGTCAGCGCCGCGCGCTCACCGCCGCGGAGAGCCGGCGGACCAGGGAGCCGGGCAGGTGGCGCACCACGCTGATCGGCACGCCGAACCGCCAGGAGGGGATCGAGACGACCGAGCCGCGCGCCACGTCGCGCAGGAACTCCTCGACCACCGCGTCCGCGTCCAGCCAGAGGAAGGAGGGGATCGAGGCGGTGTCCATCGCCGCGCGCTCGTGGAACTCGGTGCGCACCCAGCCCGGGCAGAGCGCCGCGGCCCGCACGCCCGTACCGCGCAGCTCCACCGCCAGCGACTGGGTGAAGGCCGTCGCCCAGGCCTTGATCGCCGAGTACGGCCCGAGGTGCACGAAGCCGGCGACGCTCGACACGGTGAGGATCGCCCCGCGCCCCCGGCCGACCATCGCCTGCGCGGCGGCGCCCGAGAGCACGGACACGGAGCGGACCATCACCTCGAACGCCTCGTCCTGCGCCGCGACGTCGGGCTCGGCGAAGCTGCCGTCGATCCCGAAGCCGGCGTTGTTGACCAGCACCCGGACGGGCCGCTCGGGGTCGACGAGCCGGACGCGCACCCGCTCGACGTCGTCGCGGTCGGAGAGGTCGGCGGGCAGCACCTCGACGCGCGGGGCGCCGAGCGCGCGGAAGGCGGCGGCCGCCTCCTCGAGCCGGCCCCGGTCGCGCGCGACGAGGACGAGGTCGAAGCCCCGGCGGGCGAAGGCGCGCGCGAACGCGGCGCCGATGCCCGTGGACGCTCCGGTGATCAGTGCGGTGCTCATGCGGGCGACGCTACCGCGCCGCGGACCGCCGACCGGCCGGCACCGCGACGCTCGGCTCGCCGGCCGACAGCCGGCCGTCCCGCATCGTCGCCACGCGGTCGAGCCGCGGGAGGTGCGCCTCCTCGTGCGTCACCAGGAGCGTCGCCGTGCCGCGCTCCCGGGTGAGGCGGACGATCAAGTCGATGATCGCCGCGCCGCGCTCGGTGTCCAGCGCGCTCGTCGGCTCGTCGACCAGCAGGACCGACGGCGCGTTCATCAGCGCGCGGGCGATGTTCACCCGCTGCCGCTGACCGCCCGAGAGCTGCGCCGGGCGGGCGTGGGCGCGGTCCGCGAGGCCGACCACCGCGAGCAGCTCGTCCGCCCGCGCCGACGCCGAGGAGCGCCGCCGGTCGCCGAGCCGGTCCATCACCAGCAGCTGCTCGCGGGCCGTCAGCGCGGGCAGCAGGTTGGCCTGCTGGAAGACGATGCCGATCCGGGAGCGGCGCAGCCGCGCCGCCCCCGCCCGGGACAGGCGCGACACGTCGTCACCGTCGATCAGCACGCGGCCGGAGTCCGGGCGGATCAGCGTCGCCGCCAGGGCGAGCAGGCTGGACTTGCCGGAGCCGCTCGGGCCGGTCAGCCCGGTCGTGGTCCCGGGCCGGCAGTCGAGGCTCGCCCGGTCGACGGCGGTGAGGCGCGAGCCGCCGTCGTCGAAGGTGAGGGTGGCGTCGTGCAGTTCGATCATCGTGCGCTCCCGAGTGCGGTGAGGGGGTCGGTGGAGACGACGGCGCGCAGGGCCGCGGCGGCGCCGAGCAGTCCCAGCGCGATCATCAGCGCGGCCGGGGCCAGCGTGGTCACGGGACTGAGCAGGAAGGGCAGGGCGGAGCCGGCCAGGCTCCCGAGCCCGACCACGGCGAGCAGCCCCGCCCCCGTCCCGGCGACCAGCACGACGAGGGCCTGGCCGAGGGCGTCCCGGAGCAGCGAGCGCGTCGACGCCCCGAGGGCCTTCAGCACGGCGATGTCGCCGGAGCGCTGCATCGTCCAGACCGTGAAGAACGCGCCGACGACCAGCGCGGCGATCCCGAAGAGCATCGCGACCATCAGCAGCAGCGAGCCGATCTCGGACCGGAACGACCCGATCGCGGTGAGCGCGGCGAGCGGAGCGCGCGAGACCGTGCCGATCGCCGCCTCCCCCGCTGCCCAGTCCGGCGAGCCGCGCACCGCGAGGACGGTCGCGTCGGCCGGTGTGCCGAGCGAGGCCGCGAGCGCCTGCCAGGCGGCCAGCGGGAGGCGGACGACGGGGGTGTGGCTGTACCAGTCGTCGCCGCCGATCGAGGAGACGACGGCGGAGGCGCCCGCGAGGCTCACGGTGTCGCCGACTCCGACGCCGAGCGCTCTCGCCGCCGGGGCCGAGAGGGCGATGCCGCCCGGGTCGGCGGGAGCCCCGAGCGCCGCGTCGACGCCGAGGACAGCGACCGCGACGCGCGCTCCGCCCGCCTCCGCCCGGGCCTGCAGCACGCCGAGCGGCTCGACGGACGCGACGCCCGGCAGCGCCGCCCACTCCGCCTCCTGCTGCGCGGTGACCGAGGAGTCGGCGAACGAGGGTGCGTCGTCGCCGGCCGAGAAGACGAGGCGGTCGGCGGGGACGCCGAGCACCGCCGAGACGTTCTGCAGGGCCAGACCGCCGGTCAGGCCGGAGAGGAACCCGACCAGGAGGGTGAGCAGCGCGACCACTGCGCCGATGAGCAGGAATCGGCCGCGTGCGGAACGCAGCTCGCGCCAGGCGACGAACACGGGGACCTCCAGGGAGTCGATGCCGCGGGGATCGGCGGCCCCTCCAGCCTGGAAGCGGCGCGGATCCAGCGCATCGTGCGGTCGACCTGGGGCGCCGCCCGCTCTTCGAGGGACGGCCGCCTCCTCCTTTCGCACGATGACAGGCAGCCCCGCGGTGCGTAGCGTTCCCCCGTGCCGCACACTCCGCTCGCCCCCGTCCTGACGGGACTGCGCGCGGGACTGCACCTCCTGGTCGGCGGCCTGCTCGCCCTCGTCGCCGTGCGCACGCTCGTCGAGCCCGGCCCGCGCACTCCGGCGGTGCTCCTGCTCTGCCTCCTCCTGCTCGGCGCGTACCTCGCCGGGCCGCGCTGGACGGCCCGCTCGCGGCGCCGCGGGATGCTGTGGCTCGCGGGAGTGACCCTCGCCTGGGCCGCCCTCGTCCTGCTCGAGTCCGACGCCGCCTACCTCGCGTTCCCGCTCTTCTTCCTGGCGATGCACGTGCTGCCCCCGCGGGCGGCGATCGCCGCGGTGCTCGGCCTCACCGCCATCGCCGTCGCCGCGCTCGGCTGGAACGACCGGTGGAGCATCGGCGGGGTCGTCGGCCCGGTGATCGCCGCCGGGATCGCGATCCTGATCGGCCTCGCCGCGCGCGCCCTCGCCCGGGAGGCGCGCGAGCGGGAGGAGCTGCTCGCCGAGCTGCTCGCCACCCGCGACCGGCTCGGCGCGAGCGAGCGCGCAGCCGCCGTCGCCGAGGAGCGCTCGCGGCTGGCCCGCGAGATCCACGACACCGTCGCGCAGGGCCTCTCCAGCATCCAGATGCTGCTGCACGCGGCCGAGCGCGCGGACCCGGGGCGGCCGGGGATCGAGCACGTCCGCCTCGCCCGGGAGACGGCGGCGGCCGATCTGGACGAGACCCGGCGCTTCATCCGCGAGCTCGCCCCGCCCGCCCTCGACAGCGAGAGCATCGACGGAGCGCTGCGGCGACTGGCCGCCACGCACTGGGAGCGCTCGGGAGTCGTCGTGACGGTCGACGCCGAGGACGGCCGCGCGCTGCCGATGCAGACGCAGACGGCGCTGCTCCGGCTCGCGCAGGGCGCGGTCGCGAACGCGCTGCAGCACTCGGGAGCGAGCACGGTCGCGCTGACGCTCCGCAGCGACGGTCGCACCGCCCGCCTCGAGATCGCGGACGACGGGGCCGGCTTCGATCCCGAGGCGGACACCCCCTCGACGCGGCAGGACTCCTTCGGCCTGCGGGCGATGCGCGAGCGGGCCGAGCAGCTCGGCGGGCGGCTGGACGTCGACTCCTCGCCGGCCGGGACGACGGTCCGCGCCGAGCTCCCCGCGGGAGGCGCCGCGTGATCCGCGTCCTCCTCGTCGACGACCACCCCATCGTCCGCGCGGGGCTGCGCGCGCTGATCGGCGCGGAGGACGGGCTGACCGTGGTCGGCGAGGCCGGCTCCCCCGCGGAGGCGATCAGCGCCGCCGCCCGCCTGCACCCGGACGTGGTGCTGATGGACCTGCGCTTCGGCGCCGACCGCGAGACCGGCGTCGACGCGACGCGGGCGCTGCGCTCCTCCGCCGAGCCGCCCTCCGTCCTCGTCCTGACGACCTACGACACCGACGCGGACATCCTGGGCGCGGTGGAGGCCGGCGCGAGCGGCTACCTGCTCAAGGACGCGCCGCCGGAGGAGCTGCTCGCGGCGATCCGCGCGGCCGCCGCCGGCGAGAGCGCGCTCGCCCCCGCCGTCGCCGCGCGGCTGTTCGAGCGGCTCCGCTCCCCCGCGCCGCGGCTCAGCGCCCGCGAGACCGAGGTGCTCGCCCTCGTCGCCCAGGGCCTCAGCAACACCGAGGTCGCCGCCCGGCTGTTCGTGACCGAGACCACCGTCAAGTCGCACCTCGCGCACGTGTTCGCGAAGCTCGGCGTCGCCTCCCGCACCGCCGCCGTCTCGGCGGCCCGCCGCCTGGGCGTGCTGCGCTGACCCCTCAGCGGACCCCGCGGGTAGACTCCCCTACCGTGACCGACGAGACCCGCCTCCCCCGAACCACCGTCAGCAAGCTCGCCGCGCTCGAGGACGGGCCGGTGCGCGTCGCCGGCTGGGTCGAGACCGTGCGCGATCAGAAGAAGGTGCAGTTCGTCGTCCTCCGCGACGAGTCCGGCGCCGTGCAGCTGGTGAACCCGGCCGTGCGCGAGGCCGTCGAGGGCGACGACGCCTCCGCCGCGAAGCTCGCGATCACCGAGGCGATCTCCGGGCTCGCGCAGGGCTCGTTCGTGAGCGTGACCGGTCAGCTCAAGCACGACGAGCGCGTCAAGCTCGGCGGCCTCGAGGTCAAGCTCGAGTCGCTCGAGATCGTCAGCGCGTCGATCCCCGAGGCGCCGATCGCGGCGGACTCCGGCATCGACAAGCGGATGGACTGGCGCTTCCTCGACCTGCGCCGCCCCGAGCAGAACCTCATCGCCCGGGTGCAGACCACGTTCGAGCACGCGCTGCGCACGTACTGGATCGAGCACGACTTCATCGAGATCCACACCCCGAAGCTGATGGCGAGCGCCTCCGAGTCGCGCGCCGAGCTCTTCGAGGTCGAGTACTTCGAGACCAAGGCGTACCTCGCCCAGAGCCCGCAGTTCTTCAAGCAGATGGCACAGCCGGCCGGCTTCGGCAAGGTCTTCGAGGTCGGGCCCGCGTTCCGCGCCGACCCGAGCTTCACCTCGCGGCACGCGACCGAGTTCACCAGCGTCGACGCCGAGGTCTCCTGGATCGACTCGCACGAGGACGTGATGGAGCTGCACGAGCAGCTCATCGTCGCCGGCCTCACCGCGGTCGTCGAGAAGCACGGCGAGGCGATCAAGGCGCTCTTCGACATCGACCTGCGCGTGCCGACCACGCCGTTCCCGCGCATCCCGCTCGCCGAGGCCAAGCGGATCGTCGCCGAGCGCGGCTACGAGGTGCCCCGCGCCGACGACGACATGGACCCCGAGGGCGAGCGCCGCATCGCGGCCTACGTGCAGGAGGAGTTCGGCCACGACTTCGTCTTCCTGACCGATTACGCCTCGAGCATCCGGCCGTTCTACCACATGCGCCGCGAGGGCGACGGAACGATCACCAACAGCTACGACCTCATCTACAACGGCGTCGAGATCTCCACCGGTGCGCAGCGCGAGCACCGCGTCGACGTCCTCGTCGAGCAGGCGCGCGAGAAGGGCCTGGAGCCGGAGGAGCTCGAGTTCTACCTCGACTTCTTCCGCTACGGCGTCCCGCCGCACGGCGGCTTCGGCATGGGCCTCTCCCGCGTGATCATGCTGATGCTCGGCCAGGCCAACCTGCGCGAGGTCACCTACCTCTTCCGCGGCCCGACGCGCCTGCTGCCGTAGGCGCCGGCGCCTCGCCCCATGCTGATCGAGTAGCCCTCGCAGAGGGCGTATCGAGATCCACCCGCTTACACGACGGCGGGTCTCGATACGCCGCTGCGCGGCTACTCGACCAGCAAAAAGGTGCGCATGCGTCCGTTTCATGCTGATCGAGTAGCCCGCGAAGCGGGCGTATCGAGATCCGCTCGTCAGCGGGGCAGGCGCTCGTACGGGACGCGGCGGCTCAGCCAGGCGAGCAGCCCGGCGACGAGCGCCGCGACCGCCGCGGGGACGAGCAGCAGCCAGAGCGCCGACGTGACCGCGACGAGCGCGAGCGCCACCGCGGCGACGCCGGCGCCGATCGCGAAGTTCCAGCGCACGTCGGTCGCCACCCCGGCCTCCGGTCGCGCCCAGAGCACGACGAGCGCCGTCGCGATCGGGCCGAGCAGCAGCCCGAGCACGAACCAGCGCCAGCGCGAGCGGCCCTTCTGCTCGGCGAGACCGGCCGTGACGATCGCGAGAGCGAACCAGAGCCAGCCGGAGCCTTGGGTGAGAGTCATGCCCGGAGCCTACGGCGCGGGCAGGATCATCAGGTCGAGGTAGTCGGTCAGGCAGGCCACCATGTCGACCGCGTCGTTCTCCAGCAGCCACTGCAGCTGGATGCCGTCCCAGAGCGCGATGATCGAGGCGGCCACCCGGTCCGGATCCGCGCCCTCGCGCAGCCGGCCCGCGGCGCGCAGCTCCCGGAGCTGGCCGGCGTAGTCCGCGCGCAGCCGCTGGAAGCGCGACGCGAAGAAGTCGCGCCCCGGGTGCTCGTCGGTCGTCGACTCGCCGCAGAGCACCGCGTAGAGCTCGATCACCCCGGGCGCCGTCTCGTTGTAGCGGGTCTGGCGGACGATGCCCTCGACGAGCCCCTCCTCGGGATCGACGGGCGTCGAGCCGTCGCCGGTGATCCGGTCGCGGTGCTGCAGCACGGCCAGGAGCAGATCGGTCTTCGACGGGAAGTAGTGCAGCAGGCTCGTCTGGCTGAGCCCGACCCGGTCGGCGACGTCCTGCAGCGAGCCGCGGGCGTAGCCGCGGGCGGCGAAGACCGCGTGCGCCGCCTCGATGATCGCGCGCCGCCGCTCGGCCGACTTCGCGTAGGGGCCGCGGCGCGCGCTCCGGGTGGTGCCCGCCTCCGCCATCAGCCGCTCCTCGCCCTCGAAGTGCCGGCTGCGCAGCCGGTCGATCGCCCAGCGTAGCGCGCACTCGGAGCGACCGAGCGGTGCCGTCCGCCAATTTCGAGTACGCACTCGAAATTGTGATAGCGTCCGGATCAGCCGGGCGGACTGGTCCCGGACTCCACCACGATGAAGTGAGGGACACATGCATCCGTTCACCCGGCGACAGCTGCTCGCCGCGGGCCTCGGCACCGCGGCACTCGGCGGCCTCACCGCCTGCTCCACGCCCGGCACCGTCTCGGTCAACGCCGGCGCGGCGATCCCGGCGGCCGACGGGCCGATCCGGCTCCAGTACTGGGCCTGGCTCAAGGACCTGCAGAAGGTCTGCGACGTCTGGAACGCCTCGCACCCCGAGGTCCAGGTCGACGCGGTCTGGATCCCCGGCGGCAACGCCGGCGGCTATCAGAAGCTCTACTCGGCCCTCGCGGCCGGCGGCGGGCCCGACCTCGGCCAGGTCGAGATGCGCTCGCTCCCCGAGTTCCTGCTCGTGAACGGCCTCGTCGACCTCAACCGCTACGGCGCCGAGGACTACGCCGACCGCTACGACCCGACCCTCTGGGGACAGGTCAGCTACACCGGCGGCGTCTACGGGATCCCGCAGGACAGCGGCCCGATGGCGCTGTTCTACCAGCCGGAGATCTTCGACAGCGTCGGCGCCGAGACGCCCACCACCTGGGACGACTGGGCCGCGGTCGCGACCGAGCTGCGCGGCGTCGACTCCTACATCGACTGCTTCCCGCTCGCCGACGCCTCCGTCTTCGCCGCCTTCGCGACGCAGGCCGGCGCGCAGTGGCTGAAGGCGAAGGAGGACGGCTGGGTCATCGACATGACCGACGAGGCCACCACGAAGGTCGCCTCCTTCTTCGACTCCGCGATCGACCAGGACCTGGTCGAGGTCGGCTACGGCGCCTACTCCCCCGCCTGGTTCGCGGCCGCCGCGAACGGCGGGATCGCCTCCTGCACGACCGCGAGCTGGGGCGACGCCCTGATCGAGGGCGTCAGCGGCGGGGCGGGCAAGTGGCGCGCGGCGCCGATGCCGGTCTGGGAGGGCACGGGCTACGGCTCGAGCTTCCTCGGCGGCTCGACGGCCGCGGTCTTCGCGAACAGCAAGCACCCGAAGGAGGCGCTCGAGTTCGCCGTCTGGATGACCACCACGCAGGAGGGCATCGACGCGATGATCGCCAACAGCGGCATCGGCTGGTCCCCGGCGGTCGGCGAGATCGGCTCGGTCCGGAAGGGCCCGAGCGAGTTCTTCAGCGGTCAGAACTACAACGAGGACGTCTTCGTCCCCGCCGCGACGGAGCAGAACCCGGACTGGTCCTGGTGGCCGGTCACGCAGCAGTCGTTCAACATCCTCAGCGACGGCTTCCGCAAGAAGGCGTCCGGGCTCTCCCTCGTCGACGCCGTCGCGCAGGCGGAGCAGCAGATCATCACGGTCTTCCAGAACAAGGGCCTCAGCATCAGGAAGGCCTCCGCATGACCACCACGACCTCCCCCGCCGCCGCCGCGGTCGCCGCCACCTCGAAGGCGCCCGGCGCCTCGAAGCGGAGCCGCTCCGTCACCCGCGCCCCGTGGATCCTGCTGGCGCCGTTCCTGGCGCTCTTCGTCCTCACCTTCATCATCCCGATCGTCGTCGCCATCGGCTCGAGCTTCACGAAGGTGACCCGCTCGGGCCTCTTCGGCGAGGCGGGCGTGACCAGCGGCTTCGCCGGCTTCGACAACTACGCGCAGGCCCTCGCCGACGGCAACTTCATCGCCTCGATCGGCCGGATGTTCCTCTTCGGCATCGTGCAGGTGCCGATCATGATCGCGCTGTGCACGGTGCTCGCGCTGATGCTCGAGTCCGCGTCCGCGCGCTTCCCCGGCTTCTTCCGCGCCGCGTACTTCCTGCCCTACGGCGTCCCGGGCGTCATCGCGACGATCCTGTGGTCCTTCCTCTACGTGCCCGGGCTCAGCCCGATCATCGACGCGGCGAACGTGGTCGGCCTCGACCCCGACTTCCTCGGCGCGAACTCGGTGCTCTGGTCGATCGCGAACATCTCGCTCTGGAGCTACACCGGCTACAACATGCTGATCATCGTCGCTCAGCTGAAGTCGATCCCGGTCGAGCTCTACGAGGCCGCGAAGGTCGACGGGGCCTCCACCTGGCGGGTCGCGCGGAGCATCCAGCTGCCGCTGATCCGCCCGGCCCTCGTGCTCACGACGATCTTCTCGATCATCGGCACGCTCCAGCTGTTCGCCGAGGCGCAGGTGCTGAAGACGGTCGCACCTGCGATCGACAGCCAGTACACGCCGAACCTCAGCGCGTACACCACCGCCTTCGCCTACAACGACTACAACGTCGCCGCCGCGCAGGCCGTGCTGATCGCGCTCGTCGCGTTCGCCCTCTCCTTCACGTTCCTCTCGATCTCGAACAGGAAGTCCTCATGAGCACGACGGAGCGCGCCACCGCCGATGCGCCCACGACCACCGGCATCGTCACCGCAGAACGACCCGCAAAGGCCGGCCGCGGCCCCGACCGCTCGGCCGGACGCAACCGCGCCTCGACGATCATCGTCACCGCGATCCTCGTCGTCGTCGCGATCTACTTCCTGATCCCGGTCTACTGGGTCGTCGTCGCCGCGACGAAGACCACCGGCGACCTCTTCGCCACCTACGGCTTCTGGTTCGCGCCGACCTTCGCGCTCTGGGACAACCTGGGCCAGGTGCTGACCTACGACGGCGGCATCTTCGTCCGCTGGTTCCTCAACTCCGTGCTCTACGCCGGCGTCGGTGCGCTGCTCGCGACCTACCTCGCGGCCGCGGGCGGCTACGCGCTGGCGAAGTACGAGTTCAAGGGCAGCAAGCTCGTCTTCGGCACGATCCTCGCGGGCGTCCTCGTCCCCGGGACCGCCACCGCGCTCCCGCTGTTCCTGCTCTTCAGCCAGATGGGCATCGCGAACACCTACTGGAGCGTGCTGATCCCCTCGCTGGTCTCGCCGTTCGGCCTGTTCCTCTGCCGGATCTACGCGCAGGCGACGGTCGACACGGCCATCATCGAGGCCGCCAGGATCGACGGCGCGAGCGAGCTGCGGATCTTCCACACCCTCGGGCTGCGGATCCTCACCCCGGCACTGGTCACCGTGTTCCTCTTCCAGCTGGTCGGGATCTGGAACAACTACTTCCTGCCGCTCGTGATGCTCTCGGACACCGAGCTCTTCCCGATCACCCTCGGCCTGAACAACTGGCTCAGCCAGGTGGACCGGCTGCCCGAGTTCTACGAGCTCACGACCGGCGGCGTCCTGCTGTCGATCATCCCGCTCGCCATCGCCATGATCGTGCTGCAGCGCTTCTGGCGCGGCGGCCTGACCGAAGGATCCGTCAAGTGACCCTCGCCCCGACGTCCCTCCACTACCTCGCCGACACCGGCCCCGGCTCCGGCCGGCGCCGCGCCGCCCGCTCGTGGCTGCACACCGACGCACCGACGCTCTCGCTCGACGGGGACTGGCGCTTCCGCCTGCTCCCCGCCGCACCGGGCACGCCCGGCGGCGCCGATGCGCTGCCCGAGGGCGAGGGGGTGGACGACGTCGGGGCGGAGTCCTTCGACGACTCCGGCTGGGACGTGCTGCCCGTCCCGTCGCACTGGGTCCTCCAGGGCGACGGGCGCTACGGACTCCCCGCCTACACGAACGTGCAGTTCCCGTTCCCGACCGAGCCGCCGTTCGTCCCGGACGAGAACCCGACCGGCGACCACCGCCGCAGCTTCGAGCTGCCGGAGTCCTTCGCCGGCGCCGAGGCGGTCGTGCTCCGCTTCGACGGCGTCGAGTCGCGCTACCGCGTCTGGGTCAACGGCGTCGAGATCGGCATCGGCTCGGGCAGCCGGCTCGCGCAGGAGTTCGACGTCACCGAGGCGGTGCGGCCCGGCGAGAACCTCGTCGTCGTCCGCGTGCACCAGTGGTCCGCCGCGAGCTACGTCGAGGACCAGGACCAGTGGTGGCTGCCGGGGATCTTCCGCTCGGTCCACCTGATCGCCCGCCCGGTCGGCGGCGTCGAGGACGTCTTCGTGCGCGCCTCCTTCGCCGCCGGCGCGGGCCGGATCGAGACCGAGCTGACGGCGGACGACGCGGCCTTCCCGGTCACCCTCCGCGTCCCCGAGCTCGGCATCGAGACGGTCTGGGCGAGCGCCGTGGAGGTCGCTCCGATCGAGGTGCCGGCCGTCGAGCCGTGGTCGGCGGAGGCACCCCGCCTCTACGACGCCGAGGTCGCCTCCTCGGGCGAGACGGTCTCGCTCCGCCTGGGCTTCCGCACCGTCGAGATCCGCGGCGACCGCTTCCTGGTCAACGGCGAGCGCGTCGTCTTCCACGGCGTCAACCGCCACGAGACGCACCCCGACCGCGGCCGCGCCTTCGACGAGGACTTCGCCCGCGCGGACCTCGCGATGATGAAGCGGTTCAACGTCAACGCGATCCGCACCAGCCACTACCCGCCGCACCCGCGCCTGCTCGACCTCGCCGACGAGCTCGGCTTCTGGGTGATCCTCGAGTGCGACCTCGAGACCCACGGCTTCGAGCGCTACGGCTGGAAGGGCAACCCCAGCGACGACCCGGCCTGGCGCGAGGCGTACCTCGACCGGATCGAGCGCACCGTCGAGCGCGACAAGAACCACCCGAGCATCGTCATCTGGTCGCTCGGCAACGAGGCCGGCACCGGTGCGAACCTCGCCGCCATGTCGTCCTGGGTGCACGGCCGCGACCCCGAGCGCCCCGTGCACTACGAGGGCGACTACACCGGCGCCTACACCGACGTGTACTCGCGGATGTACTCGTCGATCCCCGAGACCGAGCAGATCGGCCGCGACGACTCGCGGACGCCGCTGCTCGGCTGCTCCGCGGGCGAGTCGGCGCGCCAGCGCTCGAAGCCGTTCCTGCTCTGCGAGTACGTGCACGCGATGGGCAACGGCCCCGGAGCGATCGACCAGTACGAGGACCTCGTCGACCGCTACCCGCGGCTGCACGGCGGCTTCGTCTGGGAGTGGCGCGACCACGGTCTGCGCGCCCGCACTCCCGAGGGCGTCGAGTACTACGCCTACGGCGGCGACTTCGGCGAGGTCGTGCACGACGGCAACTTCGTGATGGACGGCATGGTCCTCTCCGACGGCACGCCGAGTCCGGGGCTGTTCGAGTGGAAGCAGATCGTGGCGCCGGTGCGCGTCACGGTCGAGGCGGACGCCGTGCTGGTCGAGAACCGCCGGCACGACGCGTCGACCGCCGACCTGCGCTTCGCGTGGCGGGTGGAGCTCGACGGCAGGGTGAGTGCGGAGGGAGTGCTCGACGCTCCCTCGATCGCGGCGGGCGACTCCGCTCGGCTCGCGCTGCCCTCCTTCGACGTGCCGACCGGCGGCGAGGCGTGGCTGACCGTCGACGCGGCGCTCGCGTCGCGCACCGTCTGGGCCGAGGAGGGGCACGTGATCTCCACCGGTCAGCGCCGTCTCTCCGCGCTCGCACCGATCCCCGCTTGGGCGCGCTCGCCCCGCGGCGGCGCTTCCGTCGAGGGTGCTCTGGGCCTCGCGAGCTTCCGGAACGGCCGGCTCACCGCGCTGGCCGGCCTGGCGGTCGACGGGCCGCGCGCCGAGCTCTGGCGTGCGCCGACCGACAACGACGAGGGCGACGGCTTCCCCGGGTACACGGAGGGCGACCCGCGCGCCGGCAACGGCAACGGCGTGCCCGCGCCGTCCTCCGCGTCGCGCTGGCGCGAGGTGGGACTGGACCGGCTGGTCGGCCGGGTCGAGTCGGTCGACACCTCGTCGGGGGTCCGCCGGCGCACCCGCTGGTCCGCCGCCGACCTCGACGCGGCGCTCCTCGTGGAGGAGCACTGGAGCCTCGACGGCGACGCGGTCGTCCTCCGGGTCGACCTGGTGCCGACCCGCGGCTGGGGCTCGGTCTGGCCGCGGCTGGGCATCCGGCTCGACCTCCCGGCGTCGGTCGACGGCGCGGAGTGGTTCGGCACCGGACCGCGGGAGTCGTACCCCGACAGCATGCGCGCGACCAGGGTCGGCCGCTTCTCGGCCGGCATCGACGAGCTCAAGACGGAGTACGCGCGCCCGCAGGAGAACGGTCACCGCAGCGCCGTGCGGGAGCTGATCCTCAGCGAGGGCGGGTCCGCTCGCCTGCGCATCGAGGCGGCAGCCGACCTGCACGGCCGGCTGCCCGGATTCACGCTCGCGCGCCACACCGCGCACGAGCTGACGGCGGCAGGCCACCCGCACGAGCTGCCCGCGTCCACCCGCTCGGTGCTCACGATCGACGCCGCCCAGCACGGCCTCGGCTCGCGCGCCTGCGGCCCGGACGTCTGGCCCGACTTCCAGCTGCGCCCGGAGGCCCGCACCATCCTGCTGCGCTTCACCGCCGCCGGCTGACGTCCCCTGCTGATCGAGTAGCCCGCGGAGCGGGCGCATCGAGATCCACCCACCGGACGACGGTGGGTCTCGATACGCCCTCCGGGCTACTCGACCAGCAAGAAGGGTGCCGGCTCGTCGAGCTCAGCCGACGCCCTCTTCCGGACATGTCCGCAAGCGGCGCTTGCGGCGCGCGGGCCCGACTCCGGACACTGGGGACTGCCTGGTCGGCGCAGACGACCACTCGGGGCGACCCGAACCCTCCCCGAGTGGTCGGGACCCTTCTCGGCACCTGGGCCGGGAAGCCCGGACCGGAGCCGCGCCGCTACACCTCGGCCGGTCCCTCCGGGGCCGCCCGGCCCTCCTCCGCCGACCAGGCCGCTCCCAGGGCGAAGAGAGTCGGAGCGCCGTAGTGCTCCATCGCGGCGGAGATGCGGCGCCGCCCCGTGCGGGGGTTGATCCCCAGCCGGTGCGACGCCGTCTCGAGAGTGAGGCCCGTCCGCATCAGCCGGAGCAGCGACGTCCAGCTCTGCTCGGCCGCATCGACCGGCAGCGCCTGCCGCCACAGCTGCTCGAAGTAGGCGCTGACGAGTCCGGCGAGCGCCTCGTGCCGCACGCCCAGCACGCTCGTCGGCCGGGTCTCGCCCCACTCGAACGGCACGGCCAGGTACTCGCCGTCGACCCAGAACCAGCTCGGCATCGCCTCGAGCAGGCGGTACTCCACCCCGGCCTTCTGGTACGCCTCGATCCGCGCGAGCACCCGCGGGTCCCGGACGCCCTCGGCGGGGATGATGACCCGTACCCGGTCCTTCGCCGCCAGCGCCTCGCCGAAGCGCAGCGCCCGCTCGGTCGGCGGATCGAGGAAGCGCTGCACGTCCGGGAGCACCGCGATCAGCGTCCCGGAGTCGCTGCGGACGAGGTCGAACCAGAGGTCCTCCGAGGCGTGCGGCCCGTGGCGCAGCAGCGTGGGGACGAGATCGTCCGCGGCGGCGCCGACCGACCACGCTCCGAGCAGCGAGGGCAGGTCGCCGACGAGGCGCTCGATGCCGTCCAGCGCCTCGAGCGTGGCACGGCGAGCCGCCACGGTGTGCCGGAGGACCGCGTCCGCCGCCCAGTCGGCGGGCGGGACGTAGGCGATCTCCTCGCCCTCGCCGCCGAGGAGCCCGAGGGCGCGGAACCGGTCGACGGCGATCCGCACGTCGGCCGGCGCCAGGTGGACCAGCTCCGCCGCCGCCGCGATCGTCCGGGGACGACCGCGATGCAGCGCCGCGATCAGACTGTCGTCACGCACCGGGCGCGGCGCCTCACTGCTCCGTCGGGTGCGGGAGCGGTCCGCCGATGAGCAGGTCGTCGTTCTCGCGGCGACGGCGCAGGACGACGGCCGTCACGAGTCCGGCGATCAGCAGCGCGACGAGCACGCCGGCGCCGATGGTGAGGCCGACCCCGGCCGAGAGGCCGCCGGTGCTGGCGGCCGCGGGTGGCACGGCGCCGGCCTTGGCGGAGGTGATCGCGATGCCGCAGACCTGCGCGGCGTCGGGAGCCGTCGCGGTGGAGCCCTCCGCCGGATAGGCGACCGTGACCGCGGCGGTGCGCTTGCTGACCGACCCGACCGCGACGATGCAGTAGACCTCGGCCGTGGGCTCCGCGACGACGGCCTCGCCGAGGTCGAGGTCGGACCACCCGAGCGCGTCGACGCGGACCGCGAGGTCGCCCGCCGCGAGGTCCGCCTGGACGCCGGCGGTCGTGTACGCGCCGACGGTGACGCTCTCGACCGGGCCGAAGCCCCAGACCGCGCCGCGCGGCATGGCCGCCTCGGAGCTGGAGGCCTCGCGCGGCTCGACGAGGATCCCGGGAGCGGAGGAGGCGATCAGAGCGAACGTCGTGGTCGCCGACGAGCCGCGGTCACCCGAGATCGTCACCGTGTAGGTGCCGATGGAGAGGAGCGCGGCGGTCGGCACGGTGGCCGATCCGGTGCTGGTCGTCTCGCCGTCCTGGCGGTTCTCGACGGTCAGCGGAGTCTCGGTGCCGGCCGGCGCCTTGAGCGTCGCGGTGGCGTTCTCCTCGCGCTGGAATCCGGCGTAGGCGACCCCGACTCCGTAGAAGCGGGCCAGATCGACGGTGAGCGCACCGGGGTCGACGCCGGCGTCACGGGTGAGGAACACCGAGACGGCGGGACCGCCGGCGGTCTCGGTCCCAGGCGTGGGAGCCGCGGCGGGGTCGCCAGCGGAGGTCGAGAGCAGGGTCTGGCCGGGCGCGGAGGCGCGGGGCGGCGTCGCGCCGGCCTCGGTGGTCGCGGTGCCGCCGGTGCTGCCGCCGCCACTGCCCGAGCCGCCGGCGGGCGACTGCTGCGTCTGCCCACCGCCACCGGTGGTCGGCTGCTGCTGCGGTTGGGAAGGCTGCTGGGGCTGGGAGGGCTGCTGGGGCTGGGACGGCTGCTCCGGCTGCGACGGCTGCTCGGGCTGGGACGGCTGCTGCGGCTGCGACGGCTGCTCGGGCTCGGACGGCTGCGACGGCTGCTCGGGCTGCGACGGCTGCTCCGGCACGCTCGGCACCTCCGGCTGCGACGGCTGCTCCGGCAGACTCGGCACCTCCGGCTCCGAGGGCTGCGCCGGCTCCGACGGCTGCTCCGGCTCGGAAGGCTGCTCCGGCTCCGCCGGCTCCGAGGGCTCCTCGGGCAGGCTCGGCACGTCCGTCGACTCGGCCGCGGTGGTCGCAGTACCGCCCGGAAGCGTCTCCGCGTGGGCCGACGCCGGCAGCGCGAGCCCCGCGACGAGCAGGGCGAGCGCGAGCGCGGAGGCCGTGGAGCGGCGACGCTGCTTCAGCAGACGCTGTCGAGTCATGGAAGTTCCTCCCCCGCGAGACGCCGAACGCACCCCGAACGCGGGGAGCGAGCCTCCCCGTGAAGAGACTATGCGCGAACCGCGAGCACTCGCAGGCACTCCGGTCCCCCATCCGAGGGGCCTTCTACAACATTCGCATCACGGCGGAGTCCCGCCGTCGCGCTGCCGTCAGGCGCGCTCGAGCAGGGCTCGACGCAGGCGGTCCGGCTCGACCCGCCAGTAGGTGTGCACGCGTCCGTCGATCAGGACGACCGGGATCTCCTCGACGAAACGCTCGTGCAGCTCCGCGTCGTCGAGGATCGAGGCCTCGGCGAGCGAGACGCTCGGAGCGCCGTGCACGTCCGCGAGCTCGGCGAGGACCTGCTGGACGATGGCGCGGGCGTCGTCGCAGAGGTGGCAGCCGGGCTTGCCCACGAGAGTCAGTGCCACATCCACGTGACCACTGTAGCCGCGGCCATCGCGCGGGACCCGGGACGGAGCGACCCCATAGACGCAGACGAGCGCCCGACCCCAGAGGGGCGGACGCTCGAAGGGTGAAGAGGCGCGAGCCTACTTCTTGTTGCGACGCTGGTGACGAGTCTTGCGAAGCAGCTTGCGGTGCTTCTTCTTCGCCATACGCTTGCGACGCTTCTTGATGACAGAACCCACGAAGACCTCACAACGTTCAGGGGGTCGACCGCCCGACGGACGGCCGCTTACGAAAAACTGGCTCCCGCGAGCTTACACGACGCGGACACCGACGAGGATCCGCGCCGTCGCGCCACCCCTGGCGGCGACCGACGTGGCCTCACTTCCGGATGCGCAGCGCCCCCGCGACCTTCGTCGCTCCCTCGCTCACGCCGCGCTGGATGTCCTGCACGACCGCGGTGACCTGGTGGGTGCGCTCCGCGAGCGCCCGCCCGAGCGACTCGGCCCGGGCGGCGGCGGCCGCGTCGAGCACGGCGGCGCCCTCGTCGGCCTCGTCCGCCGCGCCGAACGGCAGCAGCCAGTCCTCGACGGCGACCAGCGGCCCGTACTGCAGTGCGTAGATGCGGTGCTGCCCGCTCTCACGGACGGTGACGAGCCCCGCCTCGCGCAGCACCTTGAGGTGCTTGGACACCGTCGGCTGGCTGAGCTCGAGCTTCGCCACGATGCGCGAGACGCTCATGCCGCCGGCGCCCCCGGAACCCTCGACCCGCTGCTCCAGGAGGAGCGAGAGGATGTCGCGGCGGGTGCCGTCCGCGATCACCGCGAAGATGTCAGCCATCCCCCCAGGGTAGTCAGCGCCCTCCGCCGCGGGCAGGGTGTCGCCCGTGCGTATGCCCCGCGGCGCATGGCGTCCCGGCGCCCCGGGCGACGACCGGCGAGCGGGTAGCATGGCCGCGATCGAGTGGAGGGCCCGCCGTGGTGGTTCGGCAGCAGTTCCGCAGCCCCGTGGGCGTCTCGCCGGCCTCGCCGTGGTCGAGCTTCGCCCGGGCCCGCGACCTCGTCGACGACTTCGCCGGCCGCTCGCCGTCGCGCTTCGCGATCATGATCTTCTCGGGCCTGATCCTCGTCTTCACCCTGCTCTTCTCGCTGCCGGTGTCGAGCACGACCGGCACCGTCACTCCGCTGCACGACGCCTTCTTCACCGCGATGTCGGTCATCTGCGTCACCGGCCTCGCCACGGTCGACATGGCGACGCACTGGTCCGCGTTCGGCCACTCGATCGTCTTCATCGGCGTGAACATCGGCGCCCTCGGCGTGCTGACGCTCGCGTCGATCATGGGTCTCGCCATCTCGCGCCGCCTCGGGCTCCGCGCGAAGCTGATGGCCGCGAGCGACTCGAACCCGCTCCGCATCCACTCCGGTCCCGTCGCCGAGGGCCAGGCCGTGCGGCTCGGCGAGATCGGCGGTCTGCTCGCGACAGTCGCCATCAGCGCGGCGGTGATCGAGATCGTGGTCGCCCTGCTCCTCTTCCCGCGGATGCTGATCGACGGGATCCCGATCGGCGAGGCGATCTGGCACTCCTTCTACTACTCCGCGATGGCGTTCACGAACACCGGCTTCGCGCCCAACGCTGCCGGCCTCACGCCGTTCGAGGACGACTACTGGTTCCTCGGCATCCTGATGATCGGCGTCTTCCTCGGCTCGATCGGCTTCCCGGTGATCTACGCCTTCTCGCGCGGCTGGCGGCGCCCGCGCAAGTGGTCGGTGCACGTGAAGCTCACGCTGGTCACCTCGCTGATCCTGCTCGTCGCGGGAGCGGTGCTCTACATCGTGCTCGAGTTCGACAATCCGACGACCTTCGGCACCCTCGACGCCGGCGACACCGTCTTCCAGTCCTTCTTCCTGTCGACGATGACGCGCTCGGGCGGCTTCTCGACCATCTCGATCCCCGATCTCAACGGCTCCAGCCTGCTCGTCACGGACATGCTGATGTTCATCGGCGGGGGCTCGGCCTCGACCGCGGGCGGCATCAAGGTGACGACGCTCGCGATCCTCTTCCTCGCGGCGTTCGCCGAGGCGCGCGGCAACAACGACATGGAGGCGTTCGGCCGCCGGATCCCCAACGACGTGCTGCGCCTCGCGGTCTCCGTCGTGCTCTGGGGAGCCACCACCGTCGCCGTCTCCTCGGTCCTGATCCTGCACATCACCAAGGCGTCGCTGGACCACGTCCTCTTCGACGTGATCTCGGCGTTCGCCACCTCCGGCCTGTCGACCGGGCTCACCGCCGAGCTGCCGACGTCGGGTGTCTACGTGATGGCGCTGACGATGTTCATGGGCCGCGTTGGTACCGTGACTCTCGCTGCCGCGCTCGCCGCGAGCCAGCGCAGGCAGTTGTTCAGACGACCGGAAGAGAGGCCCATCGTTGGTTGACCGCATCAGGTACGACGCCCCGGTGCTGGTGATCGGCCTCGGTCGCTTCGGTGCCGCCACGGCCGGCCAGCTCGACCGCCTCGACCGCGAGGTGCTCGCGATCGACGCCGACGCCGGACTCGTGCAGAAGTGGTCGGAGCGGGTCACCCACGCGGTCCAGGCCGACGCCCGCTCGCTCGACGCCCTCGCCCAGATCGGCGCGCAGGACTTCCAGGTCGCCGTCGTCGCCGTCGGCTCCTCGATCGAGGCGTCCGTGCTGATCACCGCGAACCTCGTCGACCTCAAGATCCCGCAGATCTGGGCCAAGGCGATCTCGCGCTCGCACGGCAAGATCCTGGAGCGGATCGGCGCCAACCACGTGATCTACCCCGAGGCCGAGGCGGGCGAGCGCGTCGCGCACCTGGTCTCGGGCCGCATGCTCGACTTCATCGAGTTCGACGACGACTTCGTGCTGGCCAAGATGTACCCGCCCAAGCCGATCCGCGGCCTGACCCTCACCGAGTCGGGCGTGCGCCGCAAGCACCGCGTCACCGTCGTCGGCGTGAAGAGCCCGGGCAAGCCCTTCACCTACGCGACCGAGCAGACCGTCGTCTCGAACCACGACCTCATCGTCGTCAGCGGCACCCCCACCGACATCGAGCGCTTCGCAGCCCTCGGCTCCTGACCCCTCCCGCGAGATGCCACTTATGAGCTCCCGTCACGGCGTGTCGGGCTCATAAGTGGCATCTCGCGGAGGAGCGGCAGGGGTCAGGAGGCGGCGAGCTCGCGGGCACGGGCCAGGGCCGCGTCCGTCGCGCGGGTGAAGAGGGCGGCGAGGTCGGCCTCCTGCAGCACGGCGATCGCGCGCTCGGTCGTGCCGTTCGGGCTGGTGACGCGGCGGCGCAGCTCGGCCGGCTCCTCGCCGGAGTGCACGAGCAGCTCGGCGGCGCCCCGGAAGGTGCCGGTGACCATCGTCGCCGCCTGCTCGGGCGTGAAGCCCTTCGCGAGAGCCGCGGCGGTCAGCTCCTCGACCAGGAGGAAGACGTAGGCCGGCCCCGATCCCGAGATCGTCGACAGCGCGTCGAGCTGCGCTTCCGGCACCTCCACCACCTCGCCGACGGTCTCGAACAGCCGGCGGACCAGCGCCAGGTCGTCCTCGCTCGAGCGGGTGCCGGCGCTCAGGCCGGTGACCGCGCGGCCCACGACGGCCGGGGTGTTCGGCATCGAGCGCAGCACGGACACCGACGCGGGCAGGTGCGCCTCGAACGTCGCGACGGTCACTCCCGCCGCGACGCTGACCACGATCGTCCCGGGGGCGACGGCGTCGGCGATCTCGTCGAGCAGCGCGGGAACCATGTGCGGCTTCACGGCCACCAGCACCACGGCGGCGCCGTCGACCGCGCGCCGGTTCGCCTCCGGATCGTCGGCGGTCGCGAACGCGGTCACCACGGGGTGGCCGCTCCAGCGCGACGCCTTCTCCGCGTCGCGGTTGGTCACGCGGACACCGCCCTGCACCTCCACGCCGGGAGCGAGCAGTCCGCTGAGGATCGCGCCCCCCATCGAGCCGAGCCCGAGGACGGCGATGGACGGGAGCTGCACGGGTGCGTCGGTCATCCGCCCATCGTACGAAGGCGATCTCCGCGCAAGGGGCACGACTCGGTCGACGGCGGGAGCCTGCTGCCCGGCGCCCGCCTCCTAGGATGGGCCGACCACCCCCGAGCACCAGCACCCCGACGAGTCACCCCGAGGAGACCCCGTGAGCGCATCCGGAGGCGGTTCCGCCATCATCGCGGCGCTGGCCGCGAACCTCGGCATCGCGCTGACCAAGCTCGTCGCCTGGTTCTTCTCCGGCTCGGCCTCGATGCTGGCCGAGGGCGTGCACTCGCTCGCCGACTCCGGCAACCAGCTGCTGCTGCTGCTCGGCGGCCGCAAGTCGCGGAAGGCCGCCGACGAGGAGCACCCGTTCGGCTACGGCCGCGAGCGCTACGTCTACGCCTTCGTCGTCGCGATCATCCTCTTCTCGGTCGGCGGTGTCTTCTCGATCTACGAGGGTGTCGAGAAGATCGCCGAGCCGCACGAGCTCGAGAACGCCTGGCTGCCGATCCTGGTCCTCGTCGTCTCGATCTGCCTCGAGGGCTACTCGCTGCGCACCGGGGTCAAGGAGTCGAACAAGGTCCGCGGGCAGCAGTCCTGGCTGCAGTTCATCCGCCGGGCGAAGGCGCCGGAACTGCCGGTCGTGCTGCTCGAGGACGTCGCCGCGCTCACCGGTCTCGTCTTCGCGCTGCTCGGCGTCGGCCTCTCGGTGATCACCGGGAACACGGTCTTCGACGCGATCGGCACCATCATGATCGGCACCCTGCTGGTCGTCGTCGCGATCGTCCTCGGCGTCGAGACCAAGAGCCTGCTGGTCGGCGAGGGCGCGACCCCGGCCGACGCCGCGGCGATCCGCGCGGCCATCGAGGCCGGTCCGGACGTCGAGCGCGTCATCCACATGAAGACCCTCTACCTCGGTCCGGACGAGATCCTCGTCGCCGCCAAGCTCGCCTTCCCCGCCGCCGAGACCATGGCCGAGCTGGCCGAGGGGATCGACGCGACGGAGAAGCGGATCCGCGACGCGGTCCCGGCCGCCCGCGTCATCTACCTCGAACCCGACGTCGACCGCGGGGCGCAGCCGCCCTCGGCGGAGCCGACCGCCACCAGCGGGAGCGCCGGCTGATGCGCCGCGTCCTCGCGATCGTCAACGAGCGCGGCGCCGGACTCGGCGCCCTCGAGCCGATGCTGCGCGACCGGGGCTTCGCGGTCGACGCGGTCGCCGGCACCGACCTCGACTCGGTCGACATCCTCGCGCCCGATCTCGTCGTCACCCTCGGCTCGAGCGCCGGCGTCTACGAGACCGCCCGGCACCCCTTCATCTCGCCCGAGATCGCCCTGCTGCAGGACCGGCTGCACCACCGCCGGCCGACCCTCGGCGTCTGCTTCGGCGCGCAGCTGATCGCCGCCGCGCTCGGCGAGGAGGTCCGGCCGGGCCCGACCCGCGAGGTCGGCTTCCGCGGCATCGTCGCGACCGAGGCGGGGACCCGCTCGCCGC
Source organism: Rathayibacter sp. VKM Ac-2928 (assembly GCF_022815545.1). Classification (NCBI taxonomy): domain Bacteria; kingdom Bacillati; phylum Actinomycetota; class Actinomycetes; order Micrococcales; family Microbacteriaceae; genus Rathayibacter; species Rathayibacter sp. VKM Ac-2928. The sequence continues at coordinate 99,425 of NZ_JALGRU010000003.1, forward strand.
TGCGCCACCTCGCCGAGGTCCCGGTGATGCAGTGGCACAGTGACACCTTCGACCTGCCGGCGGGGACGACCCTGCTCGCCTCCTCGCCCTCCTACGCCGTCGAGGCGTTCGCGATCGACGACTGGCTGCTCGGCGTGCAGTTCCACCCGGAGCTCACCGGCGAGCTGGCCGCGCGCTGGCTCGAGGGCGACGCCGAGTACGCCGCGGGAGCGGGCTACGGGCACGAGCAGCTCGAGGACGACGTGCGCGAGGGCCGCTTCGAGCGGATGCGGACGGCGACGGAGGCGGCGCTGACCGAGTGGGTCGGCGCGCAGGGCTGACCGCGCTCCGGCCCGCTCAGCGCTTCGCCGCGAAGAAGTCGAGCAGCAGCCGGGCGCCCTCGTCGGCGCGCAGCCCCGGGTACACCTCGACCACGTGGTGCAGCCGTCGGTCGCGGAGCAGGTCGTGCACCGAGCCGGCCGCGCCCGCCTTCTCGTCCCACGCTCCGAAGACGACGCGCTCGAGCCGGGAGGCGAGGATCGCCCCCGCGCACATCGCGCACGGCTCGAGCGTGACCACGAGGGTGCAGCCCGCGAGCTGCCAGTCACCGCGGGCCGCCGCGGCCTCCCGCAGTGCGACCACCTCGGCGTGCGCCGTCGGATCCGTGCGCAGCTCGCGCTCGTTCCGGCCGCGCCCGATCACCGCGCCCTCGGCGTCCACGACCACCGCGCCGACCGGCACGTCGCCCCACCCGGCGGCCCGGCGGGCCTCGTCGAGCGCGAGCCGCATCCAGGCGTCCGCCTCGGGAGGGAGGGGGAGGTCGCTCTCGCGCATCGCGCCCCCTCGTCCGGCTCCGGCCGACTCCGACCGGCAAGTAGATTGAGCTTATGCGCGTCCATGTAGCCGACCACCCGCTGATCACGCACAAGCTCACCGTGCTGCGCGACAAGCGCACCCCCTCCCCCACCTTCCGGCAGCTCGCCGAGGAGCTGATGACCCTGCTCGCCTACGAGGCGACCCGCGGCGTCCGCACCCGCACCGTCACCATCGAGACGCCGGTCACCACGACCACCGGTCTCGCGCTGAGCGACCCGCAGCCGCTGGTCGTGCCGATCCTGCGCGCGGGCCTCGGGATGCTCGAGGGCATGGTCAAGCTCATCCCCACCGCCGAGGTGGGCTTCCTGGGCATGGCACGCAACGAGGAGACCCTCGAGCCGACCACCTACGCCGAGCGCCTGCCCGACGACCTGTCCAACCGCCAGTGCTTCGTGCTCGACCCGATGCTCGCCACCGGCGGCTCGCTGATCGCCGCCATCCAGTTCCTCTTCGACCGCGGCGCCGAGGACGTCACCGCCGTCTGCCTGCTCGCCGCCCCCGAGGGCCTCGCGGCCGTGGAGAAGGCGTTCGTCGGCAAGGACGTGACCATCGTCCTCGGCTCGCTCGACGAGAAGCTCAACGAGCTGGGCTACATCGTCCCCGGCCTCGGCGACGCGGGCGACCGCCTCTACGGGCTCGCCGGCTGAGCCGCTCCGGGCGCCCGCCGCGGCGCCCGGACCGCGCCAGTGTGCGCGGATCTGTTGACGGGGTCCGCCACCATCCGCTTTACTTTCGACCATGACTGACAACGCGCACGCCCTGACCTCCCTTGAGGCCATCGGGGATGCCGGCATGATGATGGCCGGCGGCCTCGTCCTGCGCTGTCGAATGTGCGCCTGAGGAATCACCCTCGCCGGTTCTCCGCACAGCCTCCGCCCCCGATCGCACTGATCGTCACGATCCTCCGATCGGCCGGGCGTCGCAGGCGCGGTGAACCCCTGGATGCCCCGCATCCGCCCCTGCCGGCCCGCACCTCGTGCACCGGCTCTCGCGCGCACACCCGGATCCGCTCCCCGGACACTCGTCCCGGATCCGACCAGCCCAAGGATTCGTCATGTCCCTCCTCCACGCCCGTCCCGTCTCCGCTCCCGCCGAGGCCCCCCGCCTCCAGGCCGCCCCCGAGCCCGCACCCGCCGCTCCCCGGCTCCGCGCCGTGCCGCAGGGCACCGAGGCCCGCGGCTTCGCCCTCTACGTCGGCATCGACGAGGCCAAGGCCCGCGCCGCCGGCATCGACCTCGGCCGCCTGGTCGAGGAGCTCAAGCGCGTCACCGCCGAGTTCGCTCCCGACGCCGAGACCTACGCCTCCGTCGCACTCGCCCCCCAGGGCGCCGGCGGCCGCGACGTCGACGTCGTCCGCCTCGCCCTCCAGGATCCGGCCGCTGTCGCCCGCCGCCGCTCCGAGACCGAGCCCGACCTCGACCGGGCCCCCGGCGGCGTCGTCATCGACATCTCGCGCAAGCGCGTCATCCTCGACGACGAGACCACGGCCCTCACCTACAAGGAGTTCGAGCTGCTGCAGTACCTCGTCCTCCGCGAGGGCCGCACCATCGAGCGCGCCGAGCTGATCTCCTCACTCTGGGGAGCCGCCGACGACGACGCCCCCAACGAGCGCACCATCGACGTGCACGTCCGCCGCCTCCGCGCCAAGCTCGGCCGCTACGAGGACATCGTCCGCACCGTCCGCGGCGTCGGCTACCGCTTCGACCGCCACGCGGACGTCGCCATCCGCTACGCGTCCACCCCTAGCCCCGACCTGTTTTGAGGAGTGGGCGCTCGCGCCCACTCCTCACGTGCTCGATGTGCTGCGCGAGCGCGAGCGCTCGCTCCGCCGCGGTCGGCTCCGCGGGAGGTCGCGTCTCAGAGAGCGTCCTCCCTACGGCTCGTGAGAAACGCTGGCACGCGTTTCTCACCGAACGCCTCGCAGAGGGCGGCTGGTCGTTCGGCACGAGTCGGACGGGGGCGGCACCACGACATGCTGGTCGAGTAGCCGCGGAGCGGCGTATCGAGACCCATGCTCAGACGGAGGGTGGATCTCGATACGCCCGCGGAGCGGGCTACTCGATCAGCATGAAAGGGACAGCGGAGCTTCGCGCGTCTGCAAGCGGCAGCGCTCCGCGTGCCTGCGGGTCCCGCGCTCGGTTGACGGAGGCCGCGCAACCATGCTGGTCGAGGAGCCGCGGGACGCGGCGTATCGAGACCCCGCCTCCGGGCGACGCGGGGTCACAGGGAAACCTCAGGAAATCGGTCCTTGCGGCGTTATCGATCCGTTATATAGTTCAAGTGCGTCGACCGTTTGCTGTGGCGGGAAGCGCAAGAAGTGATTGCAGGACACTCTTGGTGCAAGGGAATGAAGGCCGGCCGCTCGCCTCAGCGGCCGGCCTTCTGTCGTTCCCGGACTGAGCACCGCCTCCGCGCGACACCCTCCGGACGACCCCCCGCCCCGGGCGCCGCGGGGCCGTCGAGACGCCGTATCCTGAACGGAACACAAGGAGGATGCGTGAGCTCGAGACGTGCGGTCGCCGCGTGGGAGTCGCTGTTCCGAGCGCAGGTGCACGTGATGCGGGCGCTGAGCACCGACTTCCCGTCGAAGGAGATCTCGCTCAACGAGTACGACGTCCTCTTCAACCTCACGCTGCAGCCCGAGCGCCGGGCCCGGCTCCGGGACCTGAACAAGCACGTCCTCCTGACGCAGCCGAGCGTCAGCCGCCTGATCGACCGCCTGGTCGCCCGCGGCTGCGTGACCAAGAGCGAGGACCCGACCGACGCCCGCGGCACGGTCATCCAGATCACCGACGAGGGCTACGCGCTCTTCCGGCGGGTGGCGATGACGCACATGCAGACGATCTCGGACCACGTCGGAGCGGCCCTCGACGACGACGAGCTGGAGCAGCTGACCGCCCTCTGCGACAAGCTGCGCGAGCGCGTCGCCTCGGCTTGAGCGCCCCCGCCCTCCGCTAGCACGCCCCGCCGCCGTGCGGCCAGCACTTCGCAGGGGCGCCGCGCTCGCGGATCATGGAGGGACCATGAGCAGCTCCTCCCCCACCCTCGTCTGGCTCCGCGACGACCTGCGTCTCGCCGACAATCCGGCACTCCGGGCCGCGATCGACCGCGGCGGCCCCGTCGCCGTCTGCTACGTGCTCGACGAGGAGTCCGACGGCATCCGACCGCTCGGCGGCGCGGCCCGCTGGTGGCTGCACGGGAGCCTGCTCGCGCTCGCGGGCGACCTCGAGGAGGCCGGAGCGTCCCTGATCCTGCGCCGCGGACCGGCCGAGGCCGTCGTCCTGCAGCTCGCCGAGGAGCTGGGCGCGGGCGCGGTGCACTGGAACCGCCGCTACGGCAAGGCGGAGCGGACCGTCGACGCCGCGATCAAGGAGGCGCTGCGCGACCGGGACGTCGAGGCGGAGAGCCACCAGGGCTCGCTGCTCTTCGAGCCGTGGACCGTGCAGACCGGCGGCGGCACCCCCTACTCCGTCTACACGCCGTTCGCGCGCGCCTGCCGCAACCGGGACACCCCGCGCGCTCCGCTGCCGCGACCGCGCGAGATCGACGGGATCGAGACGGAGGCGGCCTCCGACGACCTCGACGACTGGCAGCTGCTGCCGACCAGCCCCGACTGGGCGGGCGGGCTCCGCGAGCGCTGGGTGCCGGGCGAGAAGGCGGCGGCGAAGCGGCTGCGTGCGTTCCTCGCCGAGCAGCTCGACGACTACGCCGACGACCGGAACCTGCCGGCGCGCGATGCCACCTCGAATCTGTCTCCGCACCTGCGCTGGGGCGAGATCAGCCCGTTCCAGGTCTGGCACGCTCTCGAGGAGGCGCACGCGAAGGGGCAGCACCGCGGTGAGGGCAGCGACCGCTTCCTCGCCGAGGTGCTCTGGCGCGAGTTCTGCTACCACCTGCTCTTCCACTGGCCCGACCTCGCGACCGCCAACTTCGACTCCCGCTTCGACTCCTTCCCCTGGGGCCACCCGGGCGAGGACAAGATCGATGCCTGGCACCAGGGCCGCACCGGCTTCCCGCTCGTCGACGCGGGGATGCGCGAGCTCTGGAAGACCGGCTACATGCACAACCGGGTCCGGATGGTCACCGCGTCGTTCCTGATCAAGAACCTGCTGGTCGACTGGCGGGTGGGCGAGGACTGGTTCTGGGACACGCTCGTGGACGCGGACCCGGCGAGCAACGCCGCCAACTGGCAGTGGGTCGCGGGGTCCGGCGCCGACGCGTCGCCGTTCTTCCGCGTGTTCAACCCCGTCACGCAGTCGAAGAAGTTCGACCCGGAGGGCGGCTATCTGCGCGAGTACGTCCCGGAGCTGGCCGAGCTCGACCGCACCGTGATCCACGAGCCGTGGACGCTCGGCGACACGCTGACGCCGGAGGCGGACGGCTACCCCGCACCGATCCTCGACCTCAAGGAGACGCGGGTGCACGCCCTGGACGCGTTCGCGGTGATCAAGAGCGCGAAGCGCGACATCTCGCGCCGCGACGACGACGACTGAGACCCCGCCTCGGCCGTGGACGGGCCGGCCTTCGACGGCTCGGCCCTAGATGTACATCGCGGGGTCGATCCAGAATGCCGGATCCGCGAGCGCGTCCTCGGCACGGCCCAGCGCGCGCAGGTCACGGGCGGGGATCCCGACCAGCACCGCGTGGTCCGGGGCGTCCTTCACCACGACCGCGTTCGCGCCGACGCTCACGTCCGAGCCGAGCACGATCGGCCCGAGGATCACGGCCCCCGCGCCGACGACCACGCGGTCGCCGAGCGTCGGGTGGCGCCGCTCGCGCTTCGCCGACTTCCCGCCCAGTGTGACGGAGTGGTAGAGCATGCAGTCGTCGCCGATCAGCGCCGTCTCGCCGATCACGACACCCATGCCGTGGTCGATGAAGAGCCGGCGGCCGATCGTCGCGCCGGGATGGATCTCCACTCCGGTCGCCGCGCGGGCCGCCTGCGCGAGCAGCCGGGCCGGCAGGCGCGCGCCGCGCCGCCACCACCGGTGGGCGAGGCGGTGCACCCAGACCGCGTGCAGCCCCGGGTAGGCGAGCACCACCTCCGCCGCGCTGCGGGCCGCAGGGTCGCGCAGGCGCGCGGCCGCCACGTCCTCGCGGAGGCGTGCGAGGGCGGTGGGACGTCCGGCCACGCCCTGACGGGGTCCGGCGGCGCTCAGCTGCGGAGGTCCTCGTAGAGGACCGTCGAGATGTACCGCTCGCCGAAGTCGCAGACGATCGCGACGATCGTCCTGCCCGCGTTCTCGGGGCGCTTCGCGACCTCGAGGGCCGCCCACATGATCGAGCCGGAGGAGATGCCGCCGAGGATGCCCTCCTGCGCCGCCATCGCGCGTGCCACGCGCACCGAGTCGTCGAGGGTGACGTCGATGATCTCGTCGTAGACGTCGCGGTCGAGGTTGGCGGGCACGAAGTTGGCGCCGATCCCCTGGATCTTGTGCGGGCCGGCCGTGCCCTGCGTGAGGAGCGGCGAGTCGATCGGCTCGACGCCGATGATCTGCACGCCGGGCTTGCGCTCCTTCAGGACCTGGCCGACGCCGGTGATGGTGCCGCCCGTGCCGATGCCGGCGACGAAGACGTCGACCTCGCCGTCGGTGTCCTCCCAGATCTCCTCGGCCGTCGTGCGGCGGTGCACCTCCGGGTTGGCGGCGTTCTCGAACTGACGGGCGAGCACGGCGCCCGGGGTCTCGGCGACGATGGCCTGCGCCCTCTCGACCGCGCCGCGCATGCCCTCGGAGCCGGGGGTCAGCACGATCTCGGCGCCGTAGGCGCGCAGCAGGACCCGGCGCTCGGTCGACATCGTCTCGGGCATCGTCAGGATCACCTTGTAGCCGCGGGCCGCGCCGACCATGGCCAGCGCGATGCCGGTGTTGCCGCTCGTGCCCTCGACGATCGTGCCACCCGGCGGCAGCTCCCCCGACGCCTCGGCGGCGTCGACGATCGCGACGCCGATGCGGTCCTTCACGCTGTTCGCGGGGTTGTAGAACTCGAGCTTGGCCAGGACGACGGCGCTGTCCGCTCCGTCGAGGCGGTTGATGCGGACGAGCGGGGTCCTGCCGACGAGCTGCGTCACGTCGTCGTGGATGCGTGCCATGGTGTGTGCTTTCTGCCGGGGCCGACCGCCCCGGGGCCCCGGGGCGACTGGTGGTGCGGTGATGCCGACGCTCCCCTCGCGGGGACGCACCCTCCACGATACGGAAGCGGCGTCGCCGGGGGCGCCTTCCGCCGGTCATGCGCGCCGGATTCCCACCTCCGGGTCGCCGTCCGATTCCGAGGTCGCGGACGCCTCGTCACAGGTGCATCTCGTCCTCTCGGAGGACCCCCTCCTCCCGGGCGCGTCGCGTACCATGACCGAGGGGATTCGCACGACCGGCGCGACGACCCGCCACCCTGCATTCGCGCGGCACCACCGCGCCGGAAGGACCTCCCGCTCCATGGCTCTCCCCACCGCATCCCGCAGCTCCGCTCGACCGCTCGGGATGTCGTTGCGGGCAGTGCTGGGCTTCATCGGGATGAGTGCCGTGGCCGGCGTGCTGATCACCGTCGGCGTCACTCCGGCGCTCGCGCTGACGGGCCTCGCGACCAGCAACACCATCGGCATGTTCCAGAACCTGCCCGGCTACCTCGACGCCGGCCAGCTGATGCAGCGCACCAACATCTACGCGGGCGACGGCACCACCCTCCTCGCCTCCGTCTACAACCAGAACCGCGTCGAGGTCGGCTGGGACGAGGTCGCGCAGACCGCCAAGGACGCCGCGGTCGCCGGCGAGGACCCGCGCTTCTACGAGCACGGCGGCATCGACCTGCAGGGCACGCTCCGCGCGCTCGCGGTCACGCTGACCGGCGACGACCTGCAGGGCGGCTCGTCGATCACGCAGCAGTACGTCAAGAACGTCCTCGTGCAGAAGGCCGAGTCGATCACCGACGAGGCCGAGCGCGACGCCGCCTACAAGCTCGCCACCGACCCGACCCCCGAGCGCAAGCTCAAGGAGATGCGCCTCGCGATCGGCCTCGAGAAGGAGACGTCGAAGGACGACATCCTGCTCGGCTACCTCAACATCGCGCTCTTCGGCGGGACGGTCTACGGCATCGAGGCCGCGGCCAACTACTACTACGGCATCCCCGCCAGCCAGCTCTCGACCTCGCAGGCGGCGTCACTGCTGGCGATCGTCAACAACCCGTCGAAGTTCCGCTTCGACGACCCGACGGACGAGGCGAACGGCGCCGCGAACGGCTACGCCGCGACGAAGGAGCGTCGCGACTACATCCTGGCCGAGGAGCTGAAGTACTCGAAGATCAGCCAGGAGGTCTACGACGCGGCGATCGCCGAGCCGATCACGCCGAACATCACCGAGCCCTCCACCGGCTGCGCCACCGCGGGCAACGCGGCGTACTTCTGCGAGTACGTGCTGAACGTGCTGCGCAACGACGAGGCGTTCGGCGCCGACGACGACGAGCGCTACCAGCGGATCCGCCAGGGCGGCTTCGACATCGTCACGACCCTCGACCTCGACATCCAGCAGGTCTCGCAGGCGGCGATCAACGCCTACATCCCGTCGTACGACCCCCGCTTCCAGGTCGGCGCGACCGCCGCGTCGGTCGAGGCCGGCACCGGCCGCGTGCTGTCCATGGTGCAGAACACGAAGTACAGCCAGGACGAGGAGTTCCTCGCCGCGAACCCCGGCTTCAGCGCGATCAACCTCAACGTCGACGTCGACATGGGCGGCACGGCCGGCGTCCAGACCGGCTCGACCTACAAGGTCTTCACCCTCGCGCAGTGGCTGCAGGCGGGTCACACTCTCAACGAGTCGTTCCCGTCGCCGACCTCGGGCTTCCGCTCCTATCCGCAGAAGTGCGACACCGCGAACGACGGCTACTACGCGGGTGCGCGGTTCGCACCGCGGAACGACGTCGCGTCCGAGGACGCCTCATCGATGACCGCGGTCCAGGCGACGGCCAACTCGATCAACACCGGCTTCATGGGCATGGCCAACCAGCTCGACCTCTGCGACATCCGCACGACGGCGGAGTCCTTCGGCATCCACCGCGCCGACGCCAAGGAGCTGCAGAGCGGACCGGCAGCCGTTCTCGGGACCAACGAGATCGCACCGCTCACCGTCGCCAACGCGTACGCCGGCATCGCGAACGACGGGACGACCTGCGCCGCGATCGTCATCGACCGGATCACGGACAGCGCCGGCGCGGCCGTGGCGCCGCCCGCTCCGTCCTGCACGCAGTCCGTCACCCCGGAGGTGGCTCGAGGAATGCAGTACGCCATGCAGCGGGTCATCACCTCCGGTACCGCCACCGCCTCGGACCCGCGCGACGGCATCGAGCACATCGGCAAGACGGGCACGACCGACGAGGCGGCGGACGTCTGGACCGCCGGCGCCAGCCGCTCCGCGTCGCTCGCCGTCTGGGTCGGCAGCATCAAGGGCTTCGACGACGGATCGAAGCAGAACCTCCGCACCACGCGCCTCACCGGCGAGGAGGGGACCATCCGGGCCGCCGACGCGCGTCACGCGATCTGGAAGCCGATCATGACGGCGCTCGACCAGAAGTACGGCGGCGACGACTTCATCGACCCGCCCGCCTCCATGCTCGCGTCGTCCCCGCGCACCGCCACGCTGACCGAGGTGCCGGACGTGACCGGGCTGACGGTCGCCGCGGCCACGGCCACCCTCACCGCCGCCGGCTTCTCCGTCGGCAGGAGTGAGCCTGTCGGCTCGACGTCGGTCCCCGAGGGCTCCGTCGTCTCGACGACGCCCAGTGCGGACGAGACCGTCCTGCGGGGTGCCGTCATCCCGCTGCAGGTGAGCATCGGCGAGGCGTCGAAGAATCCGGGCGACAACGCCGACATCAACGGCACGCTGCTCACCGCCGATTCCGAGTGACGTCGCCGGGCCGCCGCACCTGACGGCGTGCGCCACCCCGTCGCACGACGCCGACCGTGCAGGACATCGGCGATCCGGTCCTCACCCTGAACAGCGCGGGTCACTCAGCGTGCCCGCACGGCTGAAGGGTCACGTGGTCACGTGGTCGTCGCGCGGAGGATGTGCCCGCGGCTCGCTCCCGTCAGCGGGCGGACGTGTTCCGTGCCGGGCGCTGGAGCCGCGGGCGCGCCTGGGCGGGGATGTCGGGAGCGTCGCCTAGGGTGCTGGTGCACCGAGAGGATCCATCCTGAAGCGTCCGAACGTTCCCGTCTTCCAGCCCCGTCGCACCGTCCACGGGGCCCTCGGCGCGCTGTTCGGATTCGTGATCGTCAGCGTGCTGGCCGGGCTGCTCGCGACGATCGTCGTGGCGCCGGCGGTCGCGCTCACCGGGGCCGCCACCTCGGGCACGATCTCGGCGTTCCAGTCGCTGCCGAGCTACCTCGAGGTCGGCGAGCTGATGCAGAAGACGGACGTCTACGCGGGCGACCCCGAGGACCCGACGCTCCTCGCCTCCTTCTACGACCAGAACCGCATCGAGGTGGCCGCCGACCAGATCGCGGCGCCGGTCTTCGACGCCCTCGTCTCGAGCGAGGACCCGCGCTACTACGAGCACGGCGGCATCGACCTGCAGGGCACCCTGCGCGCCGTCGCGAGCACCTACCTCCTCGACGCGGCGCCGCAGGGCGGCTCGTCGATCACGCAGCAGTACGTCAAGAACGTCCTCGTGCAGAAGGCCGAGTCGATCAGCGACGAGACCGAGCGCGCCGCGGCCTACGCGGAGGCGACCGCGACCACTCCCGAGCGCAAGCTCAAGGAGATGCGTCTCGCGATCGGGGTGGAGAAGGAGTACTCGAAGGACGAGATCCTCCTCGGCTACCTCAACATCGCCCTCTTCGGCGGCACCGTCTACGGCATCGAGGCCGCGGCCGAGTACTACTACGGCATCGATGCGGCCGACCTCTCGGTCGGGCAGTCGGCCGCGCTGCTGGCGATCGTCAACAACCCGGAGAAGTTCCGCTTCGACCGCCCCGACGACCCCGACAACGGCGAGGCGAACGGCTACGCGCTGACCACGAGCCGGCGCGACTACATCCTCGACCGGATGCTCGAGTACGGGAAGATCGACGCCGCGACCCGCGACGCCGCGAAGGCCGCGCCGATCGAGCCGGTCATCACTCCCCCGTCGACCGGCTGCCAGACCGCGGGCAGCGCCGCCTACTTCTGCGACTACGTCTCGCACGTGCTGCGCAACGACCCGGCCCTCGGCGCCACCGCCGACGAGCGCTACGCGGCGCTCAAGCGCGGCGGGCTCAAGGTCTATACGACGATCGACCTCGCCATGCAGGACACCTCGGCGCAGGTCATGACCGACCAGGTGCCCGCGACCGACCCGCGCTTCGACGTCGGGGCCGCGGCCGTCGGCGTGGAGACCGGGACCGGGCGGATCCTGAGCATGGTGCAGAACAAGAAGTACAGCCAGGACCCGGAGCAGATCGCCTCGGCCGACGGCGCCGAGTACTCCGCGATCAACCTCTCGGTCGACGCGGCCTACGGGGGCGGCAACGGCTTCCAGCCGGGCTCCACCTACAAGGTCTTCACGCTGATGGAGTGGCTGCAGGACGGGCACACCCTGCTCGAGCAGTTCGACGCCAAGAACAAGAACTGGACCGGCTTCCAGGACAGCTGCGAGGGCCCGCAGGACTACGGGGTGTTCAATCCGAACAACAACGGCGGGCAGATCTTCCCTGCCTCGCTGAACGCACTGGAGTCCACGATCGACTCCATCAACACCGGCTTCATCGGCATGGCACACCTGCTCGACCTCTGCGACATCCGCAAGACCGCGGAGGCGTTCGGCGTGCATCGCGCGGATGCGACCCCGCTGCTCGAATCCCCGGCGACGGTGCTCGGCACGAACGAGATCGCCCCGCTGACCATGGCGGTCGCCTACGCGGGCGTCGCGAACGACGGCCGGACCTGCAGCGCGGTGGCCATCGACTCGATCATCGGGCCCGAGGGGCAGGACATCGAGGCGCCCGCCTCGACCTGCACGCAGTCGACGACGACGGCCGTCGCCCGCGCCACGCAGTACGCGCTGCTCGAGGTCACCTCGCAGGGCACCGGTCAGGCGGCGAGCCCCGGCGACGGCATCGAGCACATCACCAAGACCGGCACCACCGACGGTGCGGCCGACGGCTGGACGCTCGGCGCCTCCTCCGAGGTCGCCCTCGCGGTCTGGGTCGGCAGCATCTCCGCACTGAACGACGCCGGCAAGCGGATGGCGCTCGACTCGATCGACTTCGACAGCGGCTCGGCGATCCTCGCGCGGCACCGGATCTGGAACCCGGTGATGACCGCCTTCGACCGCGAGTACGGCGGCTCCGCCTTCGCGAAGCCCGACCAGTCGCTGGTGAAGGCGCCGATGGTGACGATCCCGGACGTGACCGGGAAGAGCGTCGACGCGGCCGTCAGCGCGCTCAAGGCCGCGGGGTTCGTGGTCGGCGGGATGAGCCAGGTCGACTCGTCGGTGCCCGAGGGCCAGGTCGCCGGGACGGATCCCTCGGCGGGGACCTCGGTGATCCGCGGCACGGAGATCGGCGTGCGGATCAGCACCGGCTCGGCTGCGACGAGCCCGCCGCAGCCGTCGGTCTGAGCCCAGCGCGTTCCGCCGTCAGTGGTGGAAGCGGTGCACGACCGCGTGGCCCCTGCCGCGGCCGATCAGCCAGCGGTTGACCGGGGTGGTGACCACGAAGGCCAGGGCGAGCGAGCCGGCGAGGGAGCCCCAGAAGAGCCCCGTCGCGAGACCCGCGTCCATCGCGCCGGGGATCGCCAGCATCGCCGTGTTGTCGATGACCTCCATCACCGCTATCGAGACGGTGTCCGCCGCGAGGGCGATGCCGACGGCGGCGCGCCAGGAGACCCCCGCGCGGAGCACGCCGCGCATCGTCAGGGCGTAGCCGAAGGCGAAGGCGAGCACGATCGAGAGCACGACGGTACCGAGGGTGTGCAGCCCGAGTGCGGTGCCGAGCACCATGCCGAGGACCTCGCCGATGGCGCAGCCGGTGAGACAGTGCAGGGTGGCCGTCGCGGCGGTCCGCCAGGACGTCGTGGCGGAGGACGTGTGCGTGCTGTGGTCGTGCGCGGCGTCGGTCATCGGTGCTCCCTCGTGGTCGGTCACCGTGGTGCAACATACCCCCGGGGGGTATATTCCCGAGTCGAGTGATTCCGCGCGACCGGGAAGGGTCAGAGCTGGACGGCGGCGGCAGGCAGGAGGCCGAACTCGACCAGCTCGGCGTCGGTGAGGAGGCGGCTGCGGATCATGAAGCGCTTGCCCTCGGGCGCCTCGACGCTGAAGCCGCTCCCCCGCCCGTCGACCAGGTCGACGGTGAGGTGGGTGTGCTTCCAGTACTCGAACTGCGTCCGGGACATGTAGAACTCGATCGGGGCGAGCCCGTCGACGTGCAGTGTCTCGACGAGCACGTCGGACGCTCCCGTGCGGAACATCCCGACCGGGAAGCACATCGGCGAGCTGCCGTCGCAGCACCCGCCGGACTGGTGGAACATCAGCGGGCCGTGCAGCTCGCTCATCCTCCGCAGCATGCCGGCTGCCGCCTCGGTCACGTCGACGCGCGTGCTGTCCATGGGCGGTGTCCTCTCGGTGGTGCGGTGTCTGGCGGGGTGGGTCTCGATACGCCCGCTGCGCGGGCTACTCGACCAGCATGGAAGGGCCCGCAACCGCGGGAAGCGCGACGCGGATCCTGGGTGCGAAGCGGAGCGAGGAGGCCGAGCTCCCGCACCTGCTGGTCACGTGGGTCTCGATACGCCCGCTGCGCGGGCTACTCGACCAGCATGCTTGCGGGAAGTGCGAAGCGGAGCGAGCCCCACCACCGCGCCCGCGCGGCGCGGCAGCAGGGGAGAGCGCGGAGCGCGAATCCGCGTGCCAGCGGATTCGCGGAGCGCGACGCTCCCCGCTCCACTCGGCGCGACCACCTCGGAAAGCCGACCGCGGCGGTGATGACGAGCGGAGCGAGGAATCGCCGCAAGACGGCTCAAAAGAAGCCCATGGGCCCTTCCGCGTAGCTGACGAGGAGGTTCTTCGTCTGCTGGTAGTGGTCGAGCATCATCTTGTGGTTCTCGCGGCCGATGCCGGACTGCTTGTAGCCGCCGAAGGCAGCGTGGGCGGGGTACTGGTGGTAGGTGTTGGACCAGACGCGGCCGGCCTCGATGGCGCGGCCGGCGCGGTAGAGCTGGGCGCCGTTGCGGCTCCAGACTCCGGCGCCGAGGCCGTAGAGGGTGTCGTTGGCGATGGCGATGCCGTCGTCGAAGTCCTCGAAGGAGGTGAGGGCGAGGACGGGGCCGAAGATCTCCTCCTGGAAGATGCGCATGGAGTTGCGCCCCTCGAAGACCGTCGGGTTGACGTAGTAGCCGCCGCTGAGCTCGCCGCCGAGGTCGGCGCGGTCACCGCCGATGAGCAGCTTCGCGCCCTCCTGCTTGCCGATGTCCATGTAGGAGAGGATCTTCTCCAGCTGGTCGTTGGAGGCCTGGGCGCCGATCATCGTCGAGACGTCGAGCGGGTTGCCCTGCTTGATCCGGCCGACGCGCTCCAGTCCGTCGCCGACGAAGTCGTCGTAGATGGACTTCTGCACGAGGGCGCGGGAGGGGCAGGTGCAGACCTCGCCCTGGTTGAGGGCGAAGAACGAGAAGCCCTCGAGCGCCTTGTCGTAGAAGGAGTCGCGCTCGGCGGCCACGTCGGCGAAGAACACGTTGGGGCTCTTGCCGCCGAGCTCGAGGGTGACCGGGATGAGGTTCTCGCTCGCGTACTGCATGATCAGGCGGCCTGTGGTCGTCTCGCCGGTGAAGGCGATCTTGCGGATCCGCGGGTGCGAGGCGAGCGGAGCGCCGGCCTCGATCCCGAAGCCGTTGACGATGTTGAGGACGCCGTCGGGCAGCAGGTCGTGGATCAGGTCCATCAGGACGTGGATCGACGCGGGGGTCTGCTCGGCCGGCTTGAGGACGATGCAGTTGCCGGCGGCGAGCGCCGGAGCGAGCTTCCACACGGCCATCAGGATCGGGAAGTTCCAGGGGATGATCTGGCCGACCACGCCGAGCGGCTCGTGGAAGTGGTAAGCGATGGTGTCGTGGTCGATCTCGGAGACGCCGCCCTCCTGGGCGCGCAGGGCGCCGGCGAAGTAGCGGAAGTGGTCGATCGCGAGGGGGATGTCGGCGGCGAGGGTCTCGCGCACCGGCTTGCCGTTCTCCCAGGTCTCGGCGACCGCGAGCAGCTCGAGGTTCGCCTCCATCCGGTCGGCGATGCGCAGCAGGACGTTCGCGCGCTCGGCAGGGCTGGTCTTGCCCCAGCTCGGGAAGGCCTTCCAGCCGGCCTCGACCGCGCGGTCGATGTCCTCGGCGGTGCCGCGGGCGATCTCGCAGAAGGGCTTCCCGGTGATCGGGGTGATGTTCTCGAAGTACTGGCCCTTCGCGGGGGCGACGTACTCGCCTCCGATGAAGTGGTCGTAGCGGGAGCGGAACGAGGCGACGGATCCCTCCGTGCCCGGGTTGGCGTAGACCGTGGACTCCGGTTCCTTCGGTGCCTGGTCGGCTACCGGGTCGGCGTACAGCGTCATGTGGACCTCCATCGACGTCGTTGTCGGGTGAGTGCGGGGTGTCGCGCTCGGTCCGACCGTACGTCGCGGGAGGTTGCACGCCGTTGCACGGCCGCGGAGACGGAGGCGGTGGCCGAGCGCGGGTCAGCGCTGCTCGGCCTCGAGCTCCTCGAGGTGCGCGACGATGCCGGCGCGGCGGGGCGAGCGGCGCGGCAGGATCCGCAGCAGCTCGGCCCAGACCTCCGCGTCGTCGTGGCCGTCGGGCCCGTGCGCGTAGGCGAGCAGCGTCTCGGCGGCAGCGCTGGTGAGCACGGTGGCGCGGACGCGGGCGCGCAGCTCGTCGGCGATCGCGCGGATGCCGGGGGCCTCGGAGCCGGGCAGCGGGGCGCCGGCGTAGGCGTCGAGGGCGAGCCGGTGCGCGCCGCGATCGAGCAGGCCGACCACCTGGCGCGCGTCGAGGTCGACCGGACTGGCGAGGCGGTACGGGCGCGAGAGCGGCACCAGCCTCGGGAGGCGCGGCTCGAGGATCCGGCGCAGGCGCACCATCTCGGCGCGCACGGTGACCACCGCGTCCTCCCGCCCGTAGAGCAGCTGGGCGAGCGCCTCGGCGGACAGCCCCGCGCGGTGCCAGGCGAGGAGGGTGAGGATCTCGGCGTGCCGGGTGGAGAGCTCGAGCTCGACGCCGTCGGCGGTGACGACGCCGGTCTCGCGGCCGAGGACGCGCAGGCTCGGCGCGCGGGCCGCCGCGGGCCGAGGTGGCGAGCGGCGGGGTTGCGCGCGGCGCGGGCGCTGCAGCCGCTGCACCATCAGCTGGCTCTCGACGGCCGCCGCGGTCGCCTCCATCAGCGGCAGGGTCTGCGGCGCGACGACCTCGGCGCCGCCGGTGATGTCGATCACCCCGAGGATCTCGTGGGTCTCGGGGTCGTGGATCGGCACCGCGGTGCAGCTCCACGGGTGGACGAGGGACGCGAAGTGCTCGGCGCCGTGGATCTGCACGCCGTGGTCGAGGACGAGGGCGGTGCCGGGAGCGGAGGTGCCGACGTCGGGCTCGGCCCAGGCCGCGCCCTCGACGAAGAGCATCCGCTCGGCGGAGCTCTTCAGCGCCTGATCGCCGTCGATCCAGAGCAGCCGCCCGAGGGCGTCGCCGACCGCGACGAGCACGCCGCTGTCCTCGTCGGCGTCGCGGACGAGGAGGCGCCGGATGACGGGCAGCACTGAGGCGAGCGGGTGGCCCATCCGGTAGTCGCGCAGCTCGTCGCTCGAGAAGGACAGCGGCGCGGTGAGGCGCTCGGGGTCGAGGCGGTGGCGGCGCGCCCGCTCCCAGGACGCCTCGACCAGCGGGCGGCGGCGACCGCTGCCGGGCAGGGCGAGCCAGGGGTTGGTCATCGGATCCGCCCCCTCGTCGTCGATCGGTGAGGCGCTCAGGCGCCGCGGCAGGGCAGAGGCTACTCCGCGAGGCTCGACGGCGCCTCAGGCGCGACGACCTCGGACCTCCTGCGGCGCGGCACTCCCCCGGCGCGCACTCCCCCGGCGCGCGGGCAGTGCCAGGAGCAGCACGGCGAGCACCAGGACGACGATGCCGGCGACCGCGTCGGGCGTCAGCCGCTCGCCGAGCAGGGCGACGCCGAGGAGGGTCGCGGTGGCGGGCTCGACGAGGGTGAGCGTCGAGACCGTGGCGGCGGGCAGGAGGCGCAAGCCCCGCGCGAAGAAGGTGTAGGCGACCGCGACGGTCACCACGCCGAGCCAGAGCACGGCGGGGAGGGAGCCGGCGAGGCGTCCGGGGTCACCCGCGAGCAGGACCGGCAGCGCGAGCAGCGCGGCGGTGCCGAACTGGGCGCCCATCGCGGCGGCCGGGCTGAGGCCGCGCTCGAGCAGCAGCTTGCCGCAGACCGCGTAGAGCGCGTAGGCGGCGCCGGCCCCGGCCGAGCCGGCGAGACCGAGCACGGAGACTCCGCCCGCGGCGCCACCGGTCAGCAGGCCGGCGAGCAGCACGACGCCGACCGCGGCGAGCGCCGTCGAGACGAACCAGCGCGGGCTCGGGGCGGAGCGCAGCAGGAGCCACTCGAGCAGTCCGGTGAAGGCGGGGGCGGAGCCGAGCGCGACGATCGTGCCGACCGCGACGCCGTTCTCGGCGGTGCCGGTGAAGAAGGCGGGCTGGTACGCGGCGACGCCGGCCGCGCCGAGGAGGACGAGCAGCACCGTCGAGACGCGCGGCCTCCGGGCGGCGCGGCGCGGAGCGCGCGCCGTCTCGACGCCGAGCAGGGCGGCCAGCAGCGCCCCGCCGAGCACGATCCGGGCGGCGCCGAGCAGCAGCGGATCGACGCCCTCCGCGCCGAGCGACTGCGCGGTGCCGGTGGTGCCGAAGCAGACCGCGGCGAGGACGATCGCGGCGACCGCGGATCCGCGAGACCCCATCTCCGCCCCGTCCCGCGGCCGGGCGGCGCGCGGGCTCCAGTCTGGCAGCGGCGGACCTTCCGCCGTTCAGGTTCCGGGCCCAGGATGGCGGTACGGTCGAAGCGAAGGCGGGTGGAGCATGGGCATCGCGGAACCGTTCGATGTGGAGAGCTACCGTCGCAGCGCGCACGGCAGCCTCCGCGACCACTTCTCGATCCGCGAGTTCGAGGAGGCGCCGCTGGATCGCGAGGCGATCGTCGCGTCCGCCTACCTCCGCGCTCTCGAGCACGCGGCCGTCGTGCGGGTGCTGCCGCTCGCGCGGGCGCATCCGGACCCGCGGGTGCGGTCGTTCGCGACGACCTGGGCCGCCGAGCGGCACCGGATCGCCGATGCGCTCGGCGAGGTGCTGGCGGCCTCGCCGCGGATCCGCGGTGTCGAGACCGGCCCGGCCGAGCCCGTGGTCAGGAGCCGGGTGCTGCGCGACCGCTCGTCCCGGCTGCTCGCAGGGCCCATCGCCCTCGCGCTGGCGGTCGACGCGCAGATCGCGCTGCACGCCTACCGCCGCCTCGCGCGGCTGTCGCTGCACCCCGAGATGGAGCGCCTCGCCGAGACCGTCGCCGCGATCCTCGAGCGGCACGCCGACTTCTTCGGCGAGCTCGCCGGAGACGCGATCGGCCGGCCGCTGCGCCGCCGGATCGTCGCCGCCGCCGTGCTCGCCTCCGTGCGGCTGCCGGTCGGCGAGGCGGCGCTGCCCGAGGAGCTCGCCCGCGAGGGACGCGAGCTGGTCTTCGGCCGCGACGACGGCGGGCTCGACGGGATCGACGCGGGCGTCGTCGCGCTCTACGCGCTGCCCTGCACGGCGGCGCGGCGGCTGCTGCGACCGCATCGCACGCTGCCGCTGCGCGCGGCGGTGCAGGCGGGGCGCGTCGGCGCCGACGTGGTCGCGGGGGTGCGGGAGCTGCGGTCGCTGGTCGCGGACTGAGCCGACGGCGACCCTGAGCGCCGCGCTTCTCGAGGACGCCCTCCGCGCTACGCGGATTCCCGCTGGACGAGGCTCACGGGCAGGATCCGCTGCCGGTCGATCTCGCGTCCCTGCAGGACGGCGACGACGGTCTCGGCGGCGATGCGGCCCATCTCCGCGAGGGGCTGGCGGATCGTCGTGATCGGCGGGTCCGTCGTGGTCGCGATGACGACGTCGTCGAAGCCCACGACCGAGACGTCCGTCGGCACGCGCCGCCCCGCGGCCCGGAGGACGTGGATCGCGCCGTGCGCCATCAGGTCGGAGGAGGCGAAGATCCCGTCGAGATCGGGGTAGCGCTGCAGGAGGCGCACCATCGCGGTCACGCCGCTCTCGACCGTGAACGCACCGTGCGCGAGGGGCGCGTAGTCGATGCCCAGGTGCTCCAGTTCGTCGCGCCAGCCGCGCAGCCGCTCACGGGCGGGCTTCATGTCGTGGGGGCCCGTGATGATGCCGAGTCGCCGACGGCCGGACTCGGCCAGCACTCGTGCGGCGAGCCTCCCTCCCCCGTAGTTGTCCGCATCGATCACGAGCGCGTCGTCCGCGAGGGCGACCCGCGGCCGTCCCACCCAGGCGATCGGGGCCGGAGAGTCCGCCAGCTCCTGGGTCACCTGGGTCATCTCGTTCTGCAGGATCACGATGGCCCCGTCGACCGCGCGCGTGCGGAGGAGCCGGGCGACGCGGCCCCTGTCGTCGTAGTCCGCGGGCAGCAGGACCGGCTGGACTCCCTGCGCGTGCAGGCTCGCCGCGGCGCCCTTCAGGACCGCCGTGAGGATCGTCCCGGGCAGGCGGTCGAGATCCTCGAAGGCGACGATCAGCGCGATCGAGCCCGCGCGTCCCCCGCGCAGCATGCGCGCGGCGCCGTTCGCCTCGTAGCCCAGCTGCTTCGCGGCGCGCTCCACGGCGGCGGTCATCCCGGCGTCGACGTTGGTCCGGCCCGCGAGCACGCGCGCGGCGGTCGCACGGGACACCCCCGCGATGCGCGCGACGTCCACCAGTGTCGGTTCAGCCATCGCCTGTCCTTCTGTCGAGGAGGAGCGACCGCGACGGCGTCGCGGGAGCGCCACGAGTCACCGTCCTGTGCTCCGAAGACACAGGATGTCAGAGTTCGGTCCGCGCGCTGCCAGCTGCGATCGGGGGCTTGCGGGCACAGCAGGACGGTCCGCGTGATGCCGGAGTCCCGAGCCGCCGAAACACCCGTGTCACCTGCCTGGGGTACGGTGACCGCCGGGGTTCGCGAGGAGACGCATGCACAGGGCAGGACGGCTGGCACGGCGCCTCGGCGTCGGCGCCCTCGCCGCGCTCGTGCTGGTGGTCGGCGCCGGGATCCCGGTCTACGTGCTGCCCGCGATCGATCCGGTGCCGGAGCACGCCGACGCGGTCCTCGTCCTCGGGCCGCCCACCCGCGCGCGCACCGAGCTCGGCCGCGACCTCGTCGAGGCGGGAGTGGCCGACACCCTGGTGATCTCGGTCTGGGCCTCGGATCTGGCCGCGGCTCCGGGCGAGAACGACGTCGTGGCCTGCGACGAGCCGGACATGGACGTGATCTGCTTCACCGCCGAGCCCGGGACCACCCAGGGCGAGGCGCGCGCCCTGGCCGACGACGCGCGGGCGGACCACTGGGACAGCGTCGTCGTCATCACGCAGACCCCCCACATCGCCCGGGCGCGCCTGCTGCTCGGCCGATGCTTCGACGGCGAGCTGTCGATGGTGTCCTCCGGCGAGCCCTACACGCTCGGCGACTGGGCCTACGAGTACGTCTACCAGACCGGCGCGTTCGTGAAGGCGCTCGCGGACCCGGCCTGCTGACCGGACCCGCACCGACCCGGGCCGCTCAGCCGAGCAGCTCGCGCACGTCCTCCGCGGTGATGCCGCCGGTCGCCGCCGCGCCGTCGTCGGACATCACGGCCGCGAACAGGGCGGCCTTCGCCTCCTTGAGCGCCATCACCTTCTCCTCGATGGTGTCCTTCGCGACGAGCCGGTAGACCATCACCGAGCGGGTCTGGCCGATGCGGTGGGCGCGGTCGACGGCCTGCGACTCCGTCGCCGGGTTCCACCACGGGTCGAGCAGGATGCAGTAGTCGGCCTCGGTGAGGTTGAGGCCGAAGCCGCCCGCCTTCAGCGAGATGAGGAAGACGCCCGCCTCGCCGGAGCGGAAGCGGTCGATCACCTCGTCGCGCTTCTTGGTGGCGCCGTCGAGGTAGGCGTACTCGACGCCAGCCGCGTCGAGCCGGCCGCGCACCCGGCCGAGGAAGCGGGTGAACTGGCTGAAGACCAGCACCCGGTGCCCCTCGGCGAGCGCGTCGGCGAGCAGCTCGTCGAGCAGGTCGAGCTTGGTCGACGGCACCGTGGCGTGCGCCTCATCGACCAGGGCCGCGTCGAGCGCGACCTGGCGGAGCACGGTGAGGGCGCGGAAGATCGCGAACCGGTTCTTCTCGAAGTCGCCGATCAGGCCGAGCACCCGCTGCCGCTCGCGGGCGAGGTAGGTGTCGTAGACCTTGCGCTGGCGGGTGCCGAGCTCGACCTCGATGGTCTGCTCCTGCTTGGGCGGCAGCTCCGTCGCGACGAGCTCCTTGGTGCGGCGGAGCATCAGCGGGCGGATGCGGCGGCGCAGCTGGCTGAGGCGCTCGGTGTCGGCGTCGCGCTCGATCGGCTTCTGGTAGTACTCGGCGAAGCCGGCCGGCGAGGGGAAGAGGCCCGGAGCGACGATCGACAGCAGCGACCAGAGCTCCATCACGTTGTTCTCCATCGGCGTGCCCGTGATGGCGAGCTTGAACGGCACGTCGAGGCGCCGGGCGAGCTGATGGGTGGCCGACTGGCGGTTCTTGACGAACTGCGCCTCGTCGAGCAGGAAGCCGGACCACTGGATGCCGGCGTAGGACTCGTAGTCGAGGCGGAAGAGGGCGTAGGAGGTGACGACCAGCTCGGCCTCGCCGATCATCGTCGACAGCGCCTTACGCTTCTTCTTCGAGGTCTCGTCGATGCCGACCACGCGCAGGTCGGGGGCGAAGCGCTTGGCCTCGCCGACCCAGTTGGGCACGACGCTCGTCGGCGCGACGACGAGGAACGGGCGGGGCGAGGTGCCGGCGCTCGCGGCGGCCGCGCGCTGCTCCTGCATCACCCGGGTGACCAGCGCGAGCGACTGCACGGTCTTGCCGAGGCCCATGTCGTCGGCGAGGACGCCGCCGAGCTGGTTGTCGTAGAGGAAGGAGAGCCAGTCGTAGCCGAGCTGCTGGTACGGCCGCAGCTCGACGGCGAAGCCCTCGGGGAGGGCGCGGGACTCGAGGGCGCCGGTCGCGGTGAAGCCGGAGAGGCCCTCGACCGAGCGGCGCCAGGCGGCGGCCTGCGCCTCGACGACGCCGAGCTCGACCAGCTCGTCCCAGAGCGAGGACTGGAAGCGGCTGATCCGGAGCGTCTCGCTCGGGTCGTCGGAGAGCTCGCGCGCCTCGGCGATCAGCTCGCGGAGACGGCCGAAGCGCTCGTCGTCCAGCGCGAAGTAGACGCCGCTCGGCAGCACCATGTACTCGTCGCCGCGGGCCAGGGCGAGGAAGATCTCGGCGAGCGGGACCGCCTCCTCGTTGACCGTGACCGAGATCTCGAGGTTGAACCAGTCGCGGCTGTCCGGCTGGGCGACCGTCTGCACGGCGACGACCGGAGCGGTCTCGGCCTCGCGGTACTCGACGCGCTGGCCGATCTCCTCGATCTCGACAGTGCCGAGCTCGCGCAGGCGCTCGACCTCGCCGGTGAGGAAGCCGACGGTCTGCATGCCGCGCAGGTCGAAGGTGGGGCGGAGGCGGCGGCTCGAGGGCGAGACCAGGGCGGGCGTCGACTCCGGGTCGATGCCGGCGCCGCCGAGCGAGTCGAGGATCCGCTGCTCGGCCTCAGCGTCGCGGTAGCCG
Organism: Rathayibacter sp. VKM Ac-2928; assembly: GCF_022815545.1. Taxonomy (NCBI): domain Bacteria; kingdom Bacillati; phylum Actinomycetota; class Actinomycetes; order Micrococcales; family Microbacteriaceae; genus Rathayibacter; species Rathayibacter sp. VKM Ac-2928. The sequence goes on from NZ_JALGRU010000003.1 coordinate 122,124, forward strand.
GACTCGTCGTCCAGGCGCAGCGGGAGGCGCTCGGCCTCGGTGCCGCGGCCGCCCTCGATGCCGTAGCGCCACCACCAGGAGCCACGGAGTCCCGCGCCTTCGGTGTGCTCGAGGGTGAGGCCGAGCCGCGGCTCGGGGACGGGCGGCGCCTCGAAGGAGCCGTCGCGCGAGACGATGTCGAAGAGGCGGTGCAGGCGCTGGTAGTGCTCGGTGAGGAACGCCGACTCCTCCTGCTCCGGGATGCGGATCGGCTCGTTGCTCCAGAGGAAGGTCCGGGCGGAGGAGACCAGCGGCGCGGCGAACGGCACGAGCGTGACGGCCTTGCCGCGCAGCTCGTCGCCCTCGTCCCACGTGTAGAGGCCGACGGCGGGGTCGCCGATGAAGCCGAAGTGCTCGGGCGCCGGGTGGTCGCCGATCGCGACGAGCGAGCGCAGCTCGAGGCCGGCCGGGGTGCGGGTGACGTCGATGGACGCCGTGGCGGTGGTGTCCAGGATCTTCAGCGGGGTCTGGTCGCGGTCGCCCATGACCAGGCCGATGCCGGCGCGGACGGCGCCGTGCAGGGCCGCCCAGATCGCCTCGCTCCGGCACTGGTCGAGGTAGAGCCAGGTGTCGGGCGAGTAGTAGCTGGAGGCGCTGTGCCCGGAGAGCAGGCCCTGCATCTCGCGGACGACGTCGATCTGGCGCTCGTCGTAGTCGTGGCTGTAGTGGAGGTAGCCGAGGTCGCGCCAGCTGGTGCCGGTGCGGACCCAGCGGTCGCGGTCGCCCATCCGCACCGGGCGGACGCCGAGGCGCGGGCGCGGCTCGGGCGGCGGACGATAGCTGTTGTAGCGGCCGGGCGGGCGGCGCACGGGCTCGCCGGGGAGGAGCTCGAACTGGAGGCCGAGCGGGATGCCGGAGTGCGAGCGCTCGGCGCCGGCGAGCAGCGGCGCCAGGGCGCTGCGCCACTCCGGGACCGCGTCGACGGCGGCCTCGCCGGGGAACGGGCCGCTCAGGGCGCCCTCGCGCTCGCGGCGCAGCGCCTCGATCAGGACGGCGGCGACGTGCTTGCACTCGTGCTTGACCGGGCAGCTGCAGGCGCCGCCGAGGAGGATCGAGTGGTCGCCCTCGTCGCGCAGCTGCACGCTCACGGCGTAGGGCGAGCGGCCGGAGCCGCGGACCTGGCCGAAGAGCCGGGTGCGCCCGCCGAACCACTGCAGCTCGGCGACGCGGCCCTCGTCGGCGTAGGCGACGCCCTTGTCGAGGGCGGCGGTGCCGACGAGTCCCCGGATGTCCTGCTCGCTGAAGGGTTCGCGGCCCTCGGCCCCGGGCGCGGCCGAGGGGGGCAGCACCTCTTCGGGGGGACTCTGGCGGGCCATGGACCTCACGCTCTCCGCGCACCGACCGGAGCGCATCCGTCCATTCAACCCGATTCCGGAGGCGCCGGGAGCCGCGGAGCGGGATCCGCGCCCTCCGCGCCCGCTCCTACGATGGACGGATGCCCCGCCTGTCGATCGTCTCGGCGCACACCTCGCCCCTCGAGCAGCCCTCGACCGGCGATGCCGGCGGGATGAACGTGTACCTCGCCGGGGTGCTGCCCGAGCTCGCGGCGCTCGGCTGGGAGGTCACCGTGCTCACCCGCGGCGAGGGCGTGCGGCGGCTCGCGCCGGGGGTCTCGGTGGTCGGCGTGCCGGTCGAGGCGGCGGACAAGTACGCGCTGGCCGCCTCCGCGCCGGCGTTCGCCGAGGCCGCCGAGGGTGCGGACGTCGTGCACTCGCACTACTGGGTGTCGGGGCTGGCGGGGGCGCTGACCGGCGCTCCGCACGTGCACTCGATGCACTCGAACTCGCTGGCGAAGAACGTGCGGCTGGTGCCGGGCGACGTGCGGGAGCCGGAGGAGCGGATCCGCGCCGAGCGCTCGGTCCTGGGCTCGGCGGACGCGGTGGTGGTCGCGGGGGCGTCGGAGCGGTCGGACGTCGTGGACGGATACGGGGTGGATCCGGCGCGCGTGCTGGTCGTGCCGCCGGGGGTGGATGCGCGGTTCTCGCCGGGTGACGGCGAGCGCGCGCGGGAGATCGTGCTGCTCGGGCGGGTGCAGCCGCTGAAGGGGCAGCTGCTGGCGGTGCAGGCGCTGGCGCGGATCCCGGTGGGCGAGCGGCCGCTGCTGCGGCTGGCGGGCGGGCCGGCGCCGGGACGCGAGGGGTACCTGGAGGAGGTGCGCGCTGCGGCGCGGGAGCTCGGGGTGGACGAGTGGGTGCGCTTCGAGGGCGTGGCCGACCGGGAGACGGCGGCGGCGCTGCTGCGGGGGGCGCGGCTCGCGCTGGTTCCGTCGGCGGCGGAGACGTTCGGGCTGATCGCGCTCGAGGCGGCGGCGAGTGCGACGCCGGTGCTCGCCCGGCGGACGACCGGGCTGGTCGACGCGGTGCGCGACGGCGAGAGCGGCGTGCTGATCGACTCCGGCGACCCGGCGGTGTGGGCGGCGGAGATCCGCCGGCTGCTCGCCGACGACGCCGAGCGCGCGCGCCTCGGCCGCGGCGGCGTGCAGTGGGCGGCGGCCCACACCTGGGCGGCCGCGGCGGCGCGCCTGGACGCGCTGTACCGCGGGCTGCTGCGGGGGCGCTGACGCCGACATGCTGATCGAGCAGCCCTCGCAGAGGGCGTGCGCACCATGCTGATCGAGTAGCCCTCGCAGAGGGCGTATCGAGATCCGGCGTCGCGCGGTGGGCGGGTCTCGATACGCCGCGATGCGGCTACTCGACCAACATAGGGGCGCCGCTCCGCGGCTCCGCAGGCGGTCAGTCGGCGATGGCCGGGGTGCCCGGGTCGAAGTGGGCGCCGCGGGTGGAGCGGTACCAGGGGGCGAGGCGGTCGGGCGAGACGGCGACCATGGCGGCGCCGGTGAAGCCGGCGTCGTTGCCGAAGCGGGCGGAGACGATCTCGGTGCCGAGGTCGAGGAAGCGGGCGAACTCGTCGAAGACGTGCGCCGCGGCTCCGCCGATCACGAAGAGCTGCGGCGAGAGCAGCATCTCGAGGTGCCGGTAGTAGACGTTGAGGCGGCCCGCCCACTCCTCGAGGGTGATGCCCTCGCGGCGGACGGCGGAGAAGCCGACGCGCGGCTCGAAGTCGGGGCCGTCGATGTGCACGTGGCCGAGCTCGGAGTTGGGGATGACCTCGCCCTCGTAGACCAGCGCGGTGCCGATCCCGGTGCCGAGCGTGGTGAGCAGGCAGAGGCCCTCGCGGTCGCGCATCGCGCCGAACTCGCGCTCGGCGACGCCGGCTGCGTCCGCGTCGTTGACGACGACGACGTCGACGCCGGTCGCCTCGGACAGCAGCGCCTGCGCGTCGATCCCGACCCAGCGCTGCGAGACGTGGGTGGTCTGCCGCACGATGCCGCCGCGGACGATGCCGGGAAAGCCCACGCCGACGGGCGTGCCGGCGATCGGCGAGACGTCGCGGACGATGCCGGCGATGGCCGCGGCGAAGTCCTCGGGCTCCTTGCCGACGGGGTTCGCGACGGCGAAGCGGCGGGCGGCGCGCTCGCCGGTGGTCACGTCGACGAGGGAGGCCTTGATCGAGGTGCCGCCGATGTCGACGCCGACGGCGAAGCGCGGGAGGAGGCCGTCCTGGGGCTGGGTCACGGATGCTCCGTCTGGGAAGTGGTGGCGAGGGCTGACCTCGGGCTCGCGGGAACGCGCACGGCTCGCCGGATCACAGGATCCCGACGAGCATTGGACGAGTCTACGAGCCGGAGGTCCGAGCGGGCTCGGAGGTGGCGTCGAGGCCGTCCAGGAGGTAGGCGATCACCGGCTCGTAGAGGTGCACGGCGAGACCGTCGTCGATCGGGACGACCACCTCGATCGAGCCCTGCGCTTCGGCGACGAAGACGGCGGGGTCGTTGCAGTCGGCGATCGCGATCGTCGGCAGACCGCGCCGCCCGGCCGCCCCGGCCCAGCCGTGGTCGGCGACGACGAGGTCGGGGCGGATGCCGAGCGCCTCGAGCTCGTCGAGGAGGGCGTTCATCGGCTCGGCCGAGTGGGTGTGCTGGAGGCTGCCGCCGCGGTAGGCGCAGGTGACGCCGCCCGTGCACCAGAGGCGCTGGTGCTCGTCGGCCAGGGCGACTCGGATGCCGTCGGGGCGGGCGAACGGGAGGGCGTTCACGTCGATCACGCGGGCGCCCGCCGCCGTCGCGGCCGCGGCGAGCCGGCGGTAGACGTCCAGCAGGGTCGCAGGGTGCGCGGTGGCGAAGAGGATCAGCGCGCCCTCGCGCACGGCGCGGGCGAAGCGGTCGCGATAGGCGTCGAGCGCGGCGACGGTGAGCGCGGCGTCGATCCGGTCCTGGCCGTGCTCGAACGCGGGGTCGGTGCTGATGCCGACCCGCTGCCCCATCAGCGCGAGCAGGCTCTCGACGTCCCAGTGCTCGGCGACGTCGACGCCGTAGAGGTGGGCGGGCTCGCGGGCGGCCAGGCGGCGGAGGTTGCCGAGGTTGCTCGCGCGGCCGGTGAGGACGGCGCCGGTGAGGAGTGACTCGTCGAGGAGCGCGGCGAGCGCGGCGGCGGACAGCGGCATGCGGAGGGGCCTTCCGGTGGGGGTCCCTCGAGCGTAGTTCGAAACCCGTGCTTGACGAGTGACAGTCGCCGATATATCGTTACTACATCGCCGACAGATCGTGAGCACTCGCTCCGACGGGCGAGACGGATTTCGAGAGGAATCCCCAGACACGAGAAGAGACACCATGAACACCAGGAACTCCTTCCACGACCACAGCGACCGCTTCGACCGCTCGCACGGCGACCACGACCACGGCCGCGGCGGCCACGACCAGCCCGGCCGCCGCGAGCGCCGCGGCCCCGGCGGACACGGCCGCGGCTTCGGTCCCGGCTTCGGCTTCGGCCCGGGCTTCGGCGGCTTCGGCGGCCCCGGCTTCGGCGGCCCCGGCTTCGGCCGCGGCGGAGGACGGGCCCGTCGCGGCGACGTCCGCGCCGCCCTGCTCTCCCTCCTCGCCGAGAAGTCCTCGAACGGCTACGGCCTGATCAAGGCGATCGCCGAGAAGACCAACGGCTCGTGGCGCCCCAGCCCCGGCTCGGTCTACCCCACGCTCCAGCAGCTCGTCGACGAGGGCCTCATCACGGCCGTCGGCGAGGGCCGCGGCACCGAGTACCAGCTCACCGACGCGGGCGGCACCTACGTGCGCGAGCACGCCGACGAGCTCGCCGCCGCCTGGGAGGCCACTCCCGGAGCGAGCGACGCGGACCGCGAGTTCGTCGAGAACATCGGCAAGCTGATGGGCGTCGTCCAGCAGTTCCGCGGGGCCTCGGAGGCGCAGCGCGCCGCCGCCTCCGCGAAGCTCGACGAGACCCGCCGCGCGCTGTACCTGATCCTCGCCGACTGACGAGGCTCTGCCGCCGGTGGATCTCGATACGCCCGCGGAGCGGGCTACTCGATCAGCAGGAAGGGGGCGCGGTCCTGCGGTGGCGGCAACCACTGCGGGTCGAGCAGGCCCGTCTCATGCTGGTCGAGTAGCCCCGCAGGGGCGTATCGAGACCCGGCGTTGTCAGAAGGGCGGGTCTGCAGACTCGACTTCTAGCGGTGGTGGATCTCGATACGCCCGCTGCGCGGGCTACTCGATCGACATGGAAGCGATCAGCATGAAGGCACGCCCGCGGAGCGGGCCGCTCCACCAGCAGGCGTGACGACGGACGCCCCTCGCGCACTCGCGCGGGGGGCGTTCGTCGTGTCAGCGGTAGGAGGCGGCCAGGCGGGCGAGGCCCTCGTCGAGGGTCACCGCGGGCGTCCACTGGAGGTCGGCGCGGGTCGCGCGCTGGTCGAACCAGTGCGCGGTCGAGAGCTGCTCGGCGAGGAAGCGCGTCATCGGCGGCTCGTCCTCGCCCGGGCGCACCGCCCAGACGCGCTCGACGAGCGAGCCGGCGGCGCGCGCGACGCCCGCGGGCACCGACCAGCTCGGCGGCTGCACGCCGGCGGCGCGGCAGATCCCGGCGAGCAGCTCGGCGACCGGCCGGGGCTCGCCGTTGGTGACGACGTACGCGCGGCCGTGCACCGCCTCCGCCCGCCCGAGCGCGGCGACGATCGCCGAGGCGGCGTTGTCGATGTAGGTGGAGTCGATGAGCGCCTGGCCGTCGCCGAGCAGCGGCAGCCGGCCGGTGCGGGCGCGCTCGACGATGCGCGCCACGAGCTGCGTGTCGCCCGGCCCCCAGACCAGGTGCGGGCGGACCGCGACCACGGCGAAGCCCGGCGCATCCGCGGCCAGCGCGAGCAGCTCGGCCCGCGCCTTGGTGCGGGCGTAGTCGCCGCGGGCGCGCTCGGGATCGGCGGGCTCGGCGCCCTCGCCGATGATCGAGGCGCCGGAGTGCGCGACCGACGGCGACGACACCTGGACGAAGCTCCGGACGCCTGCGCGAGCTGCGGCCGCCAGCAGATCCCGGGTCCCGTCGACGTTCACCCGGACGAAGTCGGCGGGATCGCCCGTGAGCGACACTTTCGCTGCGAGGTGCACCACGCCCTCGCAGCCCTCGACCGCGGCCTCGACGGCGCCCGAGTCGGCCAGCGAGCCGCGGACGTCCTCCACCCCGCTCACTCCCGAGGGACGGCGCTGGAACGTGCGGACCTCGTGCCCCGCCGCGACGAGCCCCGCCGCGACGGCGCCGCCGAGCAGCCCGCTCGCCCCGGTGACGAGGACCCTCACGGCGCGACCATCCGGCCGCCGGCGAGGATCGACTCCGCCCAGCGCGCGAGCGCGGCCCGGTCGATCTTGGAGTTGTGCCGGATGTCGGTCGGCAGCGCCGGCACGACGAGCACGGCCGCGACCGGTGCACCGACGGCCGCGCGGACCTCGGCGGCGAGCTCCTCGGACGCGAGCTGCGTGCGGCGGGCACCCTCGTGCCGCTCGACGACGGCGACCAGTTGCGCGACTCCGCGGGGCCCGACGCCGACGATCGCGGCGCGGGAGACCGCGGCGACGCGCGCCTCGATCCGCTGCTCCGGCCCGACGGGCGTGACGACGCCCTCGGCGGTGACGATCACGTGCGGCAGCCGGCCCTCGACCCAGAGCCGGCCGTCGGCGTCGATCCGGCCGACGTCGCCGGTGCGGTGCCAGCGCTCGCCCGGGACGGCGCCGCGGCGCGCGGCGCGGTCGGTGAGCCAGAGCCGCTCGTAGTGGTCCTCGACGTGCCCGGCCGAGACGACGATCTCGCCCGTGACGCCGACCAGCTCGGCCGGCTCGGGAGCGGCCTGCCCGTCGTCGTCGAGCGGAGCGATCCGGAGGCGCACGCCCGCGGCCGGGACGCCGACGCAGACTCCCCCGCGCGGATCGTCGTCCGCGGCGGCCGCGCGGATGCCCTCGAGCGACGCGTCGGTCAGCAGCAGGCCCTCCGTCATCCCGTAGGGCGTGCGGGCCGAGGCGTTCGGCATCAGCGCCTGGGCCTGCCCGAGCAGCCCCTCGGCGACGGGGGCTCCGGCCGAGAGGAAGGTGCGGACGCCGGCGAGCGCGCGGTGATCGTCGGCGTCGAGGTCGCCCGCGGTGGCGACGACGTTGGCGAGCGCGGCGGGCGAGAGGAAGAGGACGGTCGCGTCGACGCGCGCCGCCGCCGCGGCCACGGCGCGCGTGGTGAGCGTCCGCGGCGAGGTGACGTCCATGTCCGGCGTCGCCGAGCGGGTGCCGAGTGCCGGGCCGAGCAGGGCGAACGGCGCGAAGCCGGCGACGAGTCCGGTGCCCGGTCCGATGCCGTACTGGCGCGCCAGGGCGTCGCGGACCCCGGCGAGCTGGCGATGCGTGTAGACGACGCCCTTCGCGGGGCCGGTCGAGCCGGAGGTGAAGAGGATCGCGGCGGTCGCGTCGGCCGCGGGCGCCTCGCCGAGCGCGTCGGCGGAGGCGTCGAGCTCCGCGCGGCCGAGCTCGATCAGCTGCCCGAGCGAGGTGTCGACGCCGAGCGTGCGGGCGGAGGCGCGCGGCAGGGTCTGCGTCGAGACTCGGCCGCCCGGCCAGCCGAGCGCGCGGGCGACGGCGAGCCCCGGCAGCGCGCCGACGACGAGGTCCGGCCAGGCGCCGCGGACGGCGCGGGTCAGCCCGCGCAGGCCCAGGCCCGCGTCGGCGACGACCACGACGGCCCCGATCCGGAGGCAGGCGTAGAGCAGGGCGGTGAGATCGGCGCCGGGCGGCACGAGCAGCGAGACGCGGTCGCCCGGGGCGACGCCCGAGGCGCGGAGCCCCGCGGCCAGCTCGCGGACCCGCTGCGAGAGCAGCCGCCAGGACACGGAGCGCGGTCCGCCTCCGCCGGGCGGCGCCATCTCGACCAGCGCGAGCGAGTCGTCCTCGACGCGCTCGTCGAGGTGCCGCCAGAGCGGCTCGATCGGCACGGTCGGGCGGTGCACGTCGGGCGCCTGGACGCCGGCGGCGACGTCGCCGAGCCAGGTCAGCACCGCGGCGGAGTAGTCGACGTCCTCCGCGAGCAGGTGGCCGGTGCCCTCGAAGCGGTGCACCTGCGCGTGCGGGAGGCGGTCGACGAGGTCGTCGAGGTAGCGGTCCGAGAAGATCGGGTCCAGCGGGCCCCAGAGCAGCAGCGCGGGCGTCTCCAGCGCGCGGACGCCCGCTGCGATCCGCTCCAGCTCGGCGTGGCTCGGGTGCGCGGGGCCGACCGGGATGTCGGCGACGAACCCGCCGACCCCGCCCCGTCGCTCCGCCGAGCGGTAGGGGGCGCGGTAGCCGGCCTTGACGGCGGCCGGGATCGCCGGGTGCCCGAGAGCGAGCGTCGTCTCGAGGAACGCGGGCGTGCCGACGGTCGAGGCGCCGAGGACGCCGGAGGCGAGCGCGAGCCGCAGCGGCGCGGGGATCGGCGCGTCGGCCGGCTGGTGGATCGCCGTGTTGAGCAGCATCGTGCCGCGCAGGAGCTCGGGGTGGTCGACCGCCCAGCCGAGCGAGACGACTCCGCCCCAGTCGTGGCCGAGGGTGACGACGTCGGTCAGGCCGAGCACGTCGGTGAGGTTCGAGAGCTCGCGCACGCGGTCGGCGAGGGCGTGCAGCTCGCCGGTGCGCTCGGAGAAGCCCATCTCGAGCTGGTCGACGGCGACGACGCGCCAGGCCGGCTCGCCGCGGCGGGCGGCCCCGACGGTGGCGGCGGCGAGGGCGCGCCAGAGGTAGGACCAGGTCGGGTTGCCGTGCACGCAGAGGATCGTGCCGAGCGGCTCGACGCCGCCCAGCGCCTCGTGCGTGTCGAGCAGGTGCCAGCGGCGCGGGACGCCGTGCGCATCGGGCGCGTCGACGAGGCGCGACCAGGACGGATCGAGGCCGTCCAGTCCCGCCGGCGGCAGCTCCGCCGCCGAGGTCGAGCCGAGTGCGCGGCGCATCCTGGCGGCCGGGTGCCGGCCGGCGGCGGCGCTCACCAGGCGATCTCGAGCATCGCGGTGTTGATGCCGGAGCCGACGCCCAGCAGCAGGACGCGGTGGCCCGGCTCGAGGGTCTTCGACTCCTGCGCGAGGGTGATCGGGATCGACGCGGGGCCGACGTTGCCGAGGGTCGGGTAGGTGGTGGGCACCAGCTCGGGGTCGATGCCGACGGCCTTCACGAAGGCGTTGGTGTGCACGTCCGACACCTGATGCATGATGTAGCGGTCCATCCCGCCCCAGCTCCAGTCGCGCTTCGCCTCCTTCCAGGCGGAGACGACGAGCTCCATGCCGCCCTTGAGCAGCGCCTTCGCGTCGGTGAACATCCCGTCGACGCTGCCGACGCAGAGCTCGTTGAACTGGGTGGCCGCGCGGGTGATGCCGCCGAGGATCCGGTGGCCCTTGGGGTGCTCGTCGGCCGGGCCGAGGATGGCGGCCGCGGCGCCGGACCCGAGGGTCAGGCTCGCGAACTCGCTCATGAAGTCCTTGCGCTTGATGCCCTCGCGGCTGAGGCGCTCGATCGTGTTGACCTGGATCTCGTCGGCGTCCTCGCCGTCGATGATCATCGCGTACTTGATCTGGCCGGAGTCGATCAGCTGGGCCGCGAGCGTCATGCCGTTGACGAAGCCGAGGCAGGCGTTCGCGATGTCGAAGTTGATCGCGGAGGACGGCAGGCCGAGCCCGTGGTGCAGGCGCACGGCGACCGAGGGCTCGAGGTGCTTGCGGGTGACCGAGGTGTTGATGATCAGCCCGATCTGGTCGGGCCGGATGCCGGCCTCGGCCAGGGCGCGCTTGCCCGCCTCGATCGCGGCGCCGTCGAAGCCCTGCTCGGGGCCCCAGTTGCGGCGCTCCTGCACGCCGGCGACGCGCTGGAGGAGTCCGGTGGGGAGTCGCAGCCGCTTCAGCGCCGGCGCCAGTCGCGCGTCGATCTCTTCCGACGTGGTCACCCGGGGGGCCATCGTGGTTGCGACGGACAGCAATGCGACGTTGCGGTGCGTGGTCGTTGCGTTTCCGTCCAACGGAACTCCCTATCGAGTTGTCGATCTCGGCATGTGCCCCCGTGATTTTACGCTGTCGTTCACCCGACGCTTGCTGGACGCGGGCTGGACGGCGGCGACATGCACACTCCGGGGGCCTTCTGCGCGCTCTGGCGCGGAATCGCGCGCGTTCTCGACGGTGTCCTCCGGGGTGGCCACAGGCGACCCTCCGGTGTCAACCACCCGGCGCTCGTCGCACCTCCGGCTCGCGGAAACGGCTTCGGCTCGCAGGAGCAGCCGGATTTTATGAGCCGGACCTGAGATCGCGAGCCGGACGTGACGGCCGCCGAGCTCCGGCTCGCGGAAACTGCTCCGGCTCGCCGAAACAGGCGGATCCGACGAGCCGTAGCCGAAACCGCGAGCCGGAGGTCCGGGCCACCGACGTTCGGCTCGCGATATCAGCCTCGGCTCGCCGGAACAGCCGTGTTTCGCGAGCCGAGGCCGGAATCACGAGCCGGAGGTCCGGGTCGCCGACATTCGGCTCGCGAAAACCGCCTCGGCGCGTCGGAACTGGCGGATCCCACGAGCCGTGACCGAAAGTGCGAGCCGGAGGCCCGGGTCACCGACGTTCGGCTCGCGGAAACAGCTTGGGCTCGCCGGAACAGGCGGATCCCGCGAGCCGAGGCCGGAACCACGTGCCGGAGGTGGCGGCGGAGTTCCAGGCGGCCGAGCTTCGGCTCGCGGAAACCGCCTCGGCTCGTCGGAGTCCGCTGGTTTCGCGAGCCGGAGCCGGTTTCGCGAGCCGGAGATGCAGCGGAGGTGCGGGCGGAGGCGAGCAGGGAGGGAGGTGCGGACGACAGCCGCGGGCAGCGCGTGCCGCCTCAGGTGCCCATCGCCCAGGGCTCGCGGTCGCCACGGAGGCGGGCGGCGAGCGCCATCGCCTGCTCGTCGGTGAGGGTCGCCACGTAGTCGACGACGCCGCGGGCCCGGCCGAGGCGCTGGAGCGACTCCGCATCGACGCGCGGGCGGCCACGCTCGCCGGCCGGCAGCCACTCGGGGCGGTCGGCGCGGAGGCGGAAGTAGCCGTCGGTCGCCAGCTCGATCAGGTCGAGCAGCTTCTGCGGGGCGCGCGGGCCGTCGCGCGGATCGTCGAGCCAGGCGTCGAGGTGGGTGACCAGCGTCCCGAGCACCTGCGATTGACCGCGCTGGTAGGTCGCGAAGTCCGGCCGGTCGATGACGAAGCGGGTGTGCACGAACTTCAGAACGGCGACGTCGTGCCAGGCATCGGGGAGCAGCGTCAGGTGCCCCGAGCGCACGTTCGGCTCGGCGAGCACGAGCACCGAGCGCTGCAGCCGGCCGATCCAGGAGGAGACGAAGGACTCGATCGCCCGCTCGGTGCGGGTGGAGCCGTCGAAGGGGACGGCGAGCAGGCCCTCCACCAGCTCGGCCGAGACCCGCTCGACGGAGGAGCGGAAGTGCTCGTCGCTGGCGATCCACGGGTCGCGAGCCACCAGCCGGCGCCGCAGCATCTCCAGCGAGTGGCCGGGCGCCCGCGCCCACAGCTCGTCGGCGTCGAGGGCGGCCAGCGCGTTCTGCTCGCGGAGGAACGCGCGGAACTCCACGGCGACGGCCGCCTGCTGCAGCACGCCTGCGCGGTAGAAGTCGTCGAGGTCGTGCAGCGAGTAGGCGATGTCGTCGGCCACGTCCATCACCGAGCACTCCAGCGTCTGCTGCCAGGGCGCGATCGCGGTGAAGCCGGTGCGGGAGTCGAGCAGGTCGTCGAGGTCGAGGGTGTAGGCCGAGAACTTGGGCGGCGCGGTCTCCCAGCGGCTCGCGGTCGAGCCGCGCGGCAGCTCGGTCGGGTCGGCGGTCTCGAGGTCCGGCCGGCAGACGGTGCGGCCCCACGGGTACTTGAGGACCGCGGCGCGCGAGGCGGCGGTGAGGTTCAGCCCCGCCTCGACCGTCTCGCAGACGTCGAGCTCGGAGAGGATCCGGAACGACTGCGCGTTGCCCTCGAAGCCCTCCTCGAGGCCGAGCTTCTCGCGTGCGAGGCGGTCGAGCGCCTGCTCGCCGAGGTGCCCGAACGGCGGGTGGCCGAGGTCGTGCGCGCTGGCCGCCGCCTGCACGACGACCGGGTCGCAGCCGCCGAGGCGCTCGACCAGCTCGCGCTGAGCGGTGTCGGTGGTGGTCAGCTGCATCGCGATCGCGCGGGCGACGGCGGTGACCTTGATCGAGTGCGTCAGCCGGTTGTGCACGACTTGGCCGACGCCGGAGGGCGAGATCACCTGCGTCACCGCGGAGAGCCGGGCGAAGTAGGGCGAGAAGCGGATGCGCTCGAGGTCGACCCGGTACTCCGGGAACTCCTCGCCGGTGGCGAAGCGGTCGACGGGCTCCGGCGTGCGGCGGTCGCGGCGGGTGTCGTGCGCCCGGTCGTCCGCGTGCGCCCGGTCGTTCGCGGGGGGCAGTGCCGGTGTCGCCTCGTGCATGGGCCCACCCTACGGGCGGAGCTCCCCCGGCTCCCCGCGGCCCGGCTCGTCCCGCCCCGGCTCCTCGCGCTCGAAGCGACCGCGCGGCGCCACCGCGATCAGCACGGCGGCGGCGACCACCGCGCCGAGCACGTACGCGGCGATGTCCAGCCAGGAGAAGGTGCTGCCGACGACGAGCCGCAGCGGCGGCCACAGCTCGACCAGTCGGGCGGCCGCTCCGATCGCCTGGAGCTGCTCCATCGCGATCGACCAGGCGAGGGCGATCCCCGCGGCGGTCACCGCCGGGATCCGCGGCAGCAGCACGCAGACCAGCAGGGCGACGAGCACGACGTAGAGGACGCTGCCGGCGAGGTCGGCGAGCAGGCCGGCCAGGAGGAAGCGCAGGGCGAGCCCGAGTGCGAGCGCGGCGATCGCGGCGAGCGCGAACGGCAGCCGCGACCTCATCGGGCGCCGTGCGCGCGGCGCACCCGGTCGAGGGCGAGGAGGAAGGTGCGGTCGTCGGCGACGGTCCAGCCGAGCGGCCCCGGGGAGGCGACCACGAGCGGCACCAGGACGCGGCGGCGCGCCCGCGCGGCGAGGGCGGCCGCGGAGGCGCGGGCCGCGTCGGACACCAGGCCGCGGAAGCCCTGACCCGCGGCGGCGCCCCGCTCCGGTCGCGCCGCCAGCACGGCGAGCACGACGGCCCGGACGCGGAAGGCGCCGTGCGCGACCGTGCCGACCTCGACCGAGAGGACGTCGCTCCAGTCCGCGATCGCCAGGGCGTCGGCACGCTCCCCGGCGAGCGCCGGTCCGTCCGCGCCGAGGGTGACGACGCCCGTGGCGTCCGGAGCGACGGCGGCGGCCGGGGCCCCGATCCGCCGCAGCGCCCGGTCGAACTCGCGGCCGCGCAGCAGCGCGACCCCGTCGGCGACCGCCGCGAACTCGGCCAGCCGCCGCCGGTTCGCCGGGGACGTCTGGCGCAGCTGCGCGGCGAGCGCGCCTCGCGCCCGGCGGGCCTCGGCCGGAGAGGTGATCAGCGCGGTCGGCTCGAAGCGGCGCCGCGGGGGCAGTGGATCGGAGGGCAGCGGCTGCGCGGAGGCGTGCGGCGGCGGGGCGCCCCAGTCGGGCGTCGGTGCGGCGGCCATGTCCCCTCCCCCGGAGCACTCGGGACCGCGGCGCTCCTCCGTCGATTCTCCCGCCTTCCGCCTCCGCCTTGCCCGCGAGCGCGGACGGGCTTACGATGGGAGTACCCCCGGGGGGTATCCTTCCGCCGGGCCCCCCGCCCCACGCAAGGAGAACAGCATGACCGCGCACCTCGATCTCGGACTCACCGCCAAGGGAGCCGCGGGCGGGTCCGGGGGCGGCTGCGGGTCGGGCGGCGCCTGCGCCTGCGGCGGTCACGACTCCGCACACGCATCCGGTCACGGCTCCGCCGCGGGCGGCGCCTCGGTGCAGAGCTTCGGCGTCGCCGGGATGACGTGCGAGCACTGCGTCCGCAGCGTCACCGAGGAGCTCGCCGCCTACCCCGAGGTCGACAGCATCGACATCTCCCTCCTCCCCGACGGCGTCTCCACCGTCACCGTCGGCTCCTCCCGTCCGCTCGGCCGCGAGGAGATCGCGGCCGCCGTCGCCGACGCCGGGTACCGCCTCGCGCCCCTGGCCTGAGACGGCCGACGCAGAGATGGCCGACGCCGCCCCGACCGGCCGCACGGAGACACCCGCCGAGCTCGAGCTCGCGATCGGCGGGATGACCTGCGCGTCCTGCGTCGCCAAGGTCGAGCGCCGCCTGGACGCGCTCCCCGGCGTCCGCGCGAGCGTCAACCTCGCCCTGGAGCGCGCCACGCTCGCGCTGCCCGAGGGCACCACGGCCGCCGACGCGATCGCCGCGGTCGAGGCCGCCGGCTACACGGCCACGGTCTCCGGAGCGACGCCCGTCGCGGACGACGGCACGGACGACGGCGCCCCCTCCCGCGAGGAGGAGGCCGCCGAGGCCGAGCGCCACGTCCTGCGCACCCGCCTCACGGTCTCGGCCCTGCTGGCCGCGCCGGTCGTGCTGCTGTCGATGATCCCCGCGCTGCAGTTCGCGAACTGGCAGTGGCTCTGCCTCACCCTCGCCGCGCCCGTCGCCGTCTGGGGTGCCTGGCCCTTCCACCGCACCGCCTGGCGGGCACTGCGGCACGGCACGACCACGATGGACACCCTGATCAGCCTCGGCACCACCGCCGCCTTCGCCTGGTCGCTCTACGCCCTCTTCCTCGGCGACGCCGGCCGGCCCGGGATGAGCATGCCGTTCGAGCTGCTCGGCACCCGCTCCGGGCACGACGAGATCTACCTCGAGGTCGCCGCCGCGGTCCCCGTGCTGGTGCTGGCCGGCCGCTGGCTCGAGGCCCGCTCCAAGCGCGACGCCGGTGCCGCCCTCCGCGCGCTGCTGAGGCTCGGCGCGAAGGAGGCGACCCGCGTCGCCGCCGACGGCACCGAGGAGCGCGTCCCCGCCGCGGCCCTCGCGGTCGGCGACCGCCTGCGCGTGCGACCCGGCGAGGTCGTCGCCGCCGACGGCACCGTCCTCGACGGCTCGAGCGCCGTCGACGCGAGCCTGCTGACCGGCGAGAGCGTCCCCGTCGAGGTCGGGCCCGGCTCCGTCGTCACCGGCGGCGTCCTCAACGCGCACGGCGTGCTCACCGTCCGGGTCGACCGCGTCGGCTCCGACACGACCCTGGCCCGGATGGGGCGCCTCGTCTCGCAGGCGCAGGCCGGCAAGGCGCGGGTGCAGCGCCTCGCCGACCGCGTCTCCGCCGTGTTCGTGCCGGTCGTCGTCGTGCTCGCGCTGGCGACCCTCGTCGGCTGGCTGCTCGCCGGCGCCGACCTCGCCGCCGCCGTCTCGCCCGCCGTCGCCGTGCTGATCGTCGCCTGCCCCTGCGCGCTCGGCCTCGCCACACCGACCGCCGTTCTCGTCGGCACGGGCCGCGGCTCGCAGCTGGGCATCCTGATCCGCGGACCCGAGGTGCTCGAGACGAGCCGCCGCGTCGACACCGTCGTCCTCGACAAGACCGGCACGCTGACCACCGGCGCCTTCACCGTCGCGGCAGCCAGCGACGACGAGTCCCTCCGCCTGCTCGCGTCCGTCGAGCGCGGGTCCGAGCACCCCCTCGCCGCCGCGATCGTGCGCGGCGCGGAGGAGCGCGGGCTGACCGTCCCCGAGGCGACCGGGTTCCGCGCGAGCGCCGGCTTCGGAGTCCGCGCGAGGATCGACGGCCGTCTCGTCGTCGCCGGGCGCCTGCGCTGGCTCGACGAGCAGTGGGGCTACGCACCCGGCGACCTCGCCGCCCGCGCCGAGCAGGCCGCGGCCGACGGCGGAACCGTCGTCGGGATCGGCTGGGACGGCGAGCTGCGCGGCTTCGCCGTCCTCCGCGACGAGCCGCGGCCCGAGGCGGCGCGCACCGTCGCGTCGCTGCGCTCCCGCGGGATGCGCGTGCTGATGCTGACCGGCGACAATCCGCGCGCGGCCACGGCCGTCGCCGCTGCGGTCGGCCTCGACGAGGTGATCGCCGAGGTGCTGCCGGAGGAGAAGCTCGCGGTGATCGAGCGGCTGCGCTCCGAGGGCCGCACGGTCGCCTTCGTCGGCGACGGCGTGAACGACGCGGCCGCCCTCGCCGCCGCAGACCTCGGCATCGCGATGGGCGCCGGCTCCGACGCGGCGATCGAGGCGAGCGACGTCACCCTGGTCGGCGACGACCTCGCCCGCGTGCCCGACGCGCTCCGGCTCGGCCGGCGGACCCTGGGCGTCATCCGGGGCAACCTGTTCTGGGCCTTCGCCTACAACGTGGCGGCGATCCCGCTCGCGATGGCCGGCCTGCTCGGCCCGCTGGTCGCGGGGGCCGCGATGGCGTTCTCGAGCGTCTTCGTGGTCTTGAACAGCCTGCGGCTGCGCTCGTTCCGCGCGGAGTGACGTGCGCGGAGCGACGTGGTTGGCTGGGTCCATGCGCACCGAGACCCGCCAGGGCGTCCCCCTCCTCCTCGTCGACGACGACGGGCCCGCCCTCTCCAGCTCGGAGGACGCGCTCGCGGTCATCGGCGAGATCTACGGCAGCGACGCCGAGACGATCGTCGTCCCGGTCGGCCGCCTCGATCCGGAGTTCTTCCGGCTCCGCTCCGGCATCGCCGGCGAGTTCGTCCAGCGCTTCGTGATGTACGGCAAGCGCCTCGTGGTCGTCGGCGACATCACCGAGCAGGTCTCGGCCTCGAGCACCCTGCACGACTTCGTCGTCGAGTCGAACCGCGGCGACCACCTCTGGTTCGTCCCCGCGCTCGACGCCCTCGACGCCCGCCTCCGCGACTCCGCGACGGCCGAGGAGCCCGGCGCCGACGGCGGGGTGGAGCCGACCCCCGGCCCCGCGCTCTGATGCCGGACGGGCGACCCGTGGCGCCGATGCTGCGGCTCGACGGCCCGGTGCGGCTGCTGCTGCTCGCCGACACCCACCTCCCCAAGCGCGCGAAGGCGCTGCCCGACGAGGTCTGGCGGGCGGTGGACGAGGCCGACCTGGTCGTGCACGCCGGCGACTGGGTGGACGAGGCGGCGCTCGACGCCCTCGAGTCCCGCGCCGCGCGTCTGCTCGGCGTCTGGGGCAACAACGATCCCGCCGGGCTCCGGGCGCGCCTCCCCGAGGTCGCCCGCGCGGAGATCGCGGGGCTCGACGTCCGCGTCGTGCACGAGACCGGCCCCGCGGCGGGCCGGGAGGCGCGCGCCGACGCCGCCCACGCCGGCGCCGACCTGCTCGTCTTCGGCCACAGCCACATCCCCTGGGACTCGCGGACCGCGGCCGGGATGCGGCTGCTCAACCCCGGCTCGCCGACCGACCGCCGCCGCCAGCCGGCCTGCACCTACCTCACCGCGGTCGCCGAGGACGGCGAGCTGCGCGACGTGCGCCTCGTCGCGCTCCCGGTGCGCGTCCCCGCCCGCTGAGGACGCGCCTTCCCGACCCGCGAGCGCAGGGCTACGCTCGCCGCATGATCGAGGACGCCGTACCGCTCGCCGGCCGCCGGATCGGCGACGGCCCCGCCCTCGTCCTGCTGCACCCGGGCGGCACCGACTCGCGGTCCCTCGAGCCGCTGGTGGCGGAGCTGCGGAGCGACTACACGCTGCACCTGCCCGATCAGCGCGGCCACGGCCGCACGGCCGACACCGACGCTCCCCTGAGCTTCGCCGCGATGGCGCGCGACACGATCGCCCTGATCGAGTCGCTGCCCGGCGTCCCCGTGCACCTCCTCGGCCACAGCGACGGCGCGATCGCCGCCCTGCACGTCGCCCTCCGCCGCCCCGACCTCGTGGCGAGCCTGGTCTTCTCCTCCGGCGTCTTCCACCGCGACGGCTGGCTGCCCGGCGTGCTCGACGGCGAGGCCCCCGAGTTCCTGAGGGAGAGCTACGCCGAGGTGTCGCCCGACGGCGCCGCGCACTGGGACGTCGTCGTCGCGAAGCTCGACGCGCTGCACGCCGCCGAGCCGGAGCTCACCACCGCGGACCTGCGCGGCCTCGCAGTGCCGACGCTCCTCCTCTTCGGCGACGACGACGAGATCCGCTTCGAGCACGTCCTGGCGATGTACGACGCGATCCCGGACGCCGAGCTGGCCGTCGTCCCGCGCGCCAGCCACGGCGTGATCGTGGAGAAGCCGGGCCTGGTCGCGCGCCTGATCCGCGACTTCCACGACCCCGGAAAGACCGACGGCTTCGCGCCGATCCGCCGCGTTTGAACGCCCGCCTTCGAGACCGCTCAGCCGCGGGACGACCGGTTCCGGCCGGCGGCGCAAGGGGGTCACAGCGGAATACGGTCGGCCTAAGCTCTCGGAGATGACCAGCTCACACGACCACCCCGATTCCGCGCACCTGCGTCCGGACGGTCTCGACGACGCCACCGTCGCTGCGCTGGGCAAGCTCTCCGAGGCGCTCGAGACCGTCGAGCACGCGCGCGGGCTCCTCTACGGCTTCCACCGGCTGACCGGCGCCGCAGACCTCGCGCTCGGCGAGGCGGTCGACGCCTTCCGCGAGGCGGGGCGCGACGCGCTGGCCGACACTCTGGAGAAGGAGCTGGTCGGCCGGAACGTCATCGAGGGCCGCTGGACGTTCCAGATCGTCGAGGACTACGACGACGGCTACTACGCCGCCTTCCGCGAGCAGGAGCGCGCCGCGCGCGACGAGCTCGCCGCCGGTCGCCGCCACCTCTTCGAGTCCGAGATGAAGGAGGACCGTCGCTCGCACGGTCTCCGCCACCACGAGTCCCGGCCGGATCCCGAATGAACTCCGTGATCCGGATGCACGCCTCCCCGATGCGCGTGCGCGCCGTCACCCCCGGCTCCGATCGGCGCGGGCCGACGCCTGCTCCCACGACCCGGCGCACCAGCCTCAGCATCGACGGTCGCCGCTTCCTGCTCGCCCTCTCCTTCGACACCGAGGAGCTGGAGAAGAAGCTCGTCGAGGCCGTCCGCGAGCGCGGCGGCATGGTGAGCTTCACCGTCGCCGGCGACCGCGAGGTCTGCGTGCTCGTCTCCCCCGGCGTCGCCGTCATCCTCGAGCACGAGGACGTGCCGGTCGACGAGTTCGAGCCGGACGACGCGGTGCAGTACGACGACGTCGAGTACCTGACCTAGACGCGGGCCGCTCCTGCGCGGCTCCGCTCCTGCGACGCTCCGCGCCCTTGTGTCTTCTCGTGTTCCGCATTATTGACACGAGTAAACCCGCGTGCTGAACTGGGTCGCCGCGCCACCGATCGTCGTCGGCTCTAAGGAGAAATCATGACCTTCACCCTCGGAATCGTCGGCGCCGGCCAGTTCAGCCGCCACTTCGCCGATCTCTTCCACCGCCATCCCGGAGTCGGCGCGATCACCGTGACCGATGTCCTCGACGGCCGCGCGGAGACGCTCGTCGAGTCGGAGGGACTGGCCGGGACGCACGAGAGCTTCGAGGCGATGCTCGCCGATCCGGCGGTCGACGCGGTCGCCCTGTTCACGCAGCGCTGGACCCACGGACCCCTGGTCGCCCGGGCGCTGCGCGCGGGGAAGCACGTCTACTCCGCCGTCCCGATGGCGAGCGACGCCGACGAGATCGCGGAGATCATCGAGCTGGTCTCGGCGACCGGCCTGACCTACATGATGGGCGAGACCAGCCAGTACAACCCGGCCACGGTCTTCGCGCGGCGCAAGCACGAGGAGGGCGCCTTCGGCCGCGTCTTCTACCTCGAGGGCGACTACCTCCACGACATGGACCACGGCTTCTACGACGCCTACCGCTACAGCGGCGGCGACGATTGGAAGTCGACCGCCAGCTACCCGCCGATGTGGTACCCGACCCACTCCATCGGCGGCGTGCTGGGAGCCGTGCCGATGCACGCGACCAGCGTGAGCTGCACGGGCATGCGCGACCACCTCGACGACGGGGTCTTCGACACCGACGTCAGCATGTTCGGCAACGACTTCTCGAACATGACCGCGCTGTTCGAGCTCGACGGCGGCGGCTCGATGCGCATCAACGAGTTCCGCCGGGTCGGCTACCCGTCCTTCCTCCGCGAGAGCCGCTTCCGCTTCTTCGGCACCACCGGCGTCTTCGAGCAGCTCGTGCAGACGAGCGTCTGGCAGACCGGCGAGGGCGTCGAGGACGTGACCGAGCAGCTCGCGACGACCGCGACGATGGCGGACGACGACCCGCGCCTCGAGAACGTCTCCCCCGCCCTGCGCGCCGCCTTCGTCAGCGGCCACGCACCGGTGCACGAGGAGGAGGCCGCACGCCTCCCCGGCGAGCTCGAGGGCGCGCCGAACGGCCACGAGGGCTCGCACCACTTCCTGGTGGACGACTTCGTCCGCGCCGTCTCCACCGGCACGCTGCCGACCGTGAACGCCTGGGTCGCCGCCCGCTACACCCTGCCGGGGCTCGTCGCGATGGAGTCCGCCCGGCAGAACGGGGCACGACTGCCCATCCCCGACCACGGCGACGCGCCGGTCGCGGTCGGCGAGCCGCTCCCGGCGTCGGCGCGGGTCTGACGCACGGAGCGGGGGCGGGCGCCGTGCCCGCCCCCGCTCAGAGTGCCGGGTCCGGACTCCCGGCGAGGAACGGCTCGAAGGCGTCGGCACCTCCTAGGCCGACCCAGTCGTACTCGAGGACGTCGTCGCCCGCCGACCACCGCGACGGCGTCGGCGAGTGCAGCCAGTCCAGCGGAGCGACTCCCCCGGGCGTGCCGCCGTCCAGCGCCAGCCGCAGCGCCTGCGCGAGGTCGGCGTCGACGGCGTCGGTCCGCGTCGCGGGATCGACGGAGACGAAGAGCGCGGTCCCGCTGCGGGCGATGAGGTCGAGGAACCGGCGGTTCAGCGCCCAGTCGGTGGCGGTCGTGCTGGGCACGCAGTCCGCGTCGAGGGTGAAGAACGCGTCGTGCTGGGCGAGGCGGAACGCCAGCGCGTTGACGCCGACGCGGCGGGTGCGGTCCCAGTGCAGGCCCGACGTGTCGTCGCCGACCCGCTGGGCGTGCACGAGCCCGGCGGCGAGGTGCCCGACGACGTTGCAGCCCAGCACCAGCGCCTCGCCGGCGGCCGCGCGCACCGTCGCGTAGAAGCGCACGAGCGCCTCGGCCGTGGTGACGGAGGGGTCGTGCAGCGCGGGCCCGGAGCCGGGCGCCGCACCGAAGTCCGGACCCCACGAGCCGAGGAGGTCGTAGGTCGAGAAGTCGTGCTTGATCAGCTCGAAGCCCCAGCCGCCGAGGCGCGCCGTGTCCTCCGCGACGAGCTCGAGCACGGCGGGCGAGCTGGGATCGAGGGCGAGGGCCCCGTCCCGCCCGGCGCGGATCCCCTCGATCGACTCCTCCCGCGTCAGCAGCGGCCGGAACCAGACGCCCGGCCGCACGCCCTCGGCGCGGACGGCCTCCGCCGCCTCGGCCATGTCGGGGAAGCGGTCCGGGCGACCCGCCCGCCAGGGACCCGGTGAGGCCGCGAGGCCGTCGGCGGTCCCGGCGGAGCTCCAGCCGTCGTCGACGACTCCGAACGGGCGCACCGCGTGGTCGCCGACGAGGTCCGCGATCGTGCGCGCGTCGCGGACGACGGCGGCGAGGCCGAAGTCGCGTCCGTAGGCGTAGTACCAGTTGTTCGCGCCGACCAGGGGTCCGCCCGTCGTGAGCGGCTGCGGGCAGAGCCGGCGGAGGAGCGACCGCTGGACGGCGAGCGCCCCCTGACCGCCGGAGACGACGTGCACGATCGCCGCGGTGAGCACGCGGTCGCCGGGGACGACCGCCGCACCGCCGCTGCGCAGGTCGAGCGTCAGGGTGACTCCGCGCCGGTCGACCTGCCAGAAGGCGAGCGAGGCGCCGCCCACCTCGACGCCCCAGCCGTCGGTCGTGCCCGTGCGCGGGTGGTGCACGAGGGCCGTCCAGGGCAGGATCCGCTCGGCGCGGACGCCGCGCCACTCGAGCTCGCCGTAGGAGCGCTCCCACGCGTCCCCGAGCACCAGGCAGTCCTCGGGGATCGCCGCGGCCCAGCGCAGCCGCACCCGCGAGACGGCGGCGACGGCTCCGACCTCGACCCGCAGACCGCCGGAGCCGGTCTCGACGAGGTGGACGCGGACGCCCGAGCCTCGGACGTCGGCGAAGGCTCCGTCGGGGTCGATCTGCACGGCGATGCGTGCGGGATCCACGGGCGGAATCGTCATGATGCTCTCTCTCCGACCCGGCAGCACTGCTCGGAGCCGAGCCCGACTGTAGTTATGTAAGAACAATCATTCAACAGTTGAATTCCTGCCGGTTACTCGTGTAGCTTCCTTCGCAGCACGCTCCCCCGCACCGCGGAACGGGCGCCTCCTCACCTGCTCGGACAATGACGAAGGAGTCATCTCTTGCTGCTTTCACGACGGTCGAACGCGCGACGAACCGGGTGCGCACGATGACGGCTCTCCGCGAGGGGCGCACCCGCCAGGGCGCCGGCGCGGTCCGGATCCGCCCGACGATGTCGCTCGGCCGGCGCCGGGCGCGCCGCTCCGAGCTGCTCGTCGCGCTCGCGTTCATCCTCCCCGCGGCCGTCGGCTTCGGAGCCTTCTACGTCGTCCCGACGATCCGCGGCATCTACCTCAGCTTCACCGACTACAACCTGATGAGCGCGCCGTCGTACATCGGCTTCGACAACTACCTCCGCCTGGCGAAGGACCCGCTGTTCTGGAACTCGGTCGGCGTCACCCTCGAGTACGTCCTGATCAACATCGTCGTCCAGACGGTCGTCGCGGTCGGCCTCGCCGTCCTGATGCACCGCCTCACCCAGTCCGTGGTGATCCGCGGGGCGATCCTGCTGCCCTTCCTGATCTCGAACGTCATCGCGGCGATGATCTGGTTCCTCCTGCTCGACTACCAGCTCGGCCTCGTCAACAGCGTCATCGAGAACCTCGGGCTCACCCGCATCCCGTTCTTCGCCGACTCGAACTGGGCGATCCCGACGATCGCGCTGGTCAACGTCTGGCGGCACATGGGCTACACCGCGCTGCTGGTCTTCGCCGGCCTGCAGCTCATCCCGAGCTACGTCTACGAGGCGGCCGCGATCGACGGCTCGAGCGAGTGGCGGTCGTTCTGGAAGATCACCCTGCCGCTGCTGCGGCCGGTGCTCGCGCTGGTCCTCGTGGTCACCGTGACCGGCTCGTTCCAGGTCTTCGACACCGTCGCCGTGACCACCCGGGGCGGCCCGGTCAACGCCACGAGGGTCATGCAGTACTACATCTACCAGGTCGGCTTCGGCGAGAACGACTTCGGCTACGCCAGTGCGATCTCGGTCGTCCTCCTCGTCATCCTCGCCGGCGTCGCGCTGATCCAGCTCCGGCTGCTGCGCGCCGACCAGTCCGACCTCGCGTAAGGAACGCCGATGTCCACTGCAGCTCCCGTCGCCCTCGATCCCGCCGCCGCCGCGTCCCCCGCGCCCGTCCCCGCGCGCACCCGGCCGGCCCGCCGGCCCTCCCTCGGCCGCGTCGTCGCCTGGATCGCGCTGATCCTCGCCCTCGTCGTCACCCTCTTCCCGTTCTTCTGGATGGTGCGCACCGCGTTCTCGACCGGGAACGCCCTCGCCAGCGACACCACCTCGCTGCTGCCCGTCGACTTCACCTGGGGCGCCTTCGCCCGCGTGCTGGGCTTCTCCACCCAGGAGCAGGCCCTCGCCGAGGGCGGGTCGGGCGCCTCCGTGAACTTCTGGCTCTACCTGCGCAACTCGGTCGCCTACGCGACCCTGGTCACCCTCGGCCAGCTGCTCTTCTGCTCCCTGGCCGCCTACGCCTTCGCGCGACTGCGCTGGCCCGGCCGCGACGCCGTCTTCTTCCTCTTCCTCACCGCGCTGATGGTCCCGCCGATCTTCACCGCCCTGCCCAACTTCGTCCTGATGCGCGATCTGGGGCTCCTCAACTCCTTCATCGGGCTCTCGCTGCCGACGCTGCTGATGACCCCCTTCGCGGTGTTCTTCCTCCGCCAGTTCTTCCTCGGCATCAGCCGCGAGATCGAGGAGGCGGCCGAGCTGGACGGCGCGGGCAAGCTGCGGATCTTCTTCCGCCTCATCGTGCCGATGAGCACGGCGCCGCTCGCGACGCTGGGCATCCTCACCTACATCAACACCTGGAACGACTACTTCTGGCCGCTGCTCGCCGGCAACACCGAGGACAGCCGCGTGCTCACCGTGGCCCTGGGCGTCTTCCGCTCGCAGACCCCGGGCGGCAGCCCGGACTGGGCCGGACTGATGGCCGCGACCGTCGTCGCCGCCATCCCCGTCCTCCTCCTCTTCCTCGCCTTCGGACGTCGCATCGTCGACTCCATCGGCTTCTCGGGCGTGAAGTGACCGACCCTCCCTCTTCTCCGCCCCCTCCCTCTTCTCCGCCCCCTTCCCCTTCCCCTCTTTCTTCCCCTTCCTCCCTCTCCCCCTCCCTTCCCTCCCGTGCAATGAAGCAGCAGACAGGAACCAGCACCATGACCCGCATCCTCCGACGATCCGCCGCCGTCCTGGCCGGCACCACCGTCCTCACCCTCGGACTGACCGGCTGCGTCGGCGGCTCCGGCGGCGCAGCGAGCGGTGGCGGCGACAGCGCCGACATCGACACCAGCTCCGCCTCCGGCACCATCGACTACTGGCTCTGGGACAACAACCAGAAGGCCGCCTACCAGCAGTGCGCCGACGACTTCCACACCGCGAACCCGGACGTGAGCGTCACGATCTCGCAGTACTCCTGGGACGACTACTGGACGAAGCTCACCAACGGCTTCGTCGCCGGCACGGCCCCCGATGTGTTCACCGACCACCTCTCGAAGTTCGCGGACTTCGTGAACAACGGCCAGGTCGTCTCGCTCGACGGCGTCGTCGAGAAGGACGGCGTCGACGTCTCGCAGTACCAGAAGGGCCTCGCGGACCTCTGGGTCGGCGAGGACGGCGAGCGCTACGGGCTCCCGAAGGACTGGGACACCACCGCGATCTTCTACAACCAGGCCCTCGTCGAGGACGGCGGCTACACCGCCGACCAGATCGCCGGCCTGGACTGGAACCCGGACGACGGCGGCAGCTACGAGAAGGCCATCGCGCACCTCACCGTCGACGTCAACGGCGTCCGCGGCGACGAGGCCGGCTTCGACAAGACCCGCGTCGCCGTCTACGGCCTGGGCCTGGACGGCCAGTCCGGCGGCGGCAACGGCCAGACCCAGTGGTCGATGTACGCCGGCACCACCGGCTGGAGCTACACCGACAAGAACCCCTGGGGCACGAAGTACAACTACGACGACGAGCGCTTCCAGGCGACCATCGGCTGGATGGCGAAGGTCATCGACGAGGGCTACATGCCCTCCCTCGCGGCCGTCACCGGCAGCGACTCGACGCAGACCTTCGGCGCCGGCAAGTACGCGATGATCACCAACGGCTCGTGGAACATCAACTCCTTCTACGGCCTCAAGGACATCCAGGTCGGCACCGCCCCGACCCCGACCGGCCCCGACGGCAAGCGCGCCACGATGTTCAACGGACTGGCCGACTCCATCTGGTCCGGCTCGGACAACAAGGCCGCCTCGGCCAAGTGGGTCGAGTACATGGCCTCCGCCGACTGCCAGAACGTCATCGGCGCCGCCGGCGTCGTCTTCCCGGCCATCCCCTCCGGCTCGGACGCGGCCCAGGCCGCCTTCGCGGAGCGCGGGATCGACGTGACGGCGTTCACCGGCCAGGTCGACGAGGGCACCACGTTCCTCTTCCCGATCTCCGACAACGCGGCGAAGATCAACGGCATCATGCAGCCGGCGGTCGACGCGGTGTTCGAGGGACAGGCCGACCCGTCGTCGCTGTCGTCGGCGAACGATCAGGTGAACGCGCTGTTCCAGTAGCCCGTCGGCCAGACTGGCGGAGAGGGGGCGATCGTGTCCCCCTCTCCGCCGATCGTCGCTTACTCGAGGAGATCCCGTGCCGGACATCACCACCCCCCGCAAGCGCCCGACCCGCAACGACGTCGCGGAGCGAGCGCAGGTGAGCTCGGCCGTGGTCAGCTACGTGATGACGGGGGCGAAGCACGTCACTCCCGAGACGGCGAAGCGCGTGCGGACGGCGATGGAGGAGCTCGGCTACCGGCCGAACTCCACCGCCCGCGCCCTGCGCACCGGCCGGACGCACACCCTCGCCCTCATCGTCGCCGATGTGAGCAACCCGTTCTTCTCCGAGTACGCGCTGCAGCTCGAGATCGCGGCCACGGAGCGCGGCTACGCGCTGCTCATCGCCAACTCGCACGAGAGCCTGGAGACGGAGGTGCGGCTGCTCGACGAGATCGCGCAGCGCGGGGTCGACGGCGTGATGCTCTCGAGCGTCCGGCACGCCAGCGACCGCTCCTCCCTCGACTCGATCCCCGTCCCCGTGATGTGGATCGACGCCTTCCATCCCGCGGACGGCGCCGCCAGCGTCGGGGTCGACATCCGCCACAGCGCGCGCACCGTCGTCCAGCACCTCGCCGACGTGCACGGCTGCCGCTCCGTCGGCCTCGTCATCGGCGCGAGCTCGCAGGACACCACCGACCCGCGCGTCCTGGGCTGGGCCGAGGCGATCGAGGAGATCGGCCTCGAGCCCGGTCCGGTGGTCACGACGACCTGGACGCGGGAGGGCGGGATCGAGGCGGCGCGGATGCTCCTGGACACCCCGAACCGGCCCGACGCCGTCTTCGCCGGCTCGGACCTCCTCGGCATCGGCGTCCTCCGCGGCGCGGCGGACCTCGGGCTCCGGGTCCCGGAGGACCTCCGGATCATCTCCTACGACGGCACCGCGGAGTCCGCGTTCAGCGTTCCGCGGCTCACCTCCTTCAAGCAGCCGGTCCGCGAGATGGCCCGCGCTGCGATCGACACCATCATCGACTTCACACCCGACAAGGCGCACCACACGCTGTTCCGCGGGGAGCTGCTCCTCCGGGAGTCCTGCGGCTGCGCGTCGTCCGCGCCCTGACCGGGCAGAACAGCCCCGATCCGGGCAGAACAGCCCCCATCCGGGCAGAACAGCCCCCATCCGGGCAGAACAGGAACACTCACCGTGACACTCGCCACCTCCTCGACCGGAGTCGTCCTCCGCAGCGCCGGAGTCGCCCTCGTGCTGGACCTCAGCGACTCCCGGCTCCCGTCGGTCGCGCACTGGGGGGCGGACTGCGGGCCGCTCGATCGGGCGGCGTTCGACGCGCTGGTGCTCTCGGGCGTCGCCCCGGTCGGCCCGAACGACATCGACGAGCCGATCCGCCTCGCGGTGCTCCTCGAGCACTCCACCGGCTGGACCGGCCGGCCCGGCCTCAGCGGATCCCGCGCGGGGGCGGCCTGGTCGCCGGCCTTCCGCACCACGAGCCTCGAGCTCGACGGCGCCGCCCTCGCGGCCGGCGAGATCGCGGACGCCGGCGCGGGCACGCTCGTGGTCCGCGCCCGGGACGACGTCGCCGCGCTCGGACTCGAGATCGTGATCGTCCTCGACCCCTCCGGCGTGCTGCGGATGCGGGCGGCGCTCACCAACCTCGGCGCCGACGGCTACCAGGTCGACGAGCTGCTGCTCAGCCTGCCCACCCCGGCCTCGGCGAGCGAGATCCTCGACTTCGCCGGCCGCTGGGGCAAGGAGCGGAGGCCGCAGCGCTCGGCCGTCACCATCGGCGCGCACCGCCGCGAGGGCCGGCACGGGCGGACGGGGGCGGACGCCGCCACCCTGCTCAGCGTCGGCGAGCCCGGCTTCGGCTTCGCCCGCGGCGAGGTCTGGGGCGTGCACACCGCGTGGTCCGGCAACCACGTCCACCAGGTCGAGCGCGTGCACACCGGCGTGCAGACCCTCGGCGGCGGCGAGCTGCTGCTGCCCGGCGAGGTCCGGCTCGCCCACGGCGAGACCTACACCGGACCGTGGATCCACGCCGTCTACGGCGACGGACTCGACGAGGTCGCGCGACGCTTCCACCGCCAGCTGCGGGCGCGGCCCGGTCACCCGACGTCTGCGCGCCCGGTCACGATCAACGTGTGGGAGGCCGTCTACTTCGACCACGACCTCGGCGCGCTCGTCGAGCTGGCCGACCGCGCGGCCGACCTCGGCATCGAGCGCTTCGTGCTCGACGACGGCTGGTTCGGGAGCCGCCGGGACGACCACTCCGGCCTGGGCGACTGGACCGTCTCGAGCGACGTCTGGCCGGACGGCCTGCACCCCCTGGTCGACCACGTGCGCTCCCTCGGCCTGCAGTTCGGGCTCTGGTTCGAGCCCGAGATGGTCAACCCGGACTCCGACCTCGCCCGGGCGCACCCCGAGTGGATCCTCTCGACCGGCGACCGGATGCCGCCCGAGTCGCGCTGGCAGCAGGTCCTCGACCTGGGCGATCCGGACTGCTTCGCCCATCTCCGCGACGCGATCCTCGCGATCCTCGACGAGTACGACATCGGCTACATCAAGTGGGATCACAACCGCGACCTCACCGACGCGGGCCGGCGCCCCGACGGAGCCCCGGGCGTGCACCGCCAGACGCTCGCGGTCTACCGGCTGATGGACGAGATCCGGGCCCTGCACCCGGGGCTCGAGATCGAGTCCTGCTCCTCGGGCGGGGCGCGGGTCGACCTGGAGATCCTGGAGCGGACCGACCGCGTCTGGGTCTCCGACAACAACGACCCGCTCGACCGCCAGCAGATGAACCGCTGGACCGGCCAGCTGCTGCCGCCCGAGCTGATGGGCACCCACATCGCGTCGGGGGCCTCGCACACGACGGGCCGCGTGCACGACCTGTCCTTCCGCGCCCTGACGGCGCTGTTCGGCCACCTCGGCGTCGAGTGGGACCTGCGCTCCGCCGGCGACGAGGAGCTCGAGGAGCTGCGCCAGTGGATCGCCCTGCACAAGCGGCTCCGGCCGCTGCTGCACGGCGGCGACCTCGTCCGCCTCGACCACCCGGACGAGACGATCGCGGTGCACGGCGTGGTCGCTCCCGACCGCTCGGCCGCCGTCTACGCGTACGTCTCCCTCGCGCGCGCCGGCGTCGTCTCCCCCGGGCGGGTCCGCCTGCCCGGCCTCGATCCGGAGTCGGTGTACCGGGTGGCCCCGATCGTCGTCGGCACGCGCGGCATCGCCGACCGCGAGGCGATCTGGTGGCCGCAGGACGGCGGGGCCTTCGAGCTGTCCGGCGCCCTGCTCGGCCGAGCGGGACTCGTCCCGCCGCTCCTGCACCCCGAGCGCGGGGTGCTCTACGAGGTGACGCGGGTCGGGAGCGTGCGGCCGCTCGCAAGCTGAGGCGGATGACTCCGGTCGTGCGGGCGCGGGCGGCACGGGCGCGGTAGGTTCGCTGCGATGAACACCTCGCGACGGGTCACTCGGCGCGACGTCGCCCGCCTCGCCGGCGTCAGCGACGCCGTCGTGACGTACACGCTCACCGGGACCGCGCCCGTCGCCGAGGCGACCGCGGCGCGGGTGCGGGCGGCGATCGCCGAGCTCGGCTACCGGCCGAACGCTACGGCGGCCGCCCTCCGGACCGGGACCTCCCGGACCATCGCCCTGCTCGCCCCGGTCGGCAGCCGTCGGGTGTTCAGCAATCCGCTCTTCACCGAGCTGGCCAGCGCCGTCGAGGACGCGGCGCGCGCCCGAGGACTCGATCTGCTCGTGGTCACCTCGATCCCGGACGTCGACGCCCTGCACGCCCGCCTCCGCGATCTGACCGCGCGGCAGATCGCCGGGGTGCTCCTCCTGGCGGGCGGCCCCGTCGACCGGGGGTCGATCGACTCCTTCGGCGTCCCCTGGCTGCAGCTCAACAGCAGCGACGAGTCCGGGGCGAACGGCGTCGGCGTCGACCTGGAGGCCGGCGCGGCGGCGGTGACCCGCCACCTGATCGAGACGGGCCGGCGGCGGATCGCCTTCGTCGGCGACGTCGAGCGGGACGGCCGCGGCCGCGTCGAGGCCCGTCGGCGCGGCTGGGAGTCGGCGTGCCTCGACGCCGGGCGGGAGCCGGGTCCCGCGCTCCGCAGCGACTACTCCCGCGAGGGCGGCCGGGCCGCCGGCCGGGTCCTGGCAGGCCTGTCGCCCCGGCCCGACGCCGTCTTCGCCGCCTCCGACCTGATCGGCATCGGCGTGCTCCGCGCGCTGCGGGACGCGGAGCTCCGGGTGCCGGACGACATCGCGGTCGCGAGCTTCGACGGCACCTGGGAGGGCGAGTACAGCGCTCCACCGCTCACCTCGCTGCGGCAGCCGCTCGATGCGCTGGCCGAGGCCGCCCTCGACCGTCTCGTCGGCGGCGTGACCGGCTCGACGCTCCTCGAGGGGACCCTCGTCGTGCGCGCCTCGTCGAGGTAGGCGGGACGCGCGCGGGCCGCTCCGACGGGTTCAGACGGCGCCCGTCGAGGCCCACAGGTGGAAGGCCGCGTGGGCCCGGTGCGGACGCCAGGCCTGCGAGGCCGCGTCGGCCGCCGCCGTGCTGATGCCGCCGAGCGCGCGGCGCAGGACGAGGTCGCCCGCGGGGAACGCGTCCGGGTCGCCGAGCAGCCGGAGGCCGAGGTAGTCGGCGGTCCACGGGCCGATGCCGGGGATCGCGAGCAGGAGCCGGCGCTGCTCGGGCAGGTCGCCCGCGCGGTCGAGCACCAGTCCGTCGGCGAAGGCCGCCGCGACCGCGCGGACGGTCGCCGCGCGGGCCCGGGTCACGCCGATCGCGGCGCGCAGCTCCTCGATCGGTCCGGCGAGGAGGGCCTCGGGCGTGGGGAACGAGTGGAGGCCCCACTCGCCCTCACTGCCGAACGCTGTCACGACGCGCCCGCCGAAGGTCCTCGCCGCCGCGACCGACACCTGCTGGCCGAGGACCGCCATCACGGCGGCTTCGAACGGCGCGGGGTACTGCGTCGCCCGCAGTCCCGGCCGCGCGGCGACCATCGGGGCCAGCAGCGGATCGCGGGCGAGGTCGGCGCCGATCGCCTCGACGTCGGAGTCGAGATCGAACCAGGCGCGGACCAGCGGGAGGACGGCGGGGTCGGTCGTCGTGACCCGCACGCCGGTCGCGGTCAGCTCGAGCGCGAGCGGCACCGCCCGCGACCCGACGGTGACGAGTCGCTCGAGCCGCCGTCCGTCGTCGGAGACCCGCTCGACACCGGGCAGCGCGTGGTGCAGGAGGAGGTTCGCGGCGCCGACGACGTCGAAGGGGCCGTTCGCGACGAGGTCGACGGGGCGCGGGTCCACGGGTCGGGAGTGTGCGGCGCTGGGGTCGACGGCGTTCAGGGGAGGAGCACCACCTTGCCGCCGGCGCGGCCCGACTCGACCATCGCGAGCGCCTCCACGGCCGAGGCGAGCGGGAAGGAGGGGCCGAGCACCACCTCGAGCTCACCCCGGCCGGCCCGCTCGAGCAGCGGTGCCCGGGCGGCGTCGCGCAGAGCGGTGCCCGGGTCGGCCCCGGCCCCGCCGCCCAGCAGCAGGACGCCGAGTGCCGCGCCGCGCTCGAAGCCGGCGACGGTGGCGATCCGGGAGCGGTCGGCGACGAGCTCGACGGAGGCGTCGAGCGCCTCGTCGGTGCCCGCCGTGTCGAGCGCGACGTCGACGCCGTCGGGGGCGAGGGCGCGCACCCGCTCGACCAGGCCGGCGCCGTAGCGCACGGACTCTCCGCCGAAGCGCTCGACGACGGCGGCGCCCCGCTCGCTGGACGTGCCGATGGCACGGGCGCCGCGCTCGCGCACGAGCTGGACGAGGAGGCTGCCGACGGCGCCGCTCGCCCCGTGGATCAGGACGGTGTCGCCGGCGGAGACGTGCGTCGCCTCGAGCAGGTGCACCGCGGTCGTGCCGGTGAGCAGGAGCCCGGCCGCCTGCTCCCAGGCGAGGCCCGGCGGCTTCGGCAGCACCGAGGAGGCCGGGACGACCAGCTCCTCGGCGTAGCCGCCGGAGACGCGGAAGGCGACCACCTCGTCGCCGACGCGGACGTCGCCGAGCGGCCCCGTCGCTGCCTCTCCCACGGCGGTGACCACGCCCGCGACCTCGCTGCCGGGCCGGACGGGGGTGCGCCCACGACCGAAGAGACCGCGGAGGAGCTTCGCGTCGGCGGGGTTGACGCCCGCGGCGCGCACGCCGATCCGCACCCGGCCGGCGGCGGGCTCGCCGGGCTCGGTCGTCACGGCGTGGAGGGCCTCGGGCCCGCCGAAGTCGTCCGCCTGCATCGCCAGAACCACGGGGACCGCCTCTCGCGCGGGCCCCGATCGCCGGTGACGATCAGGAGGGGTCCGAGCGGGGCCGACGCTAGCAGCAGCCGCCGACACCGGGCCGGGCCTCGGGGCGCTGAGTGCCGAACGAGTGTCGGACAACTGAGAACGCGCGTTCCCTCAGCGCCTACGATGGAGGGATGACGCCGCCGACGCTCGAAGCAACGCATCCCCGCGAGGCGATCCTCGCGGCGGCCGACCGCCTCTACTACGAGCGCGGGATCCAGTCGGTCGGGATGGACGCGCTGCGCACCGCCGCCGGCGTCTCGCTGAAGCGGCTCTACTCGGAGTTCCCGAGCAAGGAGGCGCTGGTCCTGGCCGTGCTCCAGGCCCGCCACGAGCAGTGGACGCTCGGCGTGCGCAGCCGGGTCGCCGCCGCGGCGGGCGCCCGCCCGAAGCTCCTCGCGATCTACGACTTCCTCTTCGACTGGTTCTCCGAGGACTCCTTCCGCGGCTGCAGCTTCATCAACGCCTTCGGCGAGTTCGGCTCGTCCAACCCGGCGGTCGCGCAGCTGGCCCGCGAGCACAAGGACACCTTCCAGCGCTTCCTCGCCGTGCTGACGGAGGAGGTGGGCGGCGGCCCCGAGCTGGCCCAGCAGCTCGCCATCCTGGCCGAGGGCGCGCAGACCACCGCCGCCATCTCGGGCACCCCCGAGTCCGCCCTGCACGCCCGCCGCGCCGCCGAGATCCTGATCGACGCCGCGACCCGCGCGTCCTGACGCCGCGCCGCATCCCCTGCTGATCGAGTCGCCCACAGGGAGACCCCTGCTCGTCGAGATGCCCGCAGGGCGTATCGAGACCCGCCGTCATCAGCAAGGCCGGTCCGCAGGCTCGTCCCTGTGACGCGAGTGGGTCTCGATACGCGCGCTGCGCGCACTACTCGACCAGCAAGAGAGGGGCCCCATGCCGGTCCGGCATCCCGCAGGGCAGCCGTTCATGCTGGTCGAGTAGCCGCCTCCGGCGGCGTATCGAGACCCACCATCGCCGAGAGATCCAGGAGCGAGCCTCCTCCACACTCGCGTTCCGACGACGTTGTCCCCGATCAGCCCCTGGTTCCGACCATGCTGTCGGTGCCCCCTGCTTCAATACGCGTATGTCAAACGATGAGAACGCGGCAGCACTCGCGGAGGTGCGCGACTGCTTCACCGACGCCGCGGCCGCCGAGCGCGCCGCGTCCCCGACGCGCCTGAGGGCCGCGGAACGCATCCACCGCGGCTACCGCGTCGCCCTCACCGTCCCGGAGGCGTTCGCCCGCGGCACGTCCCGGAGCGAGACCCGCGACCTCGTCGAGCGCTCGATCCGCGCCGAGCTCGCGGTGACGCTCGGCGTGTCCGAGCCGGAGGTCTGCCGACGGCTCGAGACCGCGGAGATGCTGATGGAGCACCTGCCGCTCACCCGCGCCCTGCTCCGCGACGGCCGGATCCTCTGGGAGGTCGGCGAGGCGATCTGCAGGACGGCGAGCAGTCTCCCTGAGGCCTCCCGCGTGGCCCTTGATGAGCGCGCAACCGACGCCGCGGTCACCATGACGACCACGCAGCTGCGCCGCGCCCTGAGCCGCTGGCGGGAGGAGCTGCACGAGCAGCCCCTCGCCGAGCGCCACGCCCGCGCGAAGGAGGACCGTGCCGTCTGGGTCACCCCGGATGTCGACGGGATGGCGACGCTCTGCGTCCACGCTCCCGCGCCGGCGGTGACGGGCGCGTACGACCGGCTGCGCCGCATCGCCCGCACCCTCCGCGACGACGGCGACCCCCGCACCCTCCAGCAGCTCAGCGCCGACGCCGCTGTCGACCTGCTCTGCGACGGCGACATCGCCGGCACGACCCCCGGTTCCGAGAACCGGCCGGACCCGACGTTCGTCCCCGGCATCCGCGCCGAGGTCCGGCTGACCCTCGCCGCGTCGACGGCCGTGGGTCTGGACGACGCGCCCGCGGATCTCGACGGCTACGGCCCGGTCCCCGCCGAGATCGCCCGCGAGCTGATCCGCACGGCTCCGTCGTTCACCCGGGTCCTGACCGATCCGGAGACCGGCGCGGTCGTCTCCGTCGGCCGCACCCACCGCGTCCCACCGCCGCAGATGCGCCTGCACCTGAAGCTGCGGGACCAGACCTGCCGCTTCGCCGGCTGCACCCGGCCCGCCGCCACCAGCGAGGCCGACCACACCCTCGAATGGCGCAACGGCGGAGAGACGTCCTTGGAGAACCTCGTCTCGCTCTGCACGTCCCACCACCACATCCGGCACGGGGACCAGTGGAGCTACGTCAGACACGACGACGGGACGATCGTCTGGACGACACCCACCGGCCGGCGGATCAGCATTCGGCCACCGGCACTCCCCGGGCGTCCGCCCGACCCGCCCCCACGGCCGTACTTCGTCGATGTTCCCGCACCGTTCTGACGGTGGGGGGATCTCGATACGCCCGCTGCGCGGGCTACTCGATCAGCATGCATCGCCCGCAGGACGCGTCCGTGTGAGCCCGCACATGCTGCAGGGACCGCGCGCAGGGTGTGTCGGCGCACGTCCGCACATGCTGGTCGAGCAGCGCGCAGCGCGTATCGAGACCCACGATGCTCGGGCGAGCACCCGCCGGCGTGCTGACGCGGGTCGATCTCGATGCGACCGCTCCGCGGGCGATCCGATCAAGCGCGTCAGGCCTCGCCGCCGCCGGGCGGGCCGACGA
Source organism: Rathayibacter sp. VKM Ac-2928 (assembly GCF_022815545.1). NCBI lineage: Bacteria > Bacillati > Actinomycetota > Actinomycetes > Micrococcales > Microbacteriaceae > Rathayibacter > Rathayibacter sp. VKM Ac-2928. The sequence continues at coordinate 157,277 of NZ_JALGRU010000003.1, forward strand.
CGAGCAGCGCGGCGAAGACCGCGGCGACGGCGGCCAGGACCAGGGCGGCCGCGAGGACCGGGCGGCCGAGCGCCCAGCGCAGCAGCCGGCTCGGGAGCCTCCGGTCACGCGGGTCGGCGCCCGCCTCGCGGCGCCAGTCGCCCTCGAGGAGCCCGCGCCGCTCGAAGCCGCGCTCCAGCGGGATGGTCGTATAGGGCACCACGGCGCTGGCGAGCGCGAGCAGGGTCGCTCCGGCGGTCCAGCGCAGGTTTACCGCGAGGACGAGCGCGGCCGCCCCGTAGGCGAGGAACGCGAATCCGTGGATCGGGCCGGCGACGCTCACTGGCCAGTCGCCGACTCCGACGGCGTACTTGAGCAGCATGCCGACGAGCAGGAGCGTCCAGGTCACCGCCTCGAGGATCGACAGGATGCGGAAGAGGCGGCGCGGGCTCATGGGATCGGCTCCGTTCGGGTCCACGGCCATATCAGCGGACGGTCGGCGTCGGTCGACGATCAGCGGGTCGACGGTCACCGGGAGACTACGACAGCACTCCTGCCCGCCACCTGGGCGACGCGGGACCGCGGTCCCCGCGTCAGCCGAGGCGGCCGAGCAGAGCGAGCGTCGAGGCGACGCCGACCGCGACCGCCGAGAGCGCCGCGATCGCCCCGTGCACGCCGCTGCGCAGCGGCGTGGCCCGCGGCTCGTCGCGCAGTCCCGACCACAGTCGGCGCGCGACCCCGTCGGCGCTCGGGCGGGCGGCGGGGTCGAGCCTGGTCATCTCGGTCAGCAGCCCGCGCCAGCGCTCGGGCACCGAGTCGGGGACGACCGGAGCGTGGTGCATCCGCTGCAGCGAGATCTCCAGGGTGGTGCCGGTGTAGGCACGACGGCCGGAGACCGCCTCGAGCAGCACCAGGCCGAGGGAGTAGACGTCGGACGCCGGGCCGACCGTCCCGGAGCCGAGGCTCTCGGGGCTGAGGTACGCCGCGGTCCCGACCAGGACGTCCGAGCGGGTGAGCCGCGCGTCGTCGACGGCCCGGGCGATGCCGAAGTCGCTGAGCTTCGCCTCGTGCAGGGCACCGGCGGCGACGACGGACCGCGTGCGGACCAGCACGTTCTCGGGCTTCACGTCCCGGTGGAGGACGTCCCGCGCGTGCAGGTGCGCCAGAGCGTCGGCGAGCTGAGCGCCGACCTCGGCGAGCAGCCGCTCGTCGCCCGAGGCGAACCAGCCGGCGGCGGGGTCGGCCGGATCGAAGTACTCGAGGACGAGGAACGCGAGCGCGCCCTCCTCCGTCGCGATCTCGCCCTGGTCGAGGATCTCGACGATCGAGGAGTGACGGGAGTCGATCAGGAGACGCACCTCGCGCTCGCGCCGCGACCGCTCGTTCGGGGTGTCGGCGATCTCGCGGTAGACCTTCACGGCGACGGATCGCGCCAGACGGAGATCGCGCGCCCGGAAGACCGTCGCGCTGCCGCCCTCGCCGATGCGCTCGAGGAGGAGGTAGCGATCGGCCAGAGTCGTGCCGAGCAGGGGATCCGAGAGCGGGAGGACCGGTGCAGTGTCGAGCATGCCGTCCTCCTCGTCCTGATTTCGCTAGCTCGTCTAACTAGCTTGTCCATTCGTACCGTCTGGGGTCGCCGAGGACAAGCACCAGGACGGGGTTGTACATGACTAGATCTTCTTGCTACATGACTGTCTAAGCTGTGGTGCATGGACGAGGTCGCGCTGAGTCGACCGGCTGCCCTCCGGCACCCGGCCGTTCCGAGCGCGCCCGGGGCCGCCGAGGTCCTCGGCGCGATGCGGGCCTTCCGCACGGCCGAGAGCGCGATGCGCCGGCGCACCCGCGGATCGATGGGCATGGGCGAGAACGATCTGCTCGCGGTCCAGTTCCTCATGCGCCGGCAGCAGGGCGGCCAGCACGTCAGCCCGAAGGACCTCGCCGCCTACCTCGGCATCTCCTCCGCCTCCACCACCGTGCTGATCGACCGCTTGGTCAAGAGCGGCCACGTCCTCCGCCAGCCGCACCCGAGCGATCGGCGCGCGATCCGGATCGTCGCCACCCCCACCTCCCACCGCGAGGTGCGCGAGACGCTCGACGACATGAACCAGCGGATGCTCGCCGCGGCCGAGCAGCTCTCCCCCGAGGAGGCGAGCGCGGTGGTCCGCTTCCTGCAGACCGTCCGCGAGATCGTCGAGATCCCCGGCGAGCAGGGCGACGTCCTCGAGGACGACGCCGACCACGAGCTCACCGTCGAGCGACGCCGCGCCTGAGCCGCTCGGCTCGGCCGCACCCTCCGCGTTCTCTGCGGAACACGCGTCCTCGGCGTGGGTGCTCGGGCTCTCCGGGCGTCACCGTCCGTTCATCCGGCCGGGCTTGACATCGTTAGTCAAACTAGTAGACAGTCTTTCTAGCGACAGGGACAGGCTCCTGTCTTCGTGCGAACGGGAGAAGACCATGGGCAGCATCATGTACGGCACTCCTCCGGCGGCCATCGAGGTCGACGACCGGACTCTGGCCCACCTGCAGATCGTCATCATCAACAAGTTCCGCCGGGACGAGCGCTTCCTGCTCACCCTCGACGCCAGCCCGAACGCCGGGACCGGCCGCCGCGGCGTCTGGATGCACCCGACCATCCCGCTGCAGTTCGACTTCAAGGGCAGCCGCCAGCCCACGATCAACCCCGAGTGGATCGAGGCCCTGATGGAGCGCGCCAACAGCGGCGCCGGTCTGCGCATCGTCCCCGAGCCCGTCGGTGCGACCGCGGTGCCGCTGCGCCGTGCGGAGCCGGCCGCCTAGCGAACACCGCCTGGCGCACGCCGACTGACGCTCGCCGCCTGGCGCCGGCCGTCTCTCAACGACCGGACGGCATCGAGTTCGCCGATATCTGTCGGACTCTCCGAACTGCCTCGCAAGCGCTTGACATTCCGCGCCACGCCCAGGACACAGGCCTACACTTCGAGTGCGGTCCGGGTTCGTTCCGGCGGGCTCGACCCCGTGACCGCGCGCATGACCGGATGCCGGGTAGCGAGCTCCCCCTCTCGTGGGCCTGGCATCCGGGTGCGCGGCGCACCCGAAGCGCTTCCGCGAGGCCTGCCGACAGGAGTCGGCGCCATGCTCGACACGACCACCGCCCCGCGTTCCAGCACCGGGGCTTCCGGCACGGATCCCGGTGACGTCCGGCCCGGCGACGAGTTCACTGCCGTCGTCTCCGACGAGCTCGAGTGGTGGCGCGTCGTCGCCGTGCTCGGCATCCGCGTGCTGGCGGAGCGCCTCGGCAGCGGCGACCGGCACAGCTTCACCCTCCGCTTCGTCCGCTACCGCCTGGCCGTCGCGGCCGAGGGCGGCGCCTAGGCGGCCTGTCCCGCCTGCACCGGGCGCCCGAGCCGGGCGAACATCCGGTCGAACACCCGGCGGCGGTCGAACTGCAGGGCGTACTCGCGTGCCGCGACGGCCCGCTGCGCCCGGTCCTCGGCGGTCAGCTCGAGCACCACGTGGTCGAGCAGCGCGGCGATCGTGTCCGGGGCGTCGACCGGGGTGATGAACGCGTGCTCGCCGACCGCTTCGCCGATGCCGCCGGTCAGGGTCGTGATGACGGGTCCGCCGCCCGCGAGCATCTTCTCGGCGAGCGCGATGCCGAAGGTCTCGACGAACTCCGGGCGCGGCTTGCTCGGCAGCACGAACGCCGAGCAGCCGGCCATCAGGTAGGGCTTCTCCGCGTCGCCGACGTCGTCGAGGAAGAGGATGCGGTGGGCCAGCGGCGACGCGGCCGCCAGGCGCCGCAGCTCCGCCTCCTGCGGTCCGCGCCCGGCAATGACGAGCTCCCGATCCGCGTGCACGGCACTGCGCTCGTAGCCGGCGATCAGATCCTCGACGCCCTTCGCCTCCGTCAGCCGGGAGAGGAAGAGCACGTAGCCGTCGGTGCGCAGCCCGCGCGCGCGCACCACCTCGTCGACCACGGCCGGGTCGAGCCCGGTGTAGGCGTCGGAGTCGATCGCCGGGTAGGAGATCTCGATGCGCGCGCGGCACTGCTCGGCGAAGCGGGTGCCGTGCACCGCGTCGATCCGCTCGGCCTCCTCGACGATCAGGTCGCGGGTGTACTCGGAGACGGCGACGCAGTGGTCCTGCGAGAGATACGAGGCGAAGATGTGCGCGGCGGCGCCGAGGCGGCCCTCCTCGACCGCCCGGCGGACGACGTTCGTGACGTCGGAGCCGACCGCCTCGGCGATCGTGGTGACGTCGACCGGGAGTCCGGTGCTCCAGGCGGCGCGCAGGGCGTCCGCCACCGCGAGGGTGTGCGGGCTGAGGTAGAGGGAGAGGCAGACGGTGGGCACGCCGTCGGTGAACAGCTCGACCAGGCGGCCGACCATGCCGGCGAGGAAGCGGCCGTCCGGCACCTTGTAGTCGCCGACGGGCTCCGGGCGCTCGACGATGATGCCGTCGCTGTAGGGGAGGACGGCGTCGAGCGGCTTGAGCGGGAGGCCGGCGGCCTGGAGCCGCTCGATCGGCCAGGTGACGATCCGCACCTCGTCGAAGCCGCGCTCGAGGGCGGTCTCGGCGAGGTTGCGGGCCTCGACCGAGTGCCCGCAGATCACCGGATCCGCGCGGACCACGATGACGAGTCGGTTCTGCACGGTGTGGGCGTGCGTGCTCTGGTCCATGGTGCTCCTTCAGGGGTGATCGGTGCGGGCGGGGTGGAGTGGTGGAGTGGGTGGAGGCGGTGGAGGCGGTAGGGGCGCTCAGTGCCGCGGGAACGACGGCGGGCGGTGCTCGGGGGCGCTCCCCCAGCCGGCCGGCTCGGGGCCGAGGTGCAGCGTCAGCTCGCCGCCGCGGTGCAGCTCGGCGGCGGTGATCCAGCTCGCGTCGAGCGGTGCGCCGTTCAGCTCCGCGGACTGCACGTACTGGACGGGGCCGCCCGGCACCGGCTCGACGAAGCCGGTGGTGCGCAGCTCGACGTCCGCCCCGCCCACCGCGATCGACGCCCGCGCGAAGGCCGGCGCGTTGACCAGCAGCAGCCCCTGGCCGGCGACCGGGAAGACCCCGAGGCTCGCCCAGACGTACCAGGAGCTCAGGCCGCCGGAGTCGTCGTTGCCGGGCAGACCGCCGCGGCCGGCACCGAAGCGCTGGTGCAGCACGCCGTGCACGATCTCGGCCGTGCGGTCGGGGCGACCCGCGTAGTGGTACGCCCACGGCGCGTCCATGTCGGGCTCGTTGTTCAGCCCCTCGAAGCGGCCGAGGGCCGCGCCCGCGAGCATCTCCGCACGGTCCGGGCGCAGTCCCGGCTGCACGACGGGCTCGGCGCCGTAGCCGAAGAACTCGTCCAGCTGCGCGACGAAGGCCTCGTCGCCTCCGCTGATCGCGATGCGGCCGGCCATGTCGTGCAGCAGGCGGAAGGAGTAGTTGTGCCGGGTGCCCTCGTAGTAGGTGGAGTCCTTGAGCAGGCCGGAGCGCAGGTCGTAGGCGTTCACCCACTGCGCCGCCCGCTCCTCGAGCTGGTCGGCGAGGAGGTGGTCGCCGACGTGCCGCGCCACGACGGCGGTGCACCAGTAGCCGTGCGCGAGGTCGAGGGTGTGGCTGATCGGGTGCGCCTCCCCCGCCGCGAGGAACTCCTCGCCGTAGGTGCGCTTGAGGTCCTCGCCCATGTGCACGAGGGCCGCCTCCCAGTCGATGCCGGGCAGGCCGAGCCGGCAGAGGTCGGCGAGGAAGGTGTGCGCGAGCGCGCTGCCCTGGCGGGAGAAGCGGTCGCTCCCCTTGGCCATCCGGTAGCCGATCGGGAAGTTGCCCTCCTCCTCGCAGATGGTGAGCAGCGCGGCGCCGATCTCGACCGCGCGCTCGGGCAGGAGCGCGGTGAGCAGCGGGAGCTGAGTGCGGTAGATGTCCCACATCGTGCTGAGGTCGAAGACGAACGGGCCGTCGCTCGGCCAGAACGGGCTCTCGTCCGGCGCCAAGCAGGGCTTGATCAGCGAGTGGTAGAGCGCCGTGGCGAAGACGGTCTCGCGCTCGGGCGAGGGGGTGTCCACGGCGATCGTGCGCAGGCGCTTCCGCCAGGTCTTGCGGGTGCGGTCGCGGCGCTGGTCGAAGCCGCCGGTCGTCGGCGGCACGTCGCGGTGCAGGTTCTCGCGGGCGCGCTCGGTGCCGCGGAGGGAGAAGCCCATCCGCAGCTCGACGGTCTGGCCGGCCGTGCTCGGCCCGGCCCACATCAGCCCGAACGGGCGCAGGGTGGTCGGCCGGATGTGGTCGAAGTCGAGCCGGGTGCCGCCGGGCATCAGCCGGCGGTCGTACCAGAGCATCTGACGCCACTGCAGGGCGTCGCACTCGAGGTGGACGGCGAGCGGCGCGCCCTCCATGACGACCTCGCCGGCTGCGACGCCCGGCGAGATCGAGTGCAGCTGCGCGCGGAGCGGGATCGTGGCTCCGGACGGGATCGCCAGGCCGCCGAGCGAGAGGTCGACGACCACGCGGGCGCTGCGGTGCTCGGGGAAGGTGTAGCGGTGCACGACCGAGGCGGGGCCGACGGTGAGCTCGGCGCGGATCCCCGAGGAGAGGGTCGCGGCGTAGTAGCCGGGCTCGGCGACCTCGTCCTCGATGGCCCAGCTGCGGCCGAGCTCGTCGAGCGGCTCGAGCATCGGCGTGACGCGGAGGTAGTTGTAGTACTTGCGGATCGCGCCGGTGCCCGACTGCTGGAAGTGCGTGAAGCCGGAGGCGACGAGGCCGTCCTGGATCGTCGGCGGGACGCCCTCGAGCGCGAGGTCGTAGCGGCCGTAGCCGGTCGGGTAGGCGCCAGAGTAGGAGCAGGCGGACACCATCCCGAGCGGGAAGGTCGCGCCCGGGTGCGTGTTGCCGATCTGCGGCTTGGGTGACCACCAGGTCGCCGCGAGCCCGGTCGCGTCGGGGAGCCGGGTCGCCTCGGTGCCGAGGAACGGGTCCACCCGCTCGATCACCGGGTGCCCACCCGTCCGTACCCCGCCGCCGCCATGCCGTGACGCTAGGCAGCGCGGGGGGACGCAGGGTGTCGGCGGGGTGTCCGCCGGACGACGGGTCGGCGACCGGACGGGGCCGCCGACCCGACACGCTTACGGGATGAGGCGCTCGGCGCGGTAGCGGTCGAACAAGTCCGTGAAGGAGTCGACCGTGCGGTGGTGCACGCCGAAGCCGGCCAGGCGCGACTTGCTGATGTCGGTGACGACCTCGATCTGCCGGCCCAGGTCCGCGTCGGTGTGCCACCAGGAGGCGACGCGCTCGAGGTCGGGCTCGATCAGGTCGTGCTCGCGGACGAGGCGCTGCCAGACCTCGTCGGCGCCGGCCATCTGCTGCTCGAGGGGCTGCGGCTCCTCGCCGGGGCCGACGGGCTCGACGCCGAAGTGCTCGGCGATCCGCGACCACATCCAGCGCCAGCGGAAGACATCCCCGTTGACGACGTTGAACGCCTCGTCGCGACCCGCCTCAGACGTCGACGCCCAGACCATCTGCTCGGCGAGGACGGTGGAGTCGGTCATGTCGGTGAGGCCGTTCCACTGCGTGAGCGAGCCGGGGAAGACGAACGGCGTGCCCTGCGCGCGGTGGATCGATGCGGCGACGGCCAGCGTGAGGCCCATGTTCATCGCGTTGCCGACCGCGTGGCCGATCACGGTGTGCGAGCGGTGCACCGACCAGGTGAAGCCGTCGCGCTCGGCGGCGGCGAACAGCTCGTCCTCCTGCGCGTAGTAGAAGTTGGGCGCCTCGAGGCGCTCCTCCTCCTCGTGGAACGGGGTGTCGGGCATCGCGCCCTGGCCGTAGGCCTCGAACGGGCCGAGGTAGTGCTTGAGCCCGGTGACGAGCGCGACGTGCTGGAGCGGCGCGTGCGAGAGCGCGGCGAGGAGGTCGCGGACCATGCCGCCGTTGACGGCGATGTTCTCCTCCTCCGTGGCCTGGCGTGACCAGGCGGTGAAGAAGACGTGGGTCGGCTTCTCGTCGGCGAGCACGCGCGCGAGGTCCTCGGCGGAGCGGAGGTCGGCGGAGAGCGGGGTGACGCCGGGGCGCTCGGCGATGGGCCGACGGGAGAGGGCGGTCACGGGCCAGCCGCGCTCGGTGAGCAGGTCGACGAGGGCGGAGCCGCCGATGCCGGTGGCGCCGACCACGAGGGCGCGCTGCTCGGGAGTGGGGGCCTCGGGAGTGGGGACGGTGGACGGGTCTGCTGCGGAAGTCATCCCTGAGGACAACGCGCGTCCCGGCCCGGCATTCCTGGGCGGGTCAGCCGACGGCGGGCAGCGGCTCGCCGTGGCCGTCGAAGGAGAGGTCGACACCGGCCTCGGAGCACTCCTCGGCGATCAGGTCGAGGGCGTTCCAGAAGGACGGATTGCGCACCGGCTTCCGGGCGAGGGTGTTCTGCAGCGCGGACTTCGCCGAGCGCGCCGCGTCGACCGCTGTCGAGGTGGCGTCCTCGTACTGGAGCGCGTCGAGGGCGGCTTCGAACGCCTCGCGGTTCGCCGTCGCGGGGTCCGCCGCGAAGGCGTTCCACGACTCCTCGACGGGCGGGCAGAGAGCCGGGTCCTGCGTCTGCCCGGGGAGAGCGCAGCCGGTGAGGAGGAGGACGGGCGCGACGAGGAGCACTGCCGCCACCCTGCTTCTCCACCTCATCCGAGTGAGGGTACCGTCCGTCCGGGATCGCAGTGTCGGGGGCACGGGGTAGCGTCGGTGGGTGCGTGCTCCGTGGAAGAACCGTGAACCCGGGGCGCGGCTCCCCCGCGACGTGAAGGTCCTCGGGATCGTGGCGTTCTTCGTGATGCTGGGGTTCGGGGTCGTCGTGCCGGTGCTGCCGGTGTACGTGCGGAGCTTCGGGGTCGGCTACGTCGAGGTCGGGGCGGTGGTGTCGGCGTTCGCGCTGATGCGGCTGGTCGCGAATCCGTTCGTCGGGCCGCTGGTCGACCGGGTCGGCGAGCGCATCGTGCTGGCCGTCGGCATCGGGATCGTGGCGGTGTCCAGCGCGCTCGTCGGGCTGGCCGGCGACTACGCGCACCTGCTGCTGCTGCGCGGAGCGGGCGGGATCGGCTCCGCGATGTTCTCGGTCGCGGCGATGACGCTGCTGCTGCGGACGGCGGATCCGGAGCGGCGGGGCCGGTCGATCGGCTTCTACCAGGGCGGGTTCCTGCTCGGCGGCATGGCCGGGCCGGCCGTCGGCGGCGTGCTGACGGCGATCTCGCTGACCGCTCCCTTCTTGTTCTACGCGGGCACGCTCGCGATCGCCGGGATCGTCGGGCTGGTGCTGCTGCAGCGGCCAGACCGCGACGCGGAGGCGGCGGCGGCGGCGGCCGTGGCGAAGCCGATGCACGAGGTCGCGCGCGATCGGCGCTACCAGAGCGCGGTGCTCGCGAACTTCGCGCTCGGCTGGTCGGCGATGGGCGTCCGGGCGACGCTCGTGCCGGTGCTCGTCGTCGAGGGACTGGGCGACGAGCCGGCCTGGACGGGCATCGCCTTCGCCATCGCGGCGGTGGTGCAGACGATCGCGCTGGCGCCGGCCGGGCGCTTCGTCGACACGGTCGGGCGGCGCCCCGCGCTGATCGGCGGGTTCGCGGTCGCGGCCGTCGCGATGCTGGCGATGCCGCTGGTGCACGAGCTGTGGCTGCTGATCGCGCTGCTCTGCGTGTACGGAGCGGCGGCGGCGTTCATGGGGACGGCGCCGGGCGCGCTCGTGGGCGACGCGGCCGGCGAGCGCGGCGGGAAGCCGGTGTCGTTCTTCCAGGCGGCGTCGGACCTCGGCGGCGTCGTCGGGCCGCTGCTGGCGGGGGCGCTCGCGGACGCGGCGTCGCCGACGGCGGCGTTCGCCTCGGCCTTCGTGCTCCTCGGGCTGACCGCGGTGGTCGGGCTGCGGGTGCCGCGGCGCTGAGCCACGCGGGATCTACTTGGGAGACGCCCGCAGGCATGGTGGTCGAGTAGCCGCGGAGCGGCGTATCGAGACCTGCCGTGACCAGCAGGCCGGGTCTGCAGACCTCCGTCGGACGCTGGTGGATCTCGATACGCCCGCTGCGCGGGCTACTCGATCAGCCTGGGTGGGCCGCTGCGCGGGCTACTCGATCAGCTGGGGTGGCCCGCTGTGCGGACTACTCGATCAGCAGGGGCGGCTAGGTGTTGCGGCCGCGGGCGTCGACGGGCCAGGTGGCGGTGGTGCCGTCGGCGCGGAGGACGCGGTAGTCGTCGGCGAGGTTGACGGCGACGCAGACGTGGTTGGGGGCGATGCGGATCCGGGTGCCGAGCGGCAGGTCGACACCGGTGATGGTGGCGTGGTGCTCCGAGAGGACGGTGATGCGGGCGTCGGGGTGCTCGAGGAGGCGGCCGAAGCCGGTCGAGGCGGCGCCGCGGTCGGAGGAGAGCACCTTGCTGCCGGCGTCGGCGATCAGGTGGTCGTCGCGGCGGGCGACGATCGTGGCGAGCACGGTGACGGCGATCGACTCCGGGCCGATGGTGCCGATCTCCCACTGCTGCGCGTCGCCGAGGGCGGAGACGCCCGGGCGCAGCTCGGTGAGGACGCCGGCGTCGGCGAACTCCAGGGACGGGGTCGAGCCTCCGCTGATCACGCGGGCCGGGACTCCGGCGCCGGCGAGCGAGGCGGCGGCGGCACTGAGCGCGGCGGCCTCGTCGCGGGCCGCGGCCCGGCGGCCGTCGAGGGCGTAGCTGTGACCGGGGAAGGTGAAGACGCCGACCACGTCGAGCCCGGCCTCGGCCGCGGCGGCGGCCACCGCGCCGGCCTCCTGCGGCGGCACTCCGCTGCGGTGGTGGCCGGAGTCGACCTCGACGACGACCTCGAGGCCGTCGGGGATCGCCGCGGCCAGGCGGCGCGCCGACTCCGCGGAGTCGACGCCGACCCGGACCCGCGCCCGCTCGAGCACGCCGCGCAGCCGGACCGCGCGCTCGGCGTCGAGCCAGAGCGGGTAGGCGATGAAGAGGTCCTCGACACCGCCGGCCGCGAACACCTCGGCCTCCGACACGGTCGCGACGGTGAGGCCGACCGCGCCGGCCGCCAGCTGCCGCTGGGCGATCTCGATCGACTTGTGGGTCTTGGCGTGCGGGCGCAGCGCGACGCCCCGCTCGCGGGCCGAGCGGGCGGTGGCCGCGATGTTGCGGTCGAGGACCGCCTCGTCGAGGACGAGCGCGGGCGTGGGGACGCTGTCCGGAATGCGAGGCATGGCGCGATCATAGGGCGGCTCTCCTCTACGGTGAAGGAGACGACGAGCGGCGGGGGCGGCGCCTCGACCGAGCCGGAGACGCGAAGGAGCGCCGCATGCGCGAGCAGGTAGCCCGATCCCACCACGAGGACTCCGCGGCGCGCGCGGCCTCCTTCGGTCGGGGCATGCTGACCGCGACGTACGCGCTCCGGCACGAGAAGGGGCTCGACGTCGTGTTCCTGCTCCGCGGCACCGGCCCCGACTTCCTGATCGGCATGGGCGCCGCCTCGGACGACTTCCGCTCCGTCCTCTCCATCGGCCTCGACAGCCGCGACGGCGTGCTCCGCCCCACCGCGAGCCACACGATCGACGGCCGCCGCCGCGGAGTCCCGGCGCGGGTGGTCTACCGGAGCGACGGAGCCCTGGTCGTCGAGGCGAGCCCGCTGCCGCTGCGCGATCGGCCCGCGTCGCTCAAGTGCTGGTCGTTCGTCCGCTCGGGCGAGGACGAGCACTACTCCGACGTGATCGGCTTCGTCGCGCCGTCGCTCGCCGCTCTGCCGCCCGTGCCGCTGAAGACGCGGCCGCGGGCGCGCAGGCCCTAGGGTGTGGTCAGGCCGGTCCGCCGCCGGTCGCCCGCGCCCGACGGAAGGCCGAGCTCCATGGATCCCGACGACTCCCCGACCCTCGAGCAGGCGCCGCCGCAGCGGCGGATCGTCACCACCCGCACCGGCGCCGTGGTCGCGGTCGGCGTGCTCGGCGCGGTGATGCGCACCGAGGGTGCCATCTACGGCACGGTGCTCTCGATCACGCTGATCGCCGTCGGCTGGGACAAGGACACCGATCTCGACGTCCTGCTGTTCCTGCTCGGCTCGGTGACGGTGTTCTGGGTCGCGCACCTCTACTCCGGGACGATCGCGCGCCTGCCCGAGTCGGATCCGACGCCGCGCACGGTCCTCGCGGCCGTGCGGGACACCGCCCGGCACTCGATCGGGATGATCGCCGCGATGGTCGTGCCGGCGCTGCTGCTCGCGCTCGGGCCGCTCGGGGTGCTGGACGAGTGGACGGCGTACTACCTGGCGCTCGGAGCGGGTGTCGTGATCCTCGCGGCGCTCGGCTACCTGATGTCGGCGCGGCGCGGCAGCTCGTGGAAGCGGCGGGTGCTGAGCACGCTCGTGACGACGCTGCTCGGGTTCGTCGTGGTGTGGCTGAGCACGCTGGTGCACTGAGCCCTCTGGTGCACTGAGCCCTCTGGTGCACTGAGCCCTCGACGCGCGACGGGCGCGGCTGCCAGGCTGACGGGATGACCTCTCAGCCCTCCGCGCTCCGCCCCTTCGGCCCCTCCGGCGCCCTGGTGACCCGGCTCACCCTCGGCACCTCCTGGAACCCCGATCGCGTCGGCTCGCTCGACACGGTGCCCGCGCTCGAGCGCGTGCTCGACTCCGGCGCCGGCCGCCCCGTCTCGGTGATCGACACCTCCAACGAGTACGCGCTCGGGCACAGCGAGCGGCTGATCGGCGAGGCGCTGCGGGCGCGCGGCGGGGTCCCGGAGGGGATCACCGTCGTCACGAAGCTCGACCGCGACCCGGAGACCGGCAGCTACTCGGCCGAGCGGATGCGCCGCAGCCTCGACGAGAGCCGCGAGCGCCTGGGCATGGACGTGCTGCCGCTGCTCTACCTGCACGACCCGGAGCGCATCTCCTACGACGAGGCCTTCGCCGAGGACGGCCCGGTGCGCGCGCTCGTCGCGATGAAGGAGGCGGGCGCCGCGCTCTCGATCGGCATCTCGGGCGGGCCGGCGCCGATGCTGCGGCACTACGTCGACACCGGGCTCTTCGACGCCGTGATCACGCACAACCGGTTCACGCTGGTCGACCGCTCCTCCGAGGAGCTGATCGACGCCTCCGTCGCGCGCGGCGTCGTCGTGGTCAACGCGGCCGTCTACGGCGGCGGGGCGCTCGCGCGCTGGCCCGAGCCGGTCCGCAGCTACGCGTACGCGCCGGCGCCGCAGGAGATCGTCGACGCGGTCGCCGCGATGGGCGAGGCCTGCGAGCGGGCGGGCGTGCCGCTCGCCGCCGCCGCCCTGCAGTTCTCGACCCGGGACCCGCGCGTGACGACGACGGTGGTCGGCGCGACGAGCGCCGAGCACTACGACGCGTTCGTCGCGGACGACGCGCTCGACATCCCGGACGCGCTGTTCGAGGAGCTGGAGTCGCTCGCGCCGCCGAGCTCGGTCTGGCAGGAGGCGCCCGGGGCGACCTGGCCGCGCTGAGCGACGGCGTGGGGCGTCCCTCGGAGGGCCGCGCCGGGCGTCGGCGGAGCGGCGGCGTCGCGTCAGGGGGACGGCCGCCGCGCGACAGCGGGCATACCCGGGCCGCTCCGTCGGTTGGCCCTGAGATGACCGACGCACCTCGCACCACCACCGACTCCCCCGCCCTCTTCCAGCCGCTGACCCTCCGCTCCCGCACGGCGCGCAACCGCGTCTGGGCCGCGCCGATGTGCCAGTACTCGGTGGAGGCGCAGGACGGCGTGCCGACTCCGTGGCACCTCGTGCACCTCGGCTCGCTCGCGCGCGGCGGGGCGGGCGTCGTGATCGTCGAGGCGACCGGCGTCGTCCCGGAGGGACGGATCAGCCCCTGGGACACCGGCCTCTGGAACGACGCGCAGCAGGCGGCCTGGGCGCCGATCGTCGACTTCGTGCACGGGCAGGGCGCCCTCTCCGGCATCCAGCTCGCGCACGCGGGCCGCAAGGCGTCGACCTACCGCAAGTGGAGCGGGCACGGCTCCGTCCCCGTCGACGAGGGCGGCTGGGAGGCGGTCGCGCCCTCCGCCGTCGCGTTCGAGGGCTACGCGGTGCCGCGGGCGCTCGACGTCGAGGAGCTCCCGGGCCTCGTCGAGGCGTTCCGCGCCTCCGCCCGCCGTGCCGTGGACGCGGGCTTCGACGTGATCGAGCTGCACGCGGCGCACGGCTACCTGCTGCACCAGTTCCTCTCGCCGCTCTCGAACCACCGCGAGGACGCCTACGGCGGATCGCTGGAGAACCGCGCGCGGCTCCTGCTCGAGGTCGTCCGCGCGGTGCGGGCCGAGATCGGCGAGCTGCCGCTGCTGGTGCGCTTCTCCGCCACCGACTGGGCCGAGGGCGGCTGGACGCTCGAGGAGACGATCCGGGTCTCGGAGTGGGCGCGCGACGAGGGCGTCGACCTCTTCGACGTCTCGACCGGAGGGCTCGTGAAGGGGACCGACATCCCGGTGGCGCCGCTCTACCAGGTGCCGTTCGCGCGCGAGGTGGGCCGGGCGACCGGCGCTCCCGTCGGGGCGGTCGGGCTGATCACGACGGCGGAGCAGGCCGAGGGCGTGGTGGCCGGCGGCGACGCGGACGTGGTGCTGCTGGCGCGCGAGCTGCTGCGCGACCCGCACGCTCCGTCGCGGATGGCGCGCGAGCTCGGCGCTCCGCTCGGGCTGGTGCCGCCGCAGTACGCCCGGGCCTGGCGCTGAGACGACGAAGGGCCGGGGGCGTCGCCGCCTCCGGCCCTTCAGCTCGTTCTGCTACTTCTCGTCCGCCTCGCCCTCGGAGTCGCTCGGGGCGTCCTCCTCGGGGTTGAAGTGCGAGTCGCCCGAGACGCCCAGGGCGATCCCGTCCTCGGAGTCGGGGATGGTGCCCTCGGTGCCGAGGCCGCCCTCCTCAGGAGTGCCGGTGTCCGGGGTGCTGTCGTCCGACATCGGGCTCAGGCCTCGACGTCGCCGCGCCAGGCGCCGTCCGGCGAGCCCTTGGACTCGATGTACTCCTTGAAGTTCTTGAGGTCCTTCTTGACCGCGTGGCTGCCGGCGCCGACGAGCGAGCCGACGGTCTCGAGGAAGCCCTCGGGCTCCCAGTCGAGCTGCACGGTGACGCGGGTCTCGGTGTCCGAGAGCTTGTGGAAGGTGACGACGCCGGCGTGGTCGGTCTCGCCGCCGGTGCTGTTCCAGGCGACGCGCTCGTCGGGGTGCTGCTCGGTGATGTTGGCCTCGAACTCGCGCTCGACGGGGCCGACCTTCACCTTCCAGACGGTGAGGACGTCGGTGACCTGCTGGATGGACTCGACCTCGTCGAGGAACTTGGGGAACTCCTCGAACTGCGTCCACTGGTTGTACGCGACGGACACGGGGACGTTGACGTCGACGGTCTCGATGATCTGCGACACGGTAGTGCTCCTTGATGTCTCACTCGGTGTGCGGCAGGCCGCTGCTGCGGTCGCCTCCCTCGACGGTAGAGGCGAGCCGCCTGGGAGTTCACGTGGTTGCGGCTGGACGCAGACGTGGTACAACCCGGGAGCGGGTGGATCTCGATACGCCCTCTGCGAGGGCTACTCGATCAGCATGAGGCGCGGGCCGCTCCGTTCCATGCTGGTCGAGCAGCCGCGGAGCGGCGTATCGAGACCCGCGGGTCAGTCGTCGGTGCCGGCGTAGCGGTAGGCGGTGAACGTCGGGGTGCCGGTCGTCGCGTAGAGGCCGAGGACGCGGCCGGTGAAGGACGTGGCGGTCTCGGCGGTGAAGGAGCGGCCGTCGATGCGGGCGAGGGTGCGGGAGACGCCGCCCGCCTCCGCGCGGAGGACGAGGAAGTCGCTCGTCATCTGGCCGGGGCCGAAGCCGACGCCGCCGTCGCGCTCGGACTCCAGCATCAGCGTCACCGGGCCCTCCGGCAGCTCGGCGGTCCACTCCTGCTCGAAGGAGGGGATCACCGCGCGGGCGGTGACCCGCGTGCCGGAGCCCGTCGACTCCGCCTCGACCGACGCGAAGGTCGTCTCGTCGTAGCGGACGGCGAGCCCGCCGGCGCCGGCCGACACGTCGGCGACGACCGAGGCCTGCATGGTCTGGGTGAGCTGGCGGCGGCCGACGAAGGTGGGCTGCGGGTGGCCCAGGGTGCGCCCCTCCCCCGGCAGCGACAGCCGGCCGTCCGCCACGGTGGCGAGCGCGGTCGGGAGGCGGCGGACGCCGATCCAGCCCGCGTCGAGCGGTCCGGAGAAGTCGACGTCGTCGCGCAGCGGACCGCGCGGCGAGAGCGCGACGGGCTCGGCGACCGGCCAGCCGTCCACCCAGGTCACCCGCGTGACGAAGGTCTCGCGGCCGAGCGCCGAGAAGGCGCGGGTCGCTCCGCGCGGGCGGACGCCGAGCAGCACGATCAGCGTCGAGCCGTCGGGGCCCTCCACCAGGTCGCCGTGGCCGGTGTTCTGCACCGGTCGGGTGGTGCCGCGGGCGGTGAGGAACGGGTTGCCGGGCGCGGTCTCGAACGGGCCGGTCGGCGCGTCGCTCCGGGCGATCGAGACGCCGTGGCCGCGCTCCGTGCCGCCCTCGGCGATGAGGAGGTACCAGACGTCCCGGCCGTCGACCGAGCGCCGGTACAGGTGCGGCGCCTCCGGGAAGCCGCCGCCGGTGCCCGACCACAGCGAGCGCGGCTCCTCCAGGATGCGGCCGGCCGCGAGGTCGACCCGCACCTGCTGGATGCCGAGGTGCGCGCCGGCCTCCTCGCCGCTCAGGATCAGGCCGGAGTAGGTGACGTACGCGGTGCCGTCCTCGTCCCAGGCGAGGTCCGGGTCGATGCCCTGGAGGGGGCCGCCGTCGGCGTCGGTCAGGACGGTGCCGTCGCTCCACTCGCCGGCCGGGTCCGCCGCGGTGAAGACGACGGTGCCGACTCCCGCGGGGACCGAGACGATCACGTGGAAGAGGCCGTCGTGGTGGCGGATGGTCGGCGCCCAGACGCCGAGGCCGGTGGGCACCTCCTCCACACCGATCTGCTCGGCGCGGGTCGCGACGTTGCCGACGCGCTCCCAGGTCTCGAAGTCGGTGCTGCGGTACACGGGGATGCCGGGCAGGTACTCGAACGTCGAGGTGACCAGGTAGTAGACGCCGTCGGCGCGGACGACGCTGGGGTCGGGGTTGAAGCCGGGGATCAGCGGGTTCGGGAACGGGGCGCCGACCCCGCCCTGCGCGACTCCGCCCGGCACGACGCCGCCGCTCATGCGCTCAGCTCCAGCTCGGTTACCAGCGGGACGTCCTCGAGCGAGGTGCCGAGGCGGATCGTGAACGCTCCGGCCTCGTACTCCCACCCGTCGTTCCAGGTGGCGAGCAGTCGCGTCGGGACGGTCACGGCGATCTGCGCGCTCGCGCCCGCCTCCAGCGTCGCGCTCTCGAAGCCGACCAGCCAGCGCACCGGGCGCTCGACGGCGGAGTCGCGGCGCTCGGCGTAGGCCTGAAGCACCACCTTGCCGGCGCGCTCGCCGGTGTTGACGACGTCGACGAGGAGCGCGACGTCCTCGCCGCCGCGCACGGGCTCGGGCGTCGAGACCGAGACGAGCTCGAACGAGGTGTAGCCGAGGCCGTGGCCGAAGACGTAGGCCGGCTCGACCTCGCTGCGCAGCCAGGCCCGGTAGCCGATGTGGATGCCCTCGTCGTAGTGCAGCTCGCCGTCGGTCGGCAGCGTGGACAGGACGGGGACGTCCTCGATCGCGACCGGCCAGGTGGTGGGCAGGCGTCCGCCGGGCTCGACCCGGCCGAGCAGGACGTCGGCGACCGCGTCGCCCATCTCCTGCCCGCCGAAGTAGCCGACCAGCACGGCCGCCACCTCGTCGCGCCACGGCAGCAGCACGGGAGCGCCGGCGTTGACGACCACGACGGTGCGCGGGTTGACCGCGGCCACGGCGCGCACGAGCGCGTCCTGCTGGCCGGGCAGGTCGAGCGAGCTGCGGTCGTAGCCCTCGGACTCGACCGCGGAGTTGGTGCCGACGACCACGAGGGCGACGTCGGCGTCGCGGGCGAGCGCCACCGCCTCCGCGATCAGCTCGTCGGCGGGGGTGGCGTCGGGCTCGAGGCCGTAGGTGAAGCCGAGCGCGCCCTCGAGGTCGCCCTCGGCGTGCACGATGTCGTACTCGATCCGGATGTCGACGGGAGTGCCGGCGGTGAAGGTCAGCGGCGCGGAGACCGACGGCGGGGCGAGCAGCGCGGCACCGAGGTCCGAGCCGACGGCGGCGAGGGTCTCCTCGAGGAAGAGCGCGCCGTCGACGTAGACGCGGGCGGTGCCGGCGACGGCGAAGCCCAGGCGGACGGTCGCGTCGGCGGCGGGGGTGAGGATCGTCGAGAACTCGACGCGGGCCGACGCGGCGATCGGGGCGGTGCCGCCGAACCAGACCAGCGAGGTGGCGCGGCGGTCCTCGACGAACAGCTCCGCGCCGTCCTCGGCGAGGAAGCGGACGCGCTGGCCGGGCTCGCCGGTGACCGGGTTGGTGATCGTCTCGAGGACGAGCGGGGCGACGCCGTCCTGCACCACCGCGCCGAGGGCGTAGTCGACGCGGGCGTGCGGCAGGGCGGCGCGGACGCCGTCGAGCGGAGTGACGACCTTCTCGGGCAGGACCGTCGCGGATCCGCCGCCCTGCGTGCGCGCCTCGCGGGCGTTGTGGCCGATGACGGCGACGGAGGTGAGCGCCGAGGCGTCCCAGGGCAGCTCGCCCTCGTTGCGCAGCAGGACGCTGCCGGCGGCGGCGGCCTCGCGGGCGAAGCCGCGGCCGTCCTCGACGAGGACCGGCTCGGCGACGGCGGGCGCGAAGCCCTCGAGTGCGCCGACGCGGGCCGCGAGGCGGAGGATGCGGCGGACCTTGCGGTCGACGACGGACTCCTCGATCGAGCCGTCGCGGACGGCGGCGACGAGCGCGGCGCCCCACGGGCCGTCGGGGCCGGGCATCACGAGGTCCTGCGCCGCGCGGGCGCTGTCGACGGTGCGGACCGCGGTCCAGTCGCTGATGACGACGCCGTCGAAGCCCCACTCGCTGTTCAGCGGGTTCTCCAGCAGGTCGCTCTCGGTGGCGGTGGTGCCGTTGATCGAGTTGTAGGAGCTCATCACGAGCCAAGCGCGGGTCTCGACGATCGCGCGCTCGAAGGCGAGCAGGTAGAGCTCGCGGAGCGCGCGGTCGCCGACGCGGACGTCGACGGTGAAGCGGTCGGTCTCGGAGTCGTTGGCGATGTAGTGCTTGGGAGTGGCGCCGACGCCGTTCTCCTGCACGCCGGCCACGTAGGCGGCGGCGAGATCGGCGGTGAGCACCGGGTCCTCGCTGAAGCCCTCGAAGTGGCGGCCGCCGAGCGGGGAGCGGTGCAGGTTGATGGTCGGGCCGAGGACGACGTCGACGTCCTTGCGGCGCGCCTCGACCGCGGCGGCGGCGCCGTAGCGGCGGGCGATCGAGCGGTCCCAGGAGGAGGACAGCGCGGTGGCGGAGGGCAGGTTGAGCGAGGGCGAGCGCTCGTCCCAGACCTCGCCGCGGACGCCCGACGGGCCGTCGGAGACGAGCATGCGGCGCAGGCCGATCCTCTCGATCGGCCAGGTGGTCCAGAAGTCGCGGCCGGTGAGCAGCTGCACCTTCTCCTCGAGGTCGAGGCGCCCGATCAGCTCGGTGAGCAGGGCGTCGGCGTCGGGTCCCTCGGCCGGGATGCGGGGAGCAGTGGAGGTGTCGGTCACGGTGACTCTTTCTCTCTCGGGAGGCGACGTCGTCGTCCCTCAAAACCTAGCAGTAGTGGGTTTCTGACGGTGCACCCCGCCCGGCCCCCTCCGCGAGATGCCACTTATGACGCGATCGCGCGGCGTGTCGCGCTCATAAGTGGCATCTCGCGGAGAGGGGAGGGACGCGCGCGCGTCCGGGGGGCGGGCGTCAGGGGTGGGCGGCCACGAAGGCGCGGCGCTCCTCGCGGCGGGTGGCCTGGCGGACCGGGTCGGCGACCGGGGCGGCCAGGAAGAGGCGCTGGGTGTAGGCGTGCTCCGGGCGGGAGGTGACCTGGTCGCCGTCGCCCCACTCCACGATCTCGCCGTGGTACATCACGGCGACGCGGTGCGAGAGGTGCCGCACGACGGCGAGGTCGTGCGAGACGAAGAGGTACGCGACTCCGGTGCGCTCCTGGATCTCGGTGAAGAGGTCGAGGACGCGCGCCTGGGTGGAGAGGTCCAGCGCCGAGACGGGCTCGTCGCAGACGATCAGCCGCGGCTCGAGGGCGAGCGCCCGGGCGATCGCGATCCGCTGGCGCTGACCGCCGGAGAACTCGCGCGGCAGGCGGTCGGCCGCGGACTGCGGCAGCCCGACCTGGTCGAGCAGCTCGCGCACCCGCTGGGAGGCGACCTTGGCGTCGACCTTCCGCACGGTGAGCGGCTCGACCAGGATCTGCTCGATCGTCAGCGACGGGTTGAGCGAGGTGTACGGGTCCTGGAAGACGACCTGGATCTCGGAGGAGAGTCCGCGGCGCTGCCGCCGGTCGAGGTGCGCGATGTCGCGCCCGTTGTAGAGGATCTCGCCGCCGGTGACCGGGGCGAGCCCCAGCACCGCGCGGCCGAGCGTGGTCTTGCCCGAGCCGGACTCGCCGACCAGGCCGACGGTCTCGCCGGGGCGGATGTCGAGCGAGACGCCCTTGAGCGCCTGGAACGGCTTCGCGCGGAAGCCCTTGCCCGGGTACTCGACGACGACGTCCTTGACGTCCAGCAGCAGCTCGGACGGTGCGGCGGGTGCGGCGCTCATCGGCTCGACTCCTTCACGGCGGTGGTGGCGACGAGCGGTCCGCGGGCGGGCCCCTCCTCGAGGATCGCGTCGAACAGGGCGCGGGTGTAGGGGTGACGGGGGTCGGCGAAGATCGAGCGCACGGGCCCGGTCTCGACGATCCGGCCGTCGCGCATGACCGAGACGCGGTCGCACAGGTCGGCGACGACGCCGAAGTTGTGCGTGACGAGGATCATGCCCATGTTCAGCTCCGACTGCAGCTCGCGGAGCAGGTCGAGCACCTCAGCCTGCACCGTGACGTCGAGCGCGGTGGTCGGCTCGTCGGCGATCAGCAGGTCGGGGTCGCAGGAGACGGCGCCGGCGATCAGCACGCGCTGGGCCATGCCGCCGGAGACCTCGTGCGGGTAGGCGTCGAACGTGCGCTGCGGGTTCGGGATGCCGACCCGGGCGAGCAGGCCGAGCGCCCGCTCCTTCGCCGCCGCCTTCGAGAGGCCGAGGCAGATCCGCATCGGCTGCACGAGCTGCGTGCCGATGGTGAAGGAGGGGTCGAGGTTCGACATCGGCTCCTGCGGGATGTATGCGATGCGCTTGCCGCGGAGCTTGGTCATCTCCTTCTCCGACAGGTGCGCGAGGTCCTTGCCGTCGAAGACGATCGAGCCGCCGGTGATCCGGCCGCCCTCGGGCAGCAGGCGCAGCACCGACCAGGCGGTCTGCGTCTTGCCCGAGCCGGACTCGCCGATCAGGCCGTGGATCTCACCGCGGCGGACCGCGAGCGAGACGTCGTGCACGACCGTCTTGACCGAGCCGTCGTTCTGGCCGTAGCCGACCGAGAGGTTCGTGACGCGGAGGATCTCTTCTGAGCTCTTCGCGCCGGCCTCCTCCTCGTGCACGACGGTCTTCGGCGCCGCGGCGTCCTCGTCGAGCATCGTCTGGATGCCGATCGTGGACAGGCTGGTCGGCACCGTCGCGGGCGCCGAGGCCGACTTGCGCTTCTTCGAGCGCTTGGCTCCGGAGGCGCTGCGCTCGAGCTCGTCGCGCATCGCGTTGCCCAGCAGGGTCAGCGCGATGGAGGTGAGCGCGATCGCGAGGCTCGGCCAGAGCATCAGGATCGGGGCGTTGAAGACGTTGGAGAAGCCGTCGTTGAGCATCGAGCCCCAGGTCGGGATCGACAGGTCGCCGAGGCCGAGGAACTCGAGTCCCGCCTGGATGGCGATCGCGATGCCGGCGACCAGCGAGGCCTGGATGATGACGGGAGCGCGGACGACGGTGAGGATGTGCCGGGCGATGATCCGGCCGTTGCTGAGTCCGGAGACCCGGGCCGCGTCGACGAAGAGCTCGCCGCGCACCGCGGTGACGGAGGCGTAGACCAGCCGGTGGAAGGCCGGCGAGAGCAGGACGCCGAAGATGGCCATCGAGAGCCACATCGACGGGCCGATGACGGCGCGGGCCGCCAGCAGGACGACGAAGCCGGGCAGCGCCATCACGAGGCCGGAGGTCCAGGCCGAGACGGAGTCGAACCAGCCGCCGAAGTAGCCGGCCAGCAGTCCGCTGGTGACGCCGATGACGACGGCGACCGCGAGCGCGACCAGGGCGCCGGCGAGGCTGAACTGGGTGCCGAAGAGCAGGCGCGAGAGGACGTCGCGGCCGGCGCTGTCGGCGCCGAGCAGGTGCGCGGCGCCGGGCTCGGCGAGCACGTCCTGCAGCGAGGCGCGGTTGGGGTCGGCCGGGGCGAGCAGCGGCGCGAAGATCCCGGAGAGGACGACGATCGCGAGGAAGACGAGCGAGACGAGCCCGACCGGGTTGTGCAGCAGGCGGCGGAAGAGGTGCGTGCGGGCGGCGCGCTCCTCCACTCCGACCGACGGGGTGCTGGCGGGCAGCGGAGTCGTGGCGGTCATGAGAGTCGCACCTTCGGGTTGAGCCAGCCCTGGAGCAGGTCGATGAGCAGGTTGACGATGACGACGATGATCGCGGTGATCAGCACGAGGCCCATCACCAGCGGGATGTCGCCCTGGGTGGTCGCGGTGACCGCGACCTGGCCGAGGCCGGGGATCGCGAAGATCTGCTCGACGATGACGGCGCCGCCGAGGAGGCCGATGAACTGCACGGCGAGGACGGCGAGCGCGGGGCCGCCGGCGTTCCGCAGCACGTGCTGGAAGACGATCCGGTTGGCGGGCAGGCCGCGCGAGCGCAGGGTCCGCACGTAGTCCTGGCGGAGCGCGTCGATGACGGAGCCGCGGACCTGCTGGGCGACGCCGGCGATGCCGCCGATCGCGAGGGCGATGATCGGCAGGGTGACCGTGGCGATCCAGCCCGAGAACGAGTCGGTGAGGTTGACGTAGCCGGTGGGCTTGAACCAGCGGAGGTTGATCGCGAAGACGGTGACGAGGCCCAGCGCGATCAGGAAGCCGGGGATCGCGAAGCCGAGGATCGACACCAGCTGCACGAGCTTGTCGGCCCAGCCGCGGCGGACCGCGGCCCAGACACCGAGCACGACCGCGACGATCGCGGAGATGATCGTGGCGCCGATGACCAGGGAGAGCGTGACGGTGACGCGGGTGGAGATGGCGGTGGTGACCGCCTGCCCGGTGAACCAGGAGCTGCCGAGGTCGCCGGTGACCGCGTGGCCGAGCCAGCCGAGGTACTGCGACCAGATCGGCTGGTCGAGGCCGAGCTGCGCGGCGCGCTGGGCGACCGCCTCCGGCGTCGCGTTCTGCCCGAGGATGCGGCGGGCGATGTCGCCGCCGCCGAGATAGAGGAGTGCGTAGGCGACGACGGAGATCAGCACCACGAGGATGATCCCCGAGACGACGCGTCGCAGGATGAACCTGGTCATCAGTGGTCCTTCGAACGGAGGAGGGCGCGGGCCTGATCAGCGGATCGGGCGGCGCGAAGAGAGGGAGCGGGCGGGTCGACCGGAGCCGACCCGCCCGCTGATCCGGATCAGGCCGGGGTGATGTTCCAGAGGTACGGGTAGGCGTTGCCCGTCTGGGTCTCGACCTTGGTGTTCGCGTCGGTCACGAAGCTCGACTGCTGGCGGTACCAGGGGGCGAACCAGGCGTTCTCGACCGTGTAGGCGTTGACGGCCTGGACGGCGGCGGCGTAGCCGGACTCGTCCGCGGTGCGGACGGCCTCGATCAGCGTCTCGAGCTCGGGGTCGGCGTTCTTGAAGGGGTTGAAGATCGCGTTGGGGCTGAGCTCGAAGTTGATCAGGGCCCAGTCGGGGTCCTGCTGCAGCGTGAGCCAGGTGGCGGCGTACTTCGGGGCGAGGACGTCGGCGATGAAGTTGTTGCCGGCGTCGGTGTAGGTGACGGTGATGCCGACCTCGGAGAGCTGCTGCTGGATCAGCGTGAAGGTCGAGGAGCCGACGAGCGAGCTCGAGGGCATGTTCAGCTCGAAGCCGTCCGGGTAGCCGGCCTCGGCGAGGAGCTCCTTGGCCTTCTCGGGGTCGTAGGGGTAGTCGTCGTCGAGCGACTCGTCGTAGCCCTCGGAGGAGGTCGGGAAGATCTGCGTGGTCGGGGTGCCGTAGCCCTGGCCGATGGCCTTCAGCAGCGACTCCTTGTCGAACGCGTAGTTGATGGCCTGGCGGACGCGGACGTCCTTCAGAGCCGGCGCGATGGTGCCGTCGCGGTCGAGCAGCAGCAGACCGGTCCAGTTGAGCTCGAAGGCGTTGACGGTGAAGCCCGACGCCTCGATCTCCTTGAGGTCGTTGTTGTCGACCGTGTTCGCCGCGTTGACCTGACCGCCCTTGATCGCGTTCACCAGAGCGGTGGAGTCGCTGTAGACGTTGATGTTCAGGTTGTCGTAGTGGACCGAGTCCTCGTCCCAGTAGCCGTCGCGCTTGGTGAAGGCGTAGGAGGTGCCGATGACGGTCTTCGACGCGTCGAGCTCGTAGGGGCCGGAGCCGACCGGGACGGTCTGGATGTCGGCGGACTCGAAGGCGGAGGGCGCCTCGACGAGGCCGGCGTTCTGGGTCAGGTAGAAGAGGAACGTCGGGTTGGCCTGCTTGAGGGTCACCGTGACGGTCGAGGCGTCGGTCGCGACGGCGTCGGCGAGGTCGGCCATCTTGTTCGTGTCGGGCGAGTTGCCGTCGCGGAAGCGGATCAGGTTCTGCGCGACGGCGTCGGCGTCGAGCGTCGATCCGTCGGAGAAGGTCACACCGTCGCGGATCTTCAGGGTGAGGACCGTGTTGTCCTCGTTGTAGGTCCACTCCGAGGCGAGGCCCTCGGTGATGGTGCCGTCGGGCTCGGCCCGCAGCACGCTGTCGTAGACGGCCTGCATGTACGGCGACTCGTTGGCCCAGTACGAGTCCGCCGCGGCGAACGTCGACAGGGTCTGGATCGCACCCAGCGTGAGCGTCTCGCTCGAGCCGCCGGAGGCGCCTCCGCCGGAGTCGGCCGCGCAGCTGGTCAGGCCGACCATCGTGGTGACGGCGATCGCAGCGGCCGCCAGCCTCTTCCATCGGAACATCTTCGGTCTCCAGGTTCTCCCGGTTCTCCCATGAACCGGTGCCGAGGAAGCTAACACGAAAAACAGATGACCCCTAGGTTTTGGGAAGAAAAACTTCGGCCCGTTAGGTTTTCGTGATTCTCGTGACCGTTCACATCCCGCGAGGCGCTTGGAACTGCACGCTGACGGGGAGCTTTCCGAAAGCCGACTCGGCACCAGGTTTTTGACTCGGAAACCTCTAGCGGCTAGGTTTCTCGCACCGGAGGCTCCGTGCCCCCTCGCAACGATGCGCCTGGAGGCACTTCATGGCACTCCCCACCTCTCCCCCGCGGCGACCGCGCGGGCAGTACGCCAAGACCGCCGCCCGGCGCGCCGAGATCGTGGCCGCGGGCCTGGAGGTCTTCTCCGCGAGCGGCTACCACGCCGCGTCACTGCGCGAGATCGCCGAGAAGGTCGGGCTCAGCCAGGCCGGCGTGCTGCACCACTTCGCCAACAAGTGGGAGCTGCTCTCGGCGGTGCTCACCCTCCGCGACGACCACTCGATCGTCCGGGTACCCAGCGGCGACGCCGTGCCCGGCATCGACACGGTCCGCGCGCTGATCGACCTGGTCGCCTACAACACCGAGATCCCCGGCCTCGTCGAGCTGCAGTGCGTGCTCTCGGCGGAGGCGACCCACGCCGACCACCCGGCGCACGAGTACTTCGCGAACCGCTACCGCTTCATCGTCGACCTGTTCACCGGCGCGTTCGGCGACATGCTGACCCGCGGGCAGCTGGTGCCGGGCGTGGATCCGCGCAGCGCCGCGATCCGCGTCATCGCGACCATGGACGGGCTGCAGGTGCAGTGGCTCCTCCAGCGCGACGCCCTCGACATGCAGGCCGAATTCCGGCGCACCGTGCAGACCCTGACCACCGTGGAGGTGTGACCGTGGGCTTCTCCCGCGAATCGACCCTGGCCGCCGTCCTCGACCACGGGGAGGCGGGCGACGTCGTGCGCCGCTTCGTCCCGGGCGTCGTCAACTCGCCGCTGCTGGTGCAGCTGCGCTCCGCCCCCGTCGGACTCGTCGTGGGGATGGATCCGCTGCTGAAGGCGGACCCCGAGCGCGAGGCCTCGTTCTGGGCGGCGCTCGACGCTGTCGACGACTCCGGAGTCGCGGCGCCGCGGCCGGAGCGGGTGGCCGTGCTGCCGCGCGCGGACTACGAGGGCGAGGACGTCGCTGTCGCGTCGGCCGTTGTGCGACCTGTCGCGGTGGGGACCGTGTGGGCGCCCGCCGAGGTCGTCGTCGACGGGCCGGCGCACGGCAACCCGTTCGTCGACGTCGAGTTCTCGGCGGAGTTCTCGCTCGGCGACGAGACGGTGCGGGCCGGCGGGTTCTACGACGGCGACGGGGTGTACCGGGTGCGGTTCCTGCCTCCTGCCACCGGCGTCTGGAGCGTGACCACCGCGTCCACCGCGCGCTCGCTCGACGGGCTCACCGCCTCCATCACCGTCGAGGCCGCCCTGCCCGGCGCGCACGGGCCGGTGCGGGTCGCCGACACCTTCCACTTCGCGCACGAGGACGGCACCCGGCACCTGCCGCTCGGCACGACCGCGTACGCCTGGACGCACCAGAGCGAGGCGCTGCAGGAGGCGACCCTCGCGACGCTCGCGGACGCGCCGTTCACCAAGGTGCGGCACTGCGTCTTCCCGAAGGCCTACCTGTACAACACGAACGAGCCGGAGCTGTACCCGTTCGAGCGCGACGGCGACGGCTGGGACTTCGACCGCCCGGTGCCCGCGTTCTTCCGCCGGCTGGAGGAGCGGGTCGCGGATCTCGACATGCTCGGCATCCAGGCCGACGTGATCCTCTTCCACGCCTACGACCGCTGGGGCTTCTCGGACATGGGCCGCGCGGCCGACGACCTCGTCACGCGCTACGTGGTCCGGCGCCTGGCCGCCTCGCCGAACGTCTGGTGGTCGCTCGCCAACGAGTACGACCTGCTCTGGTCGAAGAGCGTCGACGACTGGGAGCGCCTCGCCGCGCTCGTCGTCGCCGAGGACCCGGTGGGCCACCTGCTCTCCATCCACAACTGCTTCGGCTTCTACGACTACTCCCGGCCCTGGATCACGCATGCATCCGTGCAGCGGATCGACGTGTACCGGACCGCCGAGAACACCGACGCCTGGCGCGAGCAGTGGGGCAAGCCGGTCGTGATCGACGAGTGCGCCTACGAGGGCGACATCGACCAGGGCTGGGGCAACATCACCGGCGAGGAGATGGTCCGGCGGTTCTGGGAGGGGGCGGTCCGCGGCGGCTACGTCGGCCACGGCGAGACGTACCTCAACGACCGCGAGGAGCTCTGGTGGTCGAAGGGCGGCGAGCTCGTCGGCGACAGTCCGGCGCGCATCGCCTTCCTGCGGCGGATCACCGCCGAGATGCCGGACGGACGGATCGACCCGCTGCCCTCGGACTGGGACGCGCCCTGGGGCGGGGGCGGCGGCGTGCAGCTCGTGTACTTCGGCTTCAACCGGCCGCGGTTCCGGCAGATCGTGCGCGACCCCTCCGACTCCTGGATCGTCGACGTGATCGACACCTGGGGGATGACCGTCTCGCGGGTGCCCGGGGTGTTCTCCGGGTCGTTCCGGGTGGAGCTGCCGGCGCGGCAGTTCATGGCCGTGCGGCTGACGAAGGTCGTGTCGTGAGCGGAGTGCCGCCGCGGGTGCGGGTGATCTCGGACAACGACTACTCCGGCGACCCGGACGGGCTGGTGCAGCTCGCGCAGCACGCGCTGTCGGAGTCGGTCGAGCTGGCGCTCGTCGTCGGCTCGCGGCTGCGGCCGGGCGACCCGTTCGATCCCTCCGACCGGACCGCTGACAACGCGGCGGCGGCGGCGCGCGAGGTGCTCGCGCTCTGCGGGCGCCCGGACGTGCCGGTGGTGGCGGGGGCGAACACTCCTGATGCTCATGTCTCGGACGCGGCGCGCGCGATCGTGGCGGAGGCTCTGCGGGACGACCCGCGGCCGCTGTACCTCTGCGCCGGCGCCGGGCTGACCGAGGTGGCGGCGGCCCTGCGCCTCGAGCCGTCGATCGCCGCCAGGATGACGCTGGTCTGGATCGGCGGACCGGAGCACCCGGGCCTGGCCGTCCCGCCGCCCGGCGCGATGCCGATCGAGTACAACCTGCTGATCGACGTGCCCGCCGCCGCCGAGGTGTTCGCGTCCGCGCTGCCGATCGAGCAGTTCCCGCGCGACGCCTACCGGCAGCCGCTCGCCTCCGTCGCCGAGCTCCGCGTGCGGATGCGCACCGCCGGCGAGCTCGGCCGGCACCTCTTCGACGCCCTCGACGGCGTCTTCCGGATGGGCGCCGCGCACGGCCTCAGCTTCGGCGAGACCTACGCCCTCGGCGACAGCCCGCTCGTCCTCGCGACCGCCCTGCTCTCCGCCTTCGAGCCCGACGCCTCCTCCAGCCGCACGGCGCGCGTCCCCCGCCCCTCGATCACCCCCGACGGCCAGTACGGCCCCCGCGCCGGCACCGGCCCGGACCTGCGCGTCTACACCCACCTCGACACCCGCCTCCTCCTCGAGGACCTCTACGCGAAGCTCGCCCTCCGCGCCGCGGACGCCTGACCGCGGGCGCGCGCTGCCGCCCGCGCAGCCGCGCCCCCACGCTGGTCGAAGTGCCGCGCAGCGGCACCCCCATGCTGGTCGAGTAGCCGCGCAGCGGCACCCCATGCTGGTCGAGTAGCCGCGCAGCGGCGTATCGAGACCCACGCCCGCCAGAACGCCGGCCTCACGCCCCCGCCCGTGCCACGGCGGATCTCGATACGCCCTCTCCGAGGGCTACTCGATCAACAAGAATCGTCGCCGGGCAGACCGAAGGGCGACGCGGGCGCGCTGGTCGAAGTGCCGCGCAGCGGCACCCCCGTGCTGATGGAAGAGCCGCGCAGCGCCACCCCATGCTGGTCGAGTAGCCGCGCAGCGGCGTATCGAGACCGACGTGTCCGAGCACCGGCCGCACGTCTCAGGCTGGATCCGGCGCGCGGTTCGCCACTTTCTGCCGTTCTGACCCCGCGGGATCAGCAGAAAGTGCCGAACGCGACGAGCGGCGCCCGCGATCCGGCGCGAACGGTCCTCCACCGGCGCGGGGGACGACCGTTCGTGACGGGTGGGCGGGGGCAGCGCGGCCTCAGTGCTGCGGGTCGCCGCCGAGCTGGCCGATGGGGGGCAGCGGGCCGCCGTCGTCGGCGCCGGTGCGTCGCCAGCGGGCGACGGCGTTGCCGAGGTGGTAGATCACGAGGGCCGCGGCCGCGCCGAGGACGATGCCGCCGAGCTCGAAGCCGCCGGAGCTGAAGGAGAAGCCGGCGATCGCGATGACGAGGGAGACGGCGGCCGTGTACTGGTTGACCGGGCGGGAGAAGTCGACGCGGTTGTCGATCCAGATCTTGATGCCGATCACGCCGATGAGGCCGTAGAGCGCGGTGGTCGCGCCGCCGAGGACGCCCGCGGGGATCGAGTTGAAGACCGCGCCGACCTTGGGCGAGAGGCTGAGCAGCACGGCGGTGACGCCGGCGACCCAGTACGCGGCGGTCGAGTAGACGCGGGTCGCGGCCATCACGCCGATGTTCTCGCCGTAGGTGGTGGTGCCCGAGCCGCCGAACGCGCCGGAGACGGTGGTGGCGATGCCGTCCGCGATCAGGGCGCGGCCGGTGTGCTGGTTGACCGAGGAGTCGGTCATCGTCGCGACGCCGCGGACGTGGCCGACGTTCTCGGCGATGAGCACGAGCACGACGGGCAGGAACATCGCGATGCCGGACCACGTCGATCCGGACGCGAAGTCGGGGAAGCTGAACGGCGGCAGGCCGACCCAGGCGGCGTCGGCGACGGCGGAGTAGTCGATCTCGTTGCGGATCAGCGCGACGACGTAGCCGATCACGACGCCGACGAAGATCGAGACGCGGCCGAGGAAGCCGCGGAAGAAGACGCTGCCGAGGATGATCGCGGCGAGCGTGACCGTCGCGGTGACCGGCGCCTGCTGGAAGCTCGACCAGGCGGTCGGGGCGAGGTTGAAGCCGATCAGCGCCACGATCGCGCCGGAGACGACCGGGGGCATCAGGCGGTCGATCCAGCCGAGGCCGGCGAACTGCACGACGAAGCCGACGAGCGCGAGCAGCACGCCCACGGCGACGACTCCGGCGAGCGCCGATCCCGTGCCGCCGACCGCCGTCGCCGCGGTGACCGGGGCGATGAAGGCGAAGCTCGAGCCGAGGTAGCTGGGCAGCTTGTTGCGGGTGATCAGGAGGAACAGCAGCGTGCCGACGCCGGAGAAGAGCAGGGTCGTCGCGACGGGGAAGCCGGTGAGCACGGGCACGAGGAAGGTCGCGCCGAACATGGCGACGACGTGCTGGATGCCGATCGCGACGGTCGCGGGCCAGTTGAGCCGCTCGGCGGGGCCGACGACGGCTCCGGGCGCGACGGTGCGGCCGTCGCCGTGCAGGGACCAGATGGGCATGGGGCTCCTCGGCGGGAAGGGGGATGGGGGCGCTTCAGAGTAGCGAGGCGGTGGGGCG
This sequence comes from Rathayibacter sp. VKM Ac-2928, assembly GCF_022815545.1. Classification (NCBI taxonomy): domain Bacteria; kingdom Bacillati; phylum Actinomycetota; class Actinomycetes; order Micrococcales; family Microbacteriaceae; genus Rathayibacter; species Rathayibacter sp. VKM Ac-2928. Next base: position 187,883 of record NZ_JALGRU010000003.1, read on the forward strand.
GGCGACGGCGGCGGTCCGGCGGACCTTTGGCACGCGGAATCGGCTCCGGCACGCGGGAAGCCGCCGGAACCACGAGCCGGAGCTCGAATCACGAGCCAGAGGTACGCGGGGCGACCGGTGGCGCAGCTCCGGCACGCGGAATCGGCTTCGGCACGCGGGAATCCAGAAGAACCGCGAGCCGAAGCCGGAACCGCGAGCCGGAGGTTCGCGGCGCGGGCGGAGGCGCAGCTCCGGCACGTGGAAACGGCTCCGGCACGCCGGGATCCGGCAGAACGACGTGCCGGAGCCGGAATCGCGAGCCGGAGGTGCTCCGAGCAGGCGGCGCCGGCGCTCCCCGTGACGCAGCCGGGAGCCGGGTCGGCGCGCCGGTGAAAGAACGGCGGGCGTGCCGGACAGGAGGGAGCATGAGGCACATGCCAGCTCCCCTCGCGGGTCCCGACCGCTTCGCCGCGCTCGCCGGCGTGGTCGCCGACCCCGTCCGCCGCTACCTCTGGCGCCGCACCGACGAGGCCACGGCCGACGACGTGCTCGCCGCCACCCTCGCCGTGCTCTGGCGCCGCGTCGCCGACGTGCCGGAGGACGATCCGATCGCCTGGTCGATCGGCGTCGCCCGACTGCAGCTGCAGAACGCGCGCCGGATGCAGCGGCGCCAGGTCCTGCTCACCCACCGGATCGCCGTCGTCGACCCGCCGCAGGAGGTGCGCGACCCGGACGGGCCGTCCGCCACCGACGACGCCGTGCGCTTCGTGCTCTCGCGGCTGCGCGAGTCCGACGCCGAGCTGCTGCGCCTGTGGTCGTGGGAGGAGCTCGACGCCCGCGGGATCGGCGAGGTCCTCGGGATCACGCCGAACGCCGCGTCGATCCGGCTGCACCGCGCCCGCCAGCGCTTCGCGGAGCTCTACGAGAGCCGCGCCGCCCAGGACCCGACGACCTCAGAAGGAGGAGCACGATGACCGCGATCGAGGACTCGGAGCTGCGCCGGCTGGTGCGCTCGACCGACCCGGCGGAGGGGCTCGCCCCGCTCACCCGCGCGCAGCTCGCCGAGCACCGGGACCGGGCGATGGGCGGGCAGGCGACGGGCAGCCAGGGCACCGACCCCCACGACTCCGACCCCGCCGCCGTCCGCCGCCGCCGCTCCCCCTGGCTGATCGTCGGGGTCGGCGCGCTCGCGGTCGGCGCCGCCGCGTCGCTCCTGCTCCCCTTCGCCCTCGGCGTCACGACCGGCGGCTCCGCCTCCGCGCTGCGGCTGCCCGCGACCGGCGGGCCGATGGACATGTGCGCCCCGGTCACCGCCGAGGCGCTCGCTCCGTCGCAGCTCGCCTTCCGCGCCGAGGTCGCCTCGATCGACGACGGCACCGTCACCCTGCGCGTGATCGACCGCTTCGCCGGCGACGTCGGCGACGCGGTGACGGTGACACAGGCGGCGGAGTCCGCCGTCGACGGCGCCCCGATCGTCTTCGAGCGCGGCATCGACTACCTGATCGCCGCCGACGGCGACACGATCCTCACCTGCGGGCTGAGCGCGGCCGACTCCCCCGAGCTGACGAGCCTGTACCGGGAGGCGTTCGCGCAGCGGTAGTCGCCGGCCTCAGGCGGTACGCGGCGGCCTCAGGCGAACAGCCCGAGCACCCACCCGAGCACGAGCGGGCCGAACGCCACGGCGAGCACCCCGAGCCCCAGCACGAAGCCGACGAGGCTCACGCGGGCGCCGCGGAGCGTCTCGTCCGCGCGCAGCCCGTTCCGGGCGCCGAGCGCCAGCACGATCGCCACGACGGCGAGCGCCGAGGCGAGCAGCGGGACGCCGACCAGCAGCGCGCCGAGCACCGCGACGCCCGCGCTCGCGAGCGCCCGGGAGTCGACGGGGCGCGGAGTCGTGCGGGTCTGCTCGGTCATGCTCCGAGCCTCGCACAGGGCGGCGAACCGGGGCGAGCCACCCGCCCGGTCGCACGCGCACCCCCTCGGTGGCAAGGGGCTCTGCAAACGCCAGGAGCGCGGCGGAGGGTGGGAACACCGACGATCCTTCTGGAGGCAATGGTGTACTTCCACGTTCAACGACTCATCAACGACATCGAGCAGGACGAGCCGGATCCGGCCGCCGCGAACGCGCTGCAGGAGGGCCTCGGCGGGCAGTTCGGCGAGATGCGCACGATGATGCAGTACCTCTTCCAGGCGATGAACTTCCGCGGCGCCGACGCGAAGCCGTACCGCGACCTGATCCAGGGCATCGGCACCGAGGAGATCGGCCACGTCGAGCTGATCGGCACGACCATCTCGCGCCTGCTCGACGGCTCGCCGCGCTACCAGGGCAAGCCGACCGACCCGCTGGACACCCCCGGTGCCGGCGGAGCGACCCCGCTGAACATCGCGCTCGACACGGGCAACATCCACCACTACCTGGTCGGAGCGCAGGGCGCACTGCCCGTCGACTCGGTCGGCAATCCGTGGAGCGGCAGCTACGTCTACAACTCGGGCAATCTCGTGCTCGACCTGCTCTACAACCTCATGCTCGAGTCGACCGGGCGGCTGCAGAAGTGCCGCATCTACGAGATGACGCAGAACAAGACCGCGCGCTCGACGGTCGCCTACCTGATCGTCCGCGACCAGGCGCACGAGAACGGCTACGCGAAGGCGCTGGAGACCCTCGGGATCGACTGGAAGAAGACTCTGCCGATCCCGAAGACCAACGCCGAGAAGTTCCCCGAGGTGAAGAAGCTGGTCGACCTCGGCCTGCAGAGCAAGCAGTTCACCTTCGACCTCGAGGGCGCGTCCGAGGCGGGCAAGATCTTCCGCGGAGCCTCCCCCTCGAACGACGGCACCGACCTCTCGGCCAACGAGCAGGCCCCCGAGGGCGTGCCGTCGACGATCGCGCCGGAGCGCTTCGAGGAGTTCTCCCCGGGCCTGGACCCCGAGCTGCTGAAGCTCATCCAGACCACCGCCGAGATGGAGCTGGACGAGATCACCTCGTTCTACGGCCCCACCGCGAAGTAGCACGACCCCTCCGGTCCCGCGCGGTCGCTTCCGCGCGGGACCGGTCCGTTCCCAGGAGACAGGCCGATGCCGACCTTCCGGTTCCTCGAACCCCACCGCGTCGCGGGCGTCCCGCTGCGCGAGCTCGGCGACGGACTCGCGCTGATCGGCGCCGGCGACGTCCTGATCCGCAGCGTCACTCTCGCGCACCGCGAGATCTCCCCCGGCGCGCTCTTCGCCGCGCTGCCCGGCCGGCGCCGCCACGGGGCGGACTTCGCCGACGAGGCCGCCGCGGCCGGAGCGGTCGCCGTCCTCACCGACGAGGCCGGGCTCGCGGCCGCGCGGGCGAGCGGCCTGCCGGTGCTGGTGTCCGCGGATCCCCGGGCCGCCCTCGGCGCGATCGCCGCCCGCGTCTACGGCACCGACCGCGACCGTCCGCAGCTGCTCGGCGTCACCGGCACCAACGGCAAGACCAGCACCGTGCACCTGCTCGACGCGGTGTTGCGCCGGCTCGGCGTGCCCTCCGGCCTCAGCTCGACCGCGGACCGCCGCAGTCGCGACACCGTCGTCGCCAGCCGCCTGACCTCGCCCGAGGCGCCCGAGCTGCACGCGCTCCTCGCCCGGATGCGCGAGGACGGCGTCGAGTCCGCCGCGATCGAGGTCAGCGCGCAGGCGCTCATCCGCTCGCGCGTCGACGGCCTCGTCTTCGACGTCGCCGGCTTCACCAACCTCAGCCACGACCACCTCGACGACTTCGGCGACCTCGGCAGCTACCTCCGGGCGAAGCAGCGGCTCTTCCGCCCCGACCGCAGCCGGCGCGGCGTCGTCGTCGTCGACACTACGGAGGGGCGGACGGTCGCCGCGGAGGCGGAGGTCCCGGTCGTCACCGTCGGCTCCACCACCGAGGCGGACTGGCACGTGGACGTCCTCGCGCTGAGCGCCGACGCGACCCGGTTCCGCCTGACCGCGCCCGACGGCTGGACCCTGACCACCTCCGTCCCGCTGATCGGCCGGCACATGGCCTCGAACGCGGCGCTGGCCCTGGTGATGCTTGTCCAGGCGGGGCACGACCGCGACGCGCTCGCCCGTGCCGTCGCCGGCGGCATCGACGTCGCCGTCCCCGGCCGCACCCTGCTCGTCTCCGGCGAGGCCGGCCCGCGGCTCTACGTCGACTTCTCGCACACCCCCGACTCCGTCGCCCGCACCGTCGACGCCCTTCGCGAGGTCACGCCGGGCCGGGTGCTGGTGATCCTCGGCGCAGACGGCGACCGCGACCCGAGCAAGCGCGCGCCGATGGGCCGCGCCGCCGCCGAGCGCGCCGACCTGCTGATCGTCACCGACCACCACCCGCGCTTCGAGGACCCGGCGCGGATCCGCCGCGCGCTGCTCGACGGCGCCCGCGACGGCCGCTGCGAGGTGCAGGAGATCGCCGAGCCCGCGCAGGCCGTGCGCGCCGCCGTCGGCCGGGCCGGGGCGGACGACTCGATCCTCTGGGTCGGCCCGGGCGACACCGACTACCGCGTGGTGCTGGACCAGGACCTGCCGTACTCGCCGCGCGCCGATGCGGCGCTCGCCTTGGCGGAGGCGGGCTGGGCGGTCTGAGCCGCCGGCTCCCGCGGCCCCGTGCTTGACTGGCCGGGTCGTCGCGACCGGAGGGGGTGCAGGTGTTCTCCTCCCTCCCCGTGCGCAGGGTGCAGAAGCACCCCTCCGCGCTGGAGTCCGTCGTCTGGCCCGCGACCCTGCCGCCGGTGCGCCAGGTGCTCGACGAGGGCTGGGACCTCGGCCCCGTCTCGGTGATCACCGGTGAGAACGGCTCCGGCAAGTCGACGCTGCTCGAGGCGATCGCGCTCTCCTACGGGCTGAACGCCGAGGGCGGCTCGACCGGCGCGATGCACTCGACCCGCGTCTCGGAGTCCGACCTCTCCCAGCAGCTGCAGCTGGTGCGCGGGGCCGGCGCCTCGAAGCGCGGCTTCTTCCTCCGCGCGGAGACGATGCACGGCTTCTTCACCTACCTCGAGGACATCGGCCTCGGCGATGCGGACTACCACGAGCGGTCCCACGGCGAGTCGTTCCTCGACATCGTCGTGAACCGCTCCCGGATCCGCGGGCTGTGGCTGCTCGACGAGCCGGAGTCGGCGCTCTCGGTCTCGGGCTGCCTCGCACTGATCGGCCAGCTGCGGTCGCTGGTGGCAGGCGGCTCGCAGGTGATCCTCTCGACGCACTCGCCGGTGCTGGCGGCGCTGCCGGGCGCGGACCTCTACGAGCTCGGCGAGTGGGGCCTTCGCCGCGCGGAGTACGACGATCTGGACCTCGTGCGCACCTGGCGCGGCTTCCTCGGCGACCCGCAGCGCTACCTCCGGCACCTGGACTGACCGGGGCCGCGCACAACATCAGCTGAGAAGGGTGGGCCTCCTCTGTGAGGGGAGGGACCCCCTTCTCAGCTGATGTCGTGCGCGGCTCACCGGCAGGCCGGCGCCGTCAGGCCGTTGAAGGCGAAGCTCTCGCCGGGATGGGCGGGCCGGATCGACGCGCGCAGGTGCTCGAAGGCGGCCTGCGTCGTCGCGCCCGCTCCGGGCGTCGCCGCGCACTGCAGCGACGACGAGGCGAAGGAGTCGACGACGGGCCCGGAGCCGTCGGCCGCCTCCGCCGCGATCTCGGCGCCGATCGCGTAGCCGCTCCCCCGGCCGGTCAGCGCCGTCATCGTGCCGAGCACGCGCGGCCAGAGGACGGAGTCGCGGAGCGAGCGCGGGGCGGACACCCCCGGCGACCCCGTCAGCTCGACGTTCAGCACCGCGCCGTTCAGGTGCACCGTCGACTGCCGGACCCCCGAGAAGGAGCCGTCGATCTCGCGGGCGAGGCGCACGATCTCGTCGGCCGGGCGCTCCTCCTGCACACGGATCGAGGCGGCGCCGCGCGACTCGGTCGCGGGCTGCTCGATCGTCCAGTCGAGGTCGCCCTCCGTGAGGGCGGAGCGCTGCTCGAGGAGGAGATCGAGCGCGTCGAGTGCGGTCGCCGCACTGGTCGGGGCGAGGACGATCGCGAGGACGGGGTAGCTCTCGACCGTCCGCACCGAGAGGCTCCCGTCGATGCCGCGGCGCAGGGCGTCCCAGGCCTCGACCGGTGCCGTGCGCTCCCGCGGATCCGCGATCGACAGGACGTCGTCGCCGACCCGCAGCACCAGCTCGCTCGAGCGCCGCCCCGCCGGAGCCGCGCCGAGCGCCGCGTCGATCGCCTCGGACGCCGTGGCGGCGACGGCGACGAGGCGCTCCGCCGGGCAGTCCTCCCGGGCGGTGACCTCGACGTCGAAGACCGCCTGCTCTCCGCGCACGAGGAGCGGCGCCGGCCGCCAGTCCGCCCTCGCGCTCTCGACGCAGTCGTCGGCCGACAGCGCCAGCTCGAGTCCCTCCGCCGGCCCCGTGCCCGTCGCGACGACCGCGATCGTCAGAAGTACCGCCGCGCCCGTGAGCGCTCGTCCCCGTCGTCCCACGCCGTTCCCCCGCCTTCGCTTGCTGCCCTGCGATGACGGTGACAGTATCGAACTTCGATAGGAAACGCACGTTCTTCGATATGCTCGCCTCTCGACACGCACCCCTCACGACCCAGGAGCCCCGCATGCCCCGACCCGTCCTCCTCGCGCTCCGCACCCTCCTGCTGGTGCTGCTGCTCGGCTGCGTGCTCGTGCAGCTCGCCGTCGGCCCGGTCGCCCGCGAGGCGCTCGACGGCGGGCCGGTCGACGCGGTGCTCGTCGCCGTCGTGGTCGCCGGGCTGCTCTGCGTCGAGGCCGTGCTGATCGCGGTCTGGCGGCTGCTCAGCCTGGTCCGCGACGACACGCTCTTCGCGGGCGACCACCGCTCCGACCTCTGGGTCGACCTCGCCATCGGCGCCTTCGTCGCCGGCGCGGTGCTGGCCGTCGTCGGCGCCGTCGCCTCGCTCGCCGCGGCACCCGCGCCCCTGCCGGCCCTCGCCTTCGGGCTCGTCGCCGTGGCGAGCGCGACGACCGCGCTGATCGTCGTCGTGATGCGACGCCTCCTGCACCTCGCGGTGGAGCAGCGCAGCGAGCTCGCCGAGGTCGTCTGATGGCGATCGTCCTGCACCTCGACGTCGAGCTCGCCAAGCGCAAGATGTCGGTCACCGATCTGGCCGCCGCGGTCGGCATCACCACCGCGAACATCTCGATCCTCAAGAACGGCCGCGCCAAGGCCGTCCGCTTCTCCACCCTCGACGCGATCTGCGCGGTCCTCGACTGCCAGCCCGGCGACATCCTCAGCCGGGTCCCCGATGAGGAGGGGAGCAGCACCGCGCTCGTCGGTGACGCCTCCCGCTGAGAGCGCTCCCTCGACGCCCCTCGAAGGGGGACACCGGGCGCGCTCGATCGTCTCCGCGCCGAAACAGGCGTGCAACATCCGGCTCCGAGACTGGGGAGGCTCCAAGCCCCCTCCCACTCGATCCGAAGGTTGTCGCTTGTCCACCACCCCCTCGTTCCGGAGGGTCGTCCGACTCTCCGCCGCCACCGCCCTGTGCACCGGACTCGCACTCGGCACCGCCCTCGCCGCCCCCGCGGCGCTCGGCGCGACCACTCCCCCCGTCGACGCGGCCGCCCCCGCGGTCGTCGACCTCAGCATCACCGACGCCCTGGCGCTCCTGCAGTCCGGCGCGACGACGTCCGTCGCCCTGACCCAGCGCTACCTCGACCGCATCGCGGCCTACGACGACCCCTACGGCGACCAGCCCGGACTCGCGGCGGTCATCCTGGCCAACCCGGACGCGCTCGCCACCGCGGCCGAGCTCGACGCCGAGCGCGCGGCCGGCACGATCCGCGGACCGCTGCACGGCATCCCGATCCTGGTGAAGGACAACTACGCCACGTTCGACATGCCCACCACCGCGGGCAGCGCCTCCCTGCACACGTACCAGACGAAGCTCGACTCGACGGCCGTGCAGCGCCTGCGCGACGCCGGCGCGATCATCCTCGCGAAGACCAACATGGCCGAATTCGCCTGGCACGGCACCTACACGCTCAGCTCCGAGCGCGGCCGCACGAACAACCCCTACAACCAGGCGAACAGCGCCAGCGGTTCGAGCGGAGGCACCGGCGCGGCCGTCGCCGCCGGCTACGCCCCCGCGGGCCTCGGCACCGACACCTGCGGCTCGATCGTCGGGCCGAGCGCGCACCAGAGCCTCGTCGGCTACCGGCCGACGATGGGCCTGACCAGCGTCACGGGCATCGTCCCGCTGTCGCCGCGCCAGGACGTCTCGGGACCGATGACGACGACCGTCACCGACGCGGCGCTGCTGATGGAGGTGCTCGCGGGCTACGACCCGACCGACCCGCTGACCGTCATCGCGGATCAGCAGGACAGCTCCGACTACGTCGAGGGGCTCAGCGACACCGCGCTCGAGGGCAAGCGCATCGGCTACGTGCGCTGGGACTACGAGGAGGACCCGGCCCGCCCGGGCCTCGCCGAGACCACCGGGCTCGTCGACCAGGCGGTCCTCGACCTCGCCGCCCAGGGCGCCGAGATCGTGCCGGTGCCGACCTTCACCCGCGAGTTCGTGGCGAACACGCTCGTCAGCGGCGGCTACCTCGACCTGCGCCCCGGCATCGACGCGTTCTTCGCGGACACCGAGGCGACCTGGCCCGAGGGCCTCGCGGGTCTCACGGAGCCGGCCGACGCGCTGACCTTCTCGGACGTCATGGCGGACGGGAAGACCTCGCTGCTGCCCGACGACGTCGCGTTCTTCAACAGCAACGCGGACATCCCGAACCCCGCGTACGACGCGGCGATCGCGGCTCAGGACGCGGGCAAGCTGGCGATGGACCAGTTCTTCATCGACAACGACCTCGACGCCCTGGCGATGCCGACCAGCGCGACGGCGGCGACCCCCGACTGGGCGGGCACGACGTTCTGCGACGTCGGCGCGAACACCGGCGTCCCGACGGTCTCGCTGCCGGCCGGCTTCACCTCGACCGGAACCGCCGCCGGCCTCGAGCTGGCCGCCCCGCGCAGCCAGGACGCGGCACTGCTCGCGATGTCGTACGACTACGAGCAGGCCACGCTGAACCGCGTCGCCCCGGCGTCGACCCCGGAGCTGGCCGCCGCGCCGACCCCGGAGCCGACGGCCTCGCCGACCGCGCCGCCGGTCGAGCCGACGGCGGAGCCCACCGCGGCGCCGACGGCGGAGCCGACCGTGGCGCCCACCGTCGCGCCGACCGCTGAGCCGACCGCGACCGCCGGTCCCGTCGCTCCGGCGCCGACCGCGACGCCGAAGCCCACGGCGAAGCCCGGTGCCGCGCTCGCGCACACCGGCGCCGAGGGCACGACCGGCCTGGCCGCGCTGGCCTTCGCCCTGATCGCCGGCGGCGCAGGTGCACTCGCGCTGACCGCGACGCGCAGGCGCACCGCCCAGAAGTAACCACCGCACGGGAGGCGGGGTCGGCGGAGTTCCGCCGGCCCCGCTTCCGCGTGCCCCGCCGCGAACTTCTGCGGCCCAGTCGGCTCGGGCGCCCGCCCCATGCTGATCGAGTAGCCCGCGCAGCGGGCGTATCGAGATCCGCCACCGCCAGAAGTCGAGTCTGCAGACCCGCCCTGATGACAACGCCGGGTCTCGATACGCCCCTCCGGGGCTACTCGACCAGCATGATCTGCGGGCGTCCCTTCGGCATGCAAGCCGGCTGCGGCCCAGCCGGCTCGCCCGGCGCCGCCCATGCTGATCGAGTAGCCCGCGCAGCGGGCGTATCGAGATCCACCACCGCCGGACGTCGAGTCAGCAGACCCGCCCTCTCAGGCGGCCACCGCGACCGGCTGGATCCGCGCCCGCGGCGCCCAGCCGACGGCGATCGCCGCGACGGCGAGCGAGAGCTGCCCCACCCACGGCAGCACCGCGGACACGACCGACGCATCGCCCCCGCTGGTCGCGAACGAGTCGGCGATGGACATCCCGATGCCGAAGCCCGTGAAGAAGCGGAAGAAGATCGCCGCGCCGACCAACGACAGCATCACGATCACGAGCCGCCGCGGAGTGAGGGCGTCGCCCGCGCGGTGCACGGCGAGCGCCGCCACGAACAGCGCGGGCACCGTCCAGAAGGCCGCCCAGATCGCGGTCGCGACGAGCGTGCCCGTGATCGAGAACCCGTCGCGCTCGGCCAGCAGCCGGTAGATCGTGGCGAGATCGGTGCCCGGCACTTTGGTGAGCGGATTCCAGACCAGCAGGTCGATCCCGCCGACCACGACCACAGCGACGACCAGCGCCGCCCCGCCCAGCGCGATCGGCGCCCGCCGCGCCCGCGACGCGGTCCGGTGCTCCCACGCGATCGGCCGCGTCCCGCCGATCACCGCGACACCGGTCGCCAGCCCCGCGCTCGACACCAGGAAGCCCAGGAGCGGCAGCCACCACGGCGCCCCCGGCACCAGCACGCCGCCCGCCACCATCGCCGGCCCCGCGATCGCCGCGAGCAGCGACACCCGCGCCGTCCTCGTCTCGGCGGCGCGCGCGGCCCCCGCCATGTGCGCGGCGCCGACCAGCCCGACGACGAGCGCCAGCCCGATCAGGACCCGACCCGTCGCCTGCATCACTGTGAGCACCCCCGCGGAGACCCCCTCCGGCACCACTCCTCCGCCGGTCAGGTACCCGCCGATCAGGATCACCGCAGCAGCCGTCAGCAGCCCGAGCCCGCGCCGAGCCAGCCGACGCGGCCGGAGGAACCGCGGCTCCCCCGAGTGCACCGGCAGCCCGCGGTCGAGGGTCGCGCTGAGCACGAGCGCGCCGAGCACGACGTCGCGGCGCCGCAGCCCCGCCTCATCCGCGCCCGCGACGTCGGCCCGCCACTCCTCGAGGTAGCGCTCGCGGGCGAGCGGCGGGAGCAGAAGGGCCAGGAGTCGCAGCAGCAGGTCGATCACGCGCGGGCCTCCGCTCCGGAGAGCCGGACCGGCCGGGCCGCGGCGGCCTCGAACCGCGCGACCGCGGTCGCCGCCGCCTGCGCGCCCTCGCTCGTCAGCTCGTAGAGTCGGCGCCGCGGACCGCTGCGCTCGGTGTCCGCCTCCCACGCCGACGACACCCAGCCGGCCCCCTCGAGCCGCTCCAGGATCGGGTACACACTGCCCGCCGGTCGCCCGGTGCCCTTGATGACGAGCATCCCCCAGGTCGGCCCGGAGGCGTCGAGGAGCGCGCGGAGCACGTCCGCGGTCGCGGCGGTCATGCGGCTGAGCGGAGTCATGCGCCGAGGCTACCTATGTAGAGATAGGACGGTCAACCGCGCTGCTGCGATACTCGCGGCATGACCGCCTACAACCCCGCCGTGTATCCCGAGCCCACTCCCGGCACCGGCCCGCAGTCCCTGAAGACCGGGAACGGCCTCGGCCTCGCCTCGCTGATCATCGGCATCGTCGCGCTCGTCGGCGCCGTCATCCCGATCGTCAACTACGTCTCCGGCTTCGTCGCCTTCGTCGGCCTGGTGCTCGGCGTGATCGCGCTGTTCCTCAAGGGCAGGAAGAAGGGGACGGCCATCGCCGGCGTGATCCTCAACGCCCTGGCGATCGTGCTCGCGATCATCCTGGCGATCGTCTACACCGCCGGCTTCGCGAGCGGCATCTCGAACGCCATCGCGACGGCGCAGGCCTCGGCGACGTCCGGCACTCCCCAGGCCCTGGTGTACGAGGTGACCGGCGCCGGCACGGACACGTCGATCGTCTACTCCACCCTCGACGGCGCGAACTCCGGCGTCGAGCAGGCCGCTGCCCAGCCCCTCCCCTTCACCAAGGAGCTGCAGGTCGACAGCACCGCCTTCCAGGCGTTCTCCGTGACCGCGACGAACGGCGCCGACGACGAGGGCGACATCACCTGCCGCATCACCCTCGACGGCGAGGTCCTCGCCGAGGAGACCGGCACCGGCGCCTTCGCCTCGGCCGTTTGCATCGCGACCCCGCAGTAGCCGTGTCGTTCGAGCCACTTGACCCGCCCTCCGCCGCGGCGGATCTGCGGGGCGACGAGGCGTTCGTCGGGATCGACGCGCACGTCCTCGACTTCTGGCGCTTCGCGATGAGCGATCTGCGGATGAACAACACCCGCGGCTACCTGGCGGAGTTCCTGGTCGCGAGAGCCCTGGGCCTCCAGGACGTCCACCGGGTGGAGTGGGAGGCGTACGACCTGCTCTTCGAGGACATCTCCGTCGAGGTGAAGTCGTCCGCGCTCCTGCAGGCCTGGCCGCAGGAGCGGCACAGCCGGTTGTCGTTCAGCGGGCTGCGCACCGGACCGCGGGGCTCCCGAACTCTGAATGCGGACGTGTACGTGTTCTGCACGCAGACGTCCCTCCGGCATTCGGAGTACGACCCGCTCGACCTCGCGCAGTGGACCTTCCACGTCGTCTCTCGGAAGGCGCTCGACGCTGCCGCCGGCGACTCGATCGGTCTCGCGGGAGTAGAGAGGGTGTCGCACGGCGCGACGCCCTGGGCCGGGCTCGCCGATGCCGTCCGCGAGGCTCACCGAGGATCCCCGGAGCGCTGACCCGGACCCCGTCTTCGGGGCGAGCCGACAGCATCGCCCCGCACCGAGGACCGGCTACGCCCTAGCCTCCGAGCATGGAAGAACTCTTCGCCGCCGTGCTCGGCGCCGTCGTCGGCGCCGGAGCGACCCTCTACGTCGAGTCCCGCCGGCAGTCCTCCGCCGAGAAGAAGGCGGAGTGGAACGCCCTCGACCTGCTGCTGCTCGACCTCGGGCGGCGACGGGTCTTCCTCGTCCCAGGACGGACACTCGTCCCGGGCACCGACACGTCGCCCGGCTCGGACTTCGACCGGATGAAGCGCTCCGTCCTGTCGATGCGGACGCAGATCGCCGAGGTCATGCGGTCGCTGCGCCCGAAGTCCCCTGCCCGCGGACCCGTGCGCGCGATGTACCGCGCGTGCAACAGCTTCCTCGAGTCGGCGGAGCGCTCGCCCGACCGGCACTGGATCGCGGCGGACGACCTGCGCCTCGCACTGGGTGAACAGGCGGAGATCATCGCCGCCTCGTCGAAGGGGAACGTCGAGCTGGTGCTGCCGGGATCCGAGGCGCTCTGAGCGGGCTCGGTGCCGGTCCTTCCGGGCGCTCCGAGCAGAAGTGCTCCCCCGCAGCCAGGACGGGCGGCGCTGTCTGCCAGCATGAAGACCTGCACTCGACGAGGGGGACATCTGTGGGGATCGTGAAGTGGCTTCTGAGCTTGCTGGAGACAGTGCCGACGCCCGAGAAGCCGGCGGGTACGACCGGCGCAAGGGTCCCCGCCTTCGCCGTCATCGACGTCGAGACGACAGGCCTCTCCCCTCGGCAGGACCGCATCCTCGAACTGGCGATCGTCCGCACCGATGCGGCGGGAGTCGTGGTCGACGAGTGGGTCTCCCGCTTCGATCCCGAAGGACCGGTCGGCGCCACTCACATCCACGGCATCCGGGCGTCGGACGTCGCCGGCGCACCGCTCTTCCGCGACCTCGCCCCGACCATCGCCGCCGCACTCGGCGGAGTCACGATCGTCGCGCACAACGCGAAGTTCGACACGGCCTTCCTCCACGAGGAGTTCCAGGCGGCGGGATGGGCGGTTCCCCGACTGTCGACCTTCTGCACCATGGACGGAAGTCACCACTACCTCCCGGACCTTCAGCGCCGACGTCTCGCCGACTGCTGCTGGGGTGCCGGCGTCGAGCTGGTCGACGCCCACTCCGCGCTCGGTGACGCACGCGCCACGGCCGCACTGCTCCGCAGCTACCTCACCGCCGATCGTCGACGCCCGCATCCGACTCTGGCCGCACTTCCGCGCACACCGCTCTGGCCGAGCGCGCCCTCTCGAGCCGCGGTCTCGCGGCGCCGCGACGCCGGAGCACGGCGGAGCGCTCCCGTCCGCATCACGCCGAAGCGCCCGGAGCAGCAGCCCCTCGTGCAGCAGCTGACGAATGTCGGCCTTCTCGAGCTCATCGACGAGGGCGCGCCGGTCGGAACGATCGCCTACCTCGAGCTGCTGCTCGACTGCCTCACAGACGGCGACCTCTCGGTGTCGGAGGCGTCCGCCCTCGATGAGCTGACCCGGACGTTCGGCCTCTCCGCCGCGGACGTCGCCTCCGCCCACGCGGCGTTCCTGCAGGCGCTCGCGCACCGAGCACTCGACGACGGCCGGGTGTCGCAGTCGGAACGGCAGCAGCTTCTGGCCCTCGCCGCCCTGCTGTCCGTCCCGGCGAACTCGGTCAAGACCCTCATCGAGCGCGCGGACGCCGCCCGGATCACCCGGCTGAGCGCCGGGCTCGGGCCCCTCCCCCGCATCTGGGCGCACGGCGCTCCCCTCCATGTCGGCGACCGCGTCGCCTTCACCGGTTGCGACGAGCGTCAGCGCGAGAAGCTGGAACGACGCGCCGAGCAGCTCGGGGTCCGGGTGCTGGGGAACGTCTCCCGCCTGACCGCCGTCCTCGTGGCAGACGGCTCCTTCTCGGGCGGCAAGTACGAGCGTGCCCTCGAGTACGGCACTCGAATCGTCCACCCGGACACCTTCGAGATCCTCCTCAAGCACCTCCAGCCGGCACGCTCGTCCGCCGAGCCGGAGACGCGCGCGACGCCTGCCGCGCCGCGCTCCCGACCTTCCGAAGTGGTCGTCGCTCTGCCGTCCGAGGCACGCTCGACGGCGTCCCCCTCCGAGATCCGCAGCTGGGCGCTGGCGAACGGCCACGACGTCGGCGTTCGCGGGCGGCTTCCGAAGGACGTAATCGCGGCGTTTGAGGTGGCGCGCCCGAGGGCATAGGCCCCACAGGATTCACCATCGACGCGACGGCGGGATTCGAACCCGCGTCAGCGGTGTTGCAGACCGCTCCCTGGCCTCTCGGGCACGCCGCGATGGCGGCGGGAGCCGGTGTTCACGCACCGGATCCCGCGTGCATCCAGGGTGCTGCCCGGACGCTCGCGAGCGAAGTCCACTACCCCCGATGACGGGGTGTTTCGCCGTGTGACCCGGTGAGCTGCACGCTCGCACGTGGACGAGGGCCTAGTCTCCGAGCGTGAGCGAACGGCCCGAAGCGGCGACCAGGACCGGGACATCAGGACGCCCCCGGCGCCGCGCCCTCGTGATCGGCGGCGTACTCGCCGTCCTGATCGCGATCCCCGCCGGGCTCGCGGCGCTCGCGCTCAGCGACTGGGGCGACCCGACGGCCGGCACGGTGCCGCCGGAGGGGGACGGCCGGGTGCTGGTCGCCCGGCTGCTGCCCGCGCTCGACGACGACGCGGCGATCGCCGAACTCGTCCCCGCCGACACCGCGGAGCAGCGGGCGACGATCACGCGGTTCTGCTCAGACCTGGTCGGGACCGATCCGGTCGTGACGATCTACGACGCGATCGTGCCGACGCCGTTCAGCGTCTCCCTGCACACGGTGCCGGAGCCGGGAGTCGTCCCGCACCAGTGCGCGCTCGGGTTCAGCTGGGTGAAGGACGAGGGCTGGCACGTCGGCGCGGAGGCGAGCCGCCTGGACTGACCCCGCGCCGACGCGGAGTGCTACTTGCGGAACATCCGGGCGGTCGTCTCGAAGAGGCCGGCGACCGGGCGCTGCTGCTCGCCCTGCTGGGCGCCGAGGATGATGATGACGGCGGTCAGCACGGGGATCGCCCACTGGGTGACCTTCTGGACGCGGAGCGCGGTGGTCAAATCGTCGGAGTTGCTCGAGGACGCCTCGGTGACGCCCTTCGCGCCCTCGTCGGCGTGCTTGGCCTGGGTCGCGCCGGCGATCGCGGCGGTGACGGAGGCGGCGCCCGCGAGACCGGTGACGATCGTCTTCACGACCGTGTTGGTGCGGCTCTCCTGCTGGTTCGCCAGGCGGGTCTTGTTGGCGAGGATCAGGCCGATGCCGCCGACGCCGTGGGCGGCGATCGCCGCGAGCTGCACGGGGGTCCAGCGGGCCCAGCCGTTCGCGGCGAGGCGCAGGCGCTCGGACGGGTCGGAGGAGGTGGACGCGGCGCCGTTCAGGCCGACGGCGCCCATCAGGGAACCGCCGAACCAGGCGGCGGCGCCGAGGTCGTGGAGGCTGCGGACGAGCGTGTTGCGTGAGGGCATGGAGGCCTCTTCCTGTGCGGGTCGTCTGAGGGTGGCTGGCTCCTGACGGTACGCGCGTGCCCGCGAAACGAACGGGGCTTGACCTCTCGCCCGCGGAGCGCTCGAGTGGAGCGGTACCGACCCGAGGAGCGAGCACGATGAGCGACGACACGACCGACGACGAGAAGCGCGGCATCCGCGACGACTTCCACGACGCCGTGAACATGACGGCGAAGGAGATCGAGGCGTGGCTCGAGAAGGACGAGTCGAAGGAGGTCGGTCAGAAGCCGGCCAGCGGCGGCGAGTCCGTCGGCCACCACAGCGGGCGCCGGATCATCGACATCCTCGGCACCAAGCAGGCCGACCTCAGCGAGGACGACTACGCGCACATGAAGAAGGTCACCGGCTACGTCGCCCGCCACTCGAAGCAGCGCCCCTCCGGCGACGTCACCGAGACGAAGTGGCGCTACTCGCTGATGAACTGGGGCAACGACCCGCTGAAGGGGTGAGCCGGGCCTCGCTGCCGAGGCGTCCCCGAACGGTCGAGACGTCCCTGTACAGCGGGACGCCTCGACGGGAGCGGGACGCCTCGACGACCGACGCGCCTGCGGCGGGGGATCTCGATACGCGCGCTGCGCGCGCTACTCGATCAGCATGATGGGGGCGCCCGCCGAGCATGCTGGTCGAGCAGCCGCCGCAGGCGACACCATGCTGGTCGAGCAGCCGCCGGAGGCGACACCATGCTGGTCGAGCAGCCGCCGGAGGCGGCGTATCGAGACCCACCCCCGTCAGCACCGCCGCCGCAGGCGTCCGCCCAGCGGCCCCGCCGTCAGTCGACCGCGCAGCTCGCGTCGATCGGGCCGATCACGCCGTCGGTCACCGGGACGATGCCGCAGTTCGGGAAGCCCGCGCGTGGCCGGTGCGCGGGGTCGATGGCGCGCAGGAGGCTGCCGAGCACCGTGCCGTGAGTGACGACCAGCACGTCGCCGTGCTCGGCGGCCGGCAGGATCAGCGCGAGCGCCGCCTCCACCCGCTCCCGCACCGAGGCGGCCGTGTCCGCGCGGCCGGAGGGGTCGTGCCGGTGGATCGCGTCGATGACGCTGTCCAGGCCCGCGTCGGTCATCCGCGGCCAGTCCGCCGAGGCCGGCACGTACGAGTAGCCGTGGTCCGCGAACACCGGCTCCCAGAGCGACGCGTTCGGCTGCCCCTCGAAGCCGCCGAAGTGCCATTCCCGCAGCGTCGACGTCGGCACCGGCTCGATCGACGGATGCCCCACGAGCGCCGCCGCGGCCGTGGTCCGCGTCCGGGTGAGGTCGCTCAGGAACGCCGCGACCAGCGGCACCCCGCGCATCCGCTCGCCGAGGGCCGCGATCTGCCGCTCGCCCCGCGCGGTCAGCGGCGAGTCGCACCAGCCCTGCAGCTGGCCGTTGACGTTGAACAGCGTCTGGGCGTGCCGGACGAAGTGGACGGTGCCGCGTGTCATGGTGCTCTCTCCGTAGTGATGGGTGGGACGGGAACGCGCCCTACTCTGGCGCCGCCCGCGCGATGTGCAGCGCCAGGAACGCCACCTCCTCGTTCGGCAGCTCCGCACCGTACTCCGCCCGCACGAACGCGCGGACCCGCTCCGCCGTCGCCACCGCCCGCGGATACCGCGTGCTGAGACTCGTGAAGAGGAAGTCGTCCGAGCTGACCAGCAGCCCGCCCGAGAAGAACCGCTCGGCGAAGTACTGCAGGTGGGCCACGAAGCGCGCCGAGCGCAGGTCCTCGCGGTCCAGCGCCGCCCCGCTCGTGTGCTGGATGATCGCGGTCACCGAGCGGATCAGCTGCACGATCCGCAGCGAGTCGATGCCGACCTTGCCCAGCTCCGCGTTGGCGAGGTGGAAGGCCACGTTCGCCGCCTCGTCGTCCGGCACGTCCACTCCGAGCCGCGAGCGCATCGCCGCGACCGCCCGCTCCCCTACCGCGTACTGCACCGGGTAGACCGAGCGCATCTCCCAGGCCAGCCGGTTGGCGACCGCGAGCCCGCGCCGCTGCCGCTCCACCGCGAAGTGCAGGTGGTCGGTCAGCGCGAGGTACACGTGCGGATCGAGCTTCAGACCCTGCTCCTCCGCATCGGCGACGACCGCTCGGGTCAGCTCGACGAACTCCGGCGGGATCTGCGCCAGCAGCTCGACGAGGTTCCGCTGGTCGGCGTCGTCGAGCGCGACGAACACCTGGTCCACCGCGGACGCCTCGATCACCTCGCCCGCCTTGGCGCCGAAGCCGATCCCCTTGCCGAGCAGCACCCGCTCGGCGCCGCGCTCGTCGACGACGAGCACGACGCTCGAGTTGAGCACCTTCTTGATGGTCTGCATGCGTGTCTCCGTCGACGGCGTCTGCGCGGCCCGGCGGGCGGGTGGTGCGGCGAGGGTCATCCCAGGTCGGCGCCGTTGGACGCGATGACCCGCTGGTACCAGTAGAAGGAGTCCTTCCGGTACCGATTCGTGCTGCCGTGGCCGAGGTCGTCCATGTCGACGTAGACGAACCCGTAGCGCTTCGAGATCTGCGAGCTGGAGGCGCTGATCAGGTCGATCGGCGCCCAGCTCACGTAGCCGAGGAGCTCCACACCCTCGTCCACCGCCTGGATCATCTGCTCGAAGTGCGCGCGGAAGTAGTCGATCCGGTAGGGGTCATGGATGCGGGGATCCTCCCCTTCATTCTGCGGGGCGACCAGCTCGTCCCGCATCCCGAGCCCGTTCTCGACGATGAACAGCGGCTTGCCGTAGCGGTCGTAGAGGTCGATCAGCGAGATCCGCAGGCCGACCGGGTCGATCTGCCAGCCCCACTCGCTCGACTCGAGGAACGGGTTCTTCACGCCGAGCACGGTGTTACCGGGGGTGCGCTCGGCATCCGGGCGCACCGACTCCGTCATCGACATGTAGTAGCTGAACGAGATGAAGTCGACGGGGTGCTCGCGCAGCAGCTCGGCGTCCCCCTCCGCGAACGGGATCTCGACGCCGCGCGCCGCGAGCGCGCGCAGGGCGAGGCGCGGGTAGGCGCCGCCGGCCTGGACGTCGGTGCAGAGGTAGAGCATCCGCTCCTTGGCCTGGGTGGCCGCGACGTCGTCGGGGTGGCAGGTGTTCGGGTAGGTCGTCAGCATCGTGAGCATGCAGCCCATCCGCGCCTCGGGCCAGAGCTCGTGCAGGATGCGGGTGACCGACGCCGACGCGACGAACTGGTGGTGCAGCGCCGTGTAGCAGGCCTGCTCGACACTCCCCTCGACGGTCTCCTCGATGATGCCGCCCGAGGTGAACGGGTGGCGGATGATCCCGTCGATCTCGTTGAACGACAGCCACATGTCGACGAGGTGGCCGAAGCGCTCGAAGCAGGTGCGGGCGAAGCGCTCGAACAGCTCGATCGTCCGGCGCTCGACCCAGGCGTTGTGCTTGAGCGCCAGGGCGAGCGGCGGGTCGTAGTGCGAGAGGGTGACCAGCGGCTCGATGCCCAGGCGCCGCATCTCGGTGAAGAGCGCGAGGTAGTAGGCGACGCCCTCCTCGAGCGGCTCCGCCTCCTCCCCCGTCGGGTAGAGCCGGGTCCAGGCGATCGAGACGCGGAGGGTCGTGAAGCCCATCTCCGCGAAGAGCGCCAGGTCACCGGGGTAGCGGTGGTAGAAGTCGATGCCGCGGCGCTTGGGGTAGTACTCGGTGTCGTCGTCCGCCATCGCCGCGGTGATGCTCGCCACCGTGTTCTGATGGTGGATCGCGTACTCCTTGGGGTCGGCCTTCGGCTTGTAGGAGGCGACGTCACTGACGGCCGGCCCGCGCCCGCCCTCGCGCCATGCGCCCTCGACCTGGTTGGCGGCGAGTGCGCCGCCCCAACGGAATCCCTCAGGCAGCGCCATCGGCGAGCTCCTTCTCTTTCTGGGTGACGGTGATGATCGCATCCCCCGCCGACACGCGGTCAGCGGCCTCGATGAGCACGGTGTACTCGGCCGAGTTGGTGATCAGCACCGGGGTGGTGGTGTCGTAGCCGGCGGCGGTGATGGCCACGAGGTCGGCGGTGAGCAGCAGCTGCCCGGCCTCGACGCGCTCGTCGACGGCGACGTGCACGTCGAAGGGGGCGCCGTCGAGCTGGACGGTGTCGAGTCCGACGTGGATGAGGGCCTCGACCCCGTCGTCGCGGCGCAGGCCGATGGCGTGCTTGGAGCTGAGGACGGCGATGACCGTGCCGGCGAACGGCGAGCGGACGACGCCGTCGGTGGGGCGGATGGCGATGCCCTCGCCGAGGACGCCGGCGGAGAAGACGGGGTCGTTCACCTCGCTGAGCGGGATCACGTCGCCGCTGAGCGGGGCGGTCAGGGCAGTCGCGTCGTCGGCGTCCTTCGCGACCACGTCGCCGAGGGCCTGGACACTGGCGGAGGCGTCGTCGCGCCAGATGATGAAGGAGACGACGAACGAGACGGCGACCGAGATCAGCAGGCCGATGACCGCGTTGAGCAGGTTCCACGGGTTCAGCCCGTCGATGAACATCGAGATGCTCGCGACGCCCGGGCTGACCAGCGCGAACGCGGCGACCTGGGTGGCGCCGATGTAGGCGCCGCCGACGACGCTGCCCGAGATCACGGAGATCAGCGCGCGCTTGTTCTGCAGGGTGACGCCGTAGAGGGCGGGCTCGGTGATGCCGAAGAGGGCGGAGAGTCCGCCGGAGAAGGCGGTCGCGCGCAGCGCCGCACTCTTGGTGCGCAGGGCGATCGCGAGGCTGGAGCCGGCCTCGGCGGCGTTGTGGGCGAGGGAGGAGGCGAGGTAGAAGGTGTCCTTGCCCGCGCTGGCCATCGTCGCGATGGTCGGCGGGATGAAGGCCTTGTGCATGCCGACCGAGATGATCAGCGGCAGCACGCCGGCGAGGAGGGCGACGGCCACCCAGCCGAGCGCACCGTAGAGGCCGATCAGGGCGCCGGTGAGCATCGAGCCGAGCCAGTAGCCGAGCGGTCCGAGCAGGAAGATCGTGGCCGGCGCGACGATGATGAGGCACATCAGCGGCACGTAGAAGGTGCGGATCGGACCCCAGGAGTGCTTCGTGAAGAAGCGCTCGACGACCGAGAGCAGGAGGACCGCGAGGATCGCCGGGAACACCTGCGCGTTGTAGGCGATCACCGGGACCGGGATGCCGAAGAGGGCGACGCCGCCCTCCTGGTTGAGCAGCGTGGTGAAGGCCGGGAAGACGAGCACCCCGACGAGTCCGAGCGCGAGCGGCCGGTTGACGTCGAGCTTCTTGGCGCTCGTGTACGCGACGAGGAGCGGCAGGAAGCCGAACACCGCGTCCGGGATGGCGGACAGCAGCTTGAAGTTGTCACTCGCGGGGTCGAGCCAGCCCACCGCGGAGGCGAGGACGAGGAACGACTTGAAGATGCCGGCGCCGGCGATGGCCGGGATGATCGGCGTGAAGACGCTGACGACGAAGTCCATGACCGTCGCGCCGAGGCGCTTGAGCGACCGCGGCTGCTTCGCCTTCGGGGCCGTGGCCTCGGTGCCGCCGCGCAGCTTCTCGACCGCCGCGTACATCTCGGCGACGCCGTTGCCGACGATGACCTGCGTCTGCGGGCCCATGACGACGCCGATCACGCCGGGCACCGCCTTGAGGGCGTCGACATCGGCCTTCTGGTCGTCCGCGAGCGCGAAGCGCAGGCGAGTCGAGCAGTGCTGCAGCTTCGAGACGTTGCCGGCGCCGCCGACGTGCTCGAGGATCGCCTTCGCGCTGTCCTGGGTACTCATCGGTACTCCTTCGGGTGTGTGGGGGACGCGCGCTTCCCTGCGCTGTGCTGCGTCGCGTTCTTGCTGCTTCCGTCGCTGTCCCCGCACCGTCATCGGCGCGTCAGGAGGCGTCCGGGCACAAAAAAAGGACCCGACGACGCTTCGTACGCGTTTCGTCGGATCCTGCCTGCACGACCAGTCACATGTCCGAGAGCGAACGTAACACGGGGGTGGCGGGGGCGTCAAAGACGGGGCGGAGGCGCGGCTTGCTCAGCGGCCCGGCCTCGAAACCAAGGCTGAGCGCCTGGAGGGCTGCACACTCAGGCGAAGAGCGCCCCTCAGCCTTGGTTGTGAGGGTGCCCCATGATGGAGTCGTGGATGTCCTCGACGTTGTTGCTGCCGTCATCGAGAGCGACGGCCGCATCCTGGCCTGCCGCCGCCGACCGGAGAAGGACGCCGGCGGCAAATGGGAGTTCCCGGGCGGCAAGGTCGAGGCCGGCGAGACCCACGAACAGGCGCTCGCGCGCGAAATCCGCGAGGAGCTCGGCGTCGACATCGAAGTGGGCGAGCTTTTGACGGTCGACGACACCGCAGGCTCTACGCGCGTGATCAGGCTGTCGTGCTTTTGGGCGACGCTCTCCTCGGAGACTCCCACGTCTAGCACCGACCATGACTCGATGCTGTGGGTCACGCGTGCTGACCTCACTCCGCTGGAATGGGCACCCGCCGATCTACCCGCCGTCGCCCTCCTGACGGCTTAGGGATCGACGAGGTCGAAGCCGTCGTCCGTGCGGATCGCGGTGATGATCCCGAGCCTCCCAATCAGTTCGAGGAGATCTGACTCGGGACGACCCGGCAGCAGGATGACGGGAACAGCTGCCCAGCCGAGGCCATTGGCGACGTGGGCGTAATCAAGAACCTGGCCGATTGCAGTGCGCACATAGGCGCGAGCAGTCGACTTCTTGGCCTCGACGATCCAGCCGCTGGACTTCACGTAGAGATCAGGCTCAATCCGGGTGGAGCCGACGGGAAGGGTGAGCCGACTCGGCGGAGTTCCATTCTCCGCCAGCCACTCACCGAAGGCCGCCTGCAGTTCGAATTCCACGCGGGAAACCACCCGCTCCTCGAGCGGGCTCAGGTCCGCACCCGCGATCACAACATCGGACGATTCCGGTGCAGACCACTCGGAGATTTCCGCTGACGCCACCGGACGTCCGCCATAGGCGGGGAGTGTCGAGACGTCGGCGCTAATCGGAACGAGGGTGAAGATGATGCCCTGCCGAAGCGTCCCCTCGGTGTCGGGGATGGTTTCGAAGCGGTAGGTCGGAGTCCCCGTCGTGAAGGCTCCAATGTAGGTCACGCTCGTTCCCTGCACCGTGAAAAGCCGGATCACGCGGTTCTGCACCGCGGCGTTGCGAAGAGCAAGGTTCCCGCGAAGAAAGACCTGATCACCGATCTGGCCCTCGCCCGTGTACGAGTAGGAACCGTCCTCGCGCAGGCCCTCGAAGCGGTCGTAACCGTAGCGGGCACCCTTCCCCGGATCGGTGAAAATGAGGATCTCACCGAGTGATTTCGGCGTGGAGATGCCGCCCTGCTGCTGACCGCCGTACGCAGCATGAACCGATCTCCGACGCACCTGATCGCCGGGAACGAGAGTGAAGCGCGTTCCTGTTGCACGCCGGGAGATTCGGGCACGGACCAGGTCGGCCTGCTCGTCGGTGAGAGCCCATCGGGTGATGTTGGGATCAAGATTTCCGAAGTCTTCTCGGAGAACTGAGCGAATGCGCTTTTGAGAAACTCCCAGCTCGAGGGAAAGATCAGCGGGAGTGAGATCGGGCATAGCCCGAGAGTAGAAACACCGAGGAGAAGAGCTAGCGAGAGACGCTCGTGTCTGCGATTGAGCCTTGCTCTGCTCTTCATTTCGCCATCGAAAGTCATCGTTAATAGACGCGGCCCGGTCGGGTATGCCCGGCCGTAGTCACCGGCAGGGCGCAGAGCAGCACTCACCTTCTGCAGTCAGCGCCCAGCGGTGATCACGATCCCTGAGGCGATCAGAAAAGTCACGACGGTGACCGCCGTGCCGGTCACCGGGATCCACCAGATGCGGCGGGACCTGTCGGGGCGAAGGAGTGCGACGAGCGTCGCGAGCGCGGACAGGCCCACTGCTCCGGGGACGATCCACATCGTCTCGCCAAGGACCGAGACGCCGTCCAGGCGGTTGTTCACGCGGTTCGCATCGAAGGTCAGGTTCTCGATCAGGACGAGGACGAAGAGGATCGCGCCGAGCACGAGCAAGAACACGAGCAGAAGGATCGCGGTGACGCGGTCCTCGCCGGCCGACAGCCGGCGGGCGGGGCGCCTACGGGTAGCCGGCCGGTCGAACGGGTCCGCGTCGTCCCAGTCCGCGTCCGAGTCGAAGGCCATAGTGCCGCTCAGGCTAGCCGAGCACGGCGCGCAGGCTCCGCGGGCGGCACAACCCCGGCGCGCATCAACACCCGACCAGCACCGCCTCCGCCGCCGCCCGGTCCTCCGCCCCGATCGCCAGCCCGTACGCCCCCAGCACCCCCACGAATTGCTCCACGTAGCCGCAGCGCAGCTCGGGGGCCGGCGGCAGCCACTCCCCCGGGCCGGCGTCGCTCTTGGACTGGTTCGTGTCGTCCGAGGCGGCGACGAGGTTCGCCGGGTCGTTCGCGAACAGCAGGCGCTGCTCGTCCGTTCATGCCCACGCGCCGTGGTGCCAGGCCCAGCCGAGGGCGACGACGTGGTCGATCTGCACCAGCCGCGACGTGTCGCTCCCGGAGACGAACGACACCGCGGTGCCGTCGTACGGGTCGACCAGGGTTCCGGAGAGGACTTTGCAGTCGCGGGTGCTGCAGGCTTGCAGTCCGATTGAACAGGGCTCTCGCTAACGAGTGCTGGCGGAGCGGGATCTCGATACGCCCGCTGCGCGGGCTACTCGATCAGCATAATTCTCCCGATAGGCGGGCTGGTCGACCGATGGGGAGTCCGCTTCGCGGGCTTCGATCCGCCGCCCATCCATGGACGAGCCTGCCCGATTCGCGGCGTCTTGGGTCTCTCGCGATGTCGGAGGTCCCTGGTACTCAATGACTCAAGAAGTTCCATCTGTTCTAGCGAAGGAGACATCATGCGAGTGAACGCGTACTACTCCATCAATCCGAACGACCCGGACGTGCACCACGTGCACTCCGACTGCCCATCCGGCCAGCAGATCCCTCCCGCGAACAAGCGTCAGGGGACCAACGGCTATCGACAGTGCCTGACCTGCGCCTCGATGTAGGTCAGGCATCAGCTAGCTGAAGAGAAGCTCGTCCTCGCGACCCGTCGGCTTCAACGACGTATCGCGAGGACGAGCACTCACCGACTACACCCCCGAGTCGCCGTCAGCCGGGACGACGGGCGCCGAGGCCCGCACCGCCCCGTCCCACAGCCGGATCGCCGCGCGCGGCACCGGCCCGACGACGTCCACCCGCCACACCAGATCCACCGGCGACCCCGTCGACGCCTCGAACGGCACCACGTGGATGGGCGCCGACGGGTCGAACCGCAGCCGCTCCTGCAGCCGCGACGGCGCGACGAGGAAGCTCGTCACGCGCTCGTGGTAGCGCTCGCCGACCTGCAGCTCGGTCAGCACCGTGGCGCTCACCGGGGTCATCGGGTCGGCGCGGGTCAGCGAGTCGAGCAGGAAGTCGTCCCACGGGACGTCGAGCTCGACGCCCTCGAAGTCCTCGGGGCGGCGCAGCGCGTTCAGCGGGTTCGTGCCCATCGGGCGGACCCGCGGGCGGGCGATCGCCTCCTCGTCGCGCTGCACGGAGGCGACGATGTCGGCCAGGCGCGGGGCGGCGATCCGGGTGAGCAGCGACTCGTCGTCGAGGGCGCGCAGCAGCATCCGCCGGGTGTGGTTCGACGAGTGCGGGAGGTCCTCGTCCAGCGCCGACAGGCCGAAGCCCTGGCCGGCTCCGTAGTCCGCGGCCATCTCCTGCACGAGCGCCTCGAAGGCCTCGTGCCGCCAGCCGCGGCGGACGAGCTTGGACGTCATCGCGGCGCGCATGCGGGCCACCGCCGCGGTCTCCTCGCCACTGACGGTCGCGAGGCGCACAGCGAACGGCATGGCGCCGCGCTCCACGTCGAAGGTCTCGTGCTGCAGCCAGACGGGCGGCACGTGCCACGGACGGTGCACGGCCTTGGACAGCAGCACCAGCCACTCGACGGCCTGGCGGTGCACCGAGCGCAGGCGTGCGGCCTCCTCGCGGGCGCGGCGGGCACTGCGGCCGTAGTGCGCGAGTCGGGTGCGCTCGAGCTGGATCCGCCGCTCGAAGCGCGACCAGCCGGCGTGGTACCGGACGAGCGAGATCAGCGTGATCAGCACCCCGGCACCGGCCAGGCCGACCAGCACCCACAAGAGCACAGAGGTGATCAGCCCGGGATCGAAGGTGCCCGCGGGCTGCCGCGAGGCGTAGTCGTTGACGAACCAGATGCCGACGCCGACCACGATCGCGAGCGCCAGCACGGTGACCCAGCCGACGAGCAGCGTGCGGTGGAACTCGCGGCGCAGGCCCAGCAGCTCGCCGGGGCGCTGCGGACGGATCGCGTCGATCTCGCCCTTGAGGTACGCGACCTCGTCCTCGGCACGGCGGCGCTCGGCGCCGATCCGGTCGAGGAAGCGCCAGACGAACGAGGAGCTCTGCCGGCCGGCCCACAGGTCGTACTCGCCGAGCGCCTGCAGGCGGCCGGAGCGGCGCGCCTCGGCGTCGTAGGCGGACACGGGCGGCTTCACGGGCTCGGGAGCCTCCTCCGCGGGGACCTCGATCTGCACGACGGCGCGCGGCTCGGCGGCCTCGCCCTCGACGAGCGTCTCCTGCGCGGGCGGCGCGAACGCGGCGGGGTCGGACGGCTGGTCCGACGGCTCCGGAGCGACCGGCGCCTCAGCCGAAGAGACCTCGGGCACCTGCGCAGCAGCAGCCGCCGCCTCCGACGCCGACACCCAGTTCTGTAGCCTCTCCCGCGGATCCGCGAGCGCCAGCGCATACCAGTCCACCCGCTCCGGGAACCCCGGCGGCACGTCGTACCCCGACGACACCCACGGATCGTCCGGCAGCGCGAGCACGTCGCCCACCCGGCCGAAGACCGGCACGGCCCCCTCGACGGGCGCGAAGCCCGCGTCGCGGAGGTCGGCGCTGCCGTCGAGCGCGCCGAAGACCAGCTCGCGCAGGCCCGCCCAGAGCTGCGGCGTGGTGCGGACGTGCGCCATCGCGGCGGGCGCGTCGGCCTCGGCGCGGGCGCGGCCCTCGTCCTCGCGGAGGTGCTCGAGGTCGGCGACCAGGAGCCGGTCGCGGACGTCCAGCACCTCGTCGTAGTCGGCCCCGACCACGGCCGAGCCCTGCGAGGTGTGCAGGGCGCGAGTCACCGAGCGGTTCGCGCTCGAGGTGATCCAGAGCACGGCCCAGCGCGGGATCTGCACGAGCTTCCCGGCCGAGAAGGCGAAGAAGCGGCCGATCTGCGCCCAGAAGCCGATCCGCTCGGGCTCCGGCACGTCGAGCGAGCCGGCGGAGTCGTAGGTGAGCGCGCCGCCGTCCAGGCGCAGCGCGCCGGCGACCATGCTGTCGACGTAGCCGGCGATCTGGCCGTCGTCGATGTAGGCGGTGCCGGGCGGCGGCGGGCTGACGCTGGGGTCGATCAGCAGCGAGTCCGGGCGGGCGGCGTTCTCGAGCACCCCGGCGGCGACGCGGCGGCCGAGCGACTCGGTCAGCACCGCGTTGAGGAACACCCGCGAGATCCAGACGGAGTCGCCGCCGTCGGACTCGCGGCTCATCAGCTCGACGCTGCCGTCGGTGACGCCGTTCCACAGCCCCGCGACGCTCGCCAGGTGGGTGAGCGTGAAGCCGGTGAAGCGCTCGTCGTCGCGGACGAAGGCGTCGCCGGACCACGGGCTCGAGCGGTCCTCGGGCGAGGCGATGACGACGAAGCCGTGCTCGTGCGCCTCCACCCGCTCGCGCAGCTGGAACGCGGTCGGCGCGCAGATCAGCGTGACCCGGCGGAGCTCCGTGGTCTGGTCGGCGAGGGTCGCGGACGGGTTCGGCAGCGGCATCGAGGTGCGGACCCAGCGGCTGACGAGATCGGCGACCGCGTCCTGCGCCTCGTCGGTCTCGCGCTCGGGCAGGGCCGAGCGGAGGGTGACCAGGCGGACGAGGGCGAGCGGCTCCTCCGCGAGCGCCTCGAACAGATCGACGGCGATCGCGACCGACTCGAGGTCGGCGCCCACGCCGAGCACCACGGCCTCGATCTGCGGCGGCGCGTAGGGCGAGGTCTTGACGTGCTCGGGCAGCACCCAGAGGGCCTGGCCGAGCAGGCCGGTCTTCGTCCACTGCGCCGCCAGCTCGAGCAGGGTCTCGCCCTGCGCGCCGCTGGGCAGCAGGACGATCGCCGCCTTGCCGTCGGGCCAGAAGCCGGCGTGCCCGTAGCCGTCCGGGCGGATCTCCGGGGGCACGCTCAGACTCCGGAGTCTCGCGGACCGGTCGAGACGACCGACGACACCAGCCCCAGCAGCGCCTCGCGGAACTGCTCGCGCATCTCCCAGGTGACCGGGTAGTCGTAGACCGAGACCATGTCGTCCTGCTGCACGATGTCGCTGTCGAAGCGGGCGAGCTCGGCGGTGAGGTAGGCCTGCACGGCGGAGCGGCGCGACGCGAGGTCGCCGTCCGCACTGCCGGCGCGGGACGACTCCGGCACCGGAGCACCGGTCGGCAGCGCGCCGGTCTGCAGCCACTCGGCCAGCTCGGTCTCCTCGCCGCGGCTGCCGCCGAGCGAGGTGAGCACGCGGTAGGCGGCGAGCGGCGCCAGCGTCCCGTCGACGTTGCAGAGCGCCATCGCGATGGCGAGCGACTGCAGCACGACGCCGGGGAAGTCGGCGGGCCGGGCGTTGCGCTCGCTCAGCAGCGGGTGCGGGAAGTCCGCCAGCGCGCGGGTCGACGGGTCCCAGACGGAGAGCTTGGGGCCCTTCTCGCCCTGCGAGGCATCGACGGCGAGGCGGCCGAGAGCCTTGGCGACGTACCAGCCGCGGATCATCGACTCGATCGCGCGCGGGTCCGCGGGGATGCTCTCGCCGAGCAGGCGGGCGCGCTTGAACTTCCAGAACGCCTCGCGGCTGTCCTGGGTGTTCGACTGCGCGAGCCAGCCGCGGGCGATCGGCTCCATCACGGAGTCCATCACGATGGGCTCGTAGGGGAAGCCGGACATCGCGAAGACCTCGATGCCGTCGACCTTCTGGTCCTGGAACCACGACTCGCTGGTCGCGTCGTCCCAGACGCCCATCTGGCCGAGCACGCCCTTGGTCACCTCGTACATCTCGGTGCCGGCGCGGAACGGGATCGAGCTGAAGACCAGCGAGGTGTCCTCGTTGATCGCCTTGCCGTGCACCGCGCGCAGCAGCGCCGGATTGAGCTTGACCAGCGGCTCGCTCGCGCCGAGGGCGGCCTGGAGCTGCTCGCGGTAGCGGTCGCGGCGGGCGGCGAAGACGTCGGGCGGCAGCACCTCGGAGTCGAAGAAGCCGAGCAGGTCCTCGCCGATGTAGGCGGCGAACGGGGTGCCGTCGCGCTTCATCCAGGCGCGGGCGCGGCCGACGTAGACCTCGGGGTCGGTCGCGAGCTCGAAGGAGGCGCGCTGGGCCGGGTTGGCGACGGCCGGGTCCGCGGTCACGGTCGGCTTCCAGGTGCGCGGGTTGCCGACGAGCGACCAGGCGCCCGCGTCCGACTCGCTGTCCGGGCTGACGCCGACGAGCTGGTCGGCGAGCACGCGGAGGACGGCGTCCTGGTACTTGGCGTCGCCGTCGACGGAGGCGCGCACCAGCTTCTGGAACTCGGCCGGGTACTTCTCCGGCTCGACGAGCATCCGCTCGTTGGGCGCGGGCGAGTACTTGCGCGGGACGGTCTCGTCGACGCGGCGGGGCCAGAACTCGTAGGCGTTCTCGCGGTCGTCGCTGGTCTTCCTCGAGTGCACGCGCTGCAGCAGCGCGGTGCGGGAGCCGTCGAGGTAGTCGGCGAGCGGGCCGAGGAAGGTCTCGCGCAGCTCGGCGAGCAGCGCCCAGGCGGAGTCGCGCAGCGCCGCCTCGGAGGACCACTCGAGCGCCTGGCCGAGCCGCTGGATCGCGAACTGCACCGCCTCCTGGTCCGGGCGGATCGACTGCTGGTTGGCCGAGGTGCGCAGCTCGTCCGAGACGAGCGAGCTGAGGGTGCCCACCCACTCCTCGTGCTGGCGGGCCTCGACGCGCAGCGCGTCGACGGTGCCCTTGAGGCCGCGCTCGAGGCGGCGGAGCATCGCGGTGACGACGGGCAGCCCGTCCTGGGCGACGTAGCGCGAGACGGTCTCGAGGATGTGACCGGGCATCGTGCGCGTCCACTCGTCGAGGCGGCGCTGGCGCGCCTCGCGGTCGCGCTGCAGCAGCCGCGGGCTGTGCCGGGTGAACTCGTTGACGAGCCGGTCGGTCCAGGTGGTGATGTCGGTGCCGCCCTGGCGGTCGAGCGACTCGGGGCGGGCCAGCTCGTCGTCGGCGCCGCGCTGCAGCTCGGCCTTGATCAGGTCGAGGGTGCTCTGATCGCGCAGCGCGTCGGTGACGTCGTTGTGCTCGGCGGTCTCCTCGTTCAGGCGCAGCTCGCGGAGGAAGCGCTGGTACTCGCTGTCCGCCGACTTCTCGATGTACTCGCGCTCGGTCATCCGCTCGAACTGCGGGTCCTCCTCGGCGTGCGCGAAGAGCATCCGGTCGATCGCGGAGCGGGCGAAGCGCTCGGCGGAGTACTCCAGGAAGCGCTCGCGGCCGAGGGTGACCCGGCCGAAGCCGATCGAGGAGAACGGCGGCGAGTGGTGCGCCGGGCTCATCAGGCCGGAGTTGTCGGGCAGCACGTTGGCGGCCGAGCGGGCCTGCCAGTTGCCGGACGAGTAGGCGATCATGTCGTCCTGCACGCGCTCGTCGATCATCCACGCGGTGAGGCTGGTGGCGACGGCGTCGTAGACGGCGTTCTGGTCCTCGAAGGTGACCTTGCTGTTGCTGCGGCCGACGATGAACGGGTACGCGGCGCCGACGCGGTCCATCGCGGCGCCGTAGGAGGGCGCGACGCCCTTGGTGCGCAGCAGCTCGAGGGTCGCGGGCGAGGGGGTGTCGGTCCAGAAGCCGTTCATCGTCTCGGAGATCGCGGCGAGCGCGTTGCCGGGCATGCCGGCGGTGACCGAGAGCTGATCGAAGACGTCGGGCGCGTAGAGCATGCTGAAGAACTGGTTCGACCACGGGTACTGCTTCGCGGTCGACTTGATGATCTCGATGATGTCGAGGAACTGGCCGGCTCCCGAGCCGCCGGCGACCGACGAGATCACGATGACGATCGGGCTGCCGTCTCCGCCGTCGACGCGGGCACGCAGGCGCTGGCCGAGGGTCTGCAGCTCGGCGAGCGACTCGGCGTCGTTCATCCTGCCGATCGCCAGACGCGCGGCCTGGGCGATCTCCTTGGTGGCGGCGAGCGCGACGGCGCGGCCGACGGCGCGGTACTGGCCGGCGCCCTTGGTCACGTCGACCTTGACCAGGCGCGGGTCGGGCAGCTGGCGCTCGATGTCGTGGCGCATCGCGTTGTTGGTCGCGTGGGCGCTCGTGATCGAGCCGTGCACGATGTCGAAGGTCGCCGCGGTGCTGACCAGGCCGCGGTAGTCCTGCCGGGGCAGGAACGGCGCCTGGTACTCCATGCCGTCCTGGACGGTGGGGGTGTCGAAGTGCAGGAAGCGCCAGGCGGCGGGGATGCCGCCCTCCCAGCCGAGCTGCTGGAGCTTGAGCTCGAGCTGGTACTTGATGCCGCGGAGGGTCTTGCCGCCGGAGCCGCCGACTCCGATCAGGAGGAAGGGTCTGAGCATGAGGTCCTGCTTTCGTCTGGTCGCGCGGTGTTCCTGCGGTAGCGCGGTGTGTCGTGTGTCGTCGTGCGGGCGGTGCCGGGAGTCGGAGCGCCGTCAGCGACTGCGGGGCGGAGGGGTGCGGGGGCCGGCCCGGCCGGGCGGCGGGGGTGGCGGGGTGGAGCCGCCGGGCCGCGGGGGCGGCGGTCCGCCGGGGCGGCCGGGCGCGCCCTGCGTCCGGGGCGGCGGGCCGCCGGGGCGCGGGGGCGAGGAGGGGCGGGGCGGAGTCGCGGTGGGCGTTCCGCTCTGGGCGCTCCGCGGCGGGACGGAGGAGCGGGCCTCGGCGGCCGCGGGCGGGGCGGCGGGCACGGGCTGCTGCGGCTCCCGGCGCTCGGGGCGCTTCGCCGCACGCTCGCGCCGGAGCACGTCGACCGTCTTCCAGGCGGGCTCGCCGGAGTCGCGGAGCAGGTCCTCGAGGCGTCGCTCGTACTGGCCCTCGTCGTCGCGGTCGACGCGGTGGTAGAGCACCGCCGTGGCGCGGACGGGCTCGTCGCCGCGGGGGCGCTCGAGCTCCTGCTCCGAGACCACGATGGCCCAGAAGACGTCGAGCGGGAGGGCGGAGAACTCGACGCCGCCGTTGCCGAGCGGGCGCCCCGCGGAGGTGCCGCGGGTGCCGGTGCGGGAGGCGACGATCTCGCCGCCGGCGGGCGGCCCGACGCGGTAGCTCGGCGCCTTGAGCGGCCACCACGGCACGTGCGCGCGGAGCCGGCCGAGCTCGGGGTCGGGCAGCTCGCGCACGCCCGTCTCGCTGCGGAGGTAGCGGAAGCGCTCGTCGAGGCGGCCGTGGGTCAGCGCGGAGCGGACGCCCTCGGGCGTGATCTCGACGGGGATCGTTCCGCGCTGGAACGAGCCGTTCATCGCGATCTTCGCCTTCGCCCGGTTGAAGAGGTACAGGCCGAGCAGCGGCAGGAGCACGCCGAGCAGCAGGAGGACGAGCGCGACCAGGCCGATCGCCGCGGCGTTGACCGGGAAGGTGGACGGGAAGGACAGCGCGACGGTCTGCGGGGCGCTGCTGCCGCCCGCGGTGCGCACGTCGAGCGGGAGGGTCGCGGCGACCGACGAGTCGGCGGCGACCGGGTTCTCGGCCGAGACGGTCACGGTGCGCGCGGCGCCCTGCGCGACGTCGAGGCAGGCGCCCGGCGCGAGGGCGGTGCCCGACTCGTCGGTGAAGCTCCACTGCCAGGCGTCGGCGCGGTCGGCGTTGTCGCTGGTGACGGTCGGCGCGGCGGAGAGGCAGACCTGGCCGTCGCCGCCCGCGGTCGGCCCCTGGATCGCGAGAGTGCCCTCCGCGCGGCCGTCGGCGCCGGTCAGCTCGCTGAGCACGAGCGGCGAGGCGACGCTCGGGAAGGCGGCGGGCAGCACGGTCGTGATCCGCTGCTGCGTGGTGACCGGGGCGAGCTCGATCGCGTGCTCGGCGGTGGTCAGCGGGTCGAGCGAGGCGGTGACGAGCAGCTCGGAGGCGGTGACGTCGGAGGGCAGCGGGATCGTGATGACGCCGGAGGCCGCGTCGATCGCGGCGCCCGGCAGGTCGGCGGTCGCGCCGTCGGCGGCGCTGGTCGCGGTGAAGTCCGCCTGCCCGAAGACGGAGAGGTCGACCGGCTGGCCGTCCGGGTCCTGGACGCGGGCGGTGAGGGTCGCGGAGAGCGTGCCGTCCTCGCCGCGCTGCACCTGGTTGGCGTCGTCGAAGACGATCCGCAGGTCGCTGAACGCGAAGACCTCGGTGGTGCCGGGCGAGGTCAGCGTCCACTGCCCCTGCAGCTCCGGCCGGTCGACGGTGATCTCGAGCCGCGAGACGCCGGACGACTGCGTGACGGTGACCTCGGGGGCGGTCGCGGAGGCGGAGAGGGTGCCGAGGCCGGAGGAGGCGGGCGCCTGCAGCGTCCAGCCGTCCTTCACCACGGCCTGGATCCGCGCGACACCCGGGTCGATCCAGAAGGAGCCGTTCGCGTCGAGCGCCTCGGACGCGCCGCCGGCGATGCGCGCGCCGAGCTGGAGGAAGACGGAGGCGAGCGCGTCCGGGTCGGAGGCGTCGACGACGGCGCCGCGGACGGAGCCCTCGGGCGCGACGGCCGGCCCGCAGGTCGCGGTGCCGCCGCCATAGGCGCCGCTGCCCTCGACCAGCGGCCACATCACGCGGGCCTCCTCGCGCTGCTCGCCGTCGGCCAGGAGCGTGCCGAGGACGACGACGCCGGCCTGACGGAGCGCCGCGAGCAAGCCGTTGCCCTCGGGCTCGTCGCCGTCGGGGTCGATCCGGACGCCGCAGAGCGCGTTGGTCGCGTCGGCGGTGGCCTGCGCGGAGCCGAGATCGATCTCGCCGTCGGTCAGCCAGATCACCAGCTGGCAGGCGGAGCCGGCGCTCGGCTGGCTCTGCAGCGCGGTCTGCACGCCCTGCAGTCCGGCCAGCCAGTTGGTGCCGCCGCCGGGGGTCTTGTCGCGGATGACGCCGGCGAGCGCCTCCGGGCTCTCCTGCGACCACGGCCGCCAGTCGACGGCCGGCTCGAAGGCGCGGCTGAAGAAGGCGGCGCCCCAGTTGACCGTGAGCGAGTCGCGCAGGCCGCCGAGCTCCTGCAGGCTGCCCGCGAGGATGCCGGCCCGCGCGACGTCCGGGTCGGAGCCGCGGCCGTCGTCGCCGCCGGTGTTGAGGGAGCCGGAGCTGTCGACGAGGTAGTAGACGTTGAGGACGTCGGAGGAGGAGAGGCAGGTGCGCAGGTCCTCGATAGCGCCGCGGCCGATGTCGGTGAGCGAGGCGGTGCTGGCGGCGGTGCCCGTGGTCGCCGCGCGCGCCGGCTGCGCCGCCGCCCCGAGTCCGAGGACGAGCAGGAGCGCGGTGACCGCGATCGCGAGGGCGCGGCGGATCACGTGCCCAGCCACTCGGAGATCGGGACGCTGATGTTGAGGACGTGCCAGGCGCCGAGCACGAGCGCCGCGGCCGACAGCCAGTAGAGGGCGCGGGTGAAGCGGGCGTCGGGCACGAAGCGGCGGGCGTCGCGGAGGGAGTGCGCGCGCTGGGAGGAGAGGTCCCAGCCGGTTGCGAGGAAGACGAGCAGCGGCGTCAGGACGTAGCCGGCGACGCTCAGCCAGACGGCGCTGCCGCGCACCAGCGGGAGCGGCAGACCGAGCACGCGGACGGGCGCGGAGGCGACGGAGGCGGCCACGACGGCCAGCGCGAGGCTCACCACGAGCCCCGCGGCACCCCCTGCGAGAGGCAGGATGCTGGCGGTTCGTCGGGCCGCGGGGGCTCGGTCACGCACGGTCGACACCGCTCCACCCTCCGCTGTCGCAGCTGAACGCTCCCTGTTGGGGGCGGTCCTCCAGTATGCGGACCCCGCCACGAGCCGCCAAACCCCGCAACGGGGCCCGCGGGTCTCGATACGCCGCTCCGCGGCTACTCGACCACCATGGCTTGCCCGCTCATCGAGCAGCGCGTGAAGCGCTCCCTCCATGCTGATCGAGTAGCGCGCCGCGCGCGCGTATCGAGATCCACCCCGCCCGCACCCCCGGCCGCACGCCCCCGCCCGGATGGTTGACTGGCCCCATGGAGATCGTTCTCGGAGTCGTCGGCCTGCTCGGCGGCCTCATCGTCGCGGCTGCCGCCGTGGTCGCCGTCGTCATCGGGCAGCGCCGCGCAAAGCCGGCCTCGCTGGTCGACATCGACGTGCGCCTCTCGCACGCGGGCGACGACTGGTGGCGGGTCACCGCGACGGTCCGCAACCTCGGCCGCACCGACCTCCCGCCGACGACCTTCGTCGCCGACCGCCCGATCTCCTTCGTCCTCGCCGGCTCCTCCTCCGCCGAGTGGTACGGCGCCCCGCCGCAGACCCCCGAGTGGTCGATCGACCCGTCCGGCTCCCTGCTGCTCGCGCCGCTCCTCCTCTCCCGCGGCGTCCCCGTCAGCGCGACGGCCGTCGTCCGCGGCCGGCCGGAGGTGCGCATCGACGCCCCGCTGCGCTACATCCCGGTCCGCGAGAACGTGGTCGAGACGACGGGGGCAACGCCCGCGTGGGGCGAGCCCGCCGCCGCCTCCGCCACCCCTTTTCCCGCGTCCCCCGCCCCGCCCGCTCCGCAGCGCCTCGTCGACGCCCCCCTCGAGCCGCGCCCGGAGCGCGAGAGCGTGCTCCGCGGCGGCTTCGGCATGTGGTCGGCGATGGCGGCGGGAGGGCTCGGCGCCGTCTTCATCGGCGTCGGGATCGCTCTGTCGCTGGCCGGCCTGAACTCGACGCCCCTCGGCTCCTCCGGCGTCGTCCTGATCGGCGCCGGCCTGACCGGCCTCGTCGGCACCCTCGTCATCCGTCTGCTCCGCCGCTGGCTCGAGCCGCCGGCCCTCTGGCGCACCCCGCGGCAGCGCCTGCGCCGCCCCGGCACGATCATCGTGCTCGTCCTCGCCTACGCCGGCCTCGCGCTGTTCTGCCTCGAGTTCCTGGTCGAGGACGTCAGCGGCGACACCACCTGGGTCGCGGGAGTCGCCGTGCTGCTGCTCCTCGCCGCGCTGCTGGGCACGGGCCTCGTCGGCTTCCTCCGCCTGGTCGTGCTGCTCGGCGTGCGGCGCGCCTCGCGGGGCGCGACGGCCTGACCGCCGCCCGCACCGAGCAGGGGTCTAGGCGCGCGGCGGGGCCGTCGACTCGCGGACGACGAGGCTGGTGGCCAGCTCGATGCGGTGCGAGAGGGGCGGGATGCCGTCGTGCATCCGGACGAGGGTCTCGAGGCCCAGACGGCCGAGGTCGTGCATGGGCGTGTGCACGGTCGAGAGCAGCACGGCGGTCGGCAGCGCGGCGAAGGTGTCGTCGTAGCCCATCACGCTCAGGTCCTCGGGGACGCGCAGGCCGGCCGCGATCGCGGCGCGGATCGTCTGCAGGCCGTCGATGTCGTTCGTGGCGACGACGGCCGTCGGCGGATCGTTCAGAGCCAAGAGCTCCGGCACCACGTGCTCGGCGGATCCCATCCCCCGCTCGGAGACGAGGGCCGGGTCCTCCGGCAGGCCGGCCGCGGCGAGCGCCTCTCGGTAGCCGCCGTAGCGGGCACGCAGCCCCGGGTTACCGGCGTCGCCGCCGACGAAGGCGATCCTCCGGTGGCCGAGCGAGACGAGGTGCTCGGTGGACTGCTGCCCGCCCACCCAGTGGTTCGAGCCGACGCTGACCACGGACGGGTCGAGCGGATTCGGTGCGTCGACCGCGACGAGCGGCAGCCCTGCCTCCGCGGCAGCGGCCACGATCTCGGCGTCGATGGCGGTGGTCACAGCGAGGATCCCGAGGTGCCCCTTCGCCGCGACCGAGCGGACGAACGCTGCGTCGAAGCGCAACGTCTCGTCGGCGGAGCCGCTCGGCGCGAGGACGCCGGTCGTGACGTCGACGCGCTCGCTCTGCGCACCTCCGACCACTCCCTCGAGGACGCGCAGCGAGTAGACGCTGAGCAGGGTGTCGAAGACGACGGTGACGCCGCCGCCGACCCGGGGCGCCCGGGTGCTCGGGCTGTAGCCGAGCTCGCGGAGGGACTGCTCGACCCGCGCGCGCGTCGCCGCCGACGCGCCGGGCCGCCCGTTGAGCACCTTCGACGCGGTCGCCTTCGAGACGCCCGCATGCGCCGCGACGACGTCCAGCGTGACGCGCGTGTCCGGCGTGCGGGCCACAGGCCCTCCTCTCAACGGTGCCCCGACCCTACCGAAACCGTTTCCTCCCCGCCCCCTGACCTGGTGCGCGCCCCGTAGCGCGCCGCGAGATGCCACTTATGTACACGACACGCCGTAAGAAGCGTGCACAAGTGGCATCTCGCGGGGGGGAGGGAGGACTCGGGGCGTCATATCGATTCGACCGGCAGGGGCCCCGCTGGTTGGATACCGAGTATGAGTAGGCATGTCGTCGTCGTCGGGGCCGGTCTCTTCGGGGCCGCCACTGCGCTGCACCTCGCGCGCGGAGGCGCCCGGGTCACGCTGGTCGAGTCGGGGGACGCGGCGCGCGGCACCACGGCGGCCGGCGCCGGCTTCGTCGGCCTGTGGGCCGCGGGCTACGCCTGGTACTGGAACGAGTCGGAGCGCGACCTCGAGCAGTACGGCCTCGACTTCTACCGCGCCCTCGCCGTCGATCCCGACCGCGGCGGCGTCGACATCCTCCTCCGCGAGACCGGCAGCGCCTGGCTCGCCGTCACCGAGGAGGGCGTCCGCGACCACCTCGGCCCGCTCGTCGAGCACCCGCTGCGCCCGGAGGGCTCCCGCGAGCTCTCGCCGCAGGAGGCCGCCGAGCTCGTCCCCGGCCTCGACGCGAACGCGGTCACCGGCGGCTTCTTCCAGCCCGACGGCATCCAGATCAGCGCCCCCGACGCCGGGCTCGCCCTGGTCGCCGCGGCCCGCGCGGCCGGAGTCGAGATCGTCGAGCACGCGCCCGTCACCGAGGTCCTCGCGACCGACGGCCGCGCGAGCGGCGTCCGCACCGCCGACGGCCGCACCTTCTCCGGCGACAGCGTCGTGCTCGCCGCGGGCTCCTGGACGAACGAGCTGCTCGCCCCGCTCGGCCGCGGCCTCCCGCTGGCCCGCGTCGTCGCGAGCCGCCTCACCACCGCGCCCTTCGGCCTCCCGCACCTGCCGACGCTGATGCTGCCCGAGCTCGGCGGCCTCTGGGTCCGCGAGCACCTCGGCGGCCTCACCTACGGCAACGGCGTCGGCTACCAGCCGCTCGGCGAGTCCGCCGCCGACCGCCGCCCGCAGCGCACCGACCTGATCGAGGCGATGGACGCGCACCTCGCTCCGCTGATCGCCCGCCTGATCCCCGCCTCCGCCGACGCGCTGCGCGAGACCGAGTGGACGCAGGGCGTCGTCTCCTACACCGCCGACCGCCGCTTCCTGGCCGGCCCCGTCCCCGAGCTGCCCGGGCTGTTCGTCGCCGCGGGCGACAACGAGTCCGGAGTGACGCACGGGCCCGGTCTCGGCCGTCTCGTCGCCGAGCTGGTCCTCCACGGCACCACGACCCTCGGCGACGCCGAGCTCTACGCCCCGGCCCGCTTCGCCGCTCAGCAGTTCCCCGACGAGGCCGCCGTGCGCGCGGCGATGCCGGCCCGGCGCCTGGTCGACGCGGTGACCGCCCGATGACAGGCCGCGACGTCGTCGTCGTCGGCGCGGGCCTCGTCGGCGCCGCCGCCGCGCGCTCCCTCGCCGAGCGCGGCGACCGGGTCCTGCTGTTCGAGCGCTTCGAGCGCGGCCACGACCGCGGCTCCTCGCACGGCGAGACCCGCATCTTCCGCCGCGGCTACGCGGAGGACGACTACCGAGCGCTGACCGGACGGGCGGCCGCCGAGTGGGCGCGGCTCGAGCGGGAGTCGGGCCGGAGCCTCTTCACCGCGACCGGAGCGATCGACCACGGCGACGCCTCCGCGCTGCTCGCGATCGAGGAGGCCTTCGCCCGCGACGGCATCCCCTGCGAGCGCCTCGACGCGGCCGAGGCCTCCGCACGCTGGCCCGGCCTGCGCTTCGAGACCGACGTGCTGCTGCATCCCGAGGGCGGCCGGCTCGACGCGGCCGCCGCGATCGAGGCGCTGCTCGCCTCCGCGGAGTCGCACGGCGTCGTCGTCCGGGCGAGCACCGGCGTCCGGGCGATCGAGGAGCGCGAGGGCGGCGTCCGCGTCGTCACCGACGAGGGTCCGCTGCTCGCCGACGCGGTCGTCGTCGCCGGCGGCTCCTGGACGCCGGGACTCGTCGGCGGGCTGGTCGCCGCGGCCGGCCGCTCCCTCCCTCCGCTGCGAATCACGCAGGAGCAGCCCGCGCACTTCACGACCGATCTGCCGCTCGACGCCTGGCCGAGCTTCGTGCACCACCGCGGCGACGAGCCGACGATCTACGGCCTGGCGACCCCGGGCGTCGGCGTGAAGGTCGGCGAGCACGGCACCGGCCGCGTCGTCGATCCGGACCACCGCGACTTCCGCGCCGAACCCGAGCGGCTCGCCCGGCTCGTCGAGTACGTCGCCGACTGGCTGCCCGGCGTCGACGCGGCGAGCGCCGACCCGATCTCCTGCCTCTACGACATCACGCCGACGGAGGACTTCGTGCTCGACCGCGTCAGCCGCGTCACCCTCGCGACCGGATTCTCCGGCCACGGCTTCAAGTTCGGGCCCGTGCTCGGCGAGCTGCTGGCCGACCTGGTCGACGGCGCCGATGCGCTCGACCGCTTCCGGCTCGCGACTCTCTAGATCTCCACCACTCCCCCGCACCACGGACGAAAGCAGCAGCATGCAGACACTCCGCGCCCTCGGCGCCCTCGCCGCCCTCGGCACCGCCGTCGCCCTCGCCGGCTGCACGGCCCCCGGCAGCTCGAGCGACTCCGCCTCGGGCGAGCGCCTCGTCATCGGCACGACCGACTCGATCGTCTCGCTCGACCCGGCCGGCGCCTGGGACCGCGGCAGCTTCACGCCGCAGAACCAGATCTACCAGCACCTCCTGAGCTACGCGGACGGCTCCACCACGCCGGTCCCCGAGGCCGCCGAGGAGTGCGGCTTCGACGACGCGACGACCTACCGCTGCTCGATCGCGCCCGGCCTGACCTTCTCGAACGGCGACGAGCTGACCGCGTCGGACGTCGTCTTCTCGTTCCAGCGCGTCGTCGACATCGCCGCGGACAACGGCCCCTCGCCGCTGCTCGCGAACATGGAGTCGGTCGCGCAGGACGGCGACGACGTCGTCTTCACCCTCGCGGTGCCGAACGACCAGACCTGGCCCTACGTGCTCTCGAGCATGGCCGGGCCGATCGTGGACGAGGAGGTCTTCCCCGCCGACGCGCTGCTCGACGACGCCGACGTGATCGGCTCCGGGCCGTACTCGGTGCAGAACTACGAGGCCGGCGGGCTGCTGCAGCTCGCGGCGAACGAGTCGACCTCGAGCCCCGCGCCGAAGACCGCCGACGTCGTGCTGCGGCCGTACACCTCGTCGACGAACCTGCGCCTCGACGTGGAGAACGGCGCCGTGGACGTGGCCTACCGCTCGCTCACGGCGACCGACGTCGAGGACCTGCGCGGCAACTCCGACCTGCAGGTCGTCGACGGCCCCGGCGGCTCGGTGCGCTTCCTCACCTTCAACGTGAACACCCAGCCCGGCGGCACGCCCGAGCAGAAGCTCGCGATCCGCCAGGCCGTCGCCTCGCTGGTCGACCGCGACGAGCTGTCGGAGCAGGTCTACCGCGGCACCTACACGCCCGCCTACTCCGTGGTGCTCGACGGGCAGACCGGCGCGACGCAGGCCTTCGCCGACGCGTACGGCACGACCCCCGACGCGGACGCCGCCGCCGCGATCCTCAGCGCCGCCGGCGTCTCGACCCCGGTGACCCTGCCGCTGCAGTACACCTCCGACCACTACGGCCCCGACTCCGACCAGGAGTACGCGCTGATCAAGTCGCAGCTGGAGTCGTCGGGCCTGTTCACCGTCGACCTGCAGTCGACCGAGTGGACCAGCTACGTGAAGCAGCTCTCGCCGGACGCAGGCTACCCGGCCTACCAGCTCGGCTTCTTCCCGGACTACCCGGACCCGGACAACTTCCTCCGCTCGGCCTACTCGACCACCGGTGCCTCCGTCGCGAACGGCTACTCGAACCCGGCCGTCGACGCGCTGATCGACACCGAGGCGACCGCGACCGACCCCGCCGCTCGCGCCACCGCGATCGAGGCCATCCAGGCGCAGACCGCCGCGGACGCCCCGATCGTCCCGCTGCTCCAGGGCCGCGAGACCGTCGTCGCCGCCTCGGGCGTCACCGGCATCGAGGACACCCTCGACGCGACCTACCTCTTCCGCTTCGGAGCCCTCGCGAAGTAGCAGCGGAGCGACCGCTGCATGCTGGTCGAGTGGCCGCGCAGAGGCGTATCGAGACCCACCCTCCGGCAGACGGTGGATCTCGATACGCGCCCTCCGGGCGCTACTCGATCAGCATGGTCCGGCGTCAGCGGTCGACGAGCTCGGCCTCGGACCGGCCGTCGGGGGCGTCCTGGCCGTCGGGCGCTGCGGGCCGCCTCCGGCGATGCTGCGCCGCCGCGACCGCGAGCACCACGAGCAGCCCGAGCGCCGCGGTCATCACCGGCCCTGCCGCCTGGGACAGCGCCGCCCGCCAGACGATCTCGATCGGCGCGGTCAGCGAGTCGCCCTGCCACTGGTTCGGCAGCACGAGGATGATCGCCGGGATCGCGAGCAGCGCGGCCCAGAGGACCAGATCGAGGACGACCGCCCCGATCCACCAGGCGCGACCCGGCGTCATGCGCGCGACCGCCGGACGGCCTGCACGACGACGGCGGCGGCGAGGGAGGTGAAGCCCACGGTCAGCAGCGGTGTGGCGCTGAACTGCAGCAGCAGCCGGACGTACTGCTCGTACTCCAGCCGCTCGTAGACGGTGCTCGTCGTGTAGATGGCGAGCGTCGACCACCACAGCGCGGCCAGCCCGAGCGGGATGAGCACGACGCCGGCGATCGCGAGCGTCAGCGGGACCCGGCGGCCCAGAGGACGCACCGCCGTCGGCGCCTCGGGCTGCGGCGTCTCCGCGACGTCCTGATCCTCGGCGGCCTCGACAGCGGCGGGCTCCGGTACGGAGGAGAGGGCGGCGAGCGGCGACTCCGGCTCGGCCGCCTCCACGCGCGGGCTCGGATCCACGTGCGGCACTCGTGCGCCCGCACGCCGCGGACGCCGGTACGCGTCCTCCTCGCGGCGGCGCACCTCCGGCGCCGGCCCCTGGTACCCGCGCTGATAGGCGGCGTGGAACCGCGGATCCGTTCTGCTGCTGTCGACCATGACCGCCCCCGCCTCGTGCGCTCGGAGTCCCATCCTGTCGCACGGCCGCCTGTGGAGGGGACCGCATCGTCAGGAGGGTCCGCGACCGCCTCCCGCGGGCAGCAGCTCGACGAGCACACCCTCGCCGAGCTCGACGTCCTCCTCCGCGTCACCGTCGACATCCTCGGCGATGGCACCCCGGCCGGCGCGCAGGAGCCCGATCGCGAGGGCCGTCGCTGTCATGGCGAAGGCCGCTGTGCCGAGTGCCGGCGCACCGGGCCAGAGCAGAGTGGACACGATCGCGGCCAGCGGAACCTGGTCGCCCTCGGTGTAGCTCCAGTTGTCGGGTTGCACGGCCGAGACCCAGCAGGCCCCGAGCGCCAGCGCCCAGAGCAGGGCGGTGTAGCCCAGGAGCAGGGGCCACCAGCCACCGCGGCCGCTCATGAGCGTGCCGCCCGCAGCGCGATCGCCGCGCCGATCGAGAGCAGCCCGATGGTGATGGCAGGGCCGGCCAGGTAGTTGGTGATCGCGCCGACGAACTGATCGAACTCGTTCGGCTGGACTCCGATGCTCCCGTAGATCGACGACGTGGCGGACCAGATCAGACCCACTCCGGAGACCAGGAAGAGCACGCCCAGCACAGCGAGCGCGAGCGGGATCCGGCGATCGAGCGCGGACGGCCTTCGCGGCGATGCCGGACCGGACTCCGTCGCGACGTCGTCGATCGGCACCTGCTCGCCGTCCCCCACGACCGCAGCGGAGGTACTCGGCAGCGGCGGGGCGGCCGACGGAAGGACGGGCTCTGGACGCAGCGCGGAACTCGGTCGCCGCACTCGAAGCGGTCGAGCGTCCTCCACGGTCGTCGAGCGGCGCCGGCCCTCGGTCGTATCGCCTCCGCGCGGCCGGCGGAACCGCTCCTCCGCCGGCACCACGGAGGCGCTCGGCGCCCCCTGCCCCTGATACCCCCGCTGATAGGCGGGATGGAACCGCGGAT
This sequence comes from Rathayibacter sp. VKM Ac-2928, assembly GCF_022815545.1. Classification (NCBI taxonomy): domain Bacteria; kingdom Bacillati; phylum Actinomycetota; class Actinomycetes; order Micrococcales; family Microbacteriaceae; genus Rathayibacter; species Rathayibacter sp. VKM Ac-2928. Next base: position 231,271 of record NZ_JALGRU010000003.1, read on the forward strand.
CCGTCCGGGTGCTGTCGGTCATGAAGTCCCCCACTCCGTGCGCGAGCCCCCATCCTGTCGCAGACCCGCGACGAACGGCGAGCGCGGCGCTCAGCGCGCGGAGGCGACGCTCGCGCGGCTCGGCAGGCTCACGCAGCCAGCGCCGACGAGCAGCAGGGCGGTCATCACCGCGGTCAGCGCGCCCCAGCCGCCCGCCTCGACGACGAAGCCGAGCAGCCAGCCGCCGACGCCCGAGCCCAGGTAGAAGGCGATCGTGTAGACGGCGCCGGCGTGGCCGCGGAGGGCGGGGGCCGCTCGCGCGCCGGTCCAGGCCGCGCCGGTGGCGTGCACGGCGAAGAAGCCGGCCGAGAAGAGGACGAGCCCGACGACGACGACCACGATCAGCTCGGAGAGCATCACGAGCAGCCCGACGATCATCGCAGCGACGCCGATCCGCATCACGACCCGCGGGCCCAGGCGCGGCGCCCAGACACCGGCGAGCCGGGAGGTCGCGGTCCCGGCGAGATAGGTGAGGAAGAGCAGCGAGACGAGCGCCGGCGGCAGCGCGAACGGCGCGGCCTCGAGCCGGAACGCCAGGTAGTTGTACACCGCGACGAACACGCCGACGACGAAGAACGTCTGCGCGGCGACCGCGAGCAGGACCGGGTCGCGGAGCACCTGCGCGATCTTCCCGCGCCAGCCGCCCTCGCTCCGCGGCGCCCGCACGACACCGCCGCGGGGAGCGAGCAGGACGAACGCGACGGCCGCGAGGGCGCAGACGATCGTGACGGCGAGCAGCGCGCCCCGCCAGCCGACCACGGCGGCGAGCGGACCGGCGAGAAGCCGTCCGGCGGCTCCGCCCAGCGTCGTCCCGGAGACGTAGGCCGCCGCGGCGGCGGTCGCGCCCGCCCCGCCGACCCGGTCGTGGATCGCCGCCACGGCGAGCGCCGGCACCGCGCCGAGCGCCGCGCCGCTGAGGAAGCGCAGCACGAGCAGCACCTCGAAGGACGGTGCAACGCAGGCGAGCAGGGCGAGCACCACGGAGGAGAGCACCGCGATCCGCATGGACTCCAGCCGTCCGATCCGCTCGGCGATCGACGCCCAGGGCAGCACCATGAGCGCGAGCCCGACGGTCGCCGCCGAGACGGTCAGCGCGGCGTCCGAGGCGGAGATCCCCCACTCGCGGGAGAACTGCGGCAGCACGCCCTGCACGGCGTAGAGCTCGGCGAAGGTCGCGAGCCCGGCGGCGAGGAGGGCGATCGTCAGCCGGCGCTGGGAGACGGGAGGAGCGTCGACGGCGGGGCGGACGCTGGTGCTCATCCTCCGAGGCTAGAACCGCGGCGAACGCATGACCAATGCCTGTCGCGTGCCGACCTATACGCTGCAGACATGGATGAGCCCGCGATCCTCCGGCTGCTGCCGACGCTCGTCGCCGTCGCGCAGACCGGGAGCGTCACCGCCGCGGCCGCCGAGCTCGGCGTGCCGCAGCCCACCGCGAGCCGCTCGCTCGCGCGCCTGTCGGAGCTGGTCGGCGCTCCCCTGGTCCGCCGCGAGGGCCGAGGCGTCGTGCTCACCGAGGCCGGCCGGCGGCTCGCGGACGTCGCGCAGGACGGCCTCGCGCTGATCCGCGCGGGCCTGACCGAGGTGCAGCAGGCCCGCGACCTCGAGGACGGCCGCATCGCGATCGCCTTCCAGACCCTGCTCGGCGAGACCTTCGTGCCCGACGTGATCCGGCGCTTCCGCCGCCGCTGGCCGCGCGTCGGCTTCGGCCTCCGCCACGGCTCGCGCGCGCTGTGCCTGCGGGCGGTCGCCGACGGCGAGTCGGAGCTGGCGATCGTCGCCGACCCGCCGGAGCTGCCGGGCACCACCACGACCACGCTCTACACGGAGCCGCTGCTCGCCGTCGTCGACGACCGGCACCCGCTCGCCTCCCGCCGCTCCGTGACGGTGGCGGAGCTGCGCGGCCTCGACCTGATCATGCTCTCGCCCGGCTACGGCCTGCACGAGTCGGCCCGGCGACTGCTGTCCTTCGAGGGGCACGATCCCGAGCCGGCTTTCGAGGTCGGCGACTACCGTGCGGCGCGCGGACTGGCCGCGGCGGGCCTCGGTCTGACGATCCTGCCGCCGAGCCCGTCGTCGATCGAGGACGGCGTGCGCGAGATCCCGATCGACGACCCGCGGGCCGTCCGCGAGATCGGCGTGCTCGTGCGCGACACCGGGAATCCGGTGGTGCCGGAGTTCGTCGAGGCCCTGCGCGCAGCGGCCGGTGTGCGCGCCCGGGTGCGCTGACGCGCGAGGACTCTTCTGTCAAGCACAGGCACACGCGGCTCCTGTGCAGGATGCTCGGAGAGGATCCACTTCCCCCCCCCTCACCGCGCACCACCAGCAGCCAGGACGGTCCCGGTCATGATCCTTCTCCGCACCCACTCCAACCGCTGGATCGCCCGCGCCCGCCGCACCGGTGTCGTCCACGGCCTGATCACCTTCGCCGACGACCTGCCGCAGCCCGTCTTCCGCACCCTGCGCCTGGACGCCGCGACCGGCGAGCGCGTCCTGCTGCGCGACACCGACACCCTCGAGGTCGCCTTCGCCGTGCTGATCGCAGCGGTCGAGCGCGTACGCCTGGCGGAGGTCGCGGCACCGGTGCGGGACGACGCGGACTCCGAGGCTATGGCCCCTCTGGCGCCGGTCGCGGTCCTCGCCGAGCCGGACTCCTTCGAGCCGGACGAGCCCACCGACCCGCTGGAGGACGCCGTCGCAGCGTGACGCGCGACGCGTTGAGGACCACCCAGCAAACAGTCAGATATAACCTTCTGAACAGAATCGTTCAAACGGTTATATCCTGCCTTCATGACCCGAGTCGACGCTGCGATACCGCTCCAGGAGCTGCTCTCGGACGCAGGAGCAGCAGCGCGCATCCTCAGCCCGCGCGACGTGCAGATCACCCCTCCCTCCGGAGCGCGGATCGATGTGCGCCTCGTCTTCCTGTCCCGTCCTCCCACCGCGCGCGAAATGCGCCAGCAGGTGGGGGCGGCGGCTGCAGGAACGACAATCGGATTCGTGACCCCCCGGATCAACAGCATCAGCCGACGTGTCGCGCTCGCCGATCCTCGAGTGGCGCTCTTCGGCACCACCGATGGAGTCGTCATCCTTCGCGGAGAAGAACTCACCCCGGCAGCGGACGATCGGCAGCCGAACAGCGGGCACCGGCGCGTGTCCTCCGCGCTCTTCGCGCTCCAGCGAGTCCTGACGAGGACGCCCGAACCTCGGTTCCAGGCAGACCTGGCGCGCGAGTGCGGCGTCTCGCAGGTGACCGTCTCGAATCTGCTCGCAGCCGACTCGGGCCTGGCGGAGAAGACCACCCGTGGATGGATCGCGCGCGACCCCCGCTCACTCCTCGAGCGGTTCCTCACGGACTATCCGGGCGCAGGCGGCCTCTCGCAGCTCTGGTACTCGAGCCGGCCGGTGATCGAACAGGCTGAACGCGCTTGGAAGTCGGGCCCGAGGGCACTGCTCTCCGGCGACAGCGCCGCCGACGCGATCGCCCCCTGGAGGATCCCGACGTCCGCCGTCCTCTACGCGGAGAGCAGCCTCCCGCTGGAGTCGTCGGGCTTCGCGGAGACGGATTCCCCTGAGGCCACGCTGCGGGTCGTCGTTCCGGCGGACCGGACTCTCTGGGCGACGGCGACCGCGTGGTATCCGACCGGGAGGACGGTCGACCCGCTCATCGCCGCCTGGGATCTGAAGCGGACCGGTGGTTCCGACGTGGACGAGGCCGTTGATCACCTCCTCGACAAGGAGCTGGCATGGTTCAGATGAGGTCCGTCGTCCTTCCCTCGACGTCCGGAGCCGATGACGCCGCGCTCCACGCCCTGAAGGACGCGTCGCTCGCGATCGCCGACATGGAAGACGCCTGCATCGTCGGCGGGCAGATGGTGGCACTTCTCTCCGGTGCGTACCCGAGTCCGGGATCGATCGTGCGCCGGACCGCCGACGCGGATGCCGCGGTGTCCCCGCTCATCGCCGCCCAGGGGACGCTGCACGACGTGCTGATCGGGCTCGGATACACGCCGGCGGCAGGCAACCACTACACCTCGGGTGCACGGGTGATCGATGTCCTGGTGCCGTCCCTGACGGGAAGGTTCGAGAGCACCGAGCACGGCGGCCGGGGATTCGACAGTGCGCCCGATCTGGATCTGGCACTGCACGGAACGCTCGAACTCGGCGTGACGGCGGTCCTGCTCGACGAGACGCACCTCGCGTTCTCGACTCGGGTCCCCGGCGTCGAGCGAGCGCTGATCATCAAAGCACTCGCCTACGAGTCGCGCCGGGCCCAGAAGGATCTCGTCGACATCTACAACCTGATGGAGATCAGAGATGCGCACCGTGCGGAGGACATCGGCGGGTGGCGGATCGGCGAGGATGCGCAGTCCGGGGCTCGGCGCGATGCGGCACTGGCACTCCGGCGCATCGCCGGATCACCCGGGCTCAAATTGATGCTCCGCGGTTCGCCCGTTCCGAGAGGGCGCTTCGGCACCCTTGTCCGCGACCACATCGCGGAGGTCTGAGGGAGGAGGGCCCGACGCTCGGAAGCGTCGGGCCCTCCTCCCTCAGAGCGTCAGCGTGTGCGCGCCCGAGGCGAGCTCGCGGTCCTCGGCGCCGGCCGTGCGGACGACGGCGGTCGCGCCCTCCGGGACGGTGACGGCCAGCTCGATCGCGTCTCCGCGGCGGTCCCAGCGGACCGAGGCCAGGCCGTGCGGGGTCTCGAGCGTGGACTCCGCCCAGTCGAGGTCGGTGCCGGGCTGCGGTGCGACCAGCAGGCGGGAGTAGCCGGGCTCCAGCGGCGCGAGGCCGCCGACGACGCGGTGCAGCCAGTCGGCGACGGCGCCGAGCGCGTAGTGGTTGAAGCTCGTCATCTCGCCGGGGTTGATGGTGCCGTCGGGCAGCATCGAGTCCCAGCGCTCCCAGACCGTGGTCGCGCCCATCGTCACCGGGTACAGCCAGGACGGGCACTCGCGCTGCAGCAGCAGGCGGTACGCGGCGTCGATGTGGCCGGTCGAGGAGAGCGCGTCGGTGATGAAGGGCGTGCCCGCGAAGCCGGTGGAGATCGTGTAGCCGCTCTCGGCGACCAGCTCGGCGAGGCGGTCGCCGGCCCAGCCGAGCTCGTCGTCGTCGAGCAGGCCGAAGACGATCGCGAGGGAGTAGACGGTGGTGCAGTCGCTGAAGACGCGCTGGTCCGCGACGTACTTCGCGCGGAAGGCCTCGCGCAGCTGCGCCGCCATCTCGGTGAACTCCTGCGCGTCCTCGGTGCGGCCGAGCACGGCGGCGCTCTCGGCGACGATGCGGGCCGTGCGGTAGGCGCAGGCCGTGGCGACGACGCCGGTGTCGGCCTTCGCGTCGGCGGGCTTGTCGGGCGCGGCGTCGGGGTCGAGCCAGTCGCCGAACTGGAAGCCGGTGTCCCAGACCCCCGAGTCGGAGAGCTTCGAGCGCACCCGGCGGGCGTGTGAGGCCATCGACGCGAACGACTCCTCGAGCACGACCGGCTCGCCGTAGGCCTCCCAGACCGCCCACGGCACCCAGGCCGCGGCGTCGCTCCAGAGCGCAGTGGAGTCCATGGGAGGGAAGCTGGTCTCGGCCGCGCGGCGCTTCAGCACGTCCGGCACGACGAACGGGACGGCGCCGTCGTGGTGCGCCTGCTCGAGGGCGAGGTCGCGCAGCCAGTCGCGGAGGAAGTCCTCGGCGTCGGCGAGGTAGACGGCGGTCGAGGCGAAGGCGGCGATGTCGCCGGTCCAGCCGAGGCGCTCGTCGCGCTGCGGGCAGTCGGTCGGCACGTCGAGGAAGTTGCCGACCATGCCGCGGTAGACGTTGTCGTGCAGCTGGTTGACGAGGTCGTCGGAGCTGCGGAAGGTGCCGATCCGGCGCAGGTCGCTGGAGACGACGACCGCGGTGAGGGCGCCGTCGGCGATCTCCGCTCCGGGCCAGCCCTCGACCTCGGCATAGCGGAAGCCGTGGAAGGTGAGGGTCGGCTCGAAGACGTCCGCGCCGCCCGAGAGGGTGAAGCGGTCGGTGGCCTTCGCCTCGCGCAGCGGGCGGACGCCCAGCTCGTCGTCCTCGAGGACCTCGGCGTGGCGCAGTGTGACGACGCTCCCCCCCGGGCCGGTGACCTCGACGCGCAGCCAGCCGACGAGGTTCTCGCCGAAGTCGACGAGGGTGCGGCCGGACGGGCTCGTCCAGATCTTCTGCGGCGCGACCTCGCGCAGACGGCGGACCGGCGGCGCGATGTAGGGCTCGAGCTTCGACAGGTCGACGTCGACCTCGCGGGTGGGCGTCCAGGCGGAGTCGTCGAAGCCGGCGCTCCTCCAGCCCTGCGGCTCGAGGCGGGCGTCGATGTCCTGGCCGTCGTAGATGCTGTCGGCGGTCGTCGATCCGGTCGCGGCGCGCCAGGAGTCGTCGGTCGCGACGACCTGCTCGGCGCCGTCCGCGAAGGTGATCCGCAGCTCGGCGAAGCCGGCGATCTCGGCGCCGTAGGGCTCGGCGCCCTCGCCCCAGGTCAGGCGGCCGCGGTACCAGCCGTCGCCCAGCGCGAGGGCGAGCACCACGGAGTCGCCGGAGATCAGGCTCGTGACGTCGTGCTCGGAGTAGCGCAGGCGCCACTCGTAGCTCGTCCAGCCTGGGGTGAAGAGCTCGTCCGAGACGGGCTCGCCGTCGATCCAGGCCTCGACGATGCCCAGCGCCGAGAGGCGGAGGGTCGCGGAGACGACGTCCCCGTGCCCGGTCTCGAGGGCGGTCTCGCGGCGGAGCAGCGGGGCGGCGTCCAGGGCGGCGGCGGGCGCCGTGAAGCGGGCGGTCCAGTCGGTCATCATCGTCCTTCTGTCAGGAGTGGTCGGGGTGGTCGGGATGGTCGGAGTGGTCGGGGTGTCAGGGGTGGTCGCGGGCGGTCGGCCGGTGGCGCGGGGTGCCCGGCGCGGAGGAGGAGCGGATGCGCAGCACGGGGGTGAGCTGGAAGTGCACCGGCTCGGTCCGGCCCTCGAGGCGCTCGAGCAGGAGGCGCACAGCGCGGTCGCCGAGCTCCTCGCCCGACTGGTCGACGGTCGTCAGCGAGATCCCGGGGTGGCCGGCGACCTCGATGTCGTCGTAGCCGACGATCGCGACGTCGGCCGCGGTGAGCCCGAGCTCGTCGCGCGCCCAGAGCGCGTCGAGGGCGAGCGCGTCGTTGCCCGCGAAGACGGCGGTCGGCCGGTCGGGCGAGCGGAGGAGCTCGAGCGAGCGCTCGTAGGCGTCGAGGCGCTCCGTGCCGAGGTGGACGACCTGCAGCTCGTCCGCGAGACCGGCCGACACCATCCGCTCGCGGTACCGGACGAGGCGCACCGAGTGCGGCGCTGCGGCCACCCGGCTGGTGATGTCGTCGCTGATGGTGAGGTGCGCGATGCGGCGGTGCCCGAGCTCCAGCAGATGATCGAGGACGAGGTCGGTCCCCGCGACGTCGTCGTTGGTGACGGTGTCGTAGCCGGTGGAGTCGTCGTGCCGGCCGAGCATCACGATCGGCGTGCGGGCGGCCAGCCGCTCGAGCCAGGCGGGCTCGACCATCGGCGAGACGGCGATCATCCCGTCGACCTGGCGGTCGAAGAGCGCCTCGATCGCACGGAAGCCCTCGCCGGAGTCGCTCTGCGCGGGAGCGACGATCAGCTGGTAGCGGCTGCCCTCGAGCGCCGCGGAGGCGCCGGTGACGATGCGGTTGAAGAAGGAGTTGCCGAGCGAGGGGACCTCGACGCCGATGGTGAAGCTGGCGCCGCGCATGGCGCGAGCCGCGACGCTGGGCCGGTAGTCGAGCTCCTCGATCGCGGCGGTGACCCGCTCCCGCATCGAGGCGCTGACACCGTAAGCGTTGCGGATGACCTTGGAGACCGCTGCCCGCGAGACGCCGGCGTGCAGCGCGACGTCCTGGATCGTCGCGGGGCCGCTGTGGCCTGTCTCCATCGAGCTCATCATCGCCTCCTCGCGCTGTCGCTGCTGCCGTGCTGCCGTGCTGCCGTGCTGCCGTGCTGCCGTGCTCTGACGGCGCCCCGATCGGGGCCTCCGCGAACGCCACTGTAACGGTTCATTCCCGATCGTGTAGATCGATCCACGAATTTGCCCGATTTCGTTGACACGTTTCACGACACGGACGTAGGTTCTCCCTGCGTCGCCCCGCGGCCCGGCCTTCCGAACGGTCCGGCGAGCAGGACGACAGCCCCCGGGCACCCCCGCAACGAAGAAGTTGTCCCTACATGGAGGTAGTGATGTCGACCCGACAGAACCGGCGAGCAGTGCTCGCCCTCGGCGCAGGAGGAGCGGCACTCGCTCTCGCGCTCACCGGCTGCAGCACCGGAGGAGGAGGAGGCGATTCCGCCGACGGCTCCACGCTGAGCGTGCTCATCGACAACCAGACGGCGACCGTCGAGCTCTGGGACGCGCTGAAGACGAAGTTCGAGGAGGAGAACGACGGCATCACCCTCGACATCGAGACCCGGCCGCAGGGCAGCGAGGGCGACAACCTGGTCAAGACGCGCCTCGCCACCGGCGAGATGAACGACGTCTTCGCCTACAACTCGGGCTCGCTCTTCCAGGCGCTGAACCCCGACCAGAACCTCGCGCCGCTCTCGGACGAGGCGTGGGTCGACTCGCTCGACGAGGGCTTCCGCACCGTGGTCTCGACCGACTCGGACCTCTACGGCGTCCCGCTCGGCCAGGCGATGGGCGGCGCGGTCCTCTACAACAAGGACGTCTACAGCTCGCTCGGCCTGACCGTGCCGAAGACCTGGGACGAGTTCATCGCGAACAGCGAGAAGATCAAGGCCGCCGGCGACGTCGCGCCGATCATCCAGACCTACGGCGACACCTGGACGTCGCAGCTCTTCGTGCTCGGCGACTTCGCCAACGTGCTGGAGCAGGACCCGGAGTGGGCGACCCAGTACACGGCCAACGAGGCCAAGTACGTCGACGAGCCCGCGCTGGCCGGCTTCGAGCACCTGCAGCAGGTCGCCGAGTCGGGACTGGTGAACGAGGACTACGCCTCGGCCACCTACGACGACGGCGTCCGCATGGTCGCGACCGGCGAGGGCGCGCAGTACCCGATGTTGACCTTCGCGGCCGGCCCGCTGATCCAGAACTACCCGGACTCGCTCGACAAGGTCGGCCTCTTCCCGCTGCCCGGCGAGTCGGCCGACTCCAACCCGCTGACCGTCTGGCAGCCCAACGCGGTCTACGTGCCCAAGTCGACCGAGGGCGCGAAGCTCGAGAGCGCCAAGAAGCTGATGGCCTTCCTGGTCACCCCCGAGAGCTGCGACATCCAGAGCGAGATCGCGGCGCCCCAGGGTCCGTTCGTGATCGACGGCTGCACGCTGCCCGACGACGTGCCCGCCCTCGTGTCGGACATGCAGCCCTACTTCGACAGCGGTGACACGGGCCTCGCGCTCGAGTTCCTCTCGCCGATCAAGGGACCGGCGCTCGAGCAGATCACCGTCGCCGTCGGCTCGGGCATCACGCCCGCCGCGGAGGGTGCTCAGCAGTACGACGACGACGTCACGAAGCAGGCCAAGCAGCTCGGCCTCGACGGCTGGTGAGCCGCGGGGGCCGGGAGCGGAGGCAGCCCCTCCGCTCCCGGCCCCTTCCCCCGGGCGCACCGCCCTCCCACCCTCCCCCCGGCCGATCGACGGAGATCTGATGACCGCAACGATGGAGAAGCGCCCGGCCCGGCGCTCCGAACCCTCCCGCTCCCCCGAGCCGCCGAAACGGCGCAAGGCCATGAAGAGCCCGTACCCGACGTGGTTCTACCTCCCGGCCGGCGTCTTCTACGTGGTCCTGTTCCTCGTCCCGACGGTCGCCTCCCTCTACTTCTCCCTCACCCGCTGGACGCTCTTCGACTCGACCTTCATCGGCTTCGAGAACTTCGTCGAGTTCTTCCAGGACCCGGCGCTGACGACCGGCTTCGTCAACACGTTCATCTACGCGGCGATCACCTCGGGCCTGAAGATCGTGCTCGGCATGGCCCTCGGTGTGCTGCTGAGCTCGCAGATCATCGGCCGCGGCTTCCTCCGCAGCGTGGTGTTCTTCCCGGTGCTGGTGTCGACGATCGGCATCGGCATCACCTTCAAGGTGCTGCTCGACCCGTTCGACGGCCTGATCAACCAGGGCCTCGCGACGATCGGCCTCGCCGGCCCGGGCTGGCTCACCGACCCGCAGTGGGCGCTCTTCTCGGTCGCACTCGTCGACGTCTGGAAGGGCGTCGGACTCGCGACGCTCATCTACATCGCCGGCATCGTCGCGATCCCGCAGGACTACTTCGAGGCCGCCCGCGTCGACGGCGCCGGCGCCTGGCACAACTTCCGCCACATCACACTGCCGCTGCTGCGCCCCGCCACCGTGACGGTGATCCTGCTCTCGTTGATCGGCGGACTGCGCTCCTTCGACCTGATCTGGGCGATGACCAAGGGCGGGCCGGGCTTCACCAGCGACGTGGTCGCCTCGGTCACTACAAGCAGTACCAGGCCGGCTTCTACGGACTCTCGACCGCCGGCAACGTCATCCTCTTCCTCGTCGTCGCAGCGCTGATCTTCCCGCTGTCGGCCTGGCTCAACCGGAAGGACAAGGAGCTGTGACTACCACGCCGCTCACGCCCGCCCCGCTCTCGCCGACCCCGCTCCAGGACGACCCGCTGCGCGCGAAGGTGCGCCAGCGCGGTGTCGGCCGCGGCTCCCGGACCTGGCGCTACGGCGGCGGGATCCTCGCGATCGTCCTCGCCGTCCTCGTCTTCATCGTCCCCTTCCTCTTCATCGTGCTCACGGCCGCGAAGACGCAGCAGGAGTCGTCGCTGCTCGGCTTCACCCTGCCGACGCAGTGGGTGTTCCTCGAGAACCTGCAGGAGGTGGTCTCGGCGCGGAACTTCGTGCTGCTGCGGGCCTTCGCGAACAGCGCGATCCTGACGATCGTCTCCGTGACGGTGATGGTGGTCCTGGCCGCGATGGTCGGCTACGTCCTCCAGCGCCGCCGCTCGAAATGGAACCCGCTCGTCAACGGCTTCGTCCTGGCCGGCCTGATCATCCCGCCCGCCGTCGTCCCGACGATCTGGGTCCTGCAGGGCCTCGAGCTCTTCAAGACGCTGCCCGGCCTGATCGCGGTGCACGTCGCGTTCGGCCTCTCCTTCTGCATCCTCCTGTTCCGCGCCTTCGTCTCGACGATCCCCCGCGAGCTGGACGAGGCGGCGACCATCGACGGCGCCGGTCCCTTCCGCCTCTTCTTCACGGTGGTGCTGCCGCTGCTGAAGCCGGTGATCGTGACGGTGATCGTCGTGCAGGCCGTGACCGTGTTCAACGACTTCACCTACGCGCTGTACTTCCTGCCCGGCGACGACAACGCGACAGTGCAGCTGACGCTCTACAACTTCTCCTCGCAGTCGGTGTCGTCCTGGAACCTGCTCTTCATGGACGTGCTGCTCATCACCATCCCGCCGCTGGTGATGTACATCTTCTTCAACCGCCAGATCGTCGCCGGCATGACGTCCGGAGCGGTCAAGGGCTGAGCGGGGCCGGCTTGCCCTCACCTCCGTCCCGCCGCCGCCGGACTCCCTTCGGAACCCCGAGGAGGCGTCGGGCGGCGGTTCTGCGCGCGTTCCGCGCCGCGCCGACGAAGCGCCCTGCTCCAGCGACACTCGCCGCCTCCGATGTCCGCTGGACAGTGACGACCGCCGTCGGCCTCCCTCCCGATGACCTCCCTGCCGCATCCTGCGCCGCCACCTTCCGTGGCGCGAAGTATCGGGCCCGTCTCGACGCGCCGCAGCACCGCCTTCAAGCGAGGGGGCCTCGCCACACTCGAGACCCGCCGATGCCCGCGGTCCTGCGGATTCCGCCGGCACTGCGTCGACGGCGACGACTGCGTGGCGGAGAGATCGACCACTGCGCGGGAGGCCTCGGTCGCCTCGCAGATGCACGAATAACCGGCGGAGCATGATCACGGCCGCACAAGGCGAAACATCCTCGTATTCTTCCTGATCAACCGCGAAGGGCGGGACCGAAGTCTCTTCGCAGGCTCGAAGACCTCGGTCATTCAGTCACGAAGGAGTGCAGCTAATGGTCATGCAGAAGAATCACAGAACGGTCTTCACCGTCGTCATGTCGAGTGTGATCGCGGCAGCGGTCGTCCTCGCCGCAGCGAGTCCAGCGCAGGCGATCCCTAGAGTCGAGAGAACTGAACCATCTCCGGCGGCCGACTTCTCGACCGAGGTCGTTCCCGCGACCACCACTGTGGTGACCGACGCCGGAGCGGTATCCGTGGGCATCACCCTCCCCGGCGCGGTGTCGTCCTCCGCGGTGGTCGACCCGGGCACTCTCCCGGACGGTCTCTTCGACGGAGCAGGCGAGCCGGTGCTGACGACGACCCTCGGTGACGCAGCGATCAGCAGCTATGCGACGGAGAAGGGCACGCAGACGCTGATCCAGGTGGACTCCGCCGATGCGGCCCACGATTACCGCTTCCCCCTCTCGCTTCCCGCCGGCGCCAGCGCGACCGTCGAGCCCGACGGGTCGGTCGCCGTCCTATCGGCCGCGGGTGATCTGCTCGGTGGCTACGAGATCCCCTGGGCCTACGACGCCCTGGGCAGTCCTGTCGGCACGAGTTTCACCCTGGACGGGAACACCCTCGTCCAGACGGTGGAGTTCGACGAGGCGACTGCCTTCCCCGTGATCGCCGACCCGAGCGACGCCTGGGGGTGAGCCGCGTGTGTGGCCGCAGTGGCCGGTGCCGTGGCAGTGAACGCGAACATTGCGAACAAGGTCGCCTCCCTGGTGTCCCGGTTCGGAAACATTCAGAAAGCCTTCGAGGTGATTTATCGCGCATGGAAGACCACCTCCAACGCGGAGAAGCGGCGGCAGGCGATCATCAACGCCGCCGGCGATCTGGTCCTGGAACTGGCCGGGGTGATCTCGATAAAGCAGGCCTGCTTTGACTCCTGAGAAGAGGAACAGTTCGCCGTTCGCTCTCACCATGTTCGCGATCGGCAGCCTGTTCGTCTTCCTCGCCGCCGCCGAGAACCGACCCGCGTGGTGGATCGTTCTCTTCGGGATCATGCTGCTCACGACCGGGTACAGCGCTTTCGTCGAATTCCGTCGGCGTGGGCAGTAGAACCGGAAGAGGGTTCATGTTCTCCGCCGCCGCGGAGTGCAAGCCGAGCTGGTGGATCTTCCTCACCGCCGTAGGCCTCCTCGGGACCGGCGTCGGCGCTTTCGGTCACTTCAGGCGGTGGGGACGCTGAAGACACTGTCACCTCCTTGCTCAAGTAGGCCACGGTTCGAGTGAGACATTCCACCCAGGCCCCACGAGAGCGGGCAGAGCGAGCCGATCTTGACGGCCGCTCTGCCCGCTCTTCGCGTCGGGCCACTCCGCCTGTCGGCGCCACACGGTCGGCGAAGCGAGCATGGCGAAGCGTACGAACTCCGGGGCGGTCAAGGGCTGAGCGGGGCCTCCTCTCCGTCGGCCGGGTGCTCCCCCGGCGGGCGCCGCTCGGTCCAGCGGGCGACGTCCGATGGGGGCTCGGTCGTGGGGAGGTCACGGGGGCCGACGAGTCGGCGCAGCCGGGCAGGTCGACGCGAGCGGGTCAGCGCCGTGCGCCAGCGGACGTCGACCACCGCGCGCTGCAGCGGGTCGATCGGCTGGAGGACGCCGTCGATCCGCTCCTCGATGCGCACGAGCGGCGGGCGGACGAGGTGCAGGCGTCGGCCGGGCTCGCGCTCCGGGTCGGCGCGGCCGGCCCGGGTACGGAGCTGCTGCTCCAGCTGCTCGGGATCGCGGGCCGACCAGGCGCTGACCGCGACCCGGCCGTCGGGCAGGTCGAAGCGCTCGGTGATGCGCAGGGGCAGCTCGTCGTGGGGGTGGGTCATCGTTCGTGCCTTTCCGAGGGAGGGGTGCCGAGCCGGATCAGCGCCGGAGGACGTGGCGTGGGGCCTGCGCCGGGGCGGTGGTCCAGCCCCATCGGGAGGAAAGTACTGCTCGCCTCCACACGGCAGAGGGCCACGGGAGCGAACTGTGGAGAGCTCCGCGATCCGCACCGTTGGGGAGGAGTGGCGTCTCCGGCGCCGGACGGCGACGGCGCGCGGGATCCATGGCACGCTCGTGGAGACCGAAAGGCCGTGATGACCACCGCACCTCCCTCCGCTCCGACTCCCTCTCCCGCTCCGCTCGCCGGCGTCCGCGTGCTCGAGCTGGGCAATTTCATCGCCGCCCCCACCGCGGGCCGCCTGCTCGCCGACTTCGGCGCCGACGTGATCAAGGTCGAGCGCCCCGGCACGGGCGACGAGCTGCGCAAGTGGCGGCTGCACTCCGGATCGACGACGTCGATGCTCTTCCACACCCTCAACCGCAGCAAGCGCTCGGTCGCGCTCGACCTGCGCACGGAGGAGGGCTGCGACGCCGTCCGCGGGCTCGCCGCCGAGTGCGACGTCGTCCTCGAGAACTTCCGTCCGGGCACCCTCGAGCGCTGGGGCATCGGACCGGACGTGCTGAACGAGGCGAACCCCGAGCTGGTCATCGGCCGCATCTCGGCGTTCGGCCAGACCGGTCCGCTCTCCAGCCGGCCGGGCTTCGCGGCGGTCGCCGAGGCGATGGGCGGCTTCCGCGAGCTGGTCGGCGATCCGGACCGCCCGCCCGTCCGCGTCGGCGTCTCGATCGGCGACTCCATCGCCGGCCTCTACGCCGGATACGGGGTGATGATGGCGCTCTTCCAGCGCGAGACCCGCCGCGCCGCCGGACTCGGCCCGGCACCGCTGGTCGAGCGGGTGATCGACGTCGCGCTGAACGAGGCGATGTTCTCGATGATGGAGTCGCTCATCCCCGACTACCAGGCGCACGGCATCGTCCGGGAGCGCGTCGGCGGCCGGATGGAGGGCATCGCGCCGACGAACGCCTACGTCTGCGGCGACGGCTCGAGCATCGTGGTCGCGGCCAACGGCGACGCGATCTTCCAGCGGCTGATGGCCATCATCGACCGCGCCGACCTGGCCGAGGATCCGGACCTGCTCACCAACGACGGCCGCTGGCGCCGCCGCGACGAGCTCGACGCCGCGATCGGCGCCTGGACCGCCACGACGACCTCGGACGCGGCACTCGCGATCCTCGACGAGCGCGGCGTGCCGTCGGGCCCGATCCTCACCGCCGCCGACATCAGCACGAACGAGCAGTACGCGGCCCGCGGCATGATCCAGAAGTTCGACGTCGACACGGGCGCCGGGATCATCGAGGGCGTCGGCTTCCCCGGCATCGTCCCGGTGCTCGGCGACCGCTCGCTCCCCATCCGCACGCTCGCGCCCGCGCTGGGCCACGACACCGAGGAGGTCCTGGAGATGCTCGGACGGAAGCCGATCCACGACGCGGCGGCAGCGGAGGAGACCCGATGACCGGCGCCGACCGCACCGTCCGGCTGCGCGACGTCACCCTCCGCGACGGACTGCAGCTGACCGGCAAGCTCCTCTCGACCGAGCGCAAGGTCGAGCTGGTCCGGGCGCTCCTCGCGGCCGGCGTCCCCGAGCTGGAGATCGGCTCGCTCGCCCGGGGCGATCTCGTGCCGCCGATGGCCAACACGCTCGAGGTCGTCGCGGCGCTGACCGCCGAGGAGCTCGAGCACTGCTGGGTCTGGGTGGCGACCCCGCGCCACATCGAGCGAGCAGCGGCGGCCGGCGCACGCAACTTCCAGTACTGCTTCTCGGCCTCCGACTCCCACAACCGCGCCAACATCGGGCGGAGCACCGAGGCGAGCCTCGACGCGATGCCCGAAGCCGTCGCCCTCGCGCACGCGGTCGGCGGACGCATCCAGCTCTGCATCGCCACGTCCTTCACCTGCCCCTTCGAGGGCCCGGTGCCGGAGGAGCGGGTGCTCGCGATCGCGAACGACCCGCGTGCGGCGGGCGCCGAGGACGTCGTGATCTGCGACACCCTCGGCCAGGCCCACCCCGAGCAGGTGTTCTCGCTCGTCTCCCGGGTCGCCGCCGAGACGCCGCCGCGCGAGATCGTCTTCCACGGTCACGACACCTGGGGAGCCGGCGTCGTCAACGCGCTGAGCGCCGTCCGCGCCGGCGCGACCGTCGTCGACGGGGCGCTCGGCGGTCTGGGCGGCTGCCCGTTCGCTCCCGGCGCGAGCGGCAACACCGCCACCGAGGACCTCGTCTTCGCGATGCGCCCTGACTGGCTCGACACCGAGCGCTTCGCCGAGCTCGTCCGCCAGTCCGAGCGGTTGCTCGCCGACGTCGAGGAGCCGAACCGCTCGAAGGCCCGCCAGGGCGCCCGCTCGAAGGCCGAGGCCTTCCCCTGGGTGGTCGCGGACGCGACGGCCTGAGGCCGAGCCTGCCGGCGGATCCACTTGGAAGAGCTGCCCGCAGCCTTTGCTGGTCGAGTAGCCCCGCAGGGGCGTATCGAGACCCGTCGTCACCGGCAGGGCGGGTCTGCAGACTCAGGTGCTGACGGTGGTGGATCTCGATACGCCCGCTCCGCGGGCTACTCGATCAGCATGGGCAGAGCCGCTCGGCGGGCTGGTCGATCAGCATGGGCGGGCCCGCTGCGGGGTCCTCGATCCATTTGCACGGGCCCGCTCCGCGGGTAACGCGATCGGCATGGTTCGCGGAGCGATCGGCGGCCGAGGGCGCGCCGGTCAGGCCGGGACGGGCTCGCGCGGGACGCGGGGCTTCGCGGCCGAGGTGAGCAGCGAGGCGAGGGCGACCAGCACGAGGACGACGGCCATCGCGCCGCGGAGGCCGAAGTGCTCGCCGAGGAAGCCGAGCAGGGGCGGGCCGACGAGGAAGGCGATGTAGCCGGCGGTCGCGACGGCGGCGACGGCGGAGGTCGGGTCCTCGCTCTCGCCCGCGGCGGAGAGCGTGACCGGGAAGCCGAGGGCCGCGCCCAGGCCCCAGAGGACGACGGCCGCGCCGGCCACGACGGCGTTGTCGGCGAAGACGACGATGCCGATCCCGACCGCCGAGACGAGGGTGCTCGCCAGCAGCACGGTCGCCTTGCCGAAGCGGGCCAGCAGGGGGGTGCCGAGGAAGCGGCCGACGGTCATCGCCGCGGCGAAGGCGGTGAACACCACGGTGCCGACGGTGGCGGAGACGCCGTGGCCGTCGACCATGAGCAGCGGCAGCCAGTCGGTCGCCGACCCCTCGGCCAGCGCCAGGGCGAGCACGATCAGGCCGAGCATCAGCACGCGCGGCTGCTGCCAGACCGGCGTCGAGCGGACCTTCTCGCGGGGAGCGCCGGCGACGGCGCGCTCGACCCGACCGGTCTCGACCGGGATGGAGCGGATGACGGTGAGCAGCAGCGCGAGCGCGACGACCGCGACTCCGACGAGCTGCCAGACCACGGGGAAGTCGATCGCCGTCAGGCCGATGCCCGCGACCGCGCCGGTGACGGTGCCGAGACTGTAGAAGCCGTGCAGCGCGGGCAGCACCGAGCGGCCGGTGAGCGTCTCGAGCGCCGCTCCCTCCACGTTGAGCGCGATCTCGGAGATGCCGATCCCGAAGCCGACGAGGGCGAGGCCCGCCGCGACGCCGAACGGGGTGGAGAGCTCGGCGAAGACGCCGGTCAGCGCGATGCCGGTGACGAAGGAGGCGCCGCCGATCACGACGGTGAAGCGCACCCCCTGCCGGCGGACGACGGCGGCGGAGGACAGGACTCCGCTCATCGAGCCGACCGAGAGGCCGAGCAGGACGAGCCCCATCTCGGCGGTCGACGCGGCGAGCAGGTCGCGGACCGCCGGGGTCCGCACGACCCAGGAGGCCATCCCGATGCCGAAGACGAGCATGAAGGCCGAGATGGCCAGGCGGCGCTTCGCGGCGGAGACGGGGCGGGACGGCATGACTACGACCGTATCGCCCGGGGGTGGACGGCAGACGCCGCAGTACGACTAGGGCGGCCGTCAAGCTCCTCCGCCGGCACGCGGGCCGCGGCTAGCGTCGAGAAGAGCCGGTGCCGCGGAACGACGGCGCCCCGCCCGCTCGACGACCCCGGAGGACCCCATGCCCGACCAGTACACCTTCACCAACCCCGCCACGCAGTACCCGAACGTCACGCCGCCGGTGCAGCAGCAGCCCGAGCCCGGCCTCCAGTCGCGGATGACCCCGGTCCCGGACCTCGGCGAGGACAGCTACCGCGGCACCGGCCGCCTGACCGGGCGGCGCGCGCTGATCACGGGCGCCGACTCCGGCATCGGCGCGGCGGTCGCGATCGCCTTCGCCCGCGAGGGCGCGGACATCGCGCTCGCCTACCTCCCCGACGAGGAGGAGGACGCGCAGCACGTCGTCGAGCTGATCCGCGCGGCCGGCCGCACCGCCGTGACGATCCCGGGCGACCTGACCGACGCGCAGTACTGCCGGGACCTCGTGGCGAAGGCCGTCGAGGGGCTCGGCGGCCTCGACACGGTCGTCAACGTCGCCGGCAAGCAGGTCTGGCAGGACGACGTCCTCGAGCTCAGCGACGAGCAGTTCGAGACGACGTTCGCGATCAACGTCTTCGCGCCGTTCCGCATCATCAAGGCGGCGCTCCCGCACCTCCCCGCGGGCTCGACGATCATCAACACGGCCTCCGCGGAGGCGCACTCCCCCGCGCCGGACCGGCTCGACTACGCCATGACGAAGGGCGCGATCAACAACCTGTCGAAGGGGCTCGCGCAGCAGCTCGCGGCGAAGGGCATCCGGGTGAACGTCGTCGCGCCGGGTCCGACCTGGTCGGTGCTGCAGGTGACCGCGGGCGTCGACCCCGAGAGCCTGCCCGAGTTCGGCTCGAGCGAGGCGCCGATGGGCCGCGCGGCGCAGCCGGCCGAGCAGGCGCCCGCCTACGTCTTCCTCGCCTCGGCGGAGTCGAGCTACGTGGTCGGCGAGACGCTGAACGTCAACGGCGGAATGGTCTCGCCGTAGCCGATGCCGCCGGGCCGGCGCCCGCCCTCTACCGTGGAGGCATGAGGATGAGGCGCCGGCTCCTGCCCGTGGTCGCGGGCGCGCTGCTCGTCGTGATCGGGATCGTCGTCGCGGCGACCACTCCGCGCGAGGTGTCGTTCGGCTGGTTCGCGTACGCCCCGCTCTCGGAGACGATGTTCTCGCCCGGGACGATGGTCGTCACTCCCGGTCTGGCGACCGCCGCCGCGCTGATCGTGCTCGGCCTGCTGGTGCTGGCGTTCTGCGCGGGCGGGGCTGTCGCCCGCCGGCACCCGCAGACCGCGAGTGGAGCATCGGGACAGGGCTCCTGACGCCTCGGTCCGCGCGCCTGCGCTGTGACGCGGTGACGACGCGGCGCGAGTCGGCGACGGACCTCGGGCCGGCGAAACGCAGTCCGGCTCGCTGAATCGGGAGGATTCCACGAGCCGAAGGTGATTCCGCGAGCCGGAGCTGGGCATCGGCGGTGGCGCTCGTGACGTTCGGCACGTGGATCCGGGTCCGGCTCGTGGGATCGGCCGGTTCTCACGAGCCGAGGCTGTTCCTGCGAGCCGAGGCCGATGCGGGTGGACCTCCGGCACGTGGAACGAGGCTCGGCTCGCCGGATCGAGTCGATTCCACGAGCCGGAGATGACTCCACGAGCCGGAGCAGATCCCACGAGCCGCCGCTGAGCAGGAACATCTCACGCGAACGGACCCGAACCGGGCCCTGCGCCCGGAGCGGAGCCCGATCCCCGTCCACTCGCTCGCGGCTCCGACTGCGAGTGGACGGGAAACGGGCCCCGCGTGGGTGTCAGGGCCCGTTCCGCGTCCGGTCGCGGAGCCGCCCCGGGAACCGGCGCGCCGCTAGGGTGAGCGCACCCGCCGCCGCTGCGATCCCCGCGCGACCGGGACACCGAGAGGCGGCCGCCGTGGTCCCCGACATCAACCCGTGGGCGGTCGGACTCGCCACCCTGTCGACGATGCTCGTCGGCTCGATCTGGTACACCCCGAAGGTCTTCGGCACGCTCTGGATGCGGCTGGCCGGCATCAGCCGGGAGCAGATGAGCAGCCGCAGCGCGGTCGTCCCGATCCTGGTCACCGTCGTGGTCAGCCTCGTCACCGCGCTCGTCCTGGCCGGCTGCGTCGACATCGCGCACGCCTTCTACGGCGGCAGCTGGTTCGCGAACTCGGTGATCACCGGGCTGTTCCTCTTCGTCGGCTTCACCGCCGCGCGGATGATCACCCACGACGCCTTCGAGGGCCGCCCGGCGAAGCTGACGATCCTGAACATCACGCACGAGCTCGTCACGATCCTCGTGATGGCGGTGATCATCGGCCTGCTGCCGGCCTGACGCCGGCCCCGCCCCGGCGCCCCGGTCAGCCCTCCGGCAGCTCCGCGAACGTGCGCTTGGCGCCGTTGTACCAGCCCATCGACTGCACGGGGTGGCGCCAGCGGTTCTTCATCTCGTTGCGCGCCTCGTCGTGCGTCGCATCGCCGGCCTTCACCGCGTCGCGCAGGTGCCGGTCCTGCAGCGTGATGACGACGTCGGCCGTGTCGCCGCGGTGCTCGAGATCGCAGGGTCCGCCGAGCTGGCGGCAGGTCATGGTCTTCATCGGGTGCTCCTTCTGTCGGGCCCCGGGTGGGCCTCTCTCCTGGTCGACGGCCGGGCGGCCGCCGATGTGACACGACACGCCGGGGCGAGGTCAGCCCGCGTCGACCACGGCGCCCTCGCGCCGGCGGATCGACGCCAGCACGGCCGGGTCCGCCCGGAAGACGACGGCGGTGACCCGCCCGTCCTCGACCGTGAAGTCGAACGCGACCTGCGGGGCACCCCGGTGGAACCAGGCGGCGCCCGGCCGCCCGTCGACGATCGCGGCGAGCGCCGCATGAGCACTGCCGTCGAAGAAGGCGGCCACGGCCTCGCGACCGTCGATCCGCTCCGGGGTCCCCGCGGCGAGCGCGTCCGCGTCCGCGCGGATGCTCGCGCCCGGCGCCAGCAGCTGCAGCAGTCGCACCAGGTCGCCGCCGCGCGCCGCCGCCATGAAGGCGTCGACCACCTGCCAGTCCGCGACCGGCCCGTCCGCGGGTCCGGCCGCGGTCTTGGCGCGCGCCCGGGAGGCGAGCTTGCGGGCCGAGGCCGCGCTGCGCCCGAGGATCTCGCCGATCGTCGCGAAGTCGACGCCGAAGCTGTCCGCGAGCACGAACGCGACGCGCTCGTTGGGCGTCAGGGTCTCGACGACGACGTGCAGGGCCTGGCCGACGGCCTCGGCGCGCTCGAGGCCGGCACTCCCCGTCCCCACGCCTTCCACGCCCGTGCCGGTCTCGACGAGCTCGGCGGGCTCCGGGATGCGCGCGCGCAGCCGGTCGAGGCAGAGCCGGGTCGTGACCGTCGTCAGCCAGGCCGGCAGGTTGTCGATCGCGGCCGTCGTGCCGTGCAGTCGCAGCCACGCCGACTGCACCGCGTCCTCGGCCTCGTGGTGGTCGTCGAGCAGCCGCGAGGCGAGCCGGGTGAGCCGGCCGCGCTCCGCCTCGAAGGCGACGGCCTGCTCGTCGACGGAGTGGGACACGCGTCCTCCTGACCGGACCTGCGGCGGCCGCAGCTCGCGCCCGGGCCGCCGGTCCGGAGAGGACCGCGCGGTGAGGGACGCCCCCAGTGTCGCGGCCGACCGCCGCCGCGACAAGAGCGACGGCGGCCGGCCCCCGTGTCAGCGGTCGGCGCGCGCGTCCTCCGGAGCCTCCGACCGCACCTCGGCGGCCGGCGCCGCGAGGCTCTCGCGGTGCAGGCGCTCCGCCTCCTCGCCGCCGACGGCCTCGCCGCGGGCGACCATGCCGGACTGGTCCGACAGCGGGATCTGCTTGAGCAGCAGCGCGAGGACGAAGGCGATCGCGATGAACGGCAGCAGGTACCAGAACACAGGCGCCAGCGACTCGGCGTAGGCGCGGACGACGCCGTCGCGGACCTCGTCCGGCAGGGCGCTCAGCGCCTGCGGGTCGAGGGTCGCGGTGGCCGCTCCGACGTCGGCGACGCCCGCGTCCGTGAAGACGCCGGTCAGCTTCTCGGCGAGGGAGTTGGTGAAGATCGTGCCGAACACGGCCACGCCGAGCGAGGCGCCCACCTCGCGGAAGTAGTTGTTCGTGCTGGTCGCCGTGCCGATCATCTCGGGGGCGACGGCGTTCTGCACGACGAGGACGATGACCTGCATGATCAGGCCGAGCCCCGCGCCGAAGAAGAAGAGGTAGACGCAGATCAGCGGGATCGGGGTCTCGGCGGTCAGCGTCGTCATCGCCGCCATCGCGAGGCCGGTGAGCAGGGCGCCGACGATCGGGAACGCCTTGTAGCGGCCGGTGCGCGAGATCGCGATGCCCGAGTAGATCGACGTGCCCATCAGGCCCGCCATCATCGGCAGCATCAGCAGGCCCGACGCGGCGGCGGAGGTGCCGGACGCCATCTGCAGGAAGGTCGGCACGAAGGCGATGGCCGAGAACATGCCGAGGCCGAGCGTGAGGCCGATCGCCGTCGCGTTCACGAAGATCGGGTTGCGGAAGAGGCTGAGCGGGATGATCGGGTCTTCGGCGCGCGACTCCACCCATATGAAGCCGGCGACCGCGGCGATCAGCCCGGCGCCGAACGCCCAGGTCTCGAGGGCGCCCCAGCCGTGCGCGGCGTCGCCGCCGAAGTCGGTGAAGAAGATCAGGCAGGTGGTGGCGATCGAGAGCAGCAGCACGCCCGGGATGTCGATCCGCTTGGTCGCGCGCTTGCTCGGCAGCGTCAGCGCGAACCAGGCGATGGCGAAGGCCGCGATGCCGACCGGGATGTTGATGTAGAACGCCCACTGCCAGGTGAGGTGGTCGACGAAGAGGCCGCCGAGCAGCGGGCCGGCGACGGCGGAGAGGCCGAAGACGGCGCCGAGCGGGCCCATGTACTTGCCGCGCTCGTTGGCGGGCACGATGTCGGCGATGATCGCCTGCGACAGGATCATCAGCCCGCCGCCGCCGAGGCCCTGGAGCGCGCGGAAGACGACGAACGACCAGAAGTCGCCGGCCAGCGCGCAGCCGACCGAGGCGAGGGTGAACAGCGCGATGGCGATCAGGAAGAGCGTGCGGCGGCCGAGGACGTCGCCGAACTTGCCGTAGATCGGCATCACGATCGTGGTCGCGAGCAGGTAGGCGGTGGTGATCCAGGCCTGGTGCTCGACGCCGCCGAGCTGGCCGACGATGGTCGGCATCGCGGTCGAGACGATGGTCTGGTCGAGGCTGGAGAGGAGCATGCCGGCGATCAGCGCGGAGAAGATGATCCAGATCCGGCGCTGCGTGAGCAGGAGCGGTGAGGCGGTGGCGGGGGCGGTCATGGTGTCCTCGGGGTCGGGTGGGGCGAGAGGGAGCTGGTCGGCGCGGCGGGGGCCGGGTCAGCCCAGGAGCAGGCGCGTCACGGCCGCGATGCGGTCCTGGGCGAGGCGCTCGAGCGGCACGGAGCCGTCGGAGTCGAGGTAGGCGCCGACGGCGCTGCGGACGACGGTGCCGGCCGTCTGCACGGCGAGCAGCACGGACGGGTCGGCGGGGTCGAGGCCCTCGCGCCGCGCGACGAGGTCGGCGACGAGCAGGTCGCGCTGGGTGCCGACGTCGAGCAGGGCCTGCAGGAGCTTCGGCTCGCGATCGGCGACGGCGACGAACTCGCGGACGCTGTCGGCGTTCAGGCCGATCGCGGCGAAGTGCACCGCGCCGAGGGCGACGAGGGCCTCGAGCAGCGAGACGCCCGGGCGGCGGGTCAGGAAGTCCGCGACGCTGTCGTCGTCGAGGCCCTCCTCGGGCCGGCCGACGATCGCGTACTCCTTGCTCGGGAAGTAGTTGAAGAAGGTGCGGCGCGAGATGCCGACCTCCTCGCAGAGCTCCTCGACGGTGAAGCCCGAGAAGCCGTGGCGGATGGTCAGCTCGCGGGCGGTGCGGGCAAGCTCGCTTCGCCGCTCGGCCGCGCGCTGGTCGCGCCGGGTCGCGGTCGCATCTGCTTGCATACTGTGCATCATTGCACCATCGGGGTCAGGGTGCAACGCTACCGGTGTCGCGCAGCCGTGACCCCCGTCCGGGTGACTAACGGCCCTCAGCGGCGACCGGGGGCGCACCGTTCGATACCGTCATCGCGGAGGCGAGACACCGTCTCCGCACGCAGACTCGGGGGGACGATGTCGCAGCAGACCAGCCAGGACCCGGCGATCGGCGCCGACGCACCGCTCGGGGCGACCGACGACCGGGACCGCCGCGCCGCCGTGATCGAGGCGCTGGGCCTGATGGGCTCCGGCCCCGAGGAGCGCTTCGACCGGATCACCCGGATGGCGCAGGAGCTCTTCCAGGTGCCGGTGGCGGAGATCCACATCCTCGACGAGACGACGCTCTTCACGAAGTCGCCGCAGCCCGAGGGGCCGGTGTCCTACCCGCGCGCGGGGACGTTCTGCGACGCGACGCTCGCCCAGCGGAGCACGCTCGTCGTCCCCGACCTCGGCGCCGACGGAGCCTGGGCGCAGCACGTGCACGTCTCCGGACCGCCGCACGTGCAGTTCTACGCCGGCCGCCCGCTCACGGTGGACGACGGCCTGCAGCTCGGGACGCTCTGCCTGCTCGACTTCGTCCCCCGCGCGCTCAGCCCGGAGGAGGAGCTGCTCTTCGAGGAGTTCGGCCAGTGGGTCGAGCGCGAGCTGCGCGACACCGCGGAGTGGGACCGCGCCGCCGACGTGCAGGCCCGCCTCTCCCCCACCGCGTTCCGCCACCCCGCCGGCTACGACCTGGCCGGCGCCTCGCTGCCCAAGTGGCAGATCTGCGGTGACTTCTACACCTGGACCGCGACCGAGGCGGTCGTCGACCTGACTCTCGTCGACGTGATGGGCAAGGGCACCGGCGCCGCGATCCTCGCCGCCGGCATCCGCGCCGCGTTCCGCGCCCGGGCCGGCGGCGCTCCGGACGCGGTGGTCGCCGCGGTCAGCGAGCAGCTGCAGCCGGACTTCTCCGCCACCGAGACCTTCGCGACGCTCTTCCACGGCCGGCTCGACACCGCGACCGGTCGGGTCGACTTCGTGGACGCGGGCCACGGGCTCACCGTCCTGCTCCGCGCCGACGGGACCTTCCACCGCCTCGCCG
This sequence comes from Rathayibacter sp. VKM Ac-2928, assembly GCF_022815545.1. Lineage (NCBI taxonomy): Bacteria > Bacillati > Actinomycetota > Actinomycetes > Micrococcales > Microbacteriaceae > Rathayibacter > Rathayibacter sp. VKM Ac-2928. The sequence continues at coordinate 256,300 of NZ_JALGRU010000003.1, forward strand.
CGCTCGGCCTCCCCCTCGGCATCGCGGAGGACGGCGGCTGGGTCACCCAGACCGTCGATCTCGCCGTCGGCGACTCCCTGGTCTCCTTCACCGACGGGGTGCTCGACCTCTTCGACGGAACCCTGCAGTCGCTCGTCCTCGCGGCCGACCTCGTCCGCACCTCCGAGGGCGCCATCGGCTTCCTCACCGCCCTGACCGCGCTCGCCGGCTCCGGCCGCGCGCTCGACGACATCACCGCGCTCCTCGTGACGCGGACCCACGACACCCCGCGCCCCGCCGCGGACACCGACCAGGAGCAGGCATGACCTTCAGCACCGAGACGATCGCTCCCGGCGTCGCCGTGATCACGGCGGCGGGCCGGCTCAATCTCGCCGCGGCGCGGGATCTGCGGACGGAGGTGCGCGGCGCTCTCGACGAGGGCAGCAGCCGCATCGTGGTCGAGCTGAGCGAGGTCACCTTCATGGACTCGTCCGGGCTCGGTGCGCTCGTCGCCTGCCTCAAGAGCGCCCGCCAGGCGGGGGGCGACCTCCGGATCGCCGCCCCGAGCGAGCAGGTCACCATGGTGCTCGAGCTCTCCAACCTCGACCGCGTGCTCGTCGGCTACGCCTCGGCCGGCGACGCGTACCGTGACTGAGCGCACCCTCGCCTTCCGGACGCCGCCCGACGACATCGAGCTCGTGCACGACCTGCTCGACTCGCTCTTCGGCGAGCGCGCCGACGTCGGTGCCCGCGACCGGATGGAGTTCGAGACGGCGCTCGTCGAGCTCGTCTCCAACGTGATCCAGCACGCCGTCTCGACCACCGCGGTCCTCTGCCGCCTCGTCGTCACCGTCGACGACGAGGCGCTCCGGGCCGAGCTGGTCGACACCGCGGACCCGCCCGGCGTCGACACCGGCCCGCGGGAGATGCCGGACGCGTTCGCCGAGTCGGGTCGCGGGATCGCCCTCATCCAGGCACTGGTGACCGACTTCGACTACGAGCGCACCTCGAGCCGCAACCTCTGGTCGATCCGCAAGGACCGCGCCCTGCGGGCCTGACGCGCGGGGTCGCTCGCGCTCAGCCGATCGTGTGCGCCGTGATGACCGCCGCGGCGCGCGCGAGGTCCTCGACGACCTCCTCCTCGCCCAGGCGCGGGGACGCCCGCAGCACCTCGACGCTGACCGCGCCGTAGCGCTCGTCGACCGCTGCGAGCAGCGCGGTGCCGGAGTCGGTCAGCCGGAGCAGGACGCTGCGCCGGTCCTGCGGGTTCGAGACGCGGTCGAGGTGGCCGGCCTTGGCCAGCCGGTCGAGCAGCGCGGTCACCGCTCCGGTCGTCAGCGACAGCTCGAGCCCCAGCCACTTGGGCGTGAGCCCGGGCGACTCGGCGAGCGCCTCCAGCGCGCTCAGCTCCGAGATCCCGATCCCGGCGTCGAGGGCGACCGCGGCGCGCAGGTGGCGCTGCGCCGTCTCGAGCTGCCGCAGCGCCTGCCGGAGGGCCGCGCCGGCGGGCTGCGCGCCGCCGTCGGCGGGGGGCGTGTTCTCGGGATCCATGCGGCCTTCTCGGGTGTCGGAGCGGGGTGGGAGCGGATATCGGAGCGGCGAATGTCGCCGTCGAGATGGCTGTCCCCACAACAGGGGGTAATGGAACGATTGCAAAGTATCTTTGCCATCAAGTAACTTACTCGACAAGCCAGAAAACACCCCACAGCGAACTGCACGGCAGTTCACCTTCTACCCGATCAGGAGTCCTGTCATGTCGAACCACACCGCAAAGCGCAAGCGCGTCCGTTTCGCCCCCCTCGTCCTCGCCACCAGCGTCGCCGCCGCCGCGCTGCTGTCGGTCTCGATGTCCGGAACCCTCTCCGGCTTCGTCGCCAGCATCACCAACACCAACAACACCGCCGCCTCCGGCTCGCTCGTCATGGAGGAGAAGTCGACCGGCACCACGCCCGTCACCTGCCTCAGCACCGACGGCGGCTCGGTCAGCACCAACACCGCGACCTGCTCGACCATCAACAAGTTCGGCGGCTCGACCACCATGGTCCCCGGCCAGACCGTCAGCACCGCGATCACCATCAAGAACGCCGGCACCGTCTCGGCCAACACCTTCACGCTGACCCCGGGCGCCACCTGCGCCCAGTCGGTCAACACCGCCGCCGGCTCCTCGGGCACCGCGACCGACTTCTGCTCCAAGCTGAACGTCGTCATCACCTCCGGCAGCACCACCGTCTACAGCGGCACCGCCGCCGCGCTCGCCGGCACCGCCGCCAAGTCGCTCTCCGCCGCCCCCGTCACCGCCGGCACCAGCACCCCCTTCACCATCGCCGTCACGCTCGACTCCTCGGCCGGCAACACCTACCAGGGCCTGTCAGCCTCGCTCCCCCTCACCTGGACCTTCGCCAGCTGATCGAGCCTCCCCGGCTCACGCCGAGCGAGGCACGCGCCCGGCTCACGCCGACCGGCATGCGGATCGCGAACCCCGCCCGATCCATGCTGATCGAGTAGCCCGCGAAGCGGGCGTATCGAGATCCACCACCGAAGACCGCTTCCCCCGAAGCACCCGCCCCACTCCAGAAACACCCCGAGAAACGCCCCCGCAACACCCGACACCCGCACCCCGGGGGCCGCCGCCCAGGCGGCCCCCACCCCGCCGAGGAGGTGGACCCGTGACCACGCTGCAGACCCGCCCCGCCCCCGCGCTCCCCGGATCCACCGCCGTCCCCACCGGCACCGCCTCCCCCCTCACCCCCGCCGCCCCCGTCTCCACCCCCGAGCCCCGCTCCCCCCGCTCCCGCCTGCGCACCGTCGCGACCTGGACCGTCACCGCCCTCGTCGCCGCCCTGGTCGTCACCGCCTTCCTCTTCCACGCCTCCGGCGGACGCTGGTTCATCGTCCAGACGCCGTCGATGGGCACCGCCGCTCCCGTCGGCACCCTGGTCCTCACCTCCCCGACGCCCCTCGAGGACATCCGGGTCGGCGACGTCGTCAGCTTCCACCCCACCACCACCCCCGACGAGACCTACACCCACCGCGTGGTCGACCTCGCCGACGACGGCACCCTGGTCACCCGCGGCGACATCAACGGCGCGACCGACCCGTGGGCGACCGGCGCCGAGCAGCTGATCGGCAAGGTCGTCGTCGCGCTCCCCGGCGCCGGCTGGCTCGCGAAGGGCCTGCCGATGCTCCTCGCCGGCACCGTCCTCGTCCTGCTGCTCACCCGCCTGCTCTCCTCCCCCACCCACCGCGCCGCGATGCGGGTGCTGGGGATCTCGCTCGTCGCCTCCTTCACGGTCTTCGTCCTCCGCCCGTTCGTCGGCATCGTCGTCCTCGAGGCGACCGTGGAGAACGGGCAGACGGACGCCTCGCTCGTCTCGGTCGGCATGCTCCCGATCCGCGTGACGGCCGTCGGCGGCACCCACGCCGACCTCGTCTCCGGCCAGGTCGGCAGCATCCAGGTGCCGGCCAACGGCGAGGACTTCTACAACGTGTCCTCGGCGCTGCACCTGCCGCTCTGGGGCTGGATCCTCTTCGGCGCGGTCTGCGCCACCCCCGTGCTCTGGACGATGCTGGTCGGACTCCCCTCCGAGGCCGAGCCGCGCGGCGAGCACGGCCGCCGGGCCCGCGCCGCCGAGACCGAGACCACGCCCGCCGAGACCGCCGAGACCGCCGAGACAGAGTCGGCCGCCCGATGAGCCGCCACCGCCGCACCCGCTCCGGCCTCCTGGCCCGCCTCCGCTCCGCAGCACCGCGCACCCCGCGCACCACCCTCGCCGCGCTGCTCGTCGCCGCCCTCTCGGCCGTGCTGTTCCTCGCCCCCGCCACCTCCGGCGCCTACGTCGCCTCCATCCGCAACTCGAACAACACGGTCGGCAGCGCGGCGGCCTTCTTCACCTGCGACTCGGCGCTCGCCGCCGACAGGGGCGACGCACTGTTCTCCTACACGCTCGCGCAGGCCACCGGAGCGACGACCGCCGTCGACACCGACTCCGGCGCCTACCCCGGCACCTACCGTCCGGCGATGACCAGCTCCGCGACCACCCCGAAGGCCTGCCCGCGCGACGCCGGCGGCTCCTGGCTGCTGAACGGGACGAACGGCTACCTCAGCACGCCGCTGCAGCTGGCCAACCCGACCACCTTCAGCACGGAGATCTGGTTCAAGACCACCGTCGCGGGCGGCAAGCTCTTCAGCTTCAACAGCAGCCGCGACACCGCCGGCAGTCAGTACGACCGGCACACCTACATCGGCGCGGACGGCCGCCTCGTCTTCGGCATCTACAACAACGGCGTCCAGTCGATCACCAGCCCGAACCCGGTCAACGACGGAGCCTGGCACCACGTCGTCTCCACCCTCTCGCCGACCGCCGGGACGAGCCTCTGGCTCGACGGCGTGAAGGTCGCCGGCAACACCGCCTTCCGCAGCGCGGAGAACACCACCGGCTACTGGAAGATCGGCTACGACACCCTCGGCGGCTCCTGGACGAACGTCGGCCCCGCCTCCTTCTCCGGCAGCCTGCGCTACGCCGCCGTCTACTCGACCGCGCTCACCGCGACCCAGATCCAGAACCACTACAACGCCGGTCGCTGAGTCCCTGCTCCGCACCCGCACCGCTCCGCCCTGCACCGCCTCGCCCGCTCCCCTCCGCACCCGAACGGATCCCGCCATGACCAGCACCCCCGCGCCCGGACTCTCCCGCCGCTCGCTCACCACCACCGCCCTCTGGACCGTCCCCGTCGTCGCCATCGCCACGGGCGCGCCCCTCGCCGCCGCGTCGACCACCCCCTGCACGAGCGTCACGCAGTTCGCCGCGACGAACGCGAGCGGCAACCCCGCCGTCCTCGGCGCGACCTCCGCGTCCGGCCGCACCTCGACGATCCGCATCACCTCGACCCTCGCCGCCGGCACGACCGACCTCTCCGGCGGCACGCGCTACAACATGAGCCAGAACGGCTCGGGCTGGGCCGGGAACGCTCCCGGCGGCGTCCCCTCCGAGTACTCCTTCGCCGGCTTCGGTCCGGCGGGAGCGCTCGTGCTCAATCAGCGTCGCGAGGGCGACCTCGCCGTCCTGCCCACCCCCGGAGCCGACGCGCAGACCCTGACCTTCGAGTTCCGCGACGCCGACGGCGCGCTCTTCGACCCGGTCGACTTCCAGCTGACGATCTTCGACATCACCTCGAACACCGACGCGAACTCGTGGGTGCCGACCTACTGGGACGCCGTCGGCTTCAGCACCGAGCCGACCTCGATCGCCACGTCCGGCTCGCTCCCCGGCGCCGGCGCCGGCACCCTCGCCGACCCCTTCCGCCGCGCCACCGGGAACGAGTACACGACGGCGGGCGTCACCCGCTCCGACACCTTCCACTTCGGCGTCTTCCCCTCGGGCAGCACCCTGACCTACACCCAGCACGACGGCCGTCAGGGCTGGCACTTCGTCTCGCTCACCGACCTCCGGTTCGGCGCCGACGACTGCTGAAGTCGTCCCGGACGCGTCGCCTGCGACGCTCCACTTCCGAGGCCCACGCGAGAGCGTGGGCTTTCGGCGTCTCCCCGCCGCGCTGCCAGGATGAGGGCATGCGCGCTCTCGTCCTCGACTCCGTCCGCGGCGAGCCTAAGGTCCGCGACGTCCCGACACCGGTCGCCCCGGCTGACGGCGTCGTCGTGCGGGTGCTGGCCACCGGGCTCTGCCGGAGCGACTGGCACGCCTGGGCCGGGCACGACGACATCGCCTTCCCGCATGTCCCGGGGCACGAGCTCGCCGGAGTGATCGCCGAGGTCGGGCCCGAGGTCCGGAACTGGGCGGTCGGCGACCGGGTGACCGTGCCCTTCGTCTGCGGCTGCGGCCGCTGCGAGTGGTGCCTGCAGGGCGACGCCCAGGTCTGCCCGGACCAGGAGCAGCCCGGCTTCACGCACTGGGGCTCGTTCGCCGAGTCCGTCGCGCTGCACGCGGCCGACACCAATCTCGTCGCGATCCCGGAGGGCGTCGACTTCGCGACCGCCGCGAGCCTCGGCTGCCGCTTCGCCACGGCCTACCGCGCGCTGGTCGGGCGGGCCCGGGTGCAGGCCGGCGAGTGGGTGACCGTGGTCGGAGCGGGCGGCGTCGGCCTCAGCGCCGTGATGGTCGCGCACGCGCTCGGCGCCCGCGTCATCGCGGTCGACCGGAACGCCGCGGCCCTCGAGGTCGCCGCGAGCGTCGGAGCCGAGCACGTCCTCCTCGCCGACGGCCGCGATCTGCCGGCCGCCGTGCACGCGCTCACCGGCGGCGGGAGTCACGTCGCCGTCGACGCCGTCGGCAGCGAGCAGACCTGCGCCGACGCGCTGCTCAGCCTGCGCCGCCGCGGCCGGCACGTGCAGATCGGCCTGCTGCCGCCGGTCGAGGGCCACCCGCGCGTGCCGATGGCGCGCGTGATCGCCTGGGAGCTCGACGTCCTCGGCAGCCACGGGATGGCGGCGCGCGACTACCCGGGGATGCTCCGGCTGATCGAGCAGGGCGTCCTCGCCCCGCAGCGCCTGATCGAGCGCACCATCGGACTCGAGGAGGCGGCCGAGCTGCTCCCCGTCTTCGACCGCTCGAACCCGGCGGGCATGACGATCATCGACCCCACTGGTCACCGGTAACCGCTTTCCGATACGCTGGCCGGATCATGCAGAGCAGACGAGACGACCGCAGCCGCCCGCTCTCCGGAGTCCGACCGTGATCCCCCGGATCGGGCTCGTCGGCATCGGCGGCTACGGCGCCTCGCACCTCGGCGCCGTCCTCGCGGCGCACCGCGACGGCCGCGTCCGGCTCGTCGGCGTCGCCGACCCCCGGCCGCCGGTCGAGGGGCTGCTCCCCGACGGCGTCGCGCACCACCCCGACGCGACCGGCCTCTTCGCCGCCGGCGGCACCGACGTCGTCATCATCAGCACCCCGATCCACACCCACGCCGCGATCGCCCTCGCGGCGATGGACCACGGCAACGACGTCCTGCTGGAGAAGCCGCCGGCCGCCTCGCTCGCCGAGTTCACCGCCATCACGGGGCGCGCCGCGGCGACCGGCTCGCTCGTGCAGGTCGGCTTCCAGAGCCTCGGCTCCTCCGCGATCCCGGCGATCCGCGCGGCCGTGGCCGACGGCGAGATCGGCGACGTCCTGCGCTACGGCGCCTCCGGGGTCTGGGTCCGCGACGACCGCTACTGGTCGCGCTCCCCCTGGGCCGGCCGCCGCACGCTCGACGGCGCGGTCGTCGCCGACGGCGTCCTGACCAACCCCTTCTCGCACGCGACCGCCACCGCCCTCGCGATCGCCGGCGCCGACCGGCTCGAGGACGTCGTCGACGTGCGGCTGGACCTGCGCCGCGCGAACGACATCGAGGCGGACGACACCTCGGTCGCCGTGCTGACCCTGGCCGACGGCCTGCGGGTCACGACCGCGGTCACACTCTGCGCCGAGCGGCCGGAGGAGCCCTCCGTCGAGATCGTCGGCACCCGCGGGACGCTCCGCTTCTACTACACGCTCGACGTGGTGCAGCTCGTGCGCGAAGGCCTGCCGCCGCGCACGCTGCAGTACGACCGGATCACGCCGTTCGAGGGGCTGCTCGCCGCCCGAGAGCTGGGCACGCCGCTGCACGCCGGGATCGAGCGCACCGGCGGCTTCCTCCGCCTGCTCGAGGCAGTGATGGCGGCTTCGTCGCCGCGCGCGCTGCCCGCGGACGCCTGGCGCGAGGTGCAGGACATCGAGGGGCGCCACCGCGTGGTCGACGGCGTCGAGCACGCACTGCAGGAGGCGCTGCGCCGCGAGACGACGTTCGACGCGCTGGATCTGCCGTGGAGCTGAGCGCGTCGCTCCTCTAGAGGGCTCCTCGAGAAGAAGGAGCCCGGTCCGCCGCTCACCCTCCAGCGACGGCGGACCGGGAGTTCAGGGGTGCGCCTCTCAGAGGTGCGGCGACACCGTCTCGGCGAAGGCCGCGACGACGCGCTCGGCCACGTCGGGGTACGCCGTGTCCCAGACCTCCTGGTGGAAGATCTCGACCTCGACGTCGCCGGCGTAGCCCGCCTCGACGACCGCGCGGGTGAGCGATTCGAAGTCGATGACACCCTCGCCCGGGTAGCGGCGGGCGAGCAGCACGTCGGCCGGCAGCGGGGTCGCCCAGTCGCAGACCTGGTAGCTCGCGATCCGGCCCTCCGCTCCGGCGCGGGCGATCTGCGCGAGGACCTGCGGGTCCCACCAGATGTGGAAGGTGTCGACGACCACGCCGACCGCGGCCGCGTCGAACGGCGCGGCGAGGTCGAGGGCCTGACCGAGCGTCGAGACGACAGCGCGGTCGGAGGCGTACATCGGGTGCAGCGGCTCGATCGCCAGCTGCACGCCCGCCGCCGCGGCGTCGTCGGCCAGCTCCGCCAGAGCCTCCTGCACGCGGGCCCGGGCGCCGATCACATCGCGCGAGCCGGCCGGCAGCCCGCCGGCGACGAGCACGAGCGCGGGGGCACCGAGCGCGGCGGTCTCCTCGATCGCGCGGCGGTTCTCGTCGATCGCCGCCCGCCGCTCCGGCCCCTCGGGCGCGGTGAAGAAGCCGCCGCGGCAGAGGGAGGAGACGCGCAGGCCGGAGTCGGCGACGAGGCGCACGGCCTCCGCCAGCCCGACCTCGGCGACCGGCTCGCGCCAGAGGCCGATCGCGGACATCCCCGCCGCGACCGTGGTGTCGAGCGCCTCGGCGAGCGAGGCGTGCTTGATCGTGGCCTGATTGAGCGACAGGCGCGGGTCGGCGCTCATGCGGGCACCGCCTCGACCAGGTGCAGCCCCTCGACGGAGCGGGTCACGTCGACCCCGTTCAGCGCGAGCAGTCCGGTCCAGCGGTCGGCCGCGAGCTCCGGCCGCTCCAGCGCACCGGACGCGTTCGCGAGCCGGACGATCTCGGACAGGTGCGGCAGCGAGCGCGCGGAGTGCAGCCCGCCCACCATCGAGAAGGCCGGCTGGTGGCCGTTCAGCCAGGAGAGGAACGCGACTCCGGTCTTGTAGTACTGCGTCGGCGCGGCGAAGGCCTGACGCGAGAGCGCCTCGGTCGGGCCCAGCACGCGGCGGTACTCGGCGGTGTCGCCGGCGTCCAGCGCCTGGATCGCGGCGGAGGCGCTCGGCGCCAGCGCGGCGAAGGCGCCGAGCAGCGCGTCCGACCAGCGCGGCGTGCCGTCGGCGTCGGGGGCGCCCTCGATCAGGCCGACGTAGTTGAAGTCGTCGCCGGTGAAGAGGGTCGCACCCTCGGGCAGCCGCGAGCGCAGCGCGATCTCCGCGTCCGCGTCCAGGAGCGACATCTTGATGCCGCGCACCGAGTCGAGGTTGTCCTCGATGATCCGCTGCACGACCGGGAAGGCGTCGACCGGGTCGGCCGCGCCGAAGTAGCCCTCGAGCACGCCGTCGAAGGCGGTGCCGAGCCAGTGCAGGACGACCGGCTTCGTGGCGCGGGCGAGCACGGCGGCGTAGACGCGCTCGTAGTCGGCGGCGGTCTCCGCGGCGCGGGCGAGGTGCCGGCTGGCCATCAGCACGACCTCCGCCCCCGCGTCCTCGGCGAAGGCGAGCTGCTCGACGTAGGCGTCGATGACGGTGTCCAGCGGGACGACGTCGTCGGTGAGCTGGTCGGTGTTGATCCCGACCACGAGTGCCCCGCCGACCGTCGCGGCCTCGGCGGCGCTGCGGCGGATCAGCTCCTGGGTCGCGCTCCAGTCCAGGCCCATGTTGCGCTGCGCGGTGTCCATCGCGTCGGCGACGCCCAGGCCCCAGGACCAGACGTGGTGGCGGAAGCCGAGCGTGGCGTCCCAGTCGATCTGAGCCGGGTGGCCGGGGCGGTTCTCGCCGTGCACGAGCGGCACGACGTGCGCGGCGGCGTAGGCGGTGCGCGAGCGCAGCGGCGCGGTGGGCCTCGCGTGCGCGGGCGCCGGGAGCAGCTCGATGGAGCGGGTCGCGCCGTCGGCGCCGAGGAGGGTCAGCCCGCTCACTGGACGGCGCCCGCCTGCACGAGCACCTCGGCGTCGGCGGCGGCGTCGAGCGCGGCGACGTCGATCCGGCGGCCCTCGCGGGAGGACTCCAGGCCCAGCTCGGCGAGCCGCACGCCGCGCGCACCGGCGAAGAAGTCGTACTCGTGCGGAGCGTCCTCGACCACGTGGCGGATGAACTGCTCCCACTGGGTCTTGAAGCCGTTCTCGAACACGTCGTTGACGGGCAGCTCCTGCCAGTCCTCGGCGTAGTCGTGCGTCTCGGGCAGGTCCGGGTTCCAGGTGGGCTTGGGGGTCGCGACGCGCGGCTGGATCTTGGCGCCGAACAGGCCGACCACGGCCGAGCCGAGCGTGCCGTCGACCTGGAACTCGACGAGCTCCTTGCGGTCGACCCGCACGGCCCAGGAGGAGTTGAGCTGCGCGGTGATGCCGCCGGCGAGATCGAAGATCGCGTAGGCCGCGTCGTCGGCCGTCGCGGTGTAGGGCGCGCCGTTCTCGTCGACCCGGGTCTCGATGTGGGTGGTCGCCTTGGCGTAGACGCCCTCGATCGGTCCGAAGAGGTTCTCGAGCACGTAGTTCCAGTGCGGGAACATGTCGACGATGATGCCGCCGCCGTCCTCGCTGCGGTAGTTCCAGCTCGGACGCTGGGCGGCCTGCCAGTCGCCCTCGAAGACCCAGTAGCCGAACTCGCCGCGGACGCTGAGGATGCGGCCGAAGAAGCCGGAGTCGATGAGGCGCTTGAGCTTCTGGAGGCCCGGCAGGTAGAGCTTGTCGTGCACGACGCCGTTCTTGATGCCGGCCTCCTTGGCCAGCTCGGCGATCTCGAGCGCCTCGGCGTAGGACTCCGCCGTGGGCTTCTCGGTGTAGATGTGCTTGCCGGCGGCGATCGCCTTCTTGATCGCGGGGACGCGCGCCTTCGTCACGAGGAAGTCGGCGTAGACCTGCCACTTCGGGTCGGCGAGCGCGGCGTCGAGGTCGGTGGTCCAGTTCGTCAGGCCGTGCTTGCCGGCGAGCTCGGCGAGCTTCGCCTCGGAGCGCCCGACCAGCAGCGGCTCGACCTGCACGCGGGTGCCGTCGGAGAGCAGCACGCCGCCCTGCTCGCGGATCGCCAGGATCGATCGGACGAGGTGCTGGCGGTAGCCCATCCGGCCGGAGGCGCCGTTCAGGATGATCCCGAGGGTGGGGGTGGTCGACTCTGACACGGTGCGCCTTTCGAGGAGTGGGAAGCGTTTTCCTGATGGTAGCCGCGGAGCGGCCCGGCGGGCAAGCGCTTTCCCATTTAGCGGAGGAACGGTGGTGGCCGGGTCTCGATACGCCCTTCGGGCTACTCGACCAGCAAGGGACGGCCCACGTCGACGCGTTCGCCGCGCACTCCATGCTGATCGAGTAGCCCGCGCAGCGGGCGTATCGAGATCCACCCCCGTCAGAACAGGCGTCTGCAGACCTGCCCTTCGGGGGACGGCGGGTCTCGATACGCCCCTGCAGGGCTACTCGACCAGCACGGCGCGCGCTACGCGGGCGGCGCGGCTCGCGGCGGGGTGCTCGCGCGCAGGACGACGCGGGTGGGCAGCTCGACGGAGGCGCCGTCGGCCTCGTCGCCGAGGGCCGCGGCGACGGCGCGCTCGCCGAGCGCGGCCAGCGGCACCGCGACCGTGGTCAGCCCCGGGTGCACGTCCTCCGCGATGGGCGCGTCGTCGAAGCCCGCGACGCCCATGCCCGCGCCGGGCTCCACTCCGGCCGCGCGCATCGCGGAGGCGACGCCGACCGCCATCAGGTCGGTCACCGCGAAGACCAGGTCGATGTCGGCGGAGCGCCCGGCCAGCAGCGCGGCCGCCGCGTCGAACGCGCCGTCCCGGGTGAGCGGCGCCTCGACGATCAGATCCGGATCGACGCTCACACCGGCCGCGGACAGCCCCTCGAGGAACCCCGCGACCCGGTCGGACGACGTCAGCACCGCCTCCGGACCGCGCACGATCGCGCAGCGCCGGTAGCCGGCCTCGGCGAGCGCCGCCGCGAGCGCACGCGCTCCGGCGCGGTTGTCCACCTGCACCGAGGGGAACGGCAGCCCGCCCTGGCTGATCATGGCGACTCGCCCGCCGGACGCCTCGTAGGCCTGCAGCTCGGCGATCAGCGCGTCGCGGTGCCGGTCGGCGGCGAAGCGGCTGCCGGCCAGGACGATCGCCCGCGGCCGGCCGCCGCGCAGCGAGCGGACCAGGCCGAGCTCCTTGTCCGGGTCGCGGTCGGTGACGGCGATCCGGACGTCCAGCCGCGACGCGTCGGCCGCGCCGATCACTCCGGAGGCGATGCCCGAGAAGTAGGGGTCGGTGATGTCGCTGACGAGCAGCGCGATCGTCGAGGTGGTCCCGCGCGCGACGGCCTGCGCCGCCGGGTTCGCGGAGTAGCCCAGCTCGGCCGCGGCCGCCTCGACCCGCTCGCGGTACTCGCCCTGCACCTTGCGCGCGCTGCCGTTGAGCACCCGCGAGGCGGTGGCCAGGGACACCCCCGCCGCCCGGGCGACGTCGTGCAGCGTCGCGGCGGCGGTCGTTCGTCGTGCTGCCACGGTGCTCCTCGGGGTCCGGCGGCGGCTTCCCGCGCGCTCGCCAGTGTACGGAGGAGCCGGGATCGGGCGGGAGCGGGTGCCCTCGACGGGCGGTCGTGCTCAGCTCGCGTCGAGCGGCGACACCCCGGTCAGCTCGACGGCGCGGTCCCAGAGCCGGCGCGCCGTGTCCCGGTCGCGGGCGGCGCGGTTCGGGTTCACCTGGCGCGGCGCCCCGCGGACCTCGCCCAGGCCGCCCGGTCCGTAGTAGGCGCCGGAGCGCGCGTCGGGCGAGGTCGCCGCGAGCAGCGTCGGCAGCGCGCCGTCGTCACCGCTCTGCCCGACCGTGCGCATCAGGGCGCCCATGATCACGCCCTGCCCGTCACCGGTGTGCGTGTGCAGCTCCGTCACCGACATCCCCGGGTGCGCGGCCATCGAGCCGACGCTCGAGCCGGCCCGGCGGAGGCGCCGGTGCAGCTCGAATGCGAAGACCAGGTCGGCCAGCTTGGACTGTCCGTAGGCCGGCCACGGGCTGTAGCGGCGGCGCTCCCAGTTCAGGTCGTCGAAGTCGAGCGTGCCGAAGCGGTGGGCGAGGCTCGAGAGCGACACCACGCGGTCCGCGATCCGCGGCAGCAGCAGCCCGGTCAGCGCGAACGGCCCGAGGAAGTTCGTGCCGAACTGCAGCTCGAAGCCGTCGGCGGTGCGCCCCTCCGGGACCGCCATGATGCCGGCGTTGTTGACCAGCACGTCGATCGGCCCGGTCGCCTCGGCGAACTCGCGCACCGAGGCGAGGTCGGCGAGGTCGAGCCGCCGGACGACGACGTCGCCGCCCATCCGCTCCGCAGCCCGCTCGCCCTTCTCGACGGTCCGGCAGGCGAGGACCACGCGGGCGCCGTGCTCGGCGAGCGCCCGCGCGGTCGCCTCCCCCAGTCCGCTGTTCGCGCCGGTGACGACGAACGTCCTGCCGGTCTGGTCGGGGATGTCTGCGGCGCTCCAGGAGGTCATCCGCCCACCCTAGATTCCGGGCGTGCACGCCACCTGGACGCCGGTCAGTCCTCGGTCCAGCGGTACCAGTGCGCCACGACGACCGGGCCGAGCTCGAGAAGAGGAGAAGCGTCCCGCCGCCGGCGCTCCTCGGCGCTCCCGGTCAGGCCGATCCGCGCGTCGGGCGACATCGGCAGGATCTCCAGGACGACGTCCCCGGAGCCCGCGTTCAACTCGTCCAGGTCGAGCACCCACGGCCCACCGTCCCAGAACTGATCGGCGACGACCACGCCGCCGACGAGGATCCGGGCGACGTCGCCGGCCCAGTGGATCTCGAGCTCGCGGCGCTGCGCCGCCGGATCGGTCTCCGGCAGCTCGAGCCGGTGCGCGGCCGCGGCGGCGAAGTCGGCGTCCCGGGGTGCGGAGGCCCGCCCCGCGGACTCCCCGTAGGACACCGGCACGGCGTCGCTCGCGCGGAGCAGGGGCGCCTCGACCGCCTCCGTCTCCGGCCGCATCGACGCCGCCGATCCGGCGACCGGGACGAAGCGCTGCCCTTCCGGGTCGTAGGCGCGCGGCAGGCGGCTCCCCGCGCGGACGTCCCCCGCGATCCGCCTCGCTCCGTCGAGCCAGACCGGGTCCTCCGAGAGGACGAGGCGGCGCTCCCCCGTGCCGGCGTCGGCGAGCACCGACGCCTCCTCGCCCGCCTCCGCGGACAGGACCAGCACCGAGCACGCTCCGCCGTCGCCCTGCGCCCGCACCAGCACCGGCTCGTCGACGTCGAGGCGGAGGAGCGCGCCGTCCCGCCGCTCCCCGTCCACCTCCAGCCGCGTGCCCTCGGCGAAGGCGAGCTCGGCGACGACGCCCGCGGCCGCCACCAGGACCAGCGTCGGCTCCGCCCCGTCGAGGAGCGTCAGCGGCGTCGCGGTCGCCCAGTCCAGCCGGACCCCGCCGACCATCAGACGCACCGGCCAGACCGCCAGCGTCCCGGCCGGCACCGGCGTGCTCACCGAGGGGAACCGCACGACCTCGTCGTCGAGACCCACCTCGAGCACCACGCCCGGGTGCTCCGGCAGCGGCTCGTGCGGCTGGTGCCAGGTGACGAACACGAAGCCGCTCGCCCCGTCGCTCCGCAGCGCCCAGCGGAGTGTCTCGGTGTCCTGCTGGCTCGACGGCAGCTCGTCCGGGAGCGTCGACGGCATCTGCGCGAGCCGCTCGCCGAAGGCCTCGAGGAAGGCGTGCTGGCGCCGCAGCAGCGCGAGGGTCGGCGACGGCCGGCCGCTCGCTCCGATAGGCGCGCGGAAGTCGTAGTCGAACCGCGGCAGGTCGTTCGGGTAGCCGGTCGCCTGCGACTCCTGCAGCCCGTCGGCGACGGCGCTCCTCGGGTTCATGCCGCCGGCGTACATGTAGTAGCCCTGCCAGGCCGAGCCGTTGCCGATCTTGGTGTGCGCGACCGCCGCGATGTCGAGCGGCTGCACGGCCGGGCGCCGGTGGTAGGCGGTGGCCATGCCGCCGCCGAGCTCGCAGGTCGCCGGCGGGTAGTCGAGCGAGGGGGCGCGGGGCGTCACCGCGTCCGTCGTCGCGCCGCGGACGTCGGCGCCGATGCCCGGGTCGTCCCACTGGTGACTGAAGAAGAAGTGGTCGCGGAACGTCGAGTCCCACGGCGAGTCCGACTCGACCCAGAAGCCGTCCGCGTAGCCGCCGAACAGCGGCAGCACCTCGTCCAGCGGGAGATCGGCTCCGCCCCAGCCCGTCGACGTCCAGATCGGCGCCGTCAGCCCCGCCTCCCGGGCGAGGCTCTTGAGGGTCCGGATGTGCTCGGGCTGGTCGTAGATCTCGTTCTCGATCTGGATCGCCACCACGTTGCTGCCCGGTCCGCACCGCGACGCCAGCTGCCCGCCGAGCGCGCCGAACCACTCCCGGACGAGCGCGAGGTACCCCGGGTCGTCCGTCCGGTGCTCCACCTCGGCGGCCTGCACCCAGTCCGGGAAGCCGCCGTTGCGGACCTCGCCGTGGCACCACGGCCCCACCCGCAGCACGACGTCCAGGCCGATCTCCGCGCACAGGTCGACGAACGCGCCGACGTCGAGGTCCCCGTCGAAGCGGCGCTCCCCGCGCACCTCCTCGTGGTGGATCCAGATCACGTAGAACGCCACGACCGTCACGCCGCTCGCGCGCATCAGCCGCAGCCGCTCCTCCCACCGCGCCCGCGGCACACGGCTGTAGTGCAGCTCACCGGAGACCGGGACGAAGGGCCGGCCGTCGCGCAGCACCGAGCGGCTGGTCAGCCGCCAGCGGTCGTGGCGGTCGATCGCGGTGCTCATCGCGGGCTCCCGCGCGGGCGCGGCCCACGGGAGGTGCCGCACGGTGGCGGTGCTGACGGTGTCCTGGCGTGCGGTCATCGAGATGCTCCTTCGGATCCGGTCGGTGACGACCCGGACCACGCTAGCGACGGCTCCGGGCCGCCGGTGTCGAGTGCTGCAGCGCGCCCGCGAGTCGGGCGTCGCCGCAGGAGTGCGTCAGCGCCTCGGGGCCGAGCGCGTCAGTGCGTCGTGCGCGCCGGGCGCTCAGGCCGACTCGCGCACGATCAGCTCGGTCGGCAGCGTGATCGCCGCGGGCCGCTCGCCGTCGATCGTCTGCAGCAGCAGGCGCACCATCTCGGCGCTGATCCGGGTGAACGGCTGCCGCATCGTGGTCAGCTGCGGGGTCGTCGAGACGGCGACGGACGAGTCGTCGAACCCGCCGACCGCCACGTCCTCCGGCACGCGCCGCCCCGAGCGGAGCAGGACCTCGATCGCGCCCGCGGCCATCCGGTCGTTGGCGGCGAAGACCGCGTCGATGTCGGGGTTCTCCCGCAGCAGGAGCTCCATCGCGGCGGCCCCGCTCTCGCGGCCGTAGTCGCCGTGCTGCACCAGGGCCTCGTCGAACGCGTCGCCGAGCTCGTCGCGGTAGCCGGCGAGGCGGGTGATGCCGCCCGGGGTGTCCGCGGGCCCCGCGATCGTCGCGATCCGGCGGCGGCCGAGGCCTCGGAGGTACGCGACCATCTCGCGGGCGCCCTCGTCGTCGTCCGCGGCGACGTAGCCCATCCGCTTCTCGTAGCCGATCGGGATGCCGCAGGCGATGGCCGGGACCTTCGAGCTCTGGATGTCGGCGAGCAGCTTCGCGCCGGCGTGCGCCGAGACGAGGAGGACCCCGTCGACGTGGCCCGCCTCGATGTAGTTCAGCGCGCGCTTCTGCTCGGCCGTGGTGCCCGCGAGGATCAGCACGAGCGAGACGTCGTGCTCGGCGAGGGCCGCTGCGGCGCCCTTCAGCAGGATCGAGAAGTTCGGATCCTCGAAGAGCGACCCCGCGTCCTCCGTGAGCAGGAACGCGACGGAGTCGGTCCGGTTGCGCGAGAGGCTGCGCGCGTGCGGATTGACCCGGTAACCCGTCTTCTTGATCGCGGACTCGACGGCGGCATGGGCGTCGGGGCTGACCCACTTGCCGCCGTTCAGGACCCGGGAGACCGTTCCGCGGGACACTCCGGCGGCGACGGCGACGTCCTCGATGGTCGGTCGGGAGCGGCCGGCAGTGGTGGACACGTCGTCAGCCTAGGGTGCGGCGCGCACTGCGGACGCGTTTCCCGACGAGCCTCACTTCACGGCTCCGGCGGCGAGGTCGACGCGCCAGAAGCGCTGCAGCACCAGGAAGATCAGGATCAGCGGGATCACCGAGAGCAGCGCACCCGTGATGACGAGCGTGTAGAGCGCCGGAGCGGACGCGCCCTGGTTGAGCAGGCCGTTCAGTCCGACCGTGATCGGGAAGAGCGAGTCGTCGCCGAGCATGATGTACGGGAGCATGAAGTTGTTCCAGATCGCGACGAACTGGAAGAGGAAGATCGTCACCAGTCCGGGCAGCAGCATCGGCGTCGCGATGCGGGCGAAGATGCGCATCTCCCCCGCCCCCTCGGTCCGGGCGGCCTCGATCACGTCGGTCGGCACGGCCGCGGCGGCGTAGATCCGCGCGAGGTAGATGCCGTAGGGACTGATGATCTGCGGCAGCAGCACGCCCCAGAAGGTGTTGGTCAGGCCGACGTTGGCGAGCAGGAAGTACTGCGGGATCGCCAGGATCACGCCGGGGACGAGGACGCCCATCAGCAGGACGTTGAAGACGGCCTTCTTGCCCGGGAACTCGAACTTCGCGAGCACGTAGCCCGAGATCGCGCTGACCCAGGTGGAGGCGATCGCGCCGATGCCGGCGTAGAGCGCGGTGTTGAGCATCCAGCGCCAGAACAGCCCGTCGCGGTACTGGGTGAGGGCGACGATGTTGTCGAAGAGGTGCGTGCTGGGCGCGAGCGTGAAGGTGGAGAAGAGCTCGCCGCCGTCCTTCGTGGACGCCATGACGACCCAGAGCACCGGGAAGAGGCAGTAGATCGCGCCGACCAGAAGGACGGCGGTGGCGATCGCGCTCGGTCGGCCGGCGAAGCGGTCGGAGGTGCGCGGGGCCTTGGCGGCGGAGCCGGTGGCGATGCCGGTCGTGGTGGGCCGGTCGAGGGTGGTGGACACGGGTCAGTCCTCCTGTCCGAAGGCTCGCTTCTGCACGACCCGGAGGAAGAGGAAGGAGACGATGAAGGTGGCGAGCGCGATCACGACGGACGTCGCGGCGGCGGAGTAGATGTCGTCGCGAGTGAACGCGTCGCGGTAGACGAGCATCAGCGGCGACCAGGAAGTGGAGAGGCTGTTCGAGAGCGGCCGCAGCGTCGTGGGCTCCGCGAAGACCTGCAGGGTCGCGACCATCGAGAACAGCGCGGTCATCACCAGCGCCGGCGCCACGATCGGGATCTTGATCCGCAGCGCGATCTGGATCTCGCTGGCCCCGTCGATCCGCGCGGCCTCGTAGATGTCGCTCGAGACCGCCTTGAGCGAGGTGTAGATGACGATCATGTTGAAGCCGACGCCGCCCCAGAGGGCGATGTTGGCGATGCCGAAGATCACCGCGCCCGAGGTGAGCACCCGGGGCGCGTCCCAGCCGAGCTGCTCGAACACGTAGTAGAACGGCGACACCGCCGGCAGGTAGAGGAAGCCCCAGAGCAGCGACGAGATGACGGCCGGGACCGCGTACGGCAGGAAGATCGCGATCCGCGAGAACGACACCGCGCGGGTCCGCTTGGAGTCCAGCAGCAGCGCGAACAGCAGCGCCAGGCCGAGCATGCACGGGATGAGGATGAGGCCGTAGAGCAGCACGCGGCCGACGCTCGCGGCGAACTCCGGGTCGCTCAGCGAGCCGAGGTAGTTCTCGAACCCGGCGAAGACCTGCTTCTGCGCGCCCGATCCGAGGCCGAGGCCGACAACCTGCTTCTTCTGGAAGCTGAGGAAGAGCGTGTAGAAGATCGGGGCCGCCATGAACGCGACGAACAGCACGATGCCGGGGGCGAGCATCGCGTAGGGGGTGAGCACCCGGCTGCGGAAGTCGCCCTTCCGGCGACGCGGCGCAGCGGGAGCGGCGCCCGCGCGGGTGGGGTGTGTGACGGCCATACCGATTCCTTAGGAAGGAGTGAGGGGAGGGGGATGCGGGAGGCGATCCTGCGATCGCCTCCCGCACGGAGCGGAGGGCTACTCGACGGAGAAGCCGCTCTTGACCAGGTCTTCGGTCGTGATCTCCTGCATCGCCGCGACGGCGTCGACGAAGGCCGACTCGGTGCGGGCCTCGGCGGCCTTCGCGAACTCGTCGTTGTAGGCGCTGAACGCGACGTTGACGTTCGGGCCGTAGGTGAACGGCGCGACGGAGTCGGAGGCCGCGGCCGCGATCTCGTAGAAGTCGCTCTGCTCACTGAAGAACTCGGGCGAGGTGGTCAGCGCGCCCTTCGCGACCTCGGTGGCGGCCGGGTAGACGCCGGAGATGTCGGCGAGGGCGGCGACGGCGGTCGGGTCGGTGTTCAGCCAGGTGGCGAACTCGACGGCGGCCGCGGTGTTCTCGGTCTGGCTGGTCACCGCGGTGGTCGAGCCGCCCCAGTTGCCGGAGGAGGGGTTCGCCGCGTCCCACTGCGGGAGCGGAGCGGCGGTCCACTTGCCGGCCGTATCGGGCGCGTTGCCGCCGAGCACGCCGGGCGCCCAGACGGAGCTGAGCCAGCCGACCTGCGAGCCGTCGTTCAGGCCCGCGTTCCACTCCGGCGTGTACATCGGCTTGTTGTCGATCGCGCCGGACTCGACGAGTCCGCCCCAGTAGGCGGCGACCTGCTCGGTCGGCCCGGCGTCGATGTCGACGCCCCAGCTCTGGTCGTCGACCGACCACCAGGAGGCGCCGGCCTGCTGCGCGAGACCGGCGAACCAGCCCGCGTCGTTCGCGGAGAACGTGCCGAGGTACTTCGTCGGGTCGGCGGCGTGCACGGCCTCGGCGAGGGCGGCGTACTCGTCCCAGGTGGTGGGGATCGAGAGGCCGAGGCTCTCGAGGATGTCGGCGCGGTAGTACGCCATCATCGGGCCGGAGTCCTGCGGGATCGCGTAGACCGCGTCGCCGCCGAGGGTCACGGCCGACCAGGTGCCGGCGGAGAAGTCGTCCTCGAGGTCCGCCGCTCCCTCGCCCGAGATGTCGGCGAGGGCGTCGGAGGCGACGAGGGTGGGGATCTTCTGGTACTCGGCCTGGATCAGGTCGGGCGCGCCGCTGCCGGCCTTGATCGCCGTGAGCAGCTTGGTGATGGCGGGGTCGCCGCCGTCCTGCTTGTTGACGGTCACCTGGATGTCGGGGTTGTCCTGGTTCCAGAGGTCGACGACCTGCTCGAGGTTGGGCGCCCAGGCCCAGTAGCTGAGCTCGACGGGGCCGGAGCCCGCTGTGTCGGAGCCAGACCCGGCGGTGCAGCCGGTGAGAAGCAGAGCGGCGGTAGCGGCGGTGGCGATGCCGACCGACCGGATGCTGCGAAGCGAAGAGCGCATTCGTCCTCCTTGATGAAGCGAGAGCTGTGGGAGCAGTGGGAGCGGCAGACCGCGCCGGCCTCGCTGGACGGGAGGGACGACGGTGTGCCTGTGAGCGGTTACAGTCACTCACACGATACGGCGGGCTGTCAATGCGAGATCACTGCGGCTTGTCGCCGTGCAACACTGGGACCGCACACAGTCGAAGGAGATAGCACGCATGACGATCGAGCTCGGTGCCGACGCGGCCCCCACCCGTTTCCGCGTCCCGGACCCGGCGGGACTCCCGCTCCCCCGCGCACCCTGGATCCCCGGCCGGGCCGAGCTGCGCTACGGCGGCGACTACAACCCCGAGCAGTGGCCGCGCGAGGTCTGGGCCGAGGACGTCGCGCTGATGCGCGAGGCCGGCATCAACCTGGTCAGCGTCGGCATCTTCTCCTGGGCGCTGCTCGAGCCGCGCGAGGGCGAGTACGACTTCGGCTTCCTCGACGAGCTGCTCGATCTGCTGCACGCCGCCGGGATCGACGTCGACCTCGCCACGCCGACCACCGTCCCGCCCGCCTGGTTCTGGAAGAAGCACCCGGCCGCCCGCCCCGTCACCCGCGAGGGACTGACGCTGGGCTGGGGCTCGCGCGGCATGGTCAGCCCGAGCTCGCCGGAGTACCGCGCCGCCGCCGTGGCGATCACCGAGCGGCTGGCCGAGCGCTACGCCTCGCACCCGGCCCTCGTGCTCTGGCACGTGCACAACGAGTACGGCGCCCCGATCAGCGAGGACTACTCCGACTACTCGGTCGCCGCCTTCCGCATCTGGCTGCAGGCGAAGTACGGCACGCTCGACGCACTGAACGACGCCTGGGGCACGCTCTTCTGGGGCCAGCTCTACGGCGAGTGGGACGAGATCGACGCGCCGCGCGTCTCGGCGACCGTGGTGAACCAGACCCAGCGCCTCGACTTCGCGCGCTTCACCTCCGACGCGCTGCTGGCGTGCTTCACCGCCGAGCGCGACGCGATCAAGCGCTGCTCGGACAAGCCGGTCACCACGAACTTCATGGCGACGAACTGCCCGTCGATCGACTACTGGAAGTGGAGCCGCGAGGTCGACCTGGTCGCGAACGACCACTACCTGGTCGCCGAGCGCCGCGACAACCACGTGCTGCTGGCGATGGACGCCGACCTGACGCGCTCCCTCGCGGGCGGCCGGCCGTGGATCCTGATGGAGCACTCCACCTCGAGCGTCAACTGGCAGCCGCGCAACATCGCCAAGCGGCCGGGCGAGCTCGCCCGCAACGCCGCGAGCCACCTCGCCCGCGGGGCGGACGCGATCCTGTTCTTCCAGTTCCGCGCGTCCCGCTACGGCGCCGAGAAGTTCCACTCGGCGATGCTGCCGCACGCCGGCGCGGGCACCCGCGTCTGGCGGGAGGTCGTCGAGTTCGGCGACGACCTCGGCGGGCTCTCCGCCGTGCTCGGCTCGGTCGTCCGCGCCCGGGTCGCCGTGCTGTGGGACATCGAGTCGTTCTGGGCGCACGACCTGGAGTGGCGGCCCTCGGTCGAGCTCGATCACCGCGAGCGGATCGTCGCGTTCTACACGGCGCTCTGGAACCGCGGCGTCACGGTCGACTTCGCCCACCCGCACGACGACCTCAGCGGCTACGACCTCGTGCTCGCACCCTCGCTCTACCTGGCGGACCGGACCGCGTCGCGGAACCTCACCGAGTACGTCCGGAGCGGCGGCTGCTTCGTCGCCTCCTACTTCTCCGGCGTGGTCGACGAGAACGACGCCGTCTACGAGGGCGGCTCCCCCGGCGCCCTGCGCGAGGTGCTCGGGCTCTCGATCCCCGAGTTCCTGCCACTGCACGAGGACGAGGTGGTCACCCTCGACAGCGGGGCCACCGGCTCCGGCTGGAGCGACGACATCGTGCTCGAGGGCGCGGAGGCCGTCGCGAGCTACACCTCCGGCCCCGCCGAGGGCCGCCCGGCGATCACCCGCCACTCCCTCGGCGGCGGATCCGCCTGGTACGTCTCGACGCGCCTGGTCGGCGAGGACCTCGCCGCGCTCACCGACGCCGTGCTCGCCGACGCGGGCGTGGTCGTCCCCGAGGCGGTGCCCGCGGGCCTCGAGGTCGTCGTCCGGCACGGTGAGGACGCCGACTTCACCTTCCTGATCAACCACGCCGAGACGGACGCCGAGGTGCCCGCCCCGGGCAGCGCCGAGCTCGTCGCCGGCGAGCCGGTCGGCGCGACGGTCGTCGTGCCCGCGCGCGCGGTGCGGGTGGTGCGGCGCGACCGCTGACGTCCCCCGCACCCGCGCACGCGGAAGGGCCGGCCTCCGTCGAACGACGGGGACCGGCCCTTCCGCGTGGGATCCGGCGCCCGGCCTCAGCAGGCCTTCGCGGCGTACCCGGGGGTGAGCGCGGCGGCGGCACGGTGCCCGTCGACGCTCCCGGTCGCGGACACCGACGCGGTGCCCTCCGGGATCTGGACGGCGCGGGTCGTGAACGCGTGGCTCGCGTTCCGTCCCGGCGCGACCGCCGGGAAGGTCTTCGTGCCGTAGGCGGACGCGATCGTGACGGCGATCGGGACCGCGTTGTCGTTCGTCGCCTGCACGGTCAGCACGACCTTGCCCGCGATGCACCGCGTCGAGACGGCGGTGGGCACGGAGAGCACGACCGTCAGCTCGTCGAGGCGGGTGCGGATCAGGGCCGTCGCCGCATCCGCGTCCTGCTGGGTCGACCGGCTGCCGGCGAGCACGACGGCGCCGATCGCCGTCGCGTCGTCGAGCGCCCGGAGCGACTCCGCGGTGAACGCGCCGCGGTCGATCGCCGCCGCGTCGCTCCGCGCGGACTCGAGGGCCGCGGTGCTCACCGTGCTCGCGGGAGCATCGGCGGTGAGCCGGACGTCGTCGAGCACGCCCCAGGCGCCGGCGGTGAGCTGGAAGCGCGCGGTGATCCGCACGGTGCCGTCCGCGCCGACGACGACGGGGACCGAGGCCTGCTGGAACGCGCCGTAGCCCGAGAGCAGCAGTGGCGCACTCGTCGTGCCGCTCGCCGTCTCCGCGCTGAGGGTGCGGGTGTCCGTGGCGGGGCTGCCGGTGCCCTGCGTCGTGGCGCGGAGGGTGTAGCTCCCGGCCGCGAGACCCGTGACCGTCTGGCTGACGGTCGTCGTGTAGGACTTGTCCGACCAGAAGGTGACCGCCGCGGCTCCGTCGGCCGCGTCACCGGTCACGGTGCGGGCGGCCGGTGCCTGGAGGGTCCACGCGCTCATGTCCGGGCTCTCGAAGCTCGGGTTCGCGACGAGGTTCCGCGCGTTCACGGAGACCGTCGCCGAGACGTCGAGTCCCGCGGTCGTCCGGCCCGGGATCGTGTAGACGCCCGGTCCGCGGATCCAGGTCACCGCGTCGCTCCAGGTGACCGGCTGCTGCTCCGTGCTGCCGTCGTTGAAGTCGACGGCCACCGTCGCCGGCAGCACGACCGGCTGCCCGTCCTCGACGGCCAGCTCGGTTGTGGCCACGGCGGAGACGGCACGCGGGGCGACCGCCCCGGTGCGGACGTAGCGGAAGGTGTTGAGCGAGTCGAGCGGAGTGCC
Source organism: Rathayibacter sp. VKM Ac-2928 (assembly GCF_022815545.1). Classification (NCBI taxonomy): domain Bacteria; kingdom Bacillati; phylum Actinomycetota; class Actinomycetes; order Micrococcales; family Microbacteriaceae; genus Rathayibacter; species Rathayibacter sp. VKM Ac-2928. Next base: position 280,223 of record NZ_JALGRU010000003.1, read on the forward strand.
GTCGGCCGCGAAGAGGGCCTGGTTGTCCCAGGCCGAGCCGCCGAATTCGGTGCCGACGTGCACCGGGTCGTAGCCGCTCGCGGCGCTGCTCGCCCAGCCCGAGCCGTCGCGCTCCCAGAGCGCCCGGTTCGCCTCGAGCGCGGAGGGCGGGCCGACCGGCAGCCACGCGGGCTCCCAGTAGAAGACGCCGATCCCCGCGGGGCCGACCTCGTGCACGGCTGCCACGACGTCGCGCAGGGCGGTCGCCTGGCCCTGGACGCTCGTCGGGTACTCGTCGGTCGCGGTGCTCGGGTTGATCACGTTCGGGTAGCCGTCCGCGTCGTCGAGCGTGTGCGCCCACGAGGTCTCGGCGACCATGACCTTCTTGCCGTAGGTGCTCGCGATGGAGCCGAGCACGCTCGTCAGGTTGCCGGTCGAGCCGTGCCAGTACGGGTAGTAGGAGCTGGCGAAGACGTCGTAGTCGACGTCGTACCGGTCGAGCCCGGCCGCGATGCCGGCGTAGCGGCCCGCCGTCTCGGGGTTGGTGAAGTGCAGCGCGACCAGTGCGTCCGGCAGGACCTCGCGGACCGCGGCGCTGCCGGCCGAGAACAGCGCGGCGAGCGGAGCGTCCATCGCAGTCGCGGCGCGGGCGTACCCCGCCATGCCGTTGTTCGTCTCGTTGCCGACCTGGACCATGTCCACGTCGACGCCGGCGGCCACGAAGCTCCGCAGCGCCTCGGCCGTGAAGTCGTGGATCGCGGTGGCGGTCGCTGCGGGCGTCAGCCCGGCCCAGGCCTTCGGCGCCAGCTGGCGTCCGGGGTCGGCCCAGAAGTCGGAGTAGTGGAAGTCGACCAGCAGGCCGAGCCCCGCGGCCGTGGCGCGCTCGCCGATCTCGACGGCGCGCTCCACGTCGACGGTGCCGCCGCCGTAGCCGCGGCCCTCGGCGTCGTACGGGTCGTTCCAGACGCGGACGCGGACGGTGGTCACGCCCGACTCCGCGAGGACGTCGAACAGGTCGGCCGGGTCGCCCGCGGCGTCGCGGAAGACGACGCCGCTGTCCTCGAGCGCGAGGACCGTCGAGACGTCTGCGCCGGCGATGAAGTCGTCCGGCAGTCCGTCGACCCGGTCGACGAAGACGGAGGCGTCGACGGGACCGGTCCCGTCCGCCGCGGAGGCCGCCGGGGCGAGCGAGCCCGTGGCGAGCCCTGCCGCCAGCGCCACGGCGAGTGTGCGGATGATCGTGCTTCGTCGCATGATCGCGTCCTTTCCTGTCGTTCCCGACGGGTCTATTCGAAGAGGGAGAGGGTGAGGACGGCGGAGTAGCCGCCCGGGGCGACGGTCGCCGGAGTGGTGAGCAGCAGATCGGCGTCCGCCGTCCACGAGCCCTCCGCCGCGATCGCCTCGGAGTCGATGGCGAGCGCCAGCAGCTCCTGGTCGACGAGGCCGACCGCGTCGTCCCCGCCCTCGAGGGCGGTGTCGACCTTCTCGCCCTCCGCCACTCCGCCGCTCTCGCCGCCGTCGACGAGGCGCGGGGTCCAGCCGAGGTTCTCCGCCCCGATAGCGGGCTGCCCGTCCTCGCCGGTGAAGCCGCTCGCGCTGCCGAGCACGTACCAGCCCGCGCCGTCGGGGATCTCCTCCGCTGTCCTGGTGTCGGTCACCGTCACGGTGGGCAGGCGTCCGGAGAAGCGCCGCACCGCGGCGGTCGAGTCCTCCTCGGTCAGCTGCGTCAAGGCGGCCGCGATCGTCATCGCCAGCACGCCGGGCTGCGTCGGCTCGGCGATCTCCACGCCGATGTCGACCGAGCTCTCGCCGTACTCCTCCGCCGACGCGGCGGCACCGGCGCCCACCAGCATCGCCGCGCTCAGCGCGGCGGCGCCCAGCCCGATCGCGCGGGTCCTGATCGTTCTCCTGTGTGTCATCCGTCTCACCTTCGAGATGTCGCGCGCCGCGGAAGCCTGATACCGCTCCCAGTCCGGCGCTGGACCACCCACGCTAGGCGACCAGGCCACCTCGGACAACCTGGGGACCCCTCTCCCGCCCAATTGTGCGAAAGCCGGTCGCGCGACTGCGTCACACCCCGCCCGACCAGCCCACTCCGACTCGAACTTGAGCGAGCGATCACCGTGAGCGCTCCCAGCCTGTCGACCGCATGCCTGCCCACGTGGATCTCGATACGCCCGCTCCGCGGCCTACTCGATCACCATGCTCGAGCCCACCCGCGCATGCATGCTGGTCGAGCAGCCGCGCAGCGGCGTATCGAGACCCACGCGTTCCTGCCGGCCGCGCAGCGGCGTCTCGAGACCCGCCCCCTAGCGCCGCGCCCGCGTCGACGCCCGCGCGACCAGCTCCGGCAGGAACACCGTCTGCCGCGGGATCAGCTCCGGGTCCGCCGCCTCCTCGAGCAGCACGCGCAGCGCCGTCCGCCCGATCACCGAGCTCGGCTGCCGCATCGAGGACAGCGGCACGGCGGCGGCCGCGGCGAAGGAGATGTCGTCGAAGCCGATCAGCGCGATCTCGTCCGGCACCAGCATCCGCCCGTCCACGGCGAGCGCCTGCAGCAGCCCGAGCGCGACCAGGTCGTTGGCCGCGAAGAGCGCATCGGGGCGGTCGCGCCGCGGCCGGGCCAGGATCCGCATCCCGGCGGCGACCCCCTGCGCGACGGTCAGCGCCGTGGTCGCCACCACCTCGAGATCGACCGACGCATCGCTGTTCTCCACCGCGACCCGAGCGCCCGCCAGCCGGTCGGTGACCTGGCGGATCTCGAACGGCCCGCCCACGAAGGCGAGCCGGCGCCGCCCGGTCTCGATCAGGTGCTCGGCCGCCATCCGCCCGCCGGCCACGCTGTCGACCGAGACCGAGCTGTAGCGGCCGTCCCCGCTGAAGCGGTCGACCAGCACGACCGGCACCCCGCGCCCGCGCAGCTTCTCCAGCCGCTGCGAGATGTCGCCGTACGGCGCGATCAGCACGCCGCGCACCTGCTGCTCCTCGAACAGGTCCAGGTACTGCCGCTCGCGCGACGGGTCCTCGTCGGTGTTGCCATAGAGCACGGCGATCTGGTGGCGCGACGCCTCGTCCTCCGCGCCGCGGACCACGTCGTTGAAGAACGGGTTCTGCCCGTCGAGCACCACGAAGCCGACGGTCGAGCTCACGCCGTTGCGGAGCTTCCGCGCAGCGTCGTTCCGCACGTAGCCGAGCGACTCGACGGCGGCGTTCACCCGGGCGAGCGAGTCGTCGGAGACCTCGTCCGGCCGGTTGAGCACGTTGGAGACCGTGCCGACCGAGACGCCGGCGCGCAGGGCGACGTCGCGGATGCTCACTCGCGCCACATCGCCTCCCCTGGGACGCCGAGCCGCATCTCGCGTTGACCGCTCCGGCTCAGCGTCCCTATAGTAGCGATGAAGCTGGATGAATCGATTCAGGTCCTCTTCATCCGAAGCCGGGACCTGGACGCGATTCCCCTCGATGAGGAGGTACCACCCGTGGCATCAGATCCGCCACCCGCACTCGAGCTCGCCCGCGTGGTCAAGGCGTTCGGCGCCGTCGTCGCGCTGCGCTCGGGGACCATCGCCGTGCACCGCGGGTCGATCCACGCGCTGGTCGGCGAGAACGGCGCCGGCAAGTCGACGCTCGTCAAGATCATCGCCGGAGTGCACCAGCGCGACGCGGGCGAGTTCCTCCTCGACGGCGAGCCGGTCGACTTCTCCTCGACCGCGCAGTCGAAGGCCGCGGGCATCGCCGTGATCTACCAGGAGCCGACGCTCTTCCCCGATCTCAGCGTCACCGAGAACATCTTCATGGGCCGGCAGCCCCGCGGTCGCCTCGGCCGCATCGACCGCAGGGCGATGCGCACCGAGGTCGTGGGCCTCTTCGAGCGCCTCGGCGTCCGGATCGACCCCGACCGCCCCGCCGAGGGCCTCTCCATCGCCGACCAGCAGATCATCGAGATCGCCAAGGCCATCTCGCTCGACGCGAAGGTCCTCGTGATGGACGAGCCGACCGCCGCGCTCTCCGGCGTCGAGGTCGAGCGCCTCTTCACCGTCGCCCGGTCGCTCCGCGACGAGGGCCGCGCGCTGATCTTCATCTCGCACCGCTTCGACGAGGTCTTCTCGCTCTGCGACACCATCACCGTGATGCGCGACGGCGCCTACATCTCCACGACCGCCACCACCGACGCCACCGTCGACGGCATCGTCCGCGAGATGGTCGGCCGCGACATCACCGAGCTCTTCCCCAAGCAGACGACCGAGATCACCGACGTCCTGCTCGAGGTCGCCGGCCTCACCTCGGCCGGCGTCTTCCACGACATCTCCTTCACCGTCCGCGCCGGCGAGATCGTCGGCCTGGCCGGACTCGTCGGCGCCGGCCGCAGCGAGGTCGCCCGCGCCGTCTTCGGCGTCGACCCGTACGACTCCGGCTCGGTCACTCTCGCCGGTGGCCGGATCCCGGCCGGCAGCCCCTCCGCCGCGATGCGCGCCGGGCTCGCGCTCGTCCCCGAGGACCGCCGCAAGCAGGGCCTCGTGCTCGACTCCTCCGTCTCGCGCAACATCACGATGGCGATCCAGAAGTCGCTCTCCAGGGGCGGCCTGATCACCGGCCGCCGCGAGAACACGGCCGCCCGCGACTGGGCCGCGCGCCTCGAGGTGAAGACCGACGCGCTCGACACCGTCGCCGGCACCCTCTCGGGCGGCAACCAGCAGAAGGTCGTGCTGGGCAAGTGGCTCGCCACGGATCCGAGGGTCCTGATCATCGACGAGCCGACCCGCGGCATCGACGTCGGCACCAAGTCCGAAGTGCACCGGCTGCTCTCGCAGCTCGCCGGGGAGGGAATGGGGATCCTGATGATCTCGTCCGAGCTGCCCGAGGTGCTCGGCATGGCCGACCGCGTCCTGGTGATGCGCGAGGGGCGGATCACCGCCGAGCTCGACCGCTCCGACGCCACCAGCGAGACCGTGATGCTCGCCGCCACCAGAGGGGCAGCCGCATGAGCACCGCCCAGGCGCCGGCGCAGAAGCGCGTGCCGGCCGCGAAGCCCAACGCCTTCTCCTCCGGCTTCGGCTCCTTCATCCGGGCCCGCGAGACGGGAATCCTGCTCGCGCTGGTCCTCGTCGTCATCGCGACGACCGCGAAGAACCCGACCTTCCTCTTCTCCCCCGACGGCTGGCGCGACCTGCTGCTGACCCCGTCGATCCTGATCCTGATCGCGGTCGGCCAGGCCATCGTGATCATCACCCGCTCGGTCGACCTCTCGGTCGGCTCGATCCTGGGGCTGACCGCCTACCTCACCGGCCGGCTGTTCCTGGACGTGCCGGGGATCCCGATCCTCGCGGTCTTCGCCGCCGGCGTCGTCTTCGGCGGACTGCTCGGGCTGATCAACGGCGCGCTCGTCGCGTTCGCGAAGGTCCCGGCGCTGGTGATCACCCTCGGCACGCTCTACGCCTACCGCGGCATCAACGTCGCCTGGACGGGCAGCGACCGGATCAACGCGTCCGATATGCCCAAGGACTTCCTCGCCCTGGGCACCGGCCAGTTCCTCACCATCCCGTACCTCACGATCATCGCGCTCGTCGTGCTGGTCGCCGCGGGCTGGTACCTGCGCAACCAGCGCGCGGGCCGCGAGTTCTACGCGATCGGCTCCGACCCGGACGCCGCGCGGCTCTACGGCCTGCCCGTCACCCGGCGCATCCTGGTCGCCTTCGTCGTCTCCGGCGCGCTGACCGGCCTGGCCGGCGTGCTCTACGCCGCCCGCTACGGCACCGTCAACTCGCAGGCCGGCTCCGGCTACGAGCTCGACGCGGTCGGCGCCGCGGTGATCGGCGGCGTCGCGATCTTCGGCGGCTCCGGCACGGTCTGGGGCGCGGCGATCGGCGCGGTGCTGCTGCTCACCATCAACCGGGCCCTGCCGATCCTGGGCGTGCCCGACTTCTGGCAGCGCGCGGTCGTCGGCGTGCTGATCATCGGCGCGATCGTGCTCGACCGCGTGCTCTCCCTCCGACAGTCCCGCAAGCTCCTCGAAGAGAGGGACGACTCCTGATGAGCCTCGTCACCGACACCACCGCCGTGCGCACCGCGCGCGAGTACCGCGACTACGCCCGGCCGGCCTGGCAGCGCGTCCTGTTCAGCCGCGAGACCGCGATCGTCGTGCTGCTGATCCTCGTGATCGTCGTCGCCTCCGCCTCGGTGAAGAGCTTCGACAAGCCGATCACCATCACCTACCTGTTCCTCGACATCGCGCCGACGCTGCTGATCGCGCTGCCGATGACGCTGATCATCATCACCGGCGAGATCGACCTGTCGGTCGCCTCCACCGTCGGGCTGGCGAGCGTGCTCACCGGCACGCTGCACCAGGCCGGAGTGCCGTTCGAGGTCGCCGCGCTCATCGCGATCGTGGCGGGCGCCGTCGGCGGAGCGCTGAACGGCTTCCTGGTCACCGTCGTCGGACTGCCCTCGCTCGCCGTCACGATCGGCACGCTCGCGCTCTACCGCGGGCTCGCGGTCGGACTGCTCGGCACCACCGCGGTCACCGACTTCCCCGAGTTCTGGACCGACCTCGCGAAGGCGAAGCTCGTCGGCCCGGTGCCGCTCGTGGTGCTGCCGTTCGCGATCCTGGCGATCGTCTTCGCGGTGGTGCTGCACTCCACCCGCTTCGGCCGCGGCGTCTTCGCCATCGGCCTGAACGACGAGGCGGCGATCTTCTCCGGCGTGAACGTGAACCGCACCAAGTTCATCCTCTTCGTGGTCTCCGGCGCCGTCTCCGCACTGGCCGGCATCTACTACACGCTGCGCTACGGCTCCGCCCGCGGCGACAACGCGACCGGGCTCGAGCTGCAGGTGATCGCGGCCGTCCTGCTGGGCGGCGTCTCGATCTTCGGCGGCCGCGGCGCCCTGCACGGCGTGATCGCCGGCGTGATCCTGATCGGAGTGATCGCCTCGGCCCTGCGCCTCGCGAACGTCACCTCCGACGTCATCAACATCATCACCGGAGTGCTGCTCGTGCTCTCGGTGGTGTCCACCAGCTTCCTGGCCTGGCTGTCGCGACTGCGGCGCTCGGGCAGGAGACGCCCCTGATCGCGCATCACCGGCACAGCACCCGCACCACCCCGCACCACCCCCACAGCACCTCGACGAAAGGCAGACGATGATGTTCTCCTCCCGTGGGCGCCGCCTCGGCACCCTCACCGCACTGGCCGTCTCGGTCGCGCTCGTCGCGACCGGCTGCTCCGCCTCCGACGGCGACGCCGGCGGCGACTCCGGTGGCGACGCCGGCTCCGGCTCCGGCGACTACTCGATCACCTTCCTGCCGAAGAACCTCGGCAACGCGTACTTCGACACCTCCGACGCCGGCGGCGAGAAGGCCATCGAGGAGTTCGGCGGCACCTACGCCGAGGTCGGGCCCGCCGAGGCCTCCCCCGACGCGCAGGTCTCCTACATCAACACGCTCACCCAGCAGGGCGCCGGAGCGATCGTCGTCTCGGCGAACGACCCGAAGGCGATCTGCGACGCGCTGAACGAGGCGCGCGACAACGGCACCAAGGTCGTCACCTTCGACTCCGACACCAACGCCGACTGCCGAGACCTCTACATCAACCAGGCCACCGCCGAGGGCATCGCCAAGGCGCAGGTCGACCTGATCACCGAGCAGATCGGCGACAGCGGCGAGGTCGCGATCCTCTCCGCCTCCGCGAACGCCACGAACCAGAACGCCTGGATCGAGCTGATGGAGGAGGAGCTCACCGCGAACCACCCGGACGTGACGCTCGTCGACACCGTCTACGGCGACGACGACGACCAGACCTCGTTCGACAAGACCGCGGCCCTGCTGCAGACCCACCCCGACCTCAAGGGCATCATCTCGCCCACGACGGTCGGCATCGCCGCCGCCGCCCGCTACCTCTCCACCTCGGACTTCAAGGGCAAGGTCGCGCTGACCGGTCTCGGCACGCCGAACCAGATGCGCGAGTTCGTCGAGGACGGCACCGTCACCGCGTTCGCGCTGTGGAACCCGGGAGACCTCGGCTACCTCGCCGCCTACGCCTCGAAGGCCCTGATCGACGGCGACATCACCGGCGCCGAGGGCGACACCTTCGAAGCAGGCGACCTCGGCTCCTTCACGGTCGACGCCGACGGCACCGTCCTGCTCGGCGACCCCTTCACCTTCACCGCCGACAACATCGCCGACTTCGACTTCTGATCCGTCGCAGTCGTGCTGATCGCGGCATGCTGATCGAGTAGCGCCCGCAGGGCGCGTATCGAGATCCACCGTCCCTGAAGCGGTGGGTCTCGATACGCCGCTCCGCGGCTGCTCGACCAGCGAGGCTGCATGCCGCTCGAACAGCTTCCGCAGGGCGACCCTGTTCATGCTGATCGAGCAGCGCCCGCAGGGCGCGTATCGAGATCCCCCACCGAGAGGCCCCACCCATGCAGCGCGTCTGCTTCCAGCTCCAGGTGCGACCCGAGCGCATCCCCGAGTACACCCGCCGGCACGCCGCGATCTGGTCCGACATGGCCGCCGCCCTGAAGGCCACCGGCTGGAACAACTACTCCCTCTTCCTCCGCCCCGACGGCCTGCTGATCGGCTACTTCGAGACCCCGTCGCTCGAGGCCGCCCGCGCCGGGATGGCCGCCACCGAGGTCAACGCCCGCTGGCAGGCCGAGATGGCCGAGTTCTTCGTCGAGCTCGACGGCGCTCCCGACACCGGCTTCCTGCAGCTGACCGAGGTCTTCCACCTCGAGGACCAGCTGCCCTGACTCCTCCCCTCCTCCCCGACACCCATCGGACAGAGCCGCGGCTCCGAATGATGCACGGGGCCGATCGAGGAGGTAGTGCGGAATGTCGTTCAACAGCCGCCGCTGGCAGGTCCGCACCATCGTGGCGCGGGTCCAGGCCACCGCAGCACTCAGCACGTCGACGCTGGACACGGCCGGCCGCGCCGACCGCAAGCTCGAGATCCTCCGGATCGCGGACGGCGTCGACGCCGGGCGGGTCAGCAACGACGAGGCCGTCGCCGCATTCGAGCGCCTGGCCCAGGACGTCGGCCACACTCCCGAGGCGCGGCTCGGTTGACGCCTCCGCACCCGGGCGCACCGTGACGGACGGCGCCCCGTCCGCGCAGGACGACCTCGTCCCGACGCTCGCCGGCGGCGACCACGCCGCATTCCGCCGGCTCTACGAGCGCACCGTCCGCCGCGTCCGCTCGATCACCGTCGGCATCCTGCAGGACCACGCTCAGGCCGAGGAGGTCGCGCAGGAGACCTACTTCGAGCTCTGGCGCTCCGCCGGTCGGCACGCGGTCCTCGAGGAGCAGCAGCACCTCGTCGCCGTCATCGCCCGCCGCCGCGCCATCGACCGGGTCCGCGCCGCGCAGTCCTCCCGCGAGCGCGACCACCGCTACGCGATCCACAGCTACCTCCGCGAGATCGACGAGGCGGAGTCGCACGGCGAGATCGCCGGCGAGTTCCGCCGTGCCGCGGCCGAGATCCGCCGCCTCGCCCCGAAGCACCGCGACCTGCTCTTCCTCGCCTACGTCCGCGGCCTGACCCACGCCGAGATCGCCACCGAGCTCGGCCTGCCGATCGGCACCGTCAAGACCCGCCTCCGCGACACCCTCGCCCGCCTCCGCCGCGAGCTGACGCCCCCGCCCCCCTGACGCGCACTGCACGCCGGTCGAGCACCCGCGCAACGCCCCTGCATGCTGGTCGAGCACCCGCGCAGCACCCCCTGCATGCTGGTCGAGCAGCCGCGAAGCGCCCCCCGCATGCCGGTCGAGCAGCCGCGCAGCGGCCTCCGCATGCTGGTCGAGCAGCCGCGCAGCGGCGTATCGAGACCCACCGTCCCCAGCAGGCCCGGTCTGCAGACTCCCCGTCCGACGCCGGTGGATCTCGATACGCGCCCTGCGGGCGCTACTCGATCAGCATGGAGGGCGGTACCACCTCTCCAGCGGCCACGCCTTCCATGCTGGTCGAGTAGCCGCGGAGCGGCGTATCGAGACCCGCCCACGCCGAAGCCCCCGCCCTCCGGACACGGAGAGCGGGGGCCACGGCGAGACCGTCAGCGCGTCAGAGCGTCTGCGCGAACGGGTCGAAGTCCACCGGCACCGCGGGCACCGGCGCGGACAGCGTGCTGTCGATCGCGACGAACTCGCCGCTCTCGGCCGACTCCTGCGCCGACAGCATGACGTCGAGCACGTGGAAGCCGAGCTCGCCGGTGGCCACGTGCGGGCGGTCCTCGGCGATCGCGCGGACCATGTCGAGCAGGCCGAGGCCGCGGCCGACGACCGTGCCCTTCTGCTCGATCTCGGTCCACTCCTGCTCGCCCCACTGGCCGTCGGCGATCGAGGTGCGGGCCTTCACGTAGGCGGTGCGCCCCTCGAACTGGTTCGGGTCGGGGATCACGATCGACCCCTCCGTGCCGTGGATCTCGAAGACGCCGTGGCGCTCGAGCGCGGAGTCGAAGCTGAGCAGGCTCGACGCCTGCGGCCCGGCCGCGAACGAGGTCAGCACCTGCAGCGAGGTGGGCACCTCCACCGGGAACGTCGTCCCCGCGTCGGGCCCGGAGCGGATGACCCGCTCCTCGAGCTTCTTCCGCCCGAGGGCCGCGACCCGCTGGACCGGTCCGAACAGGCTGACGAGTCCGGTGAAGTAGTACGGACCCATGTCCAGCAGCGGGCCCGCGCCCTCCGCGAAGAGGAACGCCGGGCTCGGGTGCCACAGGTCCGGTCCGACCGTCTGGAAGACGGTGGACGCGAACATCGGCTCGCCGATCACGCCGTCCGCGATCGCGCGCTTCGCGGTCTGGAAGCCCGGGCCGAGCAGCGTGTCCGGCGCCGAGCCGACGCGCAGCCCCTTGGCGGCGGCGTCCTGCAGCAGCTGCGCGGTGCCGGCGCGGTCCAGGCCCAGCGGCTTCTCGCTCCAGACGTGCTTGCCCGCGGCGATCGCCGCGGCCGAGACCTCGACGTGCGCGGCGGGGATGGTCAGGTTGACGACGACCTGCACGCCGGCGTGCGCGAGGACGTCCTCGGCGGAGCCCCAGGCGGGGACGCCGTGCTTCTCGGCCTGGCTCTTCGCCCGGTCGAGCAGCAGGTCGCCGACGATCAGGACCTCGACGTCCGGGAAGGACGCGAGGTTCTCGAGGTAGGTGTCGCTGATGACGCCGACGCCGATGACGCCGATCCCGATGGGCCCGCTCATGCCGCGTACCCGCCCTTCACGAGGAAGTCGTAGCTGGCCTGGATGTCCGCGAAGACGTCGCCGGGGGCGTTGTCGTACTCGATGACGGCGTACTTGATGGCACCTTCGCCGGCCTTGAGCGCCTCGACGAGCGGCACGTCGCCCTCGCCCGGGCGGCGCTGGTCGAGGGTGTCCGAGCCGAAGGCCGCGGCGCCGGGGGCGAACGGGTTCTCGGCCGGCGCGATGCCGTCCTTGACGTGCACCGCGACCAGGCGCGAGCCCAGCTTCGACACCAGTGCGGGGCCGTCCTGGCCGCCGGTCAGCGCCCAGAACAGGTCGAGCTCGATCTCGACGCGCTCGTCCGTCGTCGCGACGAAGCGCTCATAGGCGGTCTGGCCGTCGAAGGAGGCGATGAACTCCTGCGCGTGGTTGTGGTAGCCGACCTTCAGGCCGAAGGTCGCGGCGACCTCGGCGGCCTTGTTCAGGCGGTCGGCGATGTCCGCCACGCCGTCCTCGGTCAGCCAGCGCTCGGCCGAGACGAACGGGTCGATGACGGTCTGGATGCCGATCTGCGCGGCCGCCTCGAAGACGACCTCGGGGGCGGGCGTGGGGATGGAGCCGTCCGGCGTCCACAGCTCGTCGGAGAGCAGCGGAGCGTGGCCGGTCGGCGAAGCGAGACCGCTCGCGTCGAGCGCGGCGCGGATCTCGGCGGGACGGCGGACGAAGTCGAACGCCTCGACGTTCTTCAGTCCGATCGCCGCGAGCTTCTCGAGCGAGCCGTTCGGGTCCTCGGAGAACTCCTTGGCCAGCGTGTAGAGCTGGATGGAGGCCAGGGGCAGAGTCATGATCGATGTCGCTTTCACTGGTGATGGTGGTGCGGGCAGGACTGTCGTCTCCGACCAGCCTGTCCTATGGACGTCCGAGAAAGGCCTATCGGACTTTCTTGATGGGGAGGATGACGAGTGCGCCGACCACTGCGGCCAGTGCGCAGACCGTGAACCACAGCCCGTAGTTGTTGCCGGTCGGGTCGCTGACGTAGACGAGGATGCCGCCGACCAGCGGCGCGAGCGTCTGCGGCAGCGCGTTGGCGATGTTGAAGACGCCGAGGTCCTTGCCGGAGTCGTCGGGGTTCGGCAGCACATCGACGACGAGCGCCAGGTCCACGCCGACGTAGATGCCGTAGGCGAGTCCGAGGACCGCCTCGAGGACGTAGAAGGCGCCGATGTCCTGCACGAAGATCAGCGCGAAGGTGCCGACCGCGAAGAGCGCGGTCGAGCTCCAGACGAACACCTTGCGGCGCCCGATCCGGTCGGAGAGCCAGCCGGCGAAGTAGCTCGCGCCGACGAGGGTCACCGTGTAGATCAGCACGCTGGTGGTGATCACGGCCGGGATGCTCCCCTCCTCCACGCCGATGTGGTTGAGGAGGTAGAAGAAGCGGAAGGTGGTGAAGCCGAAGCTCGCGAAGATGATCAGGAAGCGCGACCACCACGCGAGCGCGTAGTCGGGGTTCTTCACCGGGCTGACCCAGAAGGTCTCGGCCCAGTCACGCAGCGTCGCGCGCGGCGGCGCCTGCGGCAGGCGCTTGTCGGGCAGCACGACCGCGAAGACGACCATGGCGACGATCGCGAGGATCGACGGGGCGACGAACATCACGACCAGCTGGCCGGCGAACGCCTGGGCCACGTAGGTGCCGCCGAGGATGCCGACGTTCTGCGCGATGCCGAGCGCCGCGGTGATCTTGCCGCGCTGGAACTTCGGCACCTGGTCGGCGAGCGTCGCGGTGAAGGGGGCGAGCGTCATGTTCGCGCCGAGCTGGGCGAGCGACCAGCCGACGGTGGCGACGAGCAGGGTGGGGGCGAGCGCCATGATCGCGAAGGCGACCGTCATCAGCACCGTGCCGGTCACGATCCAGATCCGGCGGCGGCCGAAGCGGCTCGTCGTGCGGTCGGAGAGCCGGCCGACGACGACGTTCGCGATCGTGGCGAAGAGGGCGCCGAAGCCGCCGAGCACCGCCGCGGCGCCGGTCGCGCCGTCCTGCGCGATCTCGCCCGACTCGACGAGCGACTGGATCTTCAGGCCGATGCCGACAACCGCCGGCCCGAGCAGGGCGATGAAGAAGATCAGCTGCGCCGCGAGCAGCCAGAAGACGTAGCCCTTGGTCGCCGGCTCGGTCGGCTCGGAGAACGCGTGGTGCCCCCGCACCGTCGCCGTCGCGGTGGTCATGCCCGAGGGCATCCCCGCCGCGGATCCGCTGGACGTCGTCATGATCGTTCCCTCTCGTCATCGAGTGTGCAGAATCGAGCGGTCGTGCCCAAAACCTTGCGTCGTGTGGTTTTGAGTATGCAGGGCGGCTCACCTCGCCGCAACCGTCGACCGCTCGAGACGCCGGTCGGGAGTTGCGCAAGATTCTGCCCCCACGACGCTAGCCCTCCCCCTCGCGCCCCCGCCGCCCCTCACCCGAGCTGGCGCGCGACGTCCCGCGAGCAGACCCCTGACGTCGGACTGCACACCCCTCCGCGCCGAACCGCAGACGCCCCGGCGGCCGAACGTACGCTCGAAGCATGCCGACCATCAGCGTCACCGACGCGTGCGCGAACTTCTCCGAACTGATCATCCGCTCACGCACCGAGGCTGTCATCATCGTGCGCCAGGGACGTCCGGAAGCCGTGCTCATCAGTCCCGAGCAGTACGAGCGGATGAGAGACGCTCTCGAGGACGCGGAGGAGGTGAAGGCCTTCGACGCGGCGCTGGCGGAGGACGGCGACAACATCCCCTGGTCAGAGGCGAAGGCGGAACTCGGCCGTCTGCGAGCGGACGAACGACCTCAGTCCGGAGATGCGGAGGCTGCACCCTGAACCAGGCGTTGAACCAAGAACGGCCCGCCGAAGCGGGCCGTCCTGTTCTGTCTCAACCAGAGTGCGCCCGGAGGGATTCGAACCCCCAACCTTCTGATCCGTAGTCAGATGCTCTATCCGTTGAGCTACGGGCGCAGTCCATCGCGTGGCCTTGGGGGGCGCACGCAACGAGGTACGACTATACACATCGGGGAGCCCCTCCGCGAATCGAGCGGGCGCCCGCCCGGGCCCGCGTACCGTGGCAGTCATGGAGGCCGCCGCGATCGAGCTCGTGCGCTTCGTCGTCTCGCCGCTGCACCGGTTCGAGGGGCGGCCGGCGGACGGCCCGATCCCCTCCGAGGGCAACGAGCAGCCCGAGCGGATCGAGATCCGCGCGGGACTCGGCATCGTCGGCGACCGCTACTTCGCCCAGCGCGCGCACCGGACGGCCGCGGTCACCCTCTTCGCGATCGAGTCGCTCGAGCACGTCGCGGCGGAGCTCGGCCGTGCCGCGTTCGACCCCGCCGACACCCGCCGCAACATCATCGTGCGCGGCGCCGACATCGACGCGCTCGCCGGCCGCACCTTCGCGGTGGAGCAGGGCGGCGAGCGGATCGAGTTCCAGGGCGGCCGCCCGGCCAACCCCTGCGCCTGGATGGACGTCTCGCTCGCGCCCGGAGCCTTCAAGGCGATGCGGCGCCGCGGCGGCGTCCGCTGCGCTCCGCTCACCAACGGCGTCCTCCACATCGGGCCCGCCCGGCTGATCCTCCACCGCTCCGAGGACATGCTGATCTGAGCGGATCGGCCAGCGCCTAGGCTCTCCCCCGACCCGTTCCCGCCAGGCCGCTGCGCCGCGACACCCGAGGAGGCGCCCGTGCCCTACCCCGGCCGCCCCCTGCGCGCCCTCGCCTCGAGCGTCCGCCACGGCCTGCGCGACGTCTTCTCCACCACGCGCTCCCGCCGGCGCGACCCGCGCCGCCGCTACAAGAACACCGACGTCTCCGTCCTCCGCGTCCACCGCCGCGACGTCTACGCCCGCGTCAACACCGTCGGCCACACCGGCGAGCGCACCTTCGTCCTCGTCCCGGGCATCGGCGTCGCCGCCACCTACTTCGAGCGGCTCGCCCCGGCGCTCAACGAGTTCGGACCCGTGCACGCCCTCGACCTGCCCGGCTTCGGCGGCGTCCCGCACCCGCCGAACGCCCGGCACATGACCATCGGCGACTACGCCGAGCTCGTCGGCGCGGTCATCGACGACCTCGGCCTCGACGACCCCGTCGTCCTCGGCCACTCGATGGGCACGCAGGTCGTCGCCGAGCTCGCCGCGCGCCGGCCCGAGCTCACCACGATCGTCCTGCTCGGCCCGGTGATGAACCCGCACGAGCGCCGCCTCCCCGTCGCCGCCTGGCGGTTCCTCCAGTCGAGCGTCCGCGAGCCGGTCCAGGTCGCCGTGCTCGCCGCCGCGGCGTACCTGCTCTGCGGTCCGCGCTGGTTCTCGCGGGTGCTCCCCGAGATGATGCAGTACCGGATCGAGGACGTCCTGCCCCGGATCCGCGCCTCCACGCTGGTCATCCGCGGCGAGTTCGACCGCCTCGTCCCGCGGGAGTGGGCCGAGGAGGTCGCCGAGGCGATCCCGCACGCGCGCGCCTGGGAGATCCCGGACGCCTCGCACTCGGTGATGCACGCCCACGCGGAGGAGGTCGCCCGGCTCTGCGTCGAGCACGCCCGCGCGCCGCAGCCCGACCGCGGCGAGGCCGAGCTGCGCCGCTTCCCGGACGACGAGGTCGACCGCTCGCAGGAGGACGCCCCGATCGAGGACCCGCTGGGCGCGATCCGCGGCCGGGTGACCGAGCTCGCCGGCATCCTCGTCGACGACGACTCGCTGATCGCCGAGGGCAAGACCCAGCACGCGGAGGCGACCGACCCGGCCGCCCTGCAGGAGTCCGACACCGATGCCGGAGACGGCGACTCCGGGCCCGGCCTCTTCGACACGCCCGCCGCACGCTGAGCGCGGAGCCCGCTCAGGACTCCTCGCCCACGATCTCCTCGCGGATGCGCCGCAGGTCCTCGGCGAGCGCCCCCAGCAGGATCCAGTGCTCCGGGTGCGGGGTCACGATCACCAGCGGGGCGGTCAGCGCCGGCAGCTCATCGGTGATCGGCTCGGGTTCCGGCACCGCGACCGAGGACTGCACGAGCAGCCGCAGGTCGTGCGCCGCCCGGTGCAGCTGCACCGCGATGTCCCCGATCGTCGGCTCGCCCACCAGGTCCTGGTCGTAGAGGTCGTGCACCGTGCGGGTCATCCCGCGCACGCGCGTCACGATGCGGGCGAGCCGCGGAGTGACGGAGTCCAGCGCCAGCAGCCGGTCGCGGTGCGCGGAGCGGCGCGGGTTGAGCCGCAGCGACTCCTCACCGGTCGCGATCGCCTCCTCCGCCTTCGTCTGCATGGTCTGCAGCAGCCGCGCGTTGATCAGCAGCTCGCTGAGGCGCTCCCGGCCGACCTTCGTCTCGAGCACGTCGGCCAGGTCGTCGAGCGCCGCGGCGAGCTGCGCGGTGAGGTCGCCGACGGCCCGCTCCGCCGGTGCGAGGGTGATCGGCGGGACGATCAGCGCGTTGACGACGATCCCGACGGCCGCGCCGATCAGCGTCTCGAGGATCCGGTCCACGGCGTAGTTCGGCGTCACCGAGCCGACCGAGAGCACGAGCATCGCGCTGATCGGGATCTGCACCGCGGAGGCGGGCGTCAGCCGGACCACCCAGCCCACCGCGATCGCAGCGACGATCGCGCCGAGGACGATCGCGCTGTCGTCGCCGAAGAGCGTGCCGATCAGCGAGCCGACCACGACGCCGATGATCACGCCGACGCTGCGCTCGAGCGCCTTGGAGAACGACTGGTTCACGCTGGGCGCGACCACCAGCAGCGCCGCGATGGCGCCGAAGACGGGCAGCGTCCCGGGGAAGATCAGGGCGGCGATGATCCAGGTGACGACGGTCGCCGCCGCCGTCTTGACCAGCTGGAGCACCGGCGGCCGCGTGTCCACGGTGAAGCTGGACGTGAGGCGCATGGCTCCACGGTAGCCGCGGCGTGCGGGCGCGGTCACGGCCTCGGCGCCGCCTCGATGCTCGCGAGCACCGCGCGCAGCCCCCGGGCGGCGTCGTCGCGGAGCGCGTCGGGCACCGCGGCGAGCAGTTCCCGCTCCACTTCGAGCACCTCGGGGAAGGCGGCGTCGACCAGCGCGGTCCCCTCGGCGGTCAGCGCGATCAGCGCGCCGCGCCCGTCCGCCGGGTTCGCGGTCCGCAGCACCAGACCGCGGCGCTCGAGCGCGTGCAGCCGCTTCGTCACGGCCGGGGCGGAGGCGAGACCGATCGTCCGCAGCGTCGTCGGCGACTGCGGTGCGGCGAGCCGGCGCAGCGTCGTCAGCACGTCGAACTCGCCGCGGGTCAGATCGAAGGCGGCGAGCCGCTCCTCGGTCGCGCGCACCAGCAGGGCGGAGGCGCGGATCAGCCGACCCGCGACGTCCACCGCCGAGGTGTCCAGCTCGGGCCGCAGCCGGCGCCAGCCCGCACGGATCTCATCGACGGCGTCCGGAGCCGCGCCGGGGTCCGGATTCGACGAGTCGCTCGACAGAAGATGATTCACGAGTAAAGTATATCTGGTTCACCCGTGAACGACCTCTCCGGCCGGTGCCGCTCGGACCCGCCCGCCGACCCGAGGACTCCGATGCCCGCCACCCCCTCCCTCCGCAGCGCGCTGCCGCACCCCCGCGAGCTGGTCGCCTTCGGCCCGCACGACGGCGCCCACCGCGTCGCCCTGCGCGCCGGGATCTCGATGGCGGTGCCGCTCCTCCTCCTCTGGGTCTTCGGCCGCACCGATCTCGCCCTCTACGCCACCTTCGGCGCCTTCACCGCGCTCTACGGACGCCGGCACACCCACCGCCCGCGCCTGCTGATGCAGGCCTCGGCCGCCGCCTACCTGGTCGCGATGGTGACGATCGGCACCGCCGTCGCCCTGTCGCCGCAGCGCGACTGGCTGATCATCCCGGTGGTCACGCTCGCCGCCATCGGCGCCGCCTACCTCAGCGACGCCCTGCACTGGCACCCGCCCGGCCCGCTCTTCCCGGTGTTCGCCGTCACCGCCTGCGCCTCGGTGCCCGTCGAGACGACGCGGATCCCGGAGGCGTTCGCCCTCGCCGCCGCCTCCGCCGCCTTCTCGCTGCTCATCGGAGTGAGCGGGATCGCCGCCCCGCGCGCCCGGCTGCTGCCCGCGACGCCCTGGCGCCCCTCCTTCCGCGCCGCCGCCGTCCGCTCCACGACCCGCGCCGGGATGCTCCGCTTCGGCGCCGTCGTGCTGATCGCCGGTGCGATCCCCACCGCGACCGGCCTCGGCCACCCCTACTGGGCGATGGTCTCCGCCGTCGCGGCGGTCTCGGGCGCCGACGCGACCGCCCGTCTCGTCCGCGCCGGCCACCGGATGCTCGGCACCGTCATCGGCGTCGCGATCGCCGCGGCGCTGCTCGCCCTGCCGCTGTCCCCGCTCGCCACGATCGGCGTCGTCGTGCTGCTGCAGATGCTCGCCGAGCTCGTCGTCGGCCGCAACTACGGCCTGACCCTCGCCCTGATCACCCCGCTCGCGATCCTGATGGTCGAGCTCGCCCACCACACCGACGAGTTCGTCCTGCTGCGCGACCGCGCCCTCGAGACCGCGATCGGCGTCGCCGTCGGCGTGGCCGCCACCCTCCTGTCCCACGCGATCGCCACCCGCACGCACAGCGGAACCGCCGCCACCCGCTGACCGCCGCGCGCCTGCGGAGCACATCGCCCAACTCCAGATCTGCTCCAGATTCAGACACGATCTGGAGCAACGGGGCGCTCGGGTGGGGACCACAAGCGGACCGTCGTGCGGCTCCCCCAGCAGAGCGATCGCGCGTCCGGGCACGACGGAACCCCCGGTCGGCTCGCGCTGACCGAGGGCTCCACGGCGGGGGTCGGCGGGCGCCGGACCCGATGGGCCCGCCCGCCCCCGCACGAGGCGCGGAGTCGCGCGGCGGTTCCCCCCACCGCGCGACCCTCACGCCTCAGCTAGGCGACGAAGCTCCACCTCTGGTGATTGCCTCCGTTGCAGGACCAGGTCCCGAGCTGACGACCCGCGGTCGTGCTCTCGTCGGGCACGTCGAGGCAGGCGCCGCTCGCGCGGTTGACGATCGTCTGACCGCTCACCTGCCACTGCGCCGTCTGTCCGGACGTGCAGGGCGCCTGCACCAGCGCACCGCCGGAGCCCGAGGACCCGGACTGCGCGAGGCAGAGCCCGCTGTGCTGCGTCTGGAACTGCACGTAGCCACCGGCCGACGCCCGGGCGAACACGGCGTTCGACCCGTTGCCGCAGGTCCACTGGACCACCTTCGAGCCGGTCGCGGTCGAGTCGTCCGCGACGTTCACGCAGAGTCCGCTCGAGGCCGACTTGATCGTCGACCGCGGCAGCGCCGGGGCGGCGTTCACCGTTCCCGCCGCGGTGTCGATGACGACCCCGTCCACCTCGGGCATGGCGACCGAGGTGTTCGACGGGAACTGCAGCGGCTGCCAGACGTAGCTGGAGTCGTTGACCGCGCCGTTGTTGGCGCCCGCCCAGCGGTCGCCCATGTAGAGGTAGGACGTGCCGGCGCTGCCGCTGATGGTCGCGACGTAGGTCGGCTGCGAGCGGTTGCCGGTCGGCCCGCCGAAGTCGGTCGGCGTCGACCACGGCCCGGTGATCTTCGTGGCCGTGGAGTACTTGTTCTGGTTCGGGCTCCAGCCGGTGGTCCCGGACGAGAGCGCGAAGTAGACGCCGTTGCGCTTGAAGATCGTCGGCGCCTCACGCGACTGGTTCTCCCAGTGCAGGCCCTGGAACGACTCGACGTTCGTGTACGACGCGTTGAGCTTGAAGATCGCCGTCGACGCGTTCGTCGTGGGGATGGCCGTCGACGAGAAGAGGTACGCCGACCCGTCGTCGTCCTGGTACACCGTCATGTCGCGCGACTCGTAGCCCAGCGGCCGGAAGCTGCCCTGGTAGGCGTAGGAGCCGTCGATCGTGCTCGAGGTCGCGACCGCGACCCGGCCCTCCCAGTAGTTCTGCCCGTTCTCCCAGTGCATCCAGAGCACGTACTTCTGGGTCGCGGCGTTGTAGACCAGCTTCGGCCGCTCGATCGTGGAGACGTTCAGCTCCGGCGCCGAGTTCTTGGTGAGGATGTCGCCGCGGAACTCCCAGTTCTTGAAGTCGGTGGAGCGGTAGAGCGGGACCGAGATGAACCGGTTGTCCGCGTCGGTGCTCTGACCGACCCAGTAGTAGTACTTCCCGACCTTGAGCAGCCCGGCGCCGTGCCCGTGGATCGGCTGGCCCTGGGTGGTGAGGAACTGCGTGCCGTTGGTGACGGTCTGCGGCGCCGCCGTCGCGGGCGCCAGGCCCGTGACCGCGACCAGCGCCGCCGTGGCGAGCGCCATGAGCGCCAGCCTGATCCGTCCTCGTCGTTTCGTCATTGAAACTCTCCTTCTAGTTGAGGGTCATCGAGGGGACGACCCACGTGGTGGTCGACATCGCGGGAGCGGATGCCGTGAACCGGTTGCCGGCGAGCGCGGCCGAGGGCAGCGCCGCGAGGTCCTGGGAGCCGCTGGTGCGCACCCCGGAGGCGGTCGCGGTGGCGGGAGCGAATCGGGTGAGGTCGTAGGTGACCGTCGCGGCCGTCGAGGTGGTGTTGACCGTGACGAGGACGACGCGCCTGCCGGCCTCGT
Organism: Rathayibacter sp. VKM Ac-2928; assembly: GCF_022815545.1. Classification (NCBI taxonomy): domain Bacteria; kingdom Bacillati; phylum Actinomycetota; class Actinomycetes; order Micrococcales; family Microbacteriaceae; genus Rathayibacter; species Rathayibacter sp. VKM Ac-2928. The sequence continues at coordinate 300,958 of NZ_JALGRU010000003.1, forward strand.
CGTGGAAGGCGACGGTGTCGTTGTCGCTCACGCCGATCACCCGGTAGCCGCGGCGGATGTAGCGGCTCCACTGCGCCATCGCCCAGAACTTCTTGTTCCGGGTGTAGCTCGACAGGTCCGCGGAGGCGTTGTTGAGGTCGGTGTCGAGCATCCCCCAGCCCCCGGAGTCGACCGCCTGCCAGTAGGCGAACGCGCTCGCGCCGAGCCACTTCACGTCCCAGAGGATGTTCTGCGAGAGGGTCGTGCCGCTGGCGTCGCCGTTGCCGTGCTCGGAGTCCCAGATCCGCGTGCCGCGAGCTGCGGTCTTGAAGCCGGTCCGGTCGGAGCCCTCGTAGCTGTGCACGTTGTACTGCCCGACGAGCGCGCGGGTCTGCGCGGACCAGCTGTTCACCGTGTCGCGGCCGACGTCGATGCTCGTCTCGTCCGACGCCGCGATCCGCGTCGGCGACCCCTGCCGCGCGAGCTCGTCCGCCAGCGCCTCGAGCATCGTCGCCTGGTTCGCCGGGAGCATCCGGTTGCCCTCCTGGCGGTTGCCGAAGGTCCAGTAGGCGGCGCTCGGCTCGTTCACCGGCGACAGGGTGCGGAACGGGACGCCCCACGTCGTGCGGAAGCGCTCGTTGACCGTCACGAGGTAGCGGGCGAAGGCCTCGTAGCTGTCGGGGCGCAGGTTCTCGGCGGCGTTCCTGCCCCCGGTGACACTGCCCGAGATCGTCATCCACCAGGGCGGCGAGTTGGCGAAGGACTCGGCGAGGAAGTCGCTGGCCGGGATCCGCGACTTCGCGGCCTGGAGGAACCAGCGCTGATTCGGATCCGCCGACCAGTCGTAGGCCGCCGAGGCGGACGCGAGGTAGCCGGGGATGCGGGCGCGCAGGTCCATGTGCCCGGGGTAGGCCGGGTTCTCGCCGCCACCGATGTTGTAGCGGACGATGTTCAGCCCGAGACCCTTGTCGCGGTCGAAGAGCAGATCGGCGTAGGTGTCGCGCACGGCCGCCGTGCCGCCGATGCGGTGCGCGAACCAGCAGAGCGCCGTGCCGAAGCCCTCCCACACCGGTCCCCGCTGCGCCGGGTCGACGACCGCCGTGCCGCTGGCGGCGTGCGCGGGCGAGGCGCCCGACCCGGCGGCCGCCGTGACCGCTCCCGTGAGCGCCGCCGTGCCCGCGAGGGCGAGAAGCCCTCTCCTGTCCATCGTCATGGGTACCTCCTCGTACCTGTGGTGCTCGTGCCGCGGCGCTCGATCGGCGTCTCCACTGCACGGATGTCCACGTCAACATCACTTCGGTGAACGTAGCATGGCAGCGCAACCATCGCCAGCACGATGCGCGCCACGATGGTCAGGAGCCTCGGACGGGGGTCACTCGTAACCGCAGACGGATCGTCGTCCCCGAGCACCAGGAGCGACGCACCCGGGAACGACAGAACCCCCGGTCGGCTCTCGCTGACTCGGGGGTTCTGACTGGCGGTACCGGTGGGATTTGAACCCACGGTGGACGCAAGCCCACACATGTTTTCGAGACATGCTCCTTCGGCCGCTCGGACACGGTACCGAGGACGAGTGTACGCGAGGCTCCGGAATCCCGCCAATCGGCGCGGGAACCGCGGCCGAGCGCGGGCGTGCGGCCGGCGCCGAGGCGTCAGGCGGGCTCGGGCAGGAGGAAGGCGAGCACCCGGTCCCACTCGGAGACCGCGAGCAGATGGCCTCGGCCGGGCACGACCTCGAGGCGCGAGTCGGGCAGGCGGGCGGCGTACCACTCGCCGTGCTGGCGGCCGACGGTCGCGTCCTCGCCGCCGTAGAGGAGGAGCGCCGGAGCGTCGACCGTCTCGACCGCGAAGCCCCACTCCTGGAGGGTGTAGCCGACGATGTCCGCGGCCTGGCCGAGGTTGCCCTGGGTGACGGCGCGCTCGAGCATCACCAGGAGCCGCTCGCGGACGCCGGGCGCCTCGAGCACGTCCGTGTCGGCGGCGTCCCCTCCGAGCACGCCGAGCAGTGACTCGGGGCTGGGTGACGGACCGAACGCCGTGTCGAGCGCGGCGGCGAGGGAGCGGACGGCCTCGTCCACCGGCAGCTCGCGCAGGTTCTCGAGCATCGCCCGGTTCTGCTCGCCGACCCACGGCACGGCGTCATCGGGCGCGGGAGTGCCGAGGACGGCGACGCGCCCGACCAGGCCCGGGTAGTTGGCCGAGAGGGCGAGGGCGACGCGGCCGCCCGCCGACCAGCCGGCCGCGGTGACGGAGGCGATGCCCGCGGTGGCCAGGTACTCGGCGATGTCAGCGGCGGCCTGCTCCGGGCTCGCCCCGGCACCGGCGCCGGCGGGATCGACGTCGGTCAGCAGCTCCGAGGCGCCGTAGCCGGGGCGGTCGAACGAGAGCAGCCGCACGCCGTGGCGGGCGGTGGCCGCGGGGTCGGGGTCGAGTCCGGCGGCGCCGGGTGCGGGGTGCACGAGCACGACGACGTGCTCGGCGCCCTCCGGGCCGGACCAGGCGACTCCGAGCGCGCGGCCGGACTTGAGCGTGTGCACCGTCGAGGTCATGGGCCCAGTCTCCCGCAGACGACCGACACCGCCGGCGCGCCGCTCGGGTGCCGGCCGGACTCCTCCCCAGCGAGTCACTCGGCCGGCTGTCCACCGTCCGGGCGCGGCGCGTCCGGGTGTCGGCGGTGGCCGCTAGGGTCGAAGACACGTTCGAAAGAACTCTCCGATGTCGGAGGCCGGCCGTAGCGTCGCCGGTGCTCCCGCACTCCACCCCTGCCCCGCACTCCCCCGGCCCGGAAGGACCCCATCGCCTCCTCGAAGACGCGCACCGCCGCCTACCGCTGCTCCGAGTGCGGCTGGACGACCGCGAAGTGGGTCGGCCGCTGCGGCGAGTGCCAGCAGTGGGGCTCGGTGATCGAGAGCACCGAGCGCACCGGCCTCGTCCGCGCGGTCGCCGCCGTCGCCCCCACGGCGGCGCGGCTCGCCAAGCCGATCACCCAGATCGAGACCACCTCCGCCGCGCACCGGCCCACGGGCGTCGGCGAGCTCGATCGGGTGCTCGGCGGCGGCATCGTCAACGGCGCCGTCGTCCTCCTCTCCGGCGAGCCCGGCGTCGGCAAGTCGACGCTGCTGCTCGAGGTCGCCTCGCGCGCCGCCGCCGAGGGCCAGCGCGTCCTCTACGTCAGCGCGGAGGAGTCCGCCGCCCAGGTGCGGATGCGGGCCGAGCGCACCGGCGCCATGCACGACAGCCTCTTCCTCGCCGCCGAGACCGACCTCGCCACCGTCCTCGGCCAGATCGACGAGGTCCGCCCGGACCTCCTGATCGTCGACTCCGTGCAGACCGTCGCGAGCGACACGGTGGACGGCCTGCCCGGCGGTCCGAGCCAGGTCCGCGAGGTCGCCGCGACGCTGATCCGCGTCTGCAAGGAGCGCGCGCTGCCGCTCGTGCTCGTCGGCCACGTCACGAAGGACGGCTCGATCGCCGGCCCGCGCCTGCTCGAGCACCTCGTCGACGTCGTCTGCCACTTCGAGGGCGACCGCCAGACGGCGCTGCGCTTCGTCCGCTCCCTCAAGAACCGCTTCGGCCCGACCGACGAGGTCGGCTGCTTCGAGATGACCGCCGAGGGCATCGCCGAGATCCCCGACCCCAGCGGCCTCTTCCTCAGCCGCACCCGCTTCCCCACCCCGGGCATCTGCGTCACCGTCGCGATGGAGGGGCGCCGCGCCCTGCCCGTCGAGATCCAGGCCCTCGTCATCGCGAACGACGGCGACCACCCGCGCCGGGTGACCAACGGCGTGGACGCCTCCCGCGTCGCGATGATCCTCGCGGTGCTCGAGCGCCAGGCCGGGATCCCGCTCCGCCGCTGCGACGTCTACGTCTCGACCGTCGGCGGAGTGAAGCTGATGGAGCCGGCCGCCGACCTCGCCATCGCCGTCGCGATCGCCTCGGCCCACGCCTACACGCCGCTGCGCCCCGGCATCGCGGCCTTCGGCGAGATCAGCCTCTCCGGAGACATCCGTCCGGCGTCCGGCGCGAAGCAGCGCGCCAACGAGGCCACCCGGCTCGGCCACCCCTCCCACCTGGACTCCAGCGCCTTCACCCTCTCGAGCGCGATCACCCACGCCCTCGTGCCGGTGCCCACCCGCATCCCCGTCGGCTGACGGCCCCCGCGCCGGACCGCCGCCCTAGGCTGACGCAGTGAGCAGCGACACCGAGCGGGCCGGCACCGACCAGGACCGTCCCGCCACGGACGGAGACTCCGCCCCCACCTCCGCACCGGCGGTCCGCCGCCGCCGCTTCCCGATCCCCGCGCTGCTCGACCAGGCCTTCTTCGTCCTCGGCGGCGTCGCGGCGACGCTGCTGGCCGTCGTCCTCGTCACCGACGGCGTCCGCTCCGGCTGGGCCCAGATCGGCTTCTACGTCGCCGTCTGGGTCCTCGTCGCCTACCTCGTGCTGCCGCGGCTGCACCGGATCCTCACCCGCCTCTACGTGCCCGACTACTTCATCGGCCGCGCGCGCACCAGCGACGGCCTGCTCGGCGACCCGGTCAACCTCGCCTTCCAGGGCAGCGACGCGCAGCTGGTCCACGCGATGACCTCCTCCGGCTGGACCCGCGCCGACGAGGTCACGGTGCGCAGCAGCCGGCGGATCATCACCGCCACGCTCACCCGCCGCAGCTACCACCGCGCCCCCGTCTCGCCGCTCTTCGTGTTCGGGCGGCAGCAGGACGTCGCGTTCCAGCAGGAGGTCGCCGGCAACCCGGGCAAGCGCCACCACGTGCGCTTCTGGCGCTGCCCCGAGAACTGGTTCCTGCCCGGCGGATTCCCCGTCGAGTGGGTCGCCGCCGGCACCTTCGACCGCAGCGTCGGACTGTCGCTCTTCACGCTCCAGGTCACGCACAAGATCTCCCCCGACACCGACCAGGAACGCGACCACATCGTGGCGAGCCTCCGCGAGCACCACCCCGAGGTGACGGTCGACGTCATCCAGGACTTCTCCACCGGCTACCACTCCCGCAACGGCGGCGGCGACTCCATCGTCACCGACGGCGATCTGCCGGTCGTCGACCTCCGCGCGATCCCCCTGCCGTCCGGGGCCGCCGAGCGCGACGCGATCGCCCCCGTCGCCGCCACCGAGCTCGCCGGTGCACTCGGCACCTCGTCCGCGACGGTCCTCCGCCGGCCCGTCACCACGCACGTCGGCGCCCTGATGCTCGTCGCCCGCGGCCTCGCGTACGCGCTCCAGGCCGTGCTGCTGCTCGCCGGCGCCGCCTCGCTCGACGACCTGACCTGGCTCGACGGCGGCACCGCCACCGCGGGCGGCTCCACACTCGACGAGGCCTCGACCCGGCCGATCGCCGCAGCCCTCCTCGGGGCGGCGACGCTCCTCTGGCTGCTCCTCGGCGCACTCGTGCTCCGCGGCTCCGGGACGGCCCGCCTGCTCGCCCTCTCCTCCAGCCTGCTCAGCACGATCACCGCCTTCGCCGCGGTGCTCCAGGGCGGCGCGGCGATCAGCCTGCAGACCAACCTCGGCAGCGTCGCCTTCGACATCCTCGTGCTGCTCGCCCTCTCGAGCCGCAGCTCCCGCGACTACGCGGCCGCGAAGAGCCGGCTCCGCGCCGACCGCCGTGCCGAGAGCAGGTCGAGACGGGCCGCGCGCAGCCGGACGGGCTAGACGCCTCCGCCTCCGCCGCCGCCGCCGCCGCCGCCGGAGCTGCCGCCGCCGCCAGCGCCGCCGCTCGACGAGCTCGACGAGGAGCCGACGAAGCTCGACGCGGTCGAGGAGAACGAGGAGATGCTCCCCGCGAACGCCGCGGCGTGGAACCCCGTCGACCCCGAGTACCAGACCGGACTCTCACCGGTCTGCTCGTAGGCGGTCGCGAGCGCCGCCGACCACTCCTTCTCCAGCCCGAGGAGCACCGCCCAGGGCAGCAGCCGCTCGGTCACCTCGACGACCTCGACCGGACCGACGCTGCGCCGGTCGGCACCGCGGGGCGACTGCAGCATCGCGAACCGGTCCGCCTCCGCCAGCCGCAGATACAGCTCGAGACCCTTCAGGTGGTCGCGCAGCTCCGCGCCGGCCGCGGTCAGCGGCACCTTCGCGAGCAGGACGCAGACCAGCGCCCCCACGACCAGCGCCGAGAGGAGCAGCACGATCGGCAGCGCCCCGCCGAGCGCCGCCCCGAGCAGGAGCGCCCCGGACAGCACGACGCCGACGACGGCGACCACCGCGAGCACGATCAGGAGCACGGAGCCGCGCACCGTCCCGGAGCGCCGCAGTCCCTCCTCCACGACCCGCGCGGACATCACCGTCTGGAAGGACGACACCGCCTTCCCGAACTCCTTGTCCTTCCCGCTCAGATCACGGACGGCGCCCGGCGTGGGCGACGCTCCGAACGCGATGTCGAAGAACTCCCGGTCGACGGGAGGGACGACCCGCGGTCGGCCGGCCCGTCGCGGTGCGGCCGTCGCCGGATCGAGCACGCGGAGCAGGAAGCCCGGCTTCCTCCCCGAGTCCTTCTCCTCGACCCGGACCAGCCCGCGGACCGCCGCGTCGAGCAGCGCCGCGGCCGGTGCGCGCGAGGACCGCCCGCGCAGCGCCGCGGAGAGGAAGAGTCCCTGCGCGGGCGGCTCGTACTCGGCGATCACCGTCGGGCGCCCCGGAGCATCGCGCAGCACGGTCGCACGCCGACGGATCGCCGCGACGAGCACGCCGAGCAGCACGAGCATCGACGCCAGCTGCACCCAGGCCCAGCCCGAGGCGAAGTAGCCGTCGTCGCGCGGCGTGAAGGTCCCCGGTGCGAATCCGACCGCGACCGTCACGTTCTCGTACGCCGCCAGGTCGGTCCCGCTCGCGGTCACCACGGCGCCGTCGCGACCGATCGAGCAGCCGTCGGTGGAGCCGGCCGCACCGCGGTAGCAGGACGCGGTCCCGGTCGCCGCCTCGGCCAGGCCGCCGGTGAGCCGGACCCGGACGTCGTAGCGGTCGAAGGGCTGCCGCCACTGCGTGCCGTTCGCGTCCCAGTAGAACTCGTCCTCGCCGCTCCTCGTGCCGGAGCCGGGCAGCGTCACGTCGTGCTGGGTGTAAGTGAAGACGTAGGTCTGGCTGCCGCTGACGAAGCCGTCCGCGGCGCTCGTCACGAGGAGGATCCCGTCCTCGGTCTCGGTGTCGACGGGCCGAGCCCGTCCCGTCTCGTCCGTCACCGACACCAGGTCGACGCCAGTCGGGTAGCCCTGGTACTCGAGCGGGATCGCCCGCTGCATCCCGCGGTTCTGGTCCTCGGGGAACTCCGCGACGAACGTCTCGAGCGTCGTCAGCGTCGAGCGCCCCTCGGCGTCGCGGCCGAGGTCGTAGTCGACGGCGTAGCGGGAGAAGCGGAAGTCGTCGACTCCGCGTGCTGGTCCGCCGATGGCGGCGGCGCCGACAGCAGCGGCGGCGACCGGCTCACCCACGTGGACCGCCCGCAGTGGCCCGGCCGCCGCCGTGGGCGCCCCCGCCAGCGCGGCCGCGAGCAGCATCCCCGCCGCTCCCGCGGACAGCCCGGGTCCGCGCGCTCCGGAGCCCCGCCCCCTCGGCGTGATCGCGGACAGGAGCCGGCGGAGCGTCCTCATCATGTCCGTGAGCGTACGCGCGCGTGTTCCGCGCCACCTCCCCCTGAAGGGCGACAGGCGGGACGGACTACTGCAGCAGGAACTGCGTCGTCGACCCCGACGGGATCCCCGCGACCGAGACCGACAGGTTGTACGCCGCGCCGCCCCCCTCGACCGCCTCGCGCCCGCCGGAGCAGGTGTCCGGCGAGGAGCGGGTGCGGTCCCAGGTGATCGAGCTGCCCGTCACCGAGGTGCCCGCCGGGAGCAGGATCTCCAGGGACGACGCACCCGTCTGGCAGTCGGTCGAGGTCCAGACCGGGTCGGACCCGCTGGTGATCGTGAAGACCTGTCCGCTCGTCCCGGCGTCGATCACGCAGTCGGTGCTCGAGATGTTCGCGAGCGACAGCGAGAGCTGCGGCGCCTCGTCCGGCCCGTAGCTCGTCGCGTCGGTGACGGCCGTGACCGCGACGGTGTCGGCGGTGCAGGCGGCGGCGTCGGCGGGCGGCGAGCCCTCCGGCGCCGTCGAGGGGTAGAGCGTCGGCAGCGACGAGGCCATCGGGCTCGCGCTCTCAGCGGCTCCGCGCGCGCCCGCCCACGGCTGCAGCGAGACCAGCGCGGCGATCCCGGCGATGATCACCAGAAGCGCGAGGATCAGGCCGGCCCTGCGCCGCCGGTAGACCCGGGAGGGCAGGCGGCGGGGAGGCGGAGTCACCGACACAGGCTACGACGCGCGAGCGCTCAGAGCGTCTTGAGCATGCGGGTGTTGCCGAGCGTGTTCGGCTTCACCCGGGCGAGGTCGAGGAACTCGGCCACGCCCTCATCGGGAGAGCGCAGCAGCTCGGCGTACACCTCGGGGTCGACGACCTTCTCGCCGATCGGCGCGTAGCCGTGGCGCTCGAAGAAGCCGACCTCGAAGGTCAGGCAGAACAGGCGCTTCAGCCCGAGCTCCCGCGCGTCGTTCTCCAGGCGCTCCAGGATGTGGTGGCCCACGCCCCGGCCGAGCCAGTCCTTCGCGACGGCGAGCGTGCGCACCTCCGCGATGTCGTCCCACATCACGTGCAGCGCGCCGCAGCCGATGGCGGTGCCGTCACCGGACTCCGCGATCCGGAACTCCTGCACGGCGCCGTAGAGCACCACGCGGTCCTTGCCGAGGAGGATGCGCTCGTTGACGAGCGGCTCGCTGAGCTCCTGGATGAAGGGGACGTCGCTCGTGCGCGCGCGGCGCACCGGGTACTTCCAATCGGCCATCCGACAAGCGTACGGCCGAACGACGACGAGCCCGTCCCTCCGCGAGGAGGAACGGGCTCGCTGTCGTGCTGTGCGGGTGCTACGCCATCAGGTCGGGCGTCGCCGGACCGGCGGTCGCCGCTCCCGCCGTCGCACCGGCGCTGATCGAGATCAGGCGCGGCGTCGTCGTGAAGACGAACTTGCCCTCCGCGAAGTCCACGTGCACGTGGTCTCCGGCACCGAGCTGGCCGTGCAGGATCTGCTCGGACAGCTGGTCCTCGATCTCGCGCTGGATCGCGCGGCGCAGCGGGCGGGCGCCGAGGGCCGGGTCGAACCCGACCTCGATCAGCCGCTCCTTGGCCGACTGCGTCAGCTCCACCGTCATGTCGCGGTCCAGCAGGCGGTCGCCGAGGCGGCCGATGAACAGGTCGACGATCTGGAGCAGCTCGGGCTTCGACAGCTGCGGGAAGACGATGACGTCGTCCACGCGGTTGAGGAACTCGGGCTTGAAGTGCTTCTTCAGCTCCTCGTTGACTTTGCCGCGCATGCGGTCGTAGCCGGTGGCGTTCTCGCCCTCGATCTGGAACCCGACGGGACCACCGGCGATGTCACGCGCACCGAGGTTGGTGGTCATGATGATGACGGTGTTCTTGAAGTCGACGACGCGCCCCTGGCCGTCGGTCAGACGACCCTCCTCGAGGATCTGGAGGAGCGAGTTGAAGATGTCGGGGTGGGCCTTCTCGATCTCGTCGAAGAGGACCACGCTGAAGGGCTTCCGGCGGACCTTCTCGGTGAGCTGGCCGCCCTCCTCGAAGCCGACGAACCCGGGAGGGGCACCGAACAGCCGCGAGACGGTGTGCTTCTCGCCGTACTCCGACATGTCGAGCGAGATCATCGCGTTCTCGTCGTCGAAGAGGAACTCGGCGAGCGCCTTGGCGAGCTCGGTCTTTCCGACGCCGGTGGGGCCGGCGAAGATGAACGATCCCGAGGGGCGCTTGGGGTCCTTGAGCCCGGCGCGGGTGCGGCGGATGGTCCGCGAGAGGGCCGCGATGGCCTCCTCCTGGCCGATGACGCGCTGGTGCAGCGCCTTCTCCATGAAGACGAGCCGCGAGGACTCCTCCTCGGTCAGCTTGAAGACCGGGATGCCCGTCGCCTGCGCGAGGACCTCGGCGATCAGGCCCTCGTCGACGACACCGGTCGCCTTGACGTCGCCCGACTTCCATTTCTTCTCCAGGCGCAGGCGCTCACCGAGCAGCTGCTTCTCCTCGTCGCGGAGCGACGCGGCCTTCTCGAAGTCCTGGTCCTCGATCGCGGCCTCCTTCGCGGTGCGGACGACGGCGATCTTGTCGTCGAACTCGCGCAGCTCCGGCGGGGCCGAGAGGATCGAGAGGCGCAGGCGGGCGCCGGCCTCGTCGATCAGGTCGATGGCCTTGTCGGGGAGGAAGCGGTCGCTGATGTAGCGGTCCGCGAGGTTGGCGGCCGAGACGATGGCACCGTCGGTGATGGACACCTTGTGGTGCGCCTCGTAGCGGTCGCGCAGGCCCTTGAGGATGTTGATGGTGTGGGGCAGCGACGGCTCCGCGACCTGGATCGGCTGGAAGCGGCGCTCGAGCGCGGCGTCCTTCTCGAAGTGCTTGCGGTACTCGTCGAGCGTGGTCGCGCCGATGGTCTGCAGCTCGCCGCGGGCGAGCAGCGGCTTGAGGATCGAGGCGGCGTCGATCGCGCCCTCCGCGGCCCCTGCGCCGACGAGGGTGTGGATCTCGTCGATGAAGGTGATGATGTCGCCGCGGGTGCGGATCTCCTTCGTCACCTTCTTGAGGCGCTCCTCGAAGTCTCCGCGGTAGCGGGAGCCGGCGATGAGCGAGCCGAGGTCGAGCGTGTAGAGCTGCTTGTCCTTGAGCGTCTCGGGCACGTCGCCGCGCACGATCGCCTGGGCGAGGCCCTCGACGACGGCGGTCTTGCCGACGCCGGGCTCGCCGATCAGGACGGGGTTGTTCTTGGAGCGGCGGGAGAGGATCTGCATGACCCGCTCGATCTCCTTCTCGCGCCCGATGACCGGGTCGAGCTTGTTGTCGCGCGCCGCCTGCGTGAGGTTGCGTCCGAACTGGTCGAGGATCTGCGAGCCGCCCTGAGGCTGCTGCTGCTCACCGCCCACGGCGACCTGCTCCTTGCCCTGGTAGCCCGAGAGGAGCTGGATGACCTGCTGGCGCACCCGGTTGAGGTCGGCGCCCAGCTTGACGAGCACCTGTGCGGCGACGCCCTCGCCCTCACGGATGAGGCCGAGCAGGATGTGCTCGGTCCCGATGTAGTTGTGGCCGAGCTGCAGCGCTTCGCGCAGGGACAGCTCGAGGACCTTCTTCGCACGCGGCGTGAAGGGGATGTGGCCGGTGGGCTGCTGCTGCCCCTGGCCGATGATGTCCTGGACCTGCTCGCGCACCGCGTCGAGCGAGATGCCGAGGGATTCGAGCGCCTTGGCGGCCACTCCCTCGCCCTCGTGGATCAGGCCGAGCAGGATGTGCTCGGTCCCGATGTAGTTGTGATTGAGCATCTTGGCCTCTTCTTGGGCCAGGACGACGACGCGCCGTGCGCGATCGGTGAATCTCTCGAACATGCTGTCACTCCCTACAGAACCCGCAGGGGTGGGCTCCGATAGCTCGACTGTAGCCAGCGCTCCCCCCGGTCGGACCCCCTGTTCGCCCTGGGCGTGAGGACCGATTTCTATGCACAGACATAGACTTCCGCTATGAGCAATCTGGAGGAGCATCCGGACGAGCACGCGGTCGCGTCCGAGCCGGTCGCCGCGTCTCCCGTCGAGATCCTCGAGGCGCGACTCGTGCCGCTCGGCGGAGCCCGCGCCATCGAGGTGCGGCGCACCCTCCCCCAGCGCTCGCGCTCCACGATCGGCGCCTGGTGCTTCGCGGACCACTACGGTCCGGTGCACCTCGGCGAGGAGGCGGGGATGGACGTCCCGCCGCACCCGCACACCGGACTGCAGACGGTCAGCTGGCTCTTCGAGGGCGAGATCGACCACCGCGACAGCGTCGGGAGCCACCAGCTCGTGCGCCCGGGCGAGCTCAATCTGATGACCGCCGGGCGCGGCATCTCGCACTCCGAGGTCTCCACCGGCGCCGAGCCCGTTCTGCACGGCGTGCAGCTCTGGGTGGCGCTGCCCGAGGAGGCGCGCCTGGGCGAGCCGTTCTTCGAGCACCACCGCGGCGTGCGGGTGGAGCTGCCCGGTGCGAGCGCGCAGGTGTTCGTCGGCGAGCTGCTCGGCGCCTCCGTGCCCGCGAGCGTGTTCACCCCGCTCGTCGCCGCGCAGCTCGACCTCGAGCCGGGCGCCCGCGTCGAGATCCCGCTCGAGACCGCGTGGGAGCACGGAGTGCTGGTCGACGCCGGCCCGCTCGAGGTGGACGGCGTCGACGTCCCCCGCTCCGACCTCGCCTACCTCGCACCGGGTCGCGACATGCTGGTGCTGACGGCCGGGGTCGCGGGCGCCCGGGTCGTGCTGATCGGCGGCGAGCCGTTCCCGGACCAGCTGGTGATGTGGTGGAACTTCGTCGGCCGCAGCCACGACGACGTCGCCGCCGCGCGCGAGCGCTGGCAGAGCGACGTCATCGCGGGCGGCGACGCGGACGGGCCGTTCGGCAGGGTCGCGGGTTACCCCGGCCGGGCACTGCCGGCGCCGACCCTGCCGACCGTCCGGCTGAAGCCGCGCCGACGCGCCTGAGCGCGCCGGCGCCGGCCGGCTCAGGCGGTTCGCCTCAGGACGCTCCGGCCGCCTCCTCCTTCTCCTTCGCCGCGCGCTTCTCCGCCGCCTCGCGGTCGGTCGCCTCGGCGGTCTCGCGGAACGCGCGGCGCGGATCCTGCAGCGCGCTCATCGGCGACAGGTCGCGGCGCGAGACCGCGTCGACGACCCAGCCGGCGATGATGCGCCACTTGCGGTCGAACGTGGGCATGGCCGCCCCGTGGTACGCCCGGTGCGCGAGCCAGGCGGGCACTCCGCGGAGCTTCACGCCCTTGATGACCCCCGCGCCCTTGCCGATCCCGTACTCGGCGACCGTGCCGACGGACACGTGCCGGTACTCCTCGACCGGGCCGCCGGTGATGTCGGCGATGATGTTGCGCGCCAGCAGCTTGGCCTGGCGGACGGCGTTCTGGGCGTTCGGCGGGTAGTACGCGGGCTGCTTCGCGGCGGTGAGGTCGGGCACCTGCGCGCCGTCGCCGGCCGCCCAGGCCGAGCCGACGGGCTCGCCGTCCTCGGTGATCACCCGGAGGCGAGCGTCGGCCATCACGTGCCCCTTCGGCCCGCGCGGCGCGTCGGTCGCGTCGAGGATCGGGTTGGGCTTCACGCCCGCGGTCCAGACGATCGTCGCGGCGGGGATCCGCTCACCGCTGGAGAGCTCGACCACGCCGTCCTCGCAGGAGGGCATCGTCGTCTTCAGGTGCACGTGCACGCCGCGCTCGCGGAGGTGGTCGAGCGTCCAGACCGAGAGCTCCGGGCCGACCTCGGGCGCGACGCGGTCGAGCGCCTCGACGAGGTGCCAGGTGACGTCGCCCATCGAGAGCGACGGCTGCGCGGCGAGGGTGCGGCGGCTGAGGTCGAGCAGTTCGCTGAGCGCCTCGACCCCGGTGTAGCCGCCGCCGACGAAGACGAAGGTGAGCAGGCGCCGGCGCTCGGTCGGATCGGTGGTCAGCGCAGCCTTCGCGATGTTCTCGATGACGCGGTCGCGCAGGTGCGCCGCCTCCTCGACCGTCTTGAAGCCGATGGCGTGCTCGGCGAGACCGGGCGTCGGGAAGGTGCGGGTCACCGCGCCGAGCGCGAAGACGACGTGGTCGAAGGGCAGCGTGCGGCTGGTGCCGTCCATCGCTGCGACGGTGGCCGAGCGCTCGGCCAGGCTGACGCCGGTGATCGCGCCGCGGACGATGCGGGTGCGCTTCAGCGCCTGCACCAGCGGCACCGTGACGTGGCGCGGCTGGACGTGCCCGCCGGCCACCTCGGGGAGGAGCGGCTGGTAGGTCATGTAGGGGTTCGGCTCGACGACGGTGACGTCGATCGGCGTCGCCCCGCGGAGCTTCTCGAGGCCCCAGGCCGTGTAGAGGCCGACGTAGCCGCCGCCGAGGATGAGGATGCGCGTCGTTCTGCTCGCCGCCATGACGTTCCCTTCTGAAGTGCCGGCCCCGGAAGGACCGACGGCCCACCGTGCTGAGGACGCTCCGACGCTACGCCGGGCGCCTCGGACAGCACAGGGCCTTGCGCGAGTCGTCGTCACCCGCAAGCGACGAGGGCGGGCGAGGATCGGCGGAACCGCGGGCGAGGGCCGGCTCAGCCCGCGGCGAGGTCCTCCCCGTTCAGACGGCGGCGGTACTCGCTCGGGGACAGTCCCGTCTCGGTCGCGATCGCGCGCCGCAGCCGCTCGGGCGACGAGAAGCCGGAGCGCCGCGCGATGTCGCTGAGCGGGAGGATGCTCGACTCCGGCGTGCCGACCAGGCGCAGGGCGTTCTCGGTGCGGACGTCGGAGATGAGCCTGCGCAGGGTCGAGCCGCGCTCGTCGGCCACCGCGCGCTGCAGCGTGCGCAGGCTGACCCGGCAGCGCCGCGCCACCGTGCTCGGGTCGAGCGTCGGGTCGCTGTAGTCGGCCTGGATGACCTGCAGGGCGGCCTCGACCATCTCGTGCAGACCGAGGCGCTCGCGCGAGCCCTCCTCCCGCTCCGAGCCGAGCAGCCGGGCGAGTCGCAGGACGGTGCCCTCGAGGTACTCGGCCTGCACCGGGTTCTCGGGGTCGAGCTCGGCCAGGAACGCCCGCAGCATCGTCCGCGCGGTGTTCGTCGTCGAGGTGGCGGGGACGAGCCGCACCGGATCGGCGCGACGGCGCTCGGAGACGCCGTTGTCGGCGCAGAGCACGAGGAAGCGGGCCGGACGGGACGTGCGGACGACGACCGGATCCTCCGAGGAGAGGGCGAGCCCGCCCTCCTCGACCTCGAGCAGGCCGGACGACGTGTCGACGGCGAGGACGCCGTCCATCGGCAGGAGGAAGACCGAGGAGCCGTCGACGGCGCTCGCTCCGGGCCAGCGGACGGCGAACGGCGTCGAGACGACGTGGACCACGCGGACGCGCTCGGTCGCGGCGATGGCGAGGTCCATCCGGAAGCCGGACGTCGTCGGCACGGAGACGTCCACCGTGCGGCGCAGTGCCACGGCGCCCGCTGAGCCCCGGAGCCGCACGGCGCGGGCTCCGGCACTCAGCGGGACGCAGAGCGGATTCAGATGGGAGGGACGAGGGATCACGAGGGCGACTCCGATCGAAGAGGAGCGGACGTCGAGGAACGTTCGCCTTCGGAGCGTAACAAGAAGTGAGAGAGTCTCGCCATTCCTGAGCGAAGCTCGAGCCTCCCCTATTGGAGGGCCGAGGTGAGCCGCGCCAGATTGTCGAGGATCGTCGAGCGCAGCGGCTGCTGGCGCCACTCGCGCAGTGTCAGTTCGCGGGAGTGCTCCCGGTAGTCCTGCTGCACCTCGCGCAGGTCCTCGACGAAGTCGGAGCCGCGCACCATCAGCGACACCTCGAGGTTGAGCGTGAAGGAGCGCATGTCCATGTTGCTCGAGCCGATCACGGCGACGTCGTCGTCGATGGTGAAGTGCTTCGCGTGCAGGATCGTGGGCTTGCGGTACATCCAGATCCGCACGCCGGCGGTGAGCAGCGTCTCGTAGTAGGAGCGCTGCGCGTGGTAGACGACGGCCTGGTCGCCGATCTCGGAGACGAAGAGCTCGACGTGCACGCCGCGGCGGGTCGCGGTCGTGATCGCGTAGAGCATCGCCTCGTCGGGGACGAAGTAGGGGCTCGTGATGATGATCGACTTCTGCGCCGAGTAGAGCAGCGCGAGGAAGAGCCGGAGGTTGTTCTCGCCGTCGAAGCCCGGGCCGCTCGGCACCACCTGGCAGTCGATGGTGTCGCGCTGCTGCAGCGCCTCCATCGGCTCGGACTCGCGCAGGAGCAGCTCGTCCGTCTCGCTGTACCAGTCGGTGATGAAGATCGCGTTGATGCCCTGCACCACCGGGCCCTCGAGGCGCACCATCAGGTCGTGCCAGTGCAGGCCGCGGCGGATGTTGCCGCGCTTGTTGTAGCTCGAGTCGACGACGTTCTGCGAGCCCATGAACGCCGCGTTGCCGTCCACGATCAGCAGCTTGCGGTGGTTGCGGAGGTCCGGGCGCTGGTACTGGCCGAGCCACGGGCGGACGGGGAGCATGTACGACCAGCGCGCACCGGCCCGCTCCAGCGCCCTCAGGCGGCGGTGCGTCCCGGTGTAGTAGCCGGGGACGCGGATCGACGCGATGTGGTCCAGCAGGATCCGCACCGTCACGCCGCGGGCGACGGCGCGGTCGAGCGCGTCGAAGAACGGGGCGGTCGTCGCATCGGCGGCGAGGATGTAGAACTCGCAGTGCACGTAGCGGCGGGCGCGGTCGATCTCGTCGGCCATCGCGCGGATGGTCTGCTCGTAGCCGCCCTGCAGGCGGGCGTCGTTGCCGCCGACGAGGGGCATCGCGCCGAGGTTGCGGTTGAGGGTGACGACGGACTCGAGCCAGAGCGGCCAGGGGTGGTCGCGGGCGACCCGGTCGATGCCCTCGGTCGACTCGAGGATGAAGCGGTTGATCTCCTCCTGCTTGCGCCGGCGCTTGCGCGGCAGCCGGTAGCTGCCGATGAAGAGGAAGAGCAGGATGCCGACGTAGGGGATCAGGAAGATCGCCATCAGCCAGGCGAGGCCGGTGGTCGGGCGGCGGTTGCGCGGGACGACGACGACCGCGATCACGCGGACGACGAGCTCCACGACGATCGCGCCGACCGCGAGGACCAGCGACCAGTCGGGGGAGTTCACGCGGGCTCTACGCCGCGTCGCGCGGGGGCAGACCGCGGCGGGCCCGCTCCTGCGCCTCGATGCGGTCGTAGGCGCGGCGCTCGTTGCGGTCCGAGCGGATCAGCGCGCGCATGATGAACCAGAAGAGGAGCCCGATGGTGACGGTCGGCACGAGTGCCCACAGTCCTTGATTCCACAGCTCCCAGTCCATGGGGGCGATCCTACCCGGCCCGGCCGGGAGCGGGCCCGGAGCGGCCGCTCAGCGAACGGGCCGGACGGACCGGTCCCCCGGCCGCCCGGCGCGGTTCAGCTGCTCTCGATCGACTGGTTGAGGGCCGATGCGTCGGCGTTCAGCCCCTCGAGCTCGGTGCGCAGACCGTCGTACACCGCGATGTCCGCGTCGATCGCGGCGCGGGTGGCGTCGATCGCCTCGCCCCGCGCGAGCAGGTCGGCCCGCTCGGCGTCGAAGGCGGCGTCCGAGGCGAAGTCGCCGCTGTCCGCCCGGGCGTTGAAGGAGTCGATCTCGGCGTTCAGCGCGTCGTACTCCGCGTTGTTGGCGTCGATGCGCGCGGTGAGGTCCGCGTACATCGCGTCGATGCGGGCGACCAGCTCGGTGATGCGGTCCTCGAGGTCGGTGAAGACCGCCTCGTACTGGGCGTTCAGGCCGACCACGACCGATCGGTCGGCGAAATACTCGGCGTAGTGGGCCTCGAGCGCGGGCGGCAGGTCGGCGACCTCGGTGCCGAGTATCGAGTGCAGCTCGTTGACGCGCTCGCCGAGGCCACCGGTGCGGTAGAGCTCCAGACGCTCGGCGATCGGGCCGTCCTGCGGCAGGGCGGCGTAGGCCGCCTCGAGCTGCGCGCCGACCTCGGCCTGCTCGGCGGCGTCCATCCGGACCCACGCGGCGTGCAGCATCTCGTGCGCGGCGGTCACGTCGCGGATCCCGTCGAGGTCGGGGTTCTCGACGTCCGAGATGTAGATGTCGCTGCCGGTGTAGCAGCCGAGCACGATCTCGTCCGAGGCGCCGTAGCCGCAGAGCGCGTTGAAGCCGGCCGTCGGCTCGACCGAGGGGTTCGAGGCGTAGTAGAGGGCGCGGCCGCGGGTGGACATCGCGGTGCGGTCCGCGAAGCCGGTGATCGTGGCGTCGGGGGTGAACGACTCCGCCGCCCGCTGATCCGCCAGCGCACGGCCGACATCGGCGGAGTCGACGAGCACCGAGCCGGCGACCGCCGCGCCCACGCCGAACTGCGCGAGGGTGAGGACGCCGGCGACGACCGTCGCGACGATGCTGGATGCCCTGACCACGCCTCGAACCTACTTGACCAGCGGGAAGAGGATGGTCTCGCGGATCCCGAGACCGGTGACGGCCATCAGCAGCCGGTCGATGCCCATGCCCATGCCGCCGGTCGGGGGCATGCCGTGCTCGAGCGCGCGGAGGAAGTCCTCGTCGAGGCGCATCGCCTCGTCGTCGCCGGCCGCGGCCTGGAGCGCCTGCTCGACGAAGCGCTCCCGCTGGACGACCGGGTCGATCAGCTCGGAGTAGCCGGTCGCCAGCTCGAAGCCGCGGACGTAGAGGTCCCACTTCTCCACGACGCCCGGGATGCTGCGGTGCGCGCGCACCAGCGGCGAGGTGTCGACCGGGAAGTCCATCACGAAGGTGGGCCGGACGAGGTCGCCCTTGACGAAGTGCTCCCAGAGCTCCTCGACGTACTTGCCGTGGGTGGGCACGTGCACCTCGACGCCCTCGCGCGCGGCGAGCGTCTCGAGCTCGACCAGCGGGGTCTGCGGGGTGATCGCGATGCCGGCGGCCTGCGAGAGGCTCTCGTACATCGAGAGGCGGTCCCACTCGCCGCCGAGGTCGTACTCGGTGCCGTCGGCCCAGGTGACCACGTGCGAGCCGGCGACGGCGAGCGCCGCGTTCTGGATCAGCTCCTGAGTGAGGTCGGCGATGCTCGAGTAGTCGCCGTAGGCCTGGTACGCCTCGAGCATCGCGAACTCGGGCGAGTGCGTCGAATCGGCGCCCTCGTTGCGGAAGTTGCGGTTGATCTCGAAGACGCGCTCGATGCCGCCGACGACGGCGCGCTTGAGGTAGAGCTCCGGCGCGATGCGGAGGTAGAGCTCGGTGTCGAAGGCGTTCGAGTGCGTGGCGAAGGGGCGGGCCGAGGCGCCGCCGTGCATCACCTGCAGCATCGGGGTCTCGACCTCGAGGAAGCCGTGGTCGACGAAGGTCTTCCGGAGGGACGCGTTCACGGTCGACCGGGCGATCACGGTCTCGCGGGCCTGCGGCCGCACGATCAGGTCGAGGTAGCGCTGGCGCATCCGGGTCTCGTCGCCGAGCTCGTTGTGCAGGTTCGGCAGCGGGAGGATCGCCTTGGCCGCGATGCTCCACTCCGACACCCAGACGGAGAGCTCGCCGCGCTTGCTGGAGAGCACCTCGCCGGCGACGAAGAGGTGGTCGCCCAGGTCGACGAGCTCCTTCCAGCTCGCCAGCGACTCCTCGCCGACGTCGCCGAGCGAGACCATCGCCTGGATCCGCGAGCCGTCGCCGGCCTGCAGCGTCGCGAAGCAGAGCTTGCCGGTGTTGCGCTGGAAGACGACGCGGCCGGCGAGGCCGACCCGCTCGCCGGTCTTGACGTCCGGCTCGATGCCCTCGTGGCGCGCGCGGACCGCGGCGATGGTGTCGGTGACCGCGACGGACACCGGGTAGGCGCCGCCGCCGAGGTCGTCGCCGGCCAGCTCGATCAGGCGCTCGCGCTTGGCCAGGCGCACGGCCTTCTGCTCGGAGGCCTCCTCGGGCGTGGGCTCGGACGGGGGCACGGGGGCGCCGGGAGTGTCGACCATGTCAGAACGCGGGTGCTTTCGGTTGGAGGCGGCGGGCGCGATCAGGCGAGCAGGATCGGGCCGTTGTCGAGGAGCCGGGTGGAGCCGACGACCGCGGCGACGAGCACGAGGGCCGG
Organism: Rathayibacter sp. VKM Ac-2928; assembly: GCF_022815545.1. Classification (NCBI taxonomy): domain Bacteria; kingdom Bacillati; phylum Actinomycetota; class Actinomycetes; order Micrococcales; family Microbacteriaceae; genus Rathayibacter; species Rathayibacter sp. VKM Ac-2928. Next base: position 320,549 of record NZ_JALGRU010000003.1, read on the forward strand.
GCCGCGGTGGTCGTCGTCGACCGGCAGGAGCGTCGCCGGGTTCGCGACGACGAGGTAGTCCAGCTTAACCAGCGGCTCGCCCATCGAGGCGGACTGCGCGGCCGCGATCACGGCGTCGATCCCGCGGTCCGCGGCGGAGGCCGCGGCCTCGAGCAGCAGCGGGATCGTCCGGGCGGCCCGGCGCTCGCGGGCGTCGAGGTAGCGGTTGCGGCTGGAGAGCGCGAGGCCGTCCTCCTCGCGGACGGTGTCCACGCCCTCGATCGCGACGGGCAGATCGAGGTCGCGCACCATCCGGCGGACGAGGAACAGCTGCTGCGCGTCCTTCTGGCCGAACATCGCGACGTCCGGCTGGACGATGTGCAGGAGCTTCGAGACGACGGTCAGCATGCCGTCGAAGTGGCCGGGGCGCGAGCGGCCCTCGTAGAGCGAGCCGACCTTCCCCGCCACGACGCGGGTGGAGGAGGGGCCGTCCGGGTACATCTCGGCGACACTCGGCGCGAAGACGTGGGCGACGCCGCGCTCCTCGAGCAGGGCGACGTCGGCCGCGAGGTCGCGCGGATAGCGGTCGAGGTCCTCGTTCGGACCGAACTGCAGCGGATTCACGAAGATCGACACGACGACGACGTCCGCGATCTCCCGCGCCCGGTCGACGAGCGCCAGGTGCCCGTCGTGCAGGGCGCCCATCGTCGGCACGAGGGCGATCCGCGCCCCGGCGCGCCGCGCCTCCTGCAGGGTCTCCCGGAGCTCGCCGATGCGTTCGATGGTGCTGATCACCCGAGAACCCTACCGGCGGTGCGGAGTCCGGTGATCGAGGAGCCCGCGCAGCGGGCGTATCGAGATCCACCAGCGTCAGAGCAGAGGTCTGCAGACGCGCACTGCTGATGACGGTGGGGCTCGATACGCGCCTGCGGCGCTACTCGACCAGCATCGGGCGCGCCTGCGGCGCTCCTCGGCCGGAGGGCGGCGTCAGCCGGCCGCGCGGCGGAGGGCGTCGTCGACGGAGGAGCGGACGAGGCTGGAGAGGAAGAAGCCGGGCTTGTCGACGCCGATGCCGGCGAGGAGGCCGGCGGCCTGCTCGACGATGGCGGTGGAGAACGTGGTCGCGGTCGAGACGGCCTCGGCGTAGGCGGGGCGGTCCGCCTCCGCGACGGTGACCGGCTCGCCGCCCATCTCGACGACGAGGGCCTGCGCGATCGGCAGCACCGGGCCGGGCGCGGTCACGGCGAAGTACGTCTCCGCCAGGCGCGCCAGGTCGAGGCTGGTCCCGGTGAACGTCATCGCCGGGTGCACGGCGAGCGGGATGACGCCCGAGGCCAGGGCGGGCGCCAGGACGCCGAAGCCGTGCTCCGCCGCGGTGTGCAGCACGAGCTGCCCGGGCTGCCAGGCCCCGGTCGCGGCGAGGCCGGCGACGAGCGCCGCGATCTCGGCGCCGGGGACGGCGATGATCACCAGCTCGCTCCGCTCGACGAGATCGGGGATCGCGAGCACCGGAGCGCCGGGCAGCAGGGCGTCGACGCGCTCGCGGCCGGTGTCGCTCGTCGTGGCGACGCCGACCACGGCGTGCCCGGCGTTGGCGAGCGCGGCACCGAGCACCGGGCCGACGGGTCCGGCCCCGATGATCCCGACGCCGAGGCGTCCGTCGCGGCGGGCGTCAGGCATACGGGTCCCCCTCGGGTGCGGCCCACGCGTCGCGGGGCGTCGGAGCGGCGGCGGCCCGCCGCCCCCAGTGGTGGCTGGCGTCGCGCTCGGCCGCGGCGGTTCCGGCGCGACCCACGCTCTCGAAGAAGGCGACTCCGTCGGCGACGCTCATCACCGGCACCAGCGGCGTGACCGGACCGGCGACCGTGTGCACGCGCGCCGAGGCCAGCCCGAGCATCCGCTGCAGCGGCCCCTGCTGCACGCCGACGCTCTGCATCCGCGCGAGCGGGACGACCGTGACGCGGCGCCAGACGGCTCCGCTGCGCAGGACCACGACGTCCTCGGCCAGCCGGAAGCCGGTGCGCCGCCAGGAGAAGGGCCGGAGCAGCATCGCCGAGCGGGGCGCGCTGGTGAAGCCGGGGGCGTCCCGGCGGCGCAGCGCGTCGCCGACGGGGGTCGCCTCGGCGCCCTCGTCGTCGCCGGGCAGCAGCAGCGCGAGCACGCGCTCGACGGCGGCGAGGTCGCCGACCGGGAGGATCGTGGTGTTCGGCTCGCCGTTCGCACCGCGGGACGCCGCGTGGCCGGCCCGGTCGATCTTCACCTGCCACCAGCCGAACGGCCGCCAGAGCAGCGGCTGGGTGATCTCCACCGCGTGGATCCGGCCGGGTGGCAGGGTGTCGCTGCTGGTCGAGAGCACGCCGTAGCCGACGCGCACGCCGTCCGGCGTCGCGGCGATCGAGTAGCGCAGCGAGCGGACGAACTGGCGGATGTAGTAGCTGCCGGAGCCGATCAGGCCGGGCAGGATCGCGATCAGCACGTAGGGCGAGCCGTAGACCGAGGTGAGGACGACGGCCACGATCGCCACCACCAGGAAGACGGTGAAGCCGCTGAACACCAGGGAGCCGAGCAGCCGCCCGGGCGGGATGGAGACGACCGACTCGGGCGCAGCCTGCTCCTCCGGCTCGGCGAACTCCTCCAGCCGGCGCGCGAGGAAGCCGCCGGCCGGCGCCTCCCCCGCGACCGCCTCCCGCTCGCGCACCCCCGACGCCAGCCGCAGGATGTCGCGCCGCAGCGCATCGACCAGCCGCGAGCCGAGGTAGGAGAGCTGCACGTTCGCGTCCTGCCCGGCGACGCTGACCTCGAGCTTGGCCGCGCCGAAGAGCCGGGCGAACAGCGGGCGCTGCACGGCGATGCCCTGGATGCGGTCGAGCCGCGCGCGTCGGTTGGTGCGGAACAGCACTCCCGAGCGCACCTCGACGATCTCGTCGGTGATGCGGAAGGTGTGCATCCGCCAGGACAGCCAGAAGGCGAACACGGCGACGGCGAGACCGGCCGCCACGGCGAGCAGCGCCCAGCCGATCAGCCCGCGATCGATCAAGGCGTCGACCGGGTCGCCGCTCTCGTAATCGCCGGGGCCGGGGAGGAAGAGCTCGAGCAGGCGCTCGCGGAGGTTGGTGATCAGGATGCCGAGGACCACCAGCAGGCCGATCCCGCCCTTGAGCACGGGCGTCGCGGGGTGCAGGCGGTGCCACTCGCCGTCGGCGAGGTCGGTCTCGATGCCGCGGACGGCCGCAGGAGCCTCGCTCACAGGCCGGCCCGGCGCGACTCCGCCAGTTCGACGAGCCGGTCGCGCAGCTCCTCCGCGTCGCCGTCGACGAGCCCGGGGATGCTGACACCGGTCGCCGCGGCGGCCGTCACGAAGCGCAGGTCGGCCAGGCCGAGGGCGCGGGCGAGCGGGCCGCGGTTGACGTCGATCAGCTGCATGCGGCCGTAGGGCACCGAGACGAAGCGCTGGAACATGATGCCGCGGCGGAAGAGCAGGTCGTCCTCGCGCAGCCGGTAGCCGTACGCGCGAGCGCGGCGGGGGGCGACGATCAGCAGCGTGACGGCGAGGATCGCCGCTGCGAGGACGAGGATCCAGGCCCAGTCGACGCCGATCAGCAGCAGGAAGGTCGGCACGGCGAGGAGCACCACGCTGGAGACGACCGCCGAGACGACCTCGACGGCCACGTACTTCGGCGAGACGCGCCGCCACGGACCGGCCAGGTCGAGGCGGCCACCGGTCGCGCGCTCGGGACCGACGGAGTCGAGCCCGACGCCCTCCGGCCGGACCGCGTCCGGCTGAACCGCGTCACGCACGGGCCGGACCGACTCGCGCTCCTGCTCGAGCGCCGCCTCGCGGCTCCGCGCCTCACGCCGGCTCAGCGGCTCCGGGTTCAGCGGCTCCGGGCTCAGCGGCTCCGGAGCGGCCGCGGGGGTCGCCTCCTGGTCGTCGGCCATGATGACGTCCTCCCTGCCTGCGTCCGAGCGGGCGTCGGCGTCAGGCGTGGTTCACCTCGCCGACAGCGGGGTCGTCGTCGTCGGTCGGCGGGATGGTGCACAGGTGCTCGGCGACCAGACCGGCCACCAGCAGGACGATCGCGCCGACGATGGCGGCCACGTCCTGCCACACGGAGCCTAGCGAAGGCACCACGGGCCGGCTCAGCAGGTAGACGAGCACCCCGCCGGAGGCCCCGAGGAGCAGAGCGCCGACGAGACTCGACGCCTTGGCCAGCACGACGACGCGCATCGCGCGGAACGGGTCGAGGGGGCGGCGGAGCGTCCCCTTGGTCGCCCGGTGGATCGGGATCGCGAAGCCGATCACGAGCGCCGCGACCACCACGAGCGTCAGCGGGACGGTGAGCGGCGGGATCAGCACCGGACGTCCGGCGGAGGCGATGGCCAGGTCGATCAGGAAGCCGGCGACGGCGCCGACGAGGGCCAGGCCGAGCAGGGAGCTGATGCGGGTGCGCTTCACGGAGTGCTGCTCTCGGGGTCGGTGCGGCCGGGGGCGGGGGCGGTCTCGGAGGTTCGCGGGCGCCGCCACGCTATCGCCTCGGGCCGGTCGGTCACCCGGTCCGTCGCGCGGGCGCGCAGCTCGGCGATCGGGCCGCGCCCCGGCAGGACGGCGTGCGGCTCCACGTCGAACCACGGCTCGAGCACGAAGGCACGCTCGCCGGCGCGGGGGTGCGGGAGCGTGAGGTGCGCGTCGTCGCGGACGACCCCGCCGACCGCGATCAGGTCGATGTCGAGCGTGCGGTCGCCCCAGCGCTCCTCGCCGTCGCCGCGGATCCGGCCGCCCGCGCTCTCGATCGCGGCGGTCGCGGCGAGCAGGTCGTCGGGCTCGAGCGTCGTCGATCCGATCACGACCGCGTTGAAGTAGGCGGGCGCGTCCTCGTCGACGCCGTCGAGCTTCCACGCCGGCGACTCGACCACCTTCGAGACCGCGTCGAGGCGGAGCCCGGGCGTCGTCGCGAGCGCGCGGACGGCGGCCTCCAGGTGCGCGAGCCGGTCGCCCAGGTTGCTGCCGAGGGCGAGGACGACGCGGCGCTCGGGCAGCAGCCGCTGCTGCCGCGGCCTCACCGGCGGACCCGGGTGATCTGCACCGCGACGTCGTCGAACGGCAGCGGGATGGGGGCGTCGGGCTTGTGCACGGTGATCCGCACCACCTCGGCGGCGGCGAAGCTCAGCGCGACCGCGGCCAGGCGCTCCGCGACGGTCTCGATCAGGTCGACCGGATCGCGGGTGACGGCGTCGGCGAGGGCGATCGCCAGCTCGCCGTAGTGCACCGTCTCGGCCAGCGCGTCGCCGCTCGCCGCGGGAGCGAGGTCGAGCCAGACCGTGGCGTCGATGACGAAGTCCTGGCCGTTCTCGCGCTCGAAGCCGAAGACGCCGTGGTGCGCGCGCACCCGGAGGCCCGTCAGGGTGATCGAGTCGCGCAACGCGAGCGCGGCGGCGTCGAGGGTCGGCGGGGTCGCGGCGGAGCGGGCGGGGTCGGTCACGGGAGCTCCTCCTGGAGGCGGGCGCCGAGCGCGAGGGCGCGGGCGCTCGAACGGACGTCGTGCACCCGGACGCCCCAGGCGCCGCGGTCGACGGCGGCGAGGCTCAGCAGCGCCGTCACGTCGTCGCGCTCCGCCGCGGTCGAGCCGGCCGGCGCGAAGGGCGCGAGGAAGCGCTTGCGGGAGTGGCCGACCAGCACGGGCAGGCCCAGCGAGACGATCGCGTCGAGGTGCGCGAGCAGCGCCCAGTCGTGGCCGCCGTCCTTCGCGAAGCCGAGTCCGGGGTCGAGGATCAGGTGCTCGTCGCGGATGCCCGCCGCGCGGGCGGCGTCCACGCGGCGCTCCAGCTCGGAGCGCACCTCGGCGACCACGTCGGCGTAGGAGGCGAGCTCCGTCATCCCGGCGCTGTGACCGCGCCAGTGCATGGCGATGTAGACCGCACCGCGCTCGGCGACCAGCGGCAGCATCGCCGGGTCGGCGAGCCCGCCGGAGACGTCGTTGACGACGACCGCGCCCGCGTCCAGGGCGGCCTCCGCCGTCGCGGCGCTCATGGTGTCGATGCTGACCCGGACGCCCTCGGCCGCGAGAGCGCGGACGACGGGCAGCACCCGCCCCTGCTCGGCAGCGGCGTCGACGCGCGCGGCGCCGGGCCGGGTCGACTCCCCGCCGACGTCGACGAGGTCGGCGCCGAAGGACGCGGGGCCGTCGCCGGTGGGGCGGGTCATCCCGAGTCCGTGCTCGACCGCGTCGTCGACGGACAGCCAGCGACCGCCGTCGCTGAAGGAGTCGGGGGTGACGTTGAGGATCCCGAGGAGCGCGGCGCGGTGGCCGGGTGCGAGATCGGTGACGGCGAGGCCCACGTCAGGCCTCCCGGGCGGCGCCGATCAGCGCGATGATCTCGGCGCGCGCGGCGGGGTCGGCGAGGGTGCCGCGGGCGGCGACGGTGACGGTCGAGCTGGCCCTCTGGCGCGCGCCGCGCAGCCGGACGCAGCCGTGCTCGGCGTCGACGACGACCAGCACGCCCTCGGGCGAGAGGCCGGCGTCGAGGACGTCCGCGATCTGCTCGGTGAGCCGCTCCTGCAGCTGCGGCCTGGACGCGACGGTCTCGACGACCCGCGGGAGCTTGCCGAGGCCGACGACCCGCTCACCCGCGCGGTAGGCGATGTGCGCGACGCCGGCGAAGGGCAGAAGGTGGTGCTCGCAGACGGAGCGGAAGGCCAGGTCGCGGACGACGACCGTCTGGGTCGCCGGCGGCTGCTCCCCCTCCTCGACGACCGCGAAGGTCTCGGCGAGGTGCGAGGCGGGGTCGAGGTCGAACTCGCCGAAGAACTCCTCGTACGAGTCGGCGAAGCGCTGCGGGGTCGTCGAGAGGCCCTCGCGGCCCGGGTCCTCCCCGATGGCCGCGAGGAGCTCGGCGACGGCGGCCTCGATGCGCGCCCTGTCGACCGGCACGGTGCTGCTACGCCGTCGTCGGGCGCGGGTTGATCAGCGGCGGCCGCTGCGGGGCGGCGGGCTCGGAGCTCTCCGAGACGACCGCGCCGTCGGTGGCGCCGGCGTCGATCGGCGCCTTGGCCGGCGGCATGGCGATCGGCGGGAGGTCGGAGAGCGGGCGCTTGTCGCTCGAGAGCCACTGCGGGCGCTCGTCGATCTTGCGGACGTCCTTGAAGATCTCGGCCAGCTGGTCGTGGTCGAGGGTCTCCTTCTCGAGGAGGTCGGCGGCGAGGCGGTCGAGGATGTCGCGGTTGGCGTTGATGACCTGCCAGGCCTCGTCGTGCGCCTGCTCGATCAGCTGCCGGGTCTCGAGGTCGACGCGCTCGGCGACCTGCTCGGAGTAGTCGCGCTGGTGGCCCATGTCACGGCCGAGGAACATCTCGCCCGAGGAGGAGCCGAGCTTCACCGCGCCCACGTTCGAGGACATGCCGAACTCGGTGACCATCTTGCGGGCGATCGAGGTCGCCTTCTCGATGTCGTTCGAGGCGCCGGTGGTCGGGTCGTGGAAGACGATCTCCTCCGCGACACGGCCGCCCATCGCGTAGGCGAGCTGGTCGAGCAGCTCGTTGCGGGTGGTCGAGTACTTGTCCTCGAGCGGCAGGACCATCGTGTAGCCGAGGGCTCGGCCGCGCGGGAGGATCGTGACCTTCGTGACGGGGTCGGTGTGGCGCATCGCCGCGGCGGCGAGGGCGTGGCCGCCCTCGTGGTAGGCCGTGATCAGCTTCTCCTTGTCGCGCATGACGCGCGTGCGGCGCTGCGGACCGGCGATGACGCGGTCGATCGCCTCGTCGAGTGCGCGGTTGTCGATCAGCTGCGCGTTCGAGCGGGCGGTGAGCAGCGCGGCCTCGTTGAGGACGTTCGCCAGGTCGGCGCCGGTGAAGCCCGGGGTCTTGCGGGCGACGACCTCGAGGTCGACTCCGCCGGCCAGCGGCTTGCCGCGGCCGTGCACCTCGAGGATCTTCTTGCGGCCGAGCATATCCGGGGCGTCGACGCCGATCTGGCGGTCGAAGCGGCCCGGGCGCAGCAGCGCGGGGTCGAGGATGTCGGGGCGGTTGGTCGCCGCGATCAGGATGACGTTGGTCTTGACGTCGAAGCCGTCCATCTCGACCAGGAGCTGGTTGAGGGTCTGCTCGCGCTCGTCGTGCCCGCCGCCCATGCCGGCGCCGCGGTGGCGGCCGACGGCGTCGATCTCGTCGACGAAGATGATGGCCGGCGAGTTCTCCTTGGCCTGCTGGAACAGGTCGCGGACGCGGCTCGCGCCGACGCCGACGAACATCTCGACGAAGTCGGAGCCGGAGATCGAGTAGAAGGGGACGCCCGCCTCACCCGCGACGGCGCGGGCCAGCAGGGTCTTGCCGGTGCCGGGAGGGCCGTAGAGCAGGACGCCCTTCGGGATCCGCGCGCCGACGGCCTGGAACTTGGCGGGCTCCTTGAGGAACTCCTTGATCTCGTGCAGCTCCTCGATCGCCTCGTCGGCGCCGGCGACGTCGCCGAACGTGACCTTGGGCGACTCCTTCGAGACCAGCTTCGCCTTCGACTTGCCGAACTGCATGACGCGGTTGCCGCCGCCCTGCATGCCCGAGAGCATCAGCCAGAAGAACGCGCCGATCAGGAGGATCGGGAGGAGGAAGCCGAGAGCGGAGAGGAACCAGTTGGTCTGCGGGACCTCGTCGTCGTAGCCGTCGGACGGAGCAGCGGTGGTGACCGCGTCCACGACCTCGGCGCCGCGCGGTGCCACGTAGTAGAACTGCACCTGCTTGCCGTTGTCGCCGTCGTCCTGCGCGAGGGTCAGGTCGACGCGCTGCTCGCCGTCGACGATCTTCGCGGAGTCGACCTTGCCGTCGGAGAGGAGCTGGAGCCCCTCCTGCGTGCTGATCTGCCGGAAGCCCGACATCGTGATCAGCGAGGAGCCGATCCAGACCGCCACGATCGCGAGGACGACGTAGAGAATGGGACCCCGGAAGATGCGCTTGACGTTCATGAATGTTGCGGGCGCAGGCCCGGCACCTTTCTGACGAGGAAATGTGAGTGTCAGGCTACCTCCCGCTCTCTGAGCGCGCGCCACGCGTTCGCCCTGGGCGGAGGAAGCGCGGGCTGGGCGCGGGGCGGCGGCGTTCGGCGCGCGGAACGGGCTCCCGACACTGCCTGCCTGCTGATCGAGTGGCCCGCGCAGCGGGCGTATCGAGATCCACCAGCGTCAGAAGACGAGGCTTCAGACCCGTCCTGCTGATGGCGGCGGGTCTCGATACGCCGCTGCGCGGCTACTCGACCAGCATGCTGGGCGCCACCGCCGCAGGCGTCCTCCGGTCACGCCGTCTCGCAGCATGCTGCGCGCCGCCGCAGCCGGCGGCCTCCGGTCAGGCCGTCTCGAGGAGGGGCTCCGGGTCGCGCAGCGCCGGCGTCAGGCCGCGGCGGCGGCGGGCGGCGGCCAGCACGGTGACGGCGAGGGCGCCGAGCAGCCAGAGCGAGAGCACCAGCACGGCGTTCGCGACGCCGATGCTGCCGCCGGCGATCAGGGAGCGGAACGCCTCGACCGTGTAGGTCAGCGGCAGCACCCCGTGCACCGCCTGGAAGAAGGCGGGCGCCGTCTCGATGGGGTAGGTGCCGCCCGCCGAGGAGAGCTGGAGCACGATCAGCAGCAGCGCGAGGAAGCGGCCGGGCGCGTCGAGCAGGGCGATCAGCGCCTGGTTGATCGCGACGAAGGTCAGGCTGGTGAGGACCGCGATCCCCATCAGCGCCGGGAGCTGCGCCATCTCGACGCCGACGCCGAAGCGGATCACCAGCGCGGCGAGCACGCCCTGCGCCACCGCCATCAGCGCGCCGGGGAGGTAGCTGCGCATCGCGATCACCCAGGCGGGCCGGCGGGCGGCGAGCAGGCGCTCGCTCAGCGGCGCGCTCATCAGGTAGAAGGCGAGGGCGCCGACCCAGAGCGCGAGGGCCATGAAGTACGGCGCGAGTCCGGAGCCGTACTCGGGCACGCGGTTCAGGCGCTCGGTGTCGAGAGCGACGGGGGCCGCGGCGACGGCGCTGAGCGCGTCCGCCTGATCCGACGTGTAGGACGGGACGTCGGCCGCCCCGTCGGCCAGCTTCCCGGACAGCGTCTCGGAACCGGAGGCGAGGGAGTCGACCCCTGAGGCGAGGCTGCCCGCGCCGGTCGCGGCGTCCGCGCTGCCCTGCGCGGCGGAGTCGGCACCGGTGGCGAGGGCGTCGGAGCCGGAGGCGAGCGAGGCGGTGCCCGAGGCGAGCGCTCCGGCCCCGCTCGCGGCGGAGTCGAGGCCGGTCGTCAGCGGGCCGACGCTGCCGGCGAGGGTGCCGGTGCCGGCGGCGACCTGCGCCGCTCCGGAGTCGAGGGAGGCGGCGCCGGTCGCGAGGGACTGCGCCCCGGTGCTGAGCGACTGCGCGCCGGAGTCGGCGGAGGCGGCTCCGGAGGCGAGCGACTGCACGCCGGTCGTGAGGTCGGCGGCGCCGGAGGACACGGAGGCGGCGCCCACGGCGAGCGCGGTCAGCCCGCCCGAGGAGTCGCCGACGAGCGCCGAGGACCCGGCGGCGAGGGTCTGCGCGCCCTGGTCCGCGGCGGTCGCTCCGGACGAGACTCCGGCGGCTCCCGACTCGAGCTGCGTGAGGAGGGCGAGGCGCTCGGTGTCGGTGAGGGTGCCGTAGCCCGCGATCAGCGACCGGAGGCCGGTGTCGACCGTCGCCGCTCCGGTGGCCAGGGCGGGAGTGCTCGCGGCCAGCGCCGCCGAGCCGTCGCGCAGCGTCCCGGCGCCGGCGAGCGCCGCCGTCGCGCCGTCGGAGACGGAGGAGGCGCCCTCGGCGAGGGACTGCGCGCCGGTCGCGGCTGTCGCCGCTCCGGAGGACAGAGCGGCGGTGCCGTCGGCGAGGGTCGCCGCTCCGGCCGCCAGGTCCGCGGCTCCACCGTCGAGGGACTGCGCACCCGTGGCGACCGACTGCGCGCCGGCGTTCAGCGCGGCGGCGGACGACGGCAGCGCGGACGTCCCGTCGGCGAGCTGCTGCAGGCCGGAGGAGAGAGTCGCCGCTCCGTCCGCAGCGGAGTCGGCCCCGGTGCGGAGCGAGTCCGCCCCGGTGGCGAGCTGCGCGGTGCCGTCCTGCAGCTGCTCGAGGCCGACGACGAGCTCGTCCGAGCCGCTCGACGCGGTGGCCGCGCCGTCGGCGAGCTGCGTCGCGCCGTCGGCGGCCTGCTCGAGGCTGTCGTGCACGTCCGTGAAGCCGACGTAGACGTTCTTCAGGTACTCCTCGCCGACCTGCTTCTCGAGGGTCTGCGTGACCGTGCTGCCGATCGTCGCGGCGATGTTGCCGACGATCAGGTTGGCGCCGTCGTTCGTCGCGATCGACAACCGGGCCGCGGTCGCCGCCGACGGGTCGTCCCCGCCGACCGAGGCGACGTCGGCCGAGAAGCCGGCCGGAACGGTCAGCACTGCGTAGACGGCGCCGGAGGCGAGCTCGCTCGCGGCCTCGTCGGCGTCGGTCCGCGTCCAGTCGAAGTTCGAGGCGGAGGTGCTCGTCGTCAGCTCGTCGGTCAGCGCGTCGCCGAGCGCGAGGGCCGAGCCGTCGGCGGCGGTCGCGCCGGTGTCCTCGTTCACGATCGCCGCGGGGACGGTGTCGAGGTGGTGGGTCGGGTCGAGGTTCGCCGAGGTCAGCAGGCCCGCGTAGATCAGCGGGATGAGCGCGATCGCGGAGAAGACGACGACGAGCCGCGGGGAGACGGAGCGCAGACGGTGGAGGAGCCGGGGTGAGCGGCGGGTGGCGGAGGCGGGCATGGTCCTTCTACTTCGAGGAGTCGGGGGCGGGGGCGGTGAGCCGCGGCGATGCGACTCCGGTGACGAGGAGCTCGGCGATCTCGGCCGAGGCGGAGGCGACCGGGCGGCGGTCGTCGCCGTCGAGCAGCCAGCCGACGACGAGCCAGACGGTCCCGGCGGCGAGGAAGACGGCGAAGCGCTCGACCCGGGCGCGGTCGCCCGCCTCCTGCGCGGCCAGCGGCGAGAAGGCGAGCAGCCGCTGGGCGAGGAAGGCGACGACCGACTCCTGGACGGAGCGGGCGGTGCCACCGCTCAGCGCGCGGCGGTAGAAGTCGGCGTGCTCGAGCAGCCCCGAGAGCAGGCCGCGGACGACGCGCGGCACCGCGGTCTCCCAGTCGTCCTGCGGCGAGGGCGGCACGACGGCGGCGAACAGCGCGTGCATGCGCTCGAGCGCGGCGGCCTCGACCAGCGAGGGCACGTCGCCGAAGTGCTGGTAGAACGTCGGCCGGCTGACGCGGGCGGCCGAGCAGAGGTCGGTGATCGACGGCTGGTCGTCGCCGGGGTGGTCGAGCGCGACCGTGATCGCGGCGATCAGCTGCTCGCGCGAGCGGGCGAGGCGGGGGTCGGTCATGGTGCCTCCTTTACGTTCGTAACTTACATTACATCCGTAAAGGACTTTGGGGGAAGCGTCCCCCGTTGAGCGAGCAGCCGCGTCGCTCTCATGCTGATCGAGTAGCCCGCGCAGCGGGCGTCTCGAGATCCACCGTCACCGGACGTCGAGTCTGCAGACCTCCCTGCTGACGACGCCGGGTCTCGATACCCCCCTGCGGGGCTACTCGACCAGCATGGTGGCGCTCGGAGCGTCAAGTGGTCGGTGCCGCTCCGTCGGGCTCGGCGGCGAGGATCGTCGCGATCTCGGTGGTGTCGATCACGAGGGTGTCGTGCGGGGTGAGGCCCGGGCTCTTCGGGGTCGGCACGGGCAGGCGGACGAGCAGCGCGCCGGGGTCGACGCTGAAGCGGCCGCTCGTGGTGCGGCCGATCGGGTCGCCGTCGAGCTCGGCGAGCACGGGCTGGTCGAGCGAGAAGGAGAACTCGCGCCCCGGCCACTGGTGCAGGGACGCGAGGCCGTTGCGGTTGCCGGTCGCGACGTCGAGAGCGAGGCCGAAGCGGCGGCGCAGCAGCACCAGCTCGAGGTCGCCGTCGTCGAGGACCGCGCCGGCGGCGAGCTCGATGTTCGCCACGACCGAGCTGCAGTTGCAGGCCAGCACCATCAGGGTGCGGGTCGGCGGCTCCGGCTTCCCGTCGATCGTCAGCGTCACCTCGAAGCCGGCCTTGAACATCACCTCGGCGCCCGCCGCCACGTAGGCACCCCAGCCGACCCGCTTCTTCAGCTCGTCGTCGGTCTTGTCCATGATCTCCGCGTCCAGGCCCACGCCGCCCATCACCATGAAGACGCGCTCCTCGCCGTCGTCGAAGGTCGCCGTGCCGACGTCGATCGCCCGGTCCTGCCCGAGCAGCGCGATCTCGACCGCGTCGGCGAGCGCACCGAGCGGGATCCCGAGGTTGCGGGCGAGCAGGTTGCCGGTGCCGCTGGGCAGCAGTCCGTAGGGAACAGAGGTGCCGCGCAGCACCGAGGCGACCGCGCGCACGGTGCCGTCGCCGCCCATCGCGCAGACGAGGTCGGCGCCCGACTCGAGCGCGGCCCGCGCGGCTCCGGCTCCGGAGTCGTCGGCGCTGGTCTCGAACCAGAGCGGCTCGCGCCAGCCGGCGCGGCGGGCGACCGTGGCGACCACGTCCTGCGCGGCGCCGACGTCGTCGAACTTGCTCGGATTGATGACGACGGCGACCACGGGTCGCGCGGCCGTGGATCTCGCGGAAGGGGCTCTCACGCTCTCAGTCTGCTGTGCCGGGCGCCGGCTCCCGCACCGTGCGCCGCTCGAGGGTCGCCGCCGCCTCCGTCGCGAGGACCGCGCCGAGCTCGGCCGAGAGCGTCGCGGGCAGGGTCGGCGGGGCGTCCCAGCGCGGACCGGCGAGCAGGATCCCGCCGCGCTCGCTCGAGCGCCAGAGGGCGTCGACGCTGCCGGTGACGAAGCGGCGGATCCGCGTGGCGGACGCGGCGTCGACCCCGTCCGCCGTCGCGAGGTCGACCAGGTGCCGGTAGGCGATGCCGCCGAAGAGCGCGCCGTCGCCCGCACCCTGGTCGACGAAGACGCCGTCGGGTGCGAGGCGCGTGAGCAGGTCGTCGGCGGTGCGGGAGGCGTGCGCGAGCAGCCGTCCATCCGGACGCAGCCGGTGCAGCGCCAGCGCCGCGCCGATGTAGACGCCGTGGTTGTAGCTGAACGCCCAGTCGTCGCGGGCCGAGCCGCCCTCGCGGCCGATGCCGTCGGCGACGAAGCCGGTGTCGTCGTCGCGCAGGCGCACGTGCAGCCAGTCGAAGGCGGCGCGGGCCAGCTCCTCGCGGCCGTCCGGGCGGAGGCGCTCCAGCCGGGCGCCGAGGATCGCGAACGGCCCGTTCGCCGGCGCGTTCTTGTAGTCGAGCTGGCGGCGGCGCCAGGCGAGGCTCGCGCCGTGCCGGAGGTTCCAGCCTCGTGCGACCGCGAAGCGCCAGAGCCGGTCCGCGCGGTCGAGCCAGCGCCCCTCCCCGGTCGCCTCGCCGAGGCGGGCCAGCGCGCCGCCGAGCCACATCATGTCGTCGAAGTAGCCGTTGACCAGCCGGCCGCCGTTGCGGAGCCGGACGGCGCGGTGGATCCGCGCGGCGCGCTCGAGGTGCGCGTTGTCTCTGGTGCGCTCGAACGCGTCGACGGCGGCGTCGATCGCGTGCGCGAGCCACCAGTAGTCGAACTCGAGATCCGCGCGCAGCGACGTCGGGTAGCTCACGTGGTAGCCGAGCACCGGCACCGCGAACAGCCGTTCGAGGCTCGACTGCGCCGCGTCCGCGCGGGCGTCGGCCCCGGACCGGTCAGGCGTAGACGTGGGGAGCGAGGATCGCGACATCGCGGAGGTTGCGGTAGCGCTCGGCGTAGTCGAGGCCGTAGCCGATGACGAAGTCGTTCGGGATGTCGAAGCCCACGTACGCGACGTCGACCTCGACCTTGGCGGCGCGGGGCTTGCGGAAGAGCGCGCAGATCTCGACGGACTCCGCGCCGCGGCTGCGCAGGTTGCCCTGCAGCCAGGAGAGCGTGAGGCCGGAGTCGATGATGTCCTCGACGATCAGCACCTTGCGGTCGGTGATGTCGGTGTCGAGGTCCTTGAGGATCCGCACCACGCCGGAGGACTTGGTGCTGCTGCCGTAGGAGGAGACGGCCATCCAGTCCATCACGATGTCGAGCTTGAGCTCGCGGGCGAGGTCCGCCATCACCATGACGGCACCGCGGAGCACCCCCACGATGAGCAGGTTCTCGCCGGCGTAGTCGCGCTCGATGGCGCGGGCCAGGTCGCGGATCCGCTCGTGGATCTCGGCCTCGGTGAAGAGGACCTCGGTGATGTCGTCGGCGATGTCGGCTGCTTCCACCCGGCCACTCTACGGGCGGCGACGCCCTGCGCCCCTCCGCGAGATGCCACTTGTGCACGCCTTCCACGGCGTGTCGCGTGCACAAGTGGCATCTCGCGGGGGGAGATCACACGGGGGCGAAGACGAGAGTTGCGGAGACCCGGGTGGCGCGGACTCCGGGGAGGTCGACGCCCTTCTGGCCGTGCCAGTCGGTGACGAGGGCGGCGACGGCGAGGGTCTGGGTGCGGGAGAGGGCGACGCCGAACTCGTTCTGCACGACGAGGCGGATGATGCGCTGGCGGAGCGCCGGCGGATCGGCGGCCAGGCCGCGGGCGTCGATCGTGACGTGGCCCTCGTCGTTCTGGCCGACGAGCTCGAGCGCCCAGTCCAGCGCCATCGCGTCGAGCGCGTCGCCGTCCTCGCGGAGCTGGTCCGCCGTGCGGGCGAGCGCCTCGGCGACTCCCGGGCCGAGCTCGTCCTCGAGCACCGGCAGCACGGAGCGGCGCACGCGGACACGGGTGTAGCGCGGGTCGTCGTTGTGCGGATCGCTCCACGGCTCGAGGCCGGCGTCGGCGCAGGCCGCCACGGTGCTCGCGCGGCGGATGCCGAGCAGAGGGCGCCGCAGCACCCCGCTCACCGCCGCCATGCCGTGCAGACTCGCCGCGCCCGCACCGCGCGCGAGTCCGAGGAGCACCGTCTCGGCCTGGTCGTCGAGGGTGTGCGCGAGGAGGACCGCCGCGGCGCCCGTCGCCTCGACCGCGTCGTCGAAGGCGCGGTACCTCGCCGTGCGCGCCGCCGCCTCCGGACCGTCTCCGTCCGGCAGCACGGACACGACCTCGCGCAGCACAGGGGCGAGGCCGAGGGCGTGCGCCTGCTCCGATGCGCGTCGCGCGACCTCCGCCGATCCGTCCTGGAGACCGTGGTCGACGATCACGGCGCCGGCCCGCCGACCGCCGCGCTCGGCCTCGAAGGCGACCGCGGCCGCGAGGGCCAGCGAGTCGGCTCCGCCGCTCAGCGCGACGAGCACCAGGGCTCCGGAATCGAGCTCGTCGAGGGTCGCGCGCACCGCGCGCCGGATGTCGGCGACGGCGGGAGTCAGGCGGGGGCGATCGGGCACATCAAGTAACGTTAGGCCAGCGATCCGGCCTGCGAGCGCGCGCGTCCGCGCGCACTCCCCCGGCCGGTCCGACCCGCCGATGCGCCGCCCGCGGCGCCACCGACTCAAGGAGCGAACATGGCCGCATACGACGTCGTCGTAGAGATCCCCAAGGGCAGCCGCAACAAGTACGAGGTCGATCACGAGACCGGTCGCGTCTACCTCGACCGCGTGCTCTTCACCTCCTTCGTCTACCCGACGGACTACGGCTACTTCGAGAACACCCTCGGCCTCGACGGCGACCCCGTCGACGCGCTGGTGCTGCTCGAGTACCCCGTCTTCCCGGGCGTTGGCGTCTCCGTCCGCCCGGTCGGCGTGCTCAACATGAGCGACGAGGCCGGCTCCGACGCCAAGGTGATCGTGGTCCCCGCGAAGGACCCGCGCTGGCAGCACATCCAGGACATCGCGGACGTCCCGGAGCAGACCAAGAACGAGATCAAGCACTTCTTCGAGCGCTACAAGGACCTCGAGCCCAACAAGTGGGTCAAGGTCGAGGCCTGGGGCGACGCGGCCGAGGCCGAGCAGATCGTCCAGGACGGCATCAAGAAGCTGGCCGAAGAGGGCCACTGACCCTCACGGGTCTTCTCACGACGGAACCCGCCCCGTCGAGTCGACCGGCTGCTGCCGGCGCCTCGAGGGGGCGGGTTCTCGTGTCTTCGGGCGGTGCTGCCCGGGCGGCGCTACGCCGTCGGGCGGCCGACCATGCCGGTCGGAGTGCCCCAGATCGAGTGCACGCGCACCGGCGAGTTGGGGTTCGGCGCCTCGATCATCTGGCCGTCACCGAGGTAGATGGCCACGTGGTAGTAGTCGCCGGGCGAGTCGGACCAGAAGAGCAGGTCGCCGCGCTGACGCTGGCTGTAGGGGACGAGCTTGCCCTCGTTCGCCATGGTGTTGTACTGGTTCGTCGCGGAGTGCGTGCCGATGTACTCGCCGGCGCTCGCGTACGACTGCTTGGTGAGACCCGAGCAGTCCCAGACGTCCGGGCCCATGCCGCCGAGCACGTAGCGCTCGCCGAGCTGCGCCATCGCGTAGGAGATCGCGGTCTCGACCTGGTCGACCTGCGGCTCCGGGTTCGCCACCGGGACCGGCGCGGGCTGCGGTGCGGCCGGCTGCGGGAGCTGGACGGCGGGCTGCTGCGCGGGGGCCGCCGGCGCAGCGGGCTGCTGCGGTGCCGGCTGCTGCTGCGGCGCCTCGGGCTGGGGGGCGACCGGCTGCTGTGCGATCGGGGCCGAGGGCTGGTTCGCGGCCGGCGCGGCCGGGCGGGAGCCGGACGAGGCGGAGCCGGACGACGAGCCCGACGAGGGCTGAGCGGCGGCCGGTGCCGCGGCGACGGGCTGGGCGGCCGCAGCGTCGGCCTCGGCCTTCGCGGCGGCTGCGGCTGCGGCGGCCTTGCGCTCCTGCTCGCCGGCGAGGAACGCGGTCTCGATCTCGACGGTGGAGTCCTTGAGCAGGGCGAGCTGCGCGATGAGCTCCTCCGACTTCGCCTCCTGCGCCGCGAGGGCACTGCGGGCGGAGGCGGCAGCGGCGTCGGCACCCGTGCGGGCCTCGTCCGCGGCGTCGGACAGCTTCTGGTGCTCGACGACGGCGACGTCGGCCTGCTCGGCGAGCGACTCCGCGGTCTGCTTGTCGGCGAGGGCGTCGGCGTAGACGCGCTGCGACTGCTCGGAGAGCTGCGACATGGCGCCGAGCTGGTAAAGCAGGTCGCCCGCGTCCTGGCCCTTCGCGACGAGGCTCATCGAGAGGTCGCCGCCGGCGGAGCGGGAGAGGTGCGCGGCGAGGAGGCCGGCCCGCATCTGCGACGTGTGCGCCGTCGACGCCGCCGCGTTCGCGCGGTCCTCGAGTTCGGTGACGGCGGCGGCCGCGGCGTCGAGCGCCTCCTGGGCCTGGCGCCAGGCCTCCGCCTTCTTCATCGCGACGAGCGAGGCGTCGTCGACCGAGGTCTGCAGCCCGCCGATCAGCGCGGTGATCGAGTCGATCTCGGCCTGCTTGCTCGCCTCGTCGGTCTTCGCGTTCTGGACGTCGTCCCACGAGGGGTACGACGGGTCGTCGGCCTGGGCCGGCACGATGCCGAGCGACGCCGTGACGGCCGTCACCGCGAAGGCGGCCGAGACCGCCAGCGGAAGACGGCCCTTCCAGGCCCGCTCACGCGGGGCGGGGGTGAAGCTGCGGGCGGTCTTCTGCGCGTCAACCAAGTGTGACTCCTCGTGCGGCCATGAAGGGCTGAGCGTCGACGGCGGTGCCGTTGACGCGGGTCTCGTAGTGCAGGTGGCAGCCGGTCGAGGCGCCGGTGGTGCCGACGGCGGCGATCTGCTGGCCCGCCTCGACCCGCTGGCCGACGCTGACGTAGATGCCGCCGGGCATGATGTGCGCGTAGCCGGTGCTGATGCCGTCGCCGTTGCTGATCTCGATCCAGTTGCCGTAGGTGCCGAACCAGCCGGCGTAGGTCACCGTTCCGCTGTGGGCGGCGAAGATCGGAATGCCGCAGCCGCCGGCGATGTCGGTGCCGCGGTGGTACGAGCTGGTCGAGCCGCCGCCGGTCGAGAGGCTGCCGCGGGGGCCGAAGGTGCCGGTGATGCGGCCCGAGGCGGGGAGCACCCAGCCGGAGTCGCTGACCGCGGTGGAGCCGCCGCCCGGGGACGGGGCGACCGGGGCGCTGTAGCCACCGCCGCCGCCGGATCCGCGGGAGGGCGCCGCTGCTGCCGCCGCCGCCGCGGCCTCTCGGGCTGCTGCAGCCTGCTGGCGGGCGAGCTCGGCCTGCGCCTGACGGGCGGCCTCCTGCTCGGCGAGGATGCGCTGGCGCTCGGCCTCGCGGGCGGCGACGCCGGCCTCGTAGTCGGCGACAGTCGTCGACTCCGTGTCGCGGAGCGCGGCCAGCTGCTGCTCGAGCACGATGCTCTGGTTCTGCTGCTCGGTGAGCGCGGCCTCCGAGGCGGCCTGCGCGGCCGTGGCCTCGGCGAGCTTCGACTCGGCGGCGACGCGGAGCTTCTCCCTCTCGGCCTGCGCGACCTTCGCCTGGTCGCCGAGCGACTCGGCGGTGTTCTTGGTGGTGCTGGCCTGCTCGTAGATGGCGTTGGAGCGCTCGACGAGCTTCGTCATGTTGCCGATGCGGCCGAGGAGGTCGTCGGCCTTGCCGCCCTCGCCGTCGAGGAAGATGTTGACCGAGAGGTCGGTGCCGGTGGTGCGGTAGAGCTGAGCGGCCAGGAGGCCCGCCTGCTGCGTCGCGGCGTCGGCCTGATCGGCACTGGCGGTGGCCTTGGCCTCGAGCTCGCTCGCCCGATCGGAGGCGTCGTCGAAGTCCTGCTGCGCCGCGAAGTACTCCTCGCCGCGCTGCTCGGCGACCTGCTGCGCCGCCGCGACCTCGCTCTGCAGGCCGTCGATCAGCGAGAGGATGCTGTCCACCTGCGCGGCCGCCGCCTGGGTGTTGCCCTTCGCCGCCTCGACGTCGGCCCAGCTGGGGTACTCGACCGCCTGGGCGGGAGTGGCGACCAGCAGACCCGCGACCAGGGCCACCGCGGCCGAGACGAGGGCGGTGCCGCGGAGACGGCCGATCCGCGGCGCGCCGGAGCGGCGTGCGGGGCGGTTTCGGCGCGAAGAGTGGATCATGGGACCTCGGTGCTGGAGACGGACTACTCCCCCGACGGCGGTGCGGCTCCGTCGCGAGGAAGTGGCGATTCCGACCCACACTAGCCAAGCCCTCCCCGTACGCCTAGGAATCGGCGTCGCCCGTCCGGGGCACAGGCGCGCATCGACGTGCGGGGGCCGACCCGCGATCGGCGCCCCTCGAGGGCCGATTTTGCATATCCGGCCGGCTGTCCCTATGCTTGCGTGTCGGTAGTCATGGTGGGTCGGCCGCAGGGTCGCCCCGGCGAGCTTCCGGCCCCATCGTTTAGTGGCCTAGGACACCGCCCTTTCACGGCGGCAGCACGGGTTCGAATCCCGTTGGGGTCACGGATGAGGGTTACCACCGCAAGAGAAGTGCACGACCGCAGAACGGCCGGAGACGGACGGGATGTGAAAATCGAACAGCCTCGAAGGCAGTATGCTTGTCTTCGCAACGAGGCCCTGTAGCGCAGCTGGTTAGCGTGCCGCCCTGTCACGGCGGAGGTCGCGGGTTCAAGTCCCGTCAGGGTCGCAGAGAGGCCCTTCCGAGAGGAAGGGCCTTTTCCAGGAGACGACTCGTTCGTCTCCTCGCGGCATCGATGTCCTCGGACATCCTCGGCTGCAACGGCTCTGTAGCTCAGTTGGTAGAGCGCACGACTGAAAATCGTGAGGTCACGGGATCGACGCCCGTCGGAGCCACGGAAACCCTCGCCTAGCTTCTACATGGCGGGGGTTTCTTCCGTTGACGGGTCGTTCCCGAGCCCCACCGGTCGGGCCGCGCCTCACTCCGCAGAAGTCGTCGTACTCGATGCAGGAGTACGACGGATCTCGCGCAGCAGAGTTCGAGAGCGGCTGCTCGGCTCGTCGGATCGGCCTCGGCTCGCGAGAACGGCTCGATCCTGCGAGCCGGACGTGGTTCTGCGAGCCCGAGGTGCGCTCCGGGCGCTCAGCTGGGCTGCGTAGCCTGGGCGGGCCATGAATCCCGCCGCCTTTCCGCCGCCCGATCCGTCGACCGTCGCTCCTGAGCAGCCTGCCGTCGCCGCCGCGCCGCCGCACGGTGGGCCCGTCTTCGCCTGGGCGCCGCCGCCCGAGCCGCAGCCGTCGGTCGACGCTCCGTACTCCTCTCTCCTCTATCTGCCGGATCCGCGGGTGCGCTGGGGACTGCCGACGGCGGCGCTGACGATCGCCGGGATCGTGCTGCCGCTCGCGCTGCTGATCGTGCTGTTCGGCTTCGGGGTGCTGCCCTACTCCCCCGGGCTCGTGTTCGCGGGGTCGTTCGCCAGCTACCTGGTCGCGCTCGTCATCCCGTTCGCGGCGTCGAGGCTCCGCGGGCTGGGGTCGCTCGCCGCGGACTACGGGCTGCGGTTCCGCTGGATCGACGTGCCGATCGGCATCGGGCTGGGGATCGGCGTGCGGATCGCGATCGTCGCCGTGCTCATCGTGTTCTCGCCGCTGCTGGGCGAGGCGGAGAGCAACCTCGAGCTCGACCCCGACCCGCTGTGGTTCGTGCTGAGCTCCGTGATGATCCCGGTGCTGGTCGCTCCGATCGTCGAGGAGATCCTCTGCCGCGGGGTCGTCATGCGGGCGGTCCGCAACCGGATGCTGCGGACGAAGGGCGACGCCGCGCCGCCGACCCGCGGACGGCGCGTCTGGGCGGCGGTGTTCAGCGTGATCGCGTCGACGCTGGTCTTCGCTCTGCTGCACGGGCACCAGATGGTGAACCCCGCGACGGTCGTCACGCTGGGGACGACGACGGTGATCGCCGGGCTGGCGCACGGTTGGATCTCCACGGTGACCGGGCGGCTCGGCGCGGCGATCGTGTCGCACGCGACGCTGAACGGGTCCGCGGTGCTGCTGCTGGTGCTGGTGACGGCGCTGGGGTAGTCCCGGGGACGGCGGATCTCGATACGCCCGCTGCGCGGGCTACTCGATCAGCATGAACGGTGCCGCGGGTCAGACGTCGAGGATGCGGAGGACCGGGTCGAGGGGGAGCTCGCCGCGGACCTGGCGGTGCAGGCGCTCCATGTCGGCGTCGAGGGCGGCCGCGGTGCGTGCGGCGTCGGACAGGCCGTCGAGCAACTGCTGCGGGACCTGGCGGTCGTACTTGTAGTAGATCTTGTGCTCGAGGCTGGCCCAGAAGTCCATCGCGATGGTGCGGAACTGGACCTCGACGCAGACGTCGACCGAGCCTCCCGAGAGGAACACCGGCACCTCGACGATCGCGTGCAGGCTCTTGTAGCCGTTCTCCTTCGGAGTGGCGATGTAGTCCTTCACCTCGAGGACGCGGACGTCGGCCTGCGAGGTGAGCATGTCGAAGACGCGGTAGACGTCCGAGACGAAGCTGCAGGTGATCCGGACGCCCGCGATGTCGGTGACGGCGGCGGCGATGCCCTCGAAGGAGGTGTCGCAGCCCTTGCGCTCGATCTTCTCGATCAGGCTGTCGGCCGACTTCAGCCGGCTCGACACGTGCTCGATCGGGTTGTACTCCCGCATCTCGCGGAACTCCTCCTGCAGGATCGTCACCTTCGTGACGATCTCGTCCATGCCGAACTTGTACTGCAGCATGAACCGCGCGAAGTCGTCGCGGAGGGCGCGGATCTCGGCGACCGTCCCGGCGTCGAGCGCCTGCGCGACCTCGTCGCTGAGCGGGGGGACGGCGGGCGCCGCGCGGTCGGGAGATCGGGGTTCCACGGGGAGTCACCCTACGCGCGGGCACCTCGGGCCCGGATGTGAAGCGCCATCGGGGTTCCGAGGAGTCGCTGCTCCGTCACGCGGGGGACGACCCGCTCGATGTCCGCTGGCTAGCGTCGGAGGATGTTCTCCGCTCTGAACGTCTTCGGCATCCTCTACATCGTCGCGGCCATCGCGGTCGTCGTGATCGTGCTCGTGCTCGCCGTGCTGCTCTGCCGGCTCGCGATCGCCGCGCGCGAGAACCAGCTGGCGACCGTGCGCCTGCGCGAGCTGCAGATCGAGCGCCTGCTCCTCGACGAGGAGTGAGCACGGCGGGCTGCGCGACGCTCGGGCGAGCGCGCCGGCCGGAAGCACCGGTCAGGGCAGCGCCGGACGCACCTCCGGGCGGGACACCTTCGGGATCAGCAGTCCGAGCACCACGGCGACCACCGCGCCGATCGCGCCGATGACGAACGTCGTCTCGAACGCCTCCGAGCTCGGCAGATCGACGGCGCCGACCGAGACGGTCAGCTGCGCCAGCACGGCCGCGGTGACCGCGGAGGAGAGCGTCGTGCCGAGCGTGCGCATCAGTGAGTTCAAACCGTTCGCCGCCGCGGTCTCGGAGGCCGGGACCGCGTGCATGATCAGGGTCGGCATCGCGGCGTAGGCGAGGCCGAGGCCGACGCCGATCAGCGCGTTGATCACGAGGATCTGCCAGACCTCCGCGCCGAACGGGAGGATCAGCAGGTAGGACACGGCGATCAGTGCGGCTCCCGACACCAGCACCAGGCGCGGTCCGGACTGCGCCGAGAGCCGGGCGGCGAGCGGCGAGGTCGCCATCATCGCCAGGCCCGAGGGCGCCAAGACCAGGCTCGCCACGATCAGGCTGAGGCCGAAGCCGACGCCCGACGCGGCCGGCAGCTCGAGGCGCTGCGGCAGGGTGATCTGCGCGCCGAAGAAGGCGAAGCCGACGGCCACCGAGGCGAGGTTGGTGAACAGCACCGCGGGGCGGGCGGCGACCCGGAGGTCGACGAGCGGGCTCTCCTGGCGCAGCTCGTACCAGCCCCAGATCAGCAGGACCGCGACGCCGCCGAGGCCGGAGCCGAGGATGCCGGGGCTCGTCCAGCCCGCGTCGTTGCCGCGGGAGACGGCGATCAGGATGCCGCTGAGTCCGATCGCGAGGCCGATCGTGCCGACGACGTCGAAGCGGCCGGGCGAGCGCAGGGTCGAGACCGGGATGACGAGGAGCACGAGGACGATGTCGAGGACGCCGAGTCCGGCGGACATCCAGAACAGCACGTGCCAGTCGAGGTTCTCGGCGACCAGGGCGCTGAGCGGCAGGCCGAGCGCGCCGCCGATGCCGAGCGTGGCGCTGACGAGGGCGATCGCGCCGGGCAGGCGGTCGCGGTGCAGGGTGTCGCGGAGGATCGAGATGCCGAGCGGGATGACGCCCATCACCGCTCCCTGGAGGGCGCGGCCGACCACGAGCGTCCAGACGTCGTCCGCGAAGGCGCAGACGATCGAGCCGAGCACGAGGACGACGAGCGCGGCGAGGGCCATCCGGCGCTTGCCGTAGAGGTCGCCGAGACGCCCGGAGACCGGGGTGAGGATGCAGGCGCTGAGCAGGGTCGCGGTGATCACCCAGGCGGTCTCGCTCCGGTCGGCGCCGAGCAGGGTGGGCAGCTCCGACTGGATCGGGACGACCAGCGTCTGCATGAACGACGCGCTCATCCCCGCGAAGGCGAGGACGGCGGTGATCAGGCGGGGGCTGGGCGAGCGGGTGAGCGAGCGTCTGTCGGAGTCGGGCACTGCGGTCCTTCGTGTCGGCGGCGTGCAGGAGCGGGACGCCGGAGGTCCGGCGTCCTGCAGGGCGGGTCGTATTGCTCAGCTTTGCATCGCCGGGCCTCTGAGCCGAACCGACCGATGCTCGGAAACCTTCCCGATCGCTCTACCGGGCTGCCGCGGGCGGGACGAGGATGGGCGCATGATCGAGATCGAGAGCTGGATCGCCGGCTACGAGAAGGCCTGGGCGACGGACGACCCCGCGGATGTGGCGGCGCTCTTCACCGAGGGCGCGGAGTACTTCACGGCGCCGTACGCGGAGGCGATCACCCCGCGGGAGGCGATCGTGGAGTGGTGGGTCGCGGAGAGCGAGCCGGACGACCCGACGTTCGCGTGGGGGCTCGTCGCGCTGACGGAGACCACGGCGGTGGTGGAGGCGCGGACCATCTACCCGTCGGACCGCACGTACCTGAACCTGTGGGTGATCCGCTTCGCGGAGGACGGGCGGGCGTGCTCCTTCACGGAGTGGTACATGGAAGAGCCGAGCGACTCGGTGAGCTGAGGCGGGTGGGGGGGTCTCGATACGCCGCTGCCCGGCTGCTCGACCAGCATGAGCTGCTTGCTGATCGAGTAGGGCGCGGAGCGACCGTATCGAGATCCACCGTGTCTGGGACGGCTGGTCTCGATACGCCCCTTCGGGGCTGCTCGACCAGCATGAACGCGGGGCCGCTCCGGGGTGGGGTCAGAGGGCGGAGCCCGCGACGGCGAAGGTGTCGCAGGCGGTGGCGTCGGCGTCGAAGCCGGCCTGGAACCAGCGCTGGCGCTGCTCGGCGGAGCCGTGGGTCCAGCCCTCGGGGTCGACGGTGCCGGTCGCCTGCTCCTGGATGCGGTCGTCGCCGACGGCCGCGGCGGCGCTCAGGGCGTCGCGGTACTGCTCCTGCGTCACGGGCTTGAGATAGGGGGTCCCGGTCTCGTCGGGCACGGTCGAGGCGTCGCCGACCCAGGCGCCGGCGTAGCAGTCGGCCTGCAGCTCGAGGCGCACGGAGTCGGAGTCCGGGCCGGTGCCGCTGCGGTCGGCCGACTCCATCGCGCCGGTCAGGCTCTGGATGTGGTGGCCCCACTCGTGGGCCAGGATGTACATCTGCGCGAGCGAGCCGCCCGAGGTGTCGAAACGGGTGCGCAGCTCGTCGAAGAAGTCGGTGTCGAGGTAGATCGTCTGGTCCGGCGGGCAGTAGAACGGGCCCACCGCGGCAGTGGCGTTGCCGCAGCCGGTGCTGGTCTGGTCCTCGAAGACGATCACTCCGCCGGTCGTCGTGTAGGTCGCCCCGACGGAGCCCGCCGCGCCGGCCCAGTAGCGGTCGAGCGACTCCGCCGCGCCCTCGAGCCGGCAGTCGACCTCGGCGTTGGCATCGGCGCCGCTTTCGCAGGCGACGGCCGTGCTGGTGATCTGCTCCGGCGAGGATCCGCCGCCACCGCCGACGAGACCGCCGAGCCCGGACAGGTCGACGCCGAGCAGCTGCGAGAGCAGGGCGAGGACGACGACGCCCACGGCGCCTCCGCCGACCGCGATGCCGGTGGTGCGACCGCGCCGGCGGACCTTGCCGCCGCTGAGCTGGGAGTCGTCGTTGAAGGTCATGCGGTCAAACTAGCGCCGACCGAGGACACGCTGCCCGGGGTTGCGGACGGCCCCCGCGGCTCGGCCGGATCAGCCCCAGCGCGACTCGCTGGCGTCGCGGATGATGTCGAGCAGCGCCTCGCGCAGCGGACCGTGATCGAGGGTCCCGGGCAGCATGTCGACCTCGAGCCGGTGCGCGCGCTGCCAGGCCTCGCGGCCCTTGTCCGTCAGCGACACCAGCTGCCGACGGCGGTCGGCGGAGTCGCTCACGCGGGAGACGTGCCCCTCGCGCTCGAGGCGCTCGATCGTGCGCGACATGGTCTGCACCTCGACGTGCGCGGAGGCGGCGAGCTCCTTCTGCGCGGCCGGCCCGGCCTGCAGCAGGTGCAGCACGACCAGCCCCGCGTGGGTGAGGCCGATCTCGGCGAGCGCGCCGTGCCAGGCGTGCTCGACCATCCGGGACGCCGTGGCGAGGAGGCGGCCGGTGGGCCAGCCGTCCATCCCCTTGTCGTCGTCCGCGCGCATCCGCCCAGGCTAGTCCGCCCCGCCGGCCGGGCGGGACGGAGCCGCTGATCGGCTCAGGAGGCGAAGCGGTCGGTCGCCTCGATGAGGGCGTCGAGGATGCCCGGCTCGTCGAACGCGTGGCCGGCGTCCGGGATCAGGTGGAAGTCCGCCTCGGGCCAGGCCCGGTGCAGGTCCCACGCGGTGAACGCGGGCGTGCACATGTCGTAGCGGCCCTGGACGATGACGGCCGGGATGCCGCGGAGCGCGCCGACGTCGCGGATCAGCTGCCCCTCCTCGAGCCAGCCCTTGTGCACGAAGTAGTGGTTCTCGATCCGCGCGAAGGCCAGGGCGAAGGCGGGGTCGGACCACGCCTCGATCATCTCCGGCTTCTGCAGGAGCGTGATGGTCGAGGACTCCCAGGTGGTCCAGGCGACGCCGGCGGGGCCGTGCACGGCCGGGTCGGCGTCGTGCAGCAGCCGGTAGTAGGCCTCGATCAGGCTGCCGCTCGTGCCCGCCGGGATCACCGAGGTGTAGCCCTCCCAGAGGTCCGGGTAGACCGCGGCGGCGCCGCCCTCGTAGAACCACTCGAGCTCGGCCCGGCGGAGGGTGAAGATCCCGCGGAGGACGATCTCGGTGACGCGCTCGGGGTGCGACTCGGCGTAGGCGAGGGCCAGCGTGGAGCCCCAGGAGCCGCCGAAGACCTGCCAGCGCTCGATGTCGAGGTGCTCGCGGAGCTTCTCGAGATCGGAGACCAGGTACCAGGTGGTGTTGGTCGAGAGGTCGGCGTCCGGCTCGCTCGCGTGCGGGATGGAGCGGCCGCACATCCGCTGGTCGAGGAGCACGATCCGGTACTTCTCCGGGTCGAACAGGCGGCGGTGGGTGGCCGAGGCGCCGGCGCCCGGTCCGCCGTGCAGGAAGACGACGGGCTTGCCCTCGGGGTTGCCCGAGGCCTCCCAGTAGATCTCGTGGCCGTCGCCGACGTCGAGCATCCCGGTGTGGAAGGGCTCGATCTCGGGGTACAGAGTGCGCATGGGCCGCACACTACTGACGATCAGGGTCGGGGGAGGCGATTTCACGCGGCCCGGCCCCGGATGCGCCCGGGGGTTGCGCATCCGGGGCGGCGTCAGGCCTGTTCGAGGACCGCCTCGGCGCGCTCGGCGTCGCCCTCGGCCAGGCCGCGATCGATCGCGCGGCGGGAGGCGAGCCAGAGCACGGCTCCGGCGACGAGGACGAGCACCTCGGTGGCGGTCAGCGCCCAGATGATGCCGCCGAGACCGAACCAGAGGTTCCCGAGCAGCACGACCGGGACGAAGAGGACGCCCTGGGTGAGCGACATGGTGGTCGCCGCGAGAGCGCGGCCGGTGGCCTGGAACAGCGAGGTGAGCAGCCCCGCGAAGCCGTTCGCGATCATCGCCACGAGCTGCGCCGCGAGCACCACGGCGCCGAGGGTCAGCACGGCGGGGTCGTCGGCGAAGACCGCGAGCACCGGCTCGTGCAGCAGCCAGAGAGCGGCGGCCGCGAGCACGGTGATCGTCCCGACCGCGACGGCGGCCCCGCGGACCGCCGCGCGAAGGCGCTCGCGGTCGCCCTTGCCGTAGGAGTAGGCGAGCAGCGGCAGCACGCCGAGGGTGATGCCCATCACCAGGAACTCGGGGACCTGGGCGATGCGGACCGCGACACCCATGGCCGCGAGCGGTCCGTCGC
Source organism: Rathayibacter sp. VKM Ac-2928 (assembly GCF_022815545.1). Taxonomy (NCBI): domain Bacteria; kingdom Bacillati; phylum Actinomycetota; class Actinomycetes; order Micrococcales; family Microbacteriaceae; genus Rathayibacter; species Rathayibacter sp. VKM Ac-2928. Next base: position 348,774 of record NZ_JALGRU010000003.1, read on the forward strand.
CGTAGGCCGCGGCGAGGTTGTTGAGCACGAGCGCGGTCACGATCAGGAAGCCCGACTGCAGCAGCTCGCCGGCGCCGACGCCGAAGACGGGCTTCAGCACGCTCGCGCGCAAGGTGAACCAGCGCGGCGAGAGGTCGATGTGCTCGCTCCGGCGCTGGAGCCAGAGGGCGAAGTAGCCGACGACGAGCAGGTTGGCGAGGCCCACGGCGAGCGCCGCCCCGGCGACGCCGAGGTGCAGCACCAGGATGAAGAGGACGTCGAGGAGGAGGTTCGCGACGGTCGAGAGGAGCAGGCCGATCATGACCTGGCGGGCCGCGCCCTCCGCCCGCACCAGCTGCTCGAGGCAGAAGGAGGCGGCGAGCACGGGCACGAAGGCGAGGGTGACCGCGGTGAAGGCGCCGGTCGCGGCCGCCGTGGTCGGGTCGGCGCCGAGGAGCGCGACCAGCGGGCCGAGCAGGAGCAGGCCGAGGCCGCCGAGGACCGCGCCGGTCAGGATCGAGCCCCAGAGCGCGAAGGAGGCGACGTGCTTGATCTCGCCGGCCTGCGCGGGGTCGCGCTCGGAGGCGCCGAGCAGGCGCGAGATGAGCGCGCTGCCGCCGACCCCGAAGACTCCGCCGACGGCCATCACCAGCCCGAGCAGCGGGGAGCCGAGGGTGATCGCGGCGAGCAGGGTCGCGTCGTGCAGCGAGCCGACGACGCCGGCGTTGATGACGCTGTAGACGGCGGAGACGATCATCGCGGCGGCCATCGGCACGCAGAGGTGCACGAGCGCGCGGACGATCGGGGCGGAGGAGAGGTACCAGCGGTTTGAGCCGGGGGCGGCGGGGGGCGGGGTGGGGGTGTCGATGGCGGCGTTGGGGGTGTCGGTGCTGGGGGTGCTGTTGCAGGACATGGGCGGGCTTCTTCCGGGCAGGGTCGAGCGCGCGCCGAGGGTCGCCGGCACGGCGCGAGGAGGGAGGGCGCGCCGAGGAGGGCGCGGTCGGGGCACCACGGAGGGCGCGGTGAGGAGGCGCGCGAGGGAGCGGCGCGCGCGGAGGGGCGGAACGGGAGGCGGGGGCGGAGCGCCCGGACGCCTAGCGGGTGGGGGGCGGGAGGACCGCGGTGATCTTGGTCAGGAGCGCCTGCAGGGTGGCGCGCTCCTCGGGGTCGAGGGGTGCGAGGAGGGTCTCGTCGGCGGCGAGCATGGCCTCCTCGAACCCGGCGATGAGCTCGGCGCCCGCGGGAGTCGCGTAGACCCGCTTGCGGCGGTCGTCGCCTCCCTCGGTGCGCCGCTCGACGAGACCGCGGCGCTCGAGCCCCTGCAGGAGGCTCGTGACGCTCGCGGGGCTCGTGCGGCTGACCTCGGCGATCTCGCGCTGGATGACGCCGGGCGTCTGCGCGAGGTAGCCGAGGACGAAGGCCTGCTCGTGGCTGAGCTCGCGGGCGCGGATCCAGTCCTCGCCGGCCTTGCGCTGCGCCCACGCGAGCCAGCGGACGAGCTCGAGTCCGGAGGTGGGGCGGTCGCGGGGTTCGTGCATGCTCAGAAGACTAATGGTTAGAGGTCTAACGGTCAAGGATCGAAGGGGTGGGGTCTCGGTACGCCGCGTGCCGCGGCTGCTCGACCAGCATGCACGGGAGCGCGGCGGCGAGGGAGAGCGACAGCAGGCACGGGCGCGGGAGGGAGAGCGCGGCGACAGCCGCTCCTTGTGCGGGTCGAGGAGCGCAGCGCGTCTCTGGACCCCGCTTCCGATGCGGTGCGCAGGCGGCCGGACTAGCGTCGGCCGCATGAGCATGCAGCGCACCCCCGTCACCGTCGCCGTCACGGGAGCGGGAGGCGCGATCGGCTACGCGCTCCTGTTCCGCATCGCCTCCGGGCAGCTCCTCGGGCCCGACGTCCCGGTCCGGCTGAGCCTCCTCGAGATCCCCGCCGGCCTGCGCTCCGCGGCCGGCACCGCGCTCGAGCTGCAGGACGGCGCATTCCCGCTGCTGCGCGGCATCGAGGTCACCGACGACCCGGCCGCCGCGTTCGACGGCGCGAGCGTCGCCCTGCTCGTCGGCGCCCGCCCGCGCTCGGCAGGCATGGAGCGCGCCGACCTCCTCGCGGCGAACGCCGGCATCTTCGGTCCGCAGGGGGCCGCGCTCAACGGGCACGCCGCCGACGACATCCGCGTGCTCGTGGTCGGCAACCCGGCCAACACCAACGCCTGGATCGCCCGCGCGAGCGCCCCGGACATCCCGGCCGGGCGCTTCACCGCGATGACCCGCCTCGACCACAACCGCGCCGTCGCGCAGCTCGCCGCGAAGCTCGATGCTCCGGTCGACGCGATCTCCGGCGTCACGATCTGGGGCAACCACTCCGCCTCGCAGTACCCGGACGTCAGCCACGCGGTCGTCGACGGCCGGCCCGTCACAGACCTCCTCGACACCGCCTGGCTGCACGAGGAGTTCGAGCCGCGGGTCGCCAAGCGCGGCGCCGAGATCATCGAGGTGCGCGGTGCCTCCTCCGCCGCCTCGGCCGCGTCCGCCGCGATCGACCACGTGCACGACTGGGTCACCGGCACCGAGTGGACCTCCGCGGCGGTCGAGTCGGACGGATCCTACGGTGTGGAGGAGGGCCTGATCTCCTCGTTCCCCGTCCGCTCCGTCGACGGCGAGTGGCGCATCATCCCGGGCCTGGAGATCGACGCTCACTCGCGCGCAAAGATCGACGAGTCCGTCCTCGAGCTCCGCGCCGAGCGCGACGCCGCCCTGGCCTTCCTGGGGCGCTGACGCAGGCCGCGAGATGCCACTTGTGCACGCTTCTCACGGCGTGTCGCGTGCACAAGTGGCATCTCGCGGAGGGGGTCAGCGCTTGGGGGACTTTTCGGGGGTGGGGAGGGTGCCGTCCGCGCGGGCGGCCTCGTACCAGGCGTGCGCCTCCTCCTGGCGGGTCGCCTCGGCGCCGCTCGCGATCGACGCGCGGATGTGCTCGGGGCGGTAGCCGAACGCGGCGACCAGATCGCCGGCGTGCGGGCGCAGGCGCGCGAGCAGGCGGTCGATGTAGGAGGTCACCGCGAGCGCCCGCTGCGACGAGAGCCGGCCGTGCAGCAGGTACCAGGCGAGGTGCTTCTCGATCAGCTCGAGGCCGAAGAGGTCGCGGAGCCAGGTCAGCACCGTGCGCGTCCCGTCGTCCTCGATCGTGGCGAGCGCCTCGGTGAACGCCTCCCACTGCAGAAGCTCGGCGTGCGCGCGGGCGGCCTCGATCAGCTCGCTCTGGTGCGCGTTGAAGAGGCGGGCGGCCTCGTCGGCGGGCAGCTTCGACGCCGAGCGCAGGTGGGACGCGACTCCCGAGACCATGCTCTCGACGCGGTCCGTGAGCAGCTCGCGCTGCTCGTCGCGGAGCTGGCCGACGGAGCGGGCGGTCGAGCCGCGGTCGGCGACGACCTGCGCGAGCCGCCGCAGTCCGGAGTTGTTGACCGTCGCTCCGGCGACCTGGCCGACCGCGTAGCGGGCCAGCTCCCCCGGCTGCGCGTTCTTGAAGCGGCGGCCGACGTCGGTCAGCAGTCGCTTGGCGACGAGCTGCAGCAGCACGGTGTTGTCGCCCTCGAACGTCGCGTAGACGTCGAGGTCGGCGCGGAGCTGGGTGAGCCGGTTCTCGGCGAGGAAGCCGGCGCCGCCGCAGGCCTCGCGCGCCTCCTGCAGGGTGTCGAGGGCGTGCCAGGTGGACAGCGCCTTGAGACCCGCGGCGAGCGTCTCGAGGTCCTGCCGCGACTCGTCGGTGTCGTTCCTGCCGGAGAAGACGTCGTCGAAGGCGCGCAGCAGCCTGTCGTGCGCGAAGCCCGCCGCGTAGGTCGTCGCCAGGCGCGGCAGCAGTCGGCGCTGGTGCCGCTGGTAGTCGAGCAGCACCTCCTCGCGGTCGCCGCCGCCGGTGAACTGGCGGCGCTGGTCGCCGTAGGTGATCGCGATCGTCAGCGCGATCTTCGACGCGGCGACCGAGGCGCCGTCGAGCGAGACGCGGCCCTGCACGAGCGTGCCGAGCATGGTGAAGAAGCGACGCCCCGGGCTCGCGATCGGCGAGGAGTAGCTGCCGTCGGCCGCGACGTCGCCGTAGCGGTTGAGCAGGTTCTCGCGCGGCACGCGGACGTGGTCGAAGTGCAGGCGGCCGTTGTCGATGCCGTTCAGCCCGCCCTTGAGGCCGTCGTCCTCGCCGCCGACGCCGGGGAGGAACGCGCCCCCCTCGTCGCGGATCGGCACGTAGAACGCGTGCACACCGTGGTTCACGCCGCGGGTGACGAGCTGCGCGAAGACGACGGCGGCCCGGCCGTCGACGGCGGCGTTGCCGAGGTAGTCCTTCCATGCGGCGCGGAACGGGGTGGTCAGGACGAAGTCGCCGGCCTCCTCGTCGAAGGTCGCCGAGGTCGCGATCGAGGCGACGTCGGAGCCGTGCCCGGTCTCGGTCATCGCGAAGGCGCCGGGGATCTCGAGGCTCATGATGCCCGGCAGCCACTTCTCGTGGTGCGGCTGCGTGCCGAGGTGCAGGACGGCGGCGCCGAAGAGCCCCCACTGCACGCCCGACTTGATCTGCAGCGACGGGTCGGCGGTGACCAGCTCCTCGAAGCCGGCGATGTTGCCGCCGTGATCGGCGTCGCCGCCGAGCGCGACCGGGAAGGCGCGGTGCACGCCGCCCTCCGCCGCGAGGATGCTCATCTGCTGCGTGACCCGGGCGCGGTGCTCGGCCATCGGCAGGCCGTCGGTCCGGTGCAGCTCGGGGCGGGAGGTGAGGGCGCGGGTGGCGAGGCGCTGCTCGCGCCAGTCGCCGAGCAGCAGCTCGCCGAGGGCCGCGATGTCGACGCCGGGGGCGCCGTCCTCGTCGAGCCGGGCGTCGACCTCGCTGCCGAGCACGTCGACGGGCGGCGGCGGGGTGATCGGGCCGGAGCGGGAGCGGCGGACCCGGGAGCGCGATCCGGCGCGGTCGGCGGCGTCGGCGGCGGAGTGGGGGCGGGGCGCTGTGGTGCTCATGAGGAGGATCCCTTCGACCGTCTTCGGCTCGGACCGCTCGCGATCGGCCGGAGCGGAGGATCGAGCGGTCGATCCCGTCGCTGCAGTGCGTCGGGAGGCGGTGCTCCTGCACGGTAGGTCGGGTCGGCGGATCGCGGAAACGTTCCGTCGCGCGGCCACAAAGGGCGGCGGGAGCGGGCGGGGGCGGGTTGTCGGAACCGGCCAGCGGAGCGGGACGCGGATGCGCCGGTGGTGGGGCTCGGGTCTGCGGAGCCTCAGTGCCTGGGCGGGTGGGTCTCGATACGCCCCTGCGGGGCTACTCGACCAGCATGGAAGCGGGTGGGTCTCGATACGCCGCCTGCGGCGGCTACTCGACCAGCATGAGTCGGATCCGACCCTTGTCGATCGGCAGGCTCACGAGGGACGTGCTCCGCTCGTCTCCACCGCTGCCCTGGGGTGGCGGGAGGGGCGTGGCTAGGCTCGGGGCATGAGCGAGCCGCAGCTGCCTCCGCCCCCGCCGCCCCGTCGCGAGAGCCGGCCGGACTGGCGGCCGCCCACCTCGATGGAGTCGGTGCAGGCGCTGGAGTCGGCGCGGCCCTCGGGGCCCGGTACACCGTGGACTGCGGCCCGGCAGCGGCGCCCGGTGCGGGTCTGGGACCTCGTGCTGACGATGGTGCTGATCCTGTGCGCGCTCGGGGCGACGCTGCTGCTGTCCTACTTCGGTCTGTTCTTCGCGATGGCGAGCGACGCCTGCGGGGGCTCGAACGACTGCGATGGCGACCTGATCGGCTGGGGCGTGCTCGTCGCGGCCGGCGGGGTGTGGGTGCCGTTCCTCGCGGCTGTCGCAGTCTCCATCGTGCTGCTGGTGCGGCGGCGGATCGCGTTCTGGGTGCCGATCGCGGGGCTCGCGCTGTCGTTCGGCTGCACCGTGCTCGGCGGCTGGATGGCGACGGTCGGCTCGGGGTCCTGAGCGGCGCAGCTCGGCCCTACAGCCGATCAGGCGCCACCGCGGGGAGGCCCCGCGGAGTCGGCGTCGACGCGGGGTCGGCGCCGCGAGGTCAGCCCGTTCACGAGATCAGCGTCGCCTCGGGCTCAGCGCCGCGGCGGGCTCAGTAGGTGTCCCAGCCGGGGTCCTCGTCGGGCTCCTCCGGCGGGACCCAGTCGTCCTCCGGCGGGGCCGAGGACACGGGCGGGCCGGACCGCTCGCCGCCGAAGGACGGGCGGGCGCCGGACGACCGGCCGGCCGTCGACCGCGCTGCGGGCTGACGCCTCGCGGGGGCCGCCTCCTGGTTCTCGTCGGGCTCGGCGATCACGGGAGTCTCGCCGGCGACGACGGCGAGCACCGCCGCGCCGTAGGTGATCAGCTTCTTCTGGCCGACGCCGCCGATGACGCTGAGGGCGTCGATGGTGGTCGGCTCGACCGTGGCGATCTCGCGGAGGGTCGCGTCGTTGAAGACGACGTAGGCCGGGACCGACTGCGCGCGGGCCTGAGCGACGCGCCACTCCCGGAGCCGCTCGAACAGGGGCTGCGCCTCGGCCGAGAGGTCGGACACGGTGGAGCGGCCGGAGCGCGACGAGCCGCTCGAGCGCGCGGGGCGCTCGGGCTCCTGCCGCAGCTCGACCTTGCGCTCGCCGCTCAGCACGGACGACGACTCGGGGGTCAGCACGAGCGTGCCGAAGCCGTCGTCGTTCACGCCGAGCAGGCTCTGCGCGAGGAGCTGGCGGGCGACTCCGCGCCACTGGGTGTCGCTGAGGTCGGCGCCGATCCCCCAGGTCGCGATCGAGTCGTGCTTGTGCTGGGTCGTCCGCGGGGTGGTCTTGCCGCGCAGGATGTCGATGATGTGGCCGGCGCCGAACTGCTGGTTGCGCTCGCGCTTGAGCCGCACCACCGTCGAGAGGAACTTCTGCGCGGCGACCGTGCCGTCCCACGAGGCCGGCGGCTCGAGGCAGGTGTCGCAGTTGCCGCAGGGGGTGCTCTCCTGGCCGAAGTAGGCGAGGAGGTTCATCCGGCGGCACTGCACCGTCTCGGAGAGGGCGAGCATCGCGTCGAGGTGCGCGGACATCCGCCGCCGGTGCGCGAGGTCGCCCGGGGACTCGTCGATCATCCGGCGCTGCTGGACGACGTCCTGCAGGCCGTAGGCGAGCCAGGCGGTGGAGGGCAGGCCGTCGCGGCCGGCGCGACCCGTCTCCTGGTAGTAGCCCTCGACCGACTTCGGCAGGTCGATGTGCGCCACGAAGCGGACGTCGGGCTTGTCGATGCCCATGCCGAAGGCGATGGTGGCGCAGACGATGACGCCCTCCTCGCGGAGGAAGCGCGACTGCGCGGCGGCCCGGACGCGGGCGTCGAGACCCGCGTGGTACGCGACCGCGTCGAAGCCGGCCGCGCGCAGGGCCTCGGCCGTCGCCTCGACGCTCTTGCGGGAGAGCGCGTAGACGATGCCCGCGTCGTCGGCGTGCTCGCGCTTGAGGAAGTCGATCAGCTGCTTGCGCGGCTCGACCTTGTTGACGATCCGGTACTGGATGTTGGGGCGGTCGAAGCTGGAGATGAAGTGGCGGGCCGCGCCGAGGTGCAGGCGGGTGGTGATCTCGCGGTGGGTCGCCTCGGTGGCGGTCGCGGTGAGGGCGATGCGCGGGACGTCGGGCCAGCGCTCGGCCAGCTCGCCGAGGGCGAGGTAGTCGGGGCGGAAGTCGTGGCCCCACTGGCTCACGCAGTGCGCCTCGTCGATCGCGAACAGGGCGATGCGTCCGCGGGCGAGGAACTGCTTGGTGCCCTCGTTGCCGAGGCGCTCGGGGGCGACGTAGAGGAGGTCGAGCTCGCCGTCGAGGTAGGCGCGCTCGACGCGCTGGCGCTCGCCCATGTCCTGGGTGGAGTTGAGGAACTCGGCGCGGACGCCGTTCGCGCGCAGGGCGTCGACCTGGTCCTGCATCAGGGCGATCAGCGGCGAGACGACGACGCCGGTGCCGGGCCGGACGATCGACGGGATCTGGTAGCAGAGCGACTTGCCGCCGCCCGTGGGCATCAGCACGACCGCGTCGCCGCCGCCGATGACCTGCTCGACGATGGCCTGCTGCTCGCCGCGGAACGAGCCGTAGCCGAAGACCCGCTCGAGGATCTCCTGGGCCGCGGCGGAGGAGCCGGCCGGGGCGTCCGCGGTGGGGCGCTCGGCGGTCGAGAGGGCGGTCGCGGTCGGCTCAGTCACCCGTGGAACTCTACCCGCCGCCTCCGACGCGGCCCCGGGCGAACGGCGTTCTGGGGAGGGTCGCGGCAGGTGCGGGGCTGGGGAGGAGGGACGGGCGCGGCGGAGTGGCGGGCGCCGGGGTGCCTCCGGCTCGCGGAACGGCCTCGGGCACGCGGGAATCGGTCGATCCCGCGAGCCGGAGGTGGAATCACGAGCCGGAGATGGGCGATACGCGGCTTCGGCACGCGGAAGCATCTTCGGCACGCAAGAACCGCCCGACTCCACGAGCCGGGGGTGTAATCACGAGCCGGAGGTCGATGGGAGCGGGCGGGCCAGAAGCCGGCGGGCGGGGCGCGGGGCGGCGGGGTCGGCGAGGGGCCGGCGGGGTCAGAGGTCGGTGATGGTCTTGGTGTCGCCGTCCCAGAAGCGGATGCTCGCGAGGCCGACGGTGAAGGGCTCGCCGAGGAGGGGGACGGCCCGGCCGAGCTGCTCGGCGCGGAGGCGGCGGGACACGCTGATGTGCGGTGTCCAGGACTCGGGCAGCGAGGTGGGCACGGCGCCGGGCATCAGCTCGGTCGCGCGGGCGTGCAGGGCGTCGAAGGCGGGCGAGCGGACGGCTCCCCAGGCCAGCACGAATCGGCCGGCGTGCGGGAACAGCAGCACGGCGCCGAGCTCGACGGTCGCCGGGAGCGCGCCGAGCGCGCCGGGCGGCGGCGGTGTCAGCTCGGGGCCGGCGAGGAGGGTGAGGTGCGGGCGGTTGCTGGCGGACGTGTGCAGCGCGAGGCTCGGGATGCCGGCCGCCTCGAGCGCCTCCCACTGGCCGCGGATCCGCGCCTCCGACTCCGGGTCGAGGAGGACTTCGAGGCTGCGCATGCCCCCATCCTGCCGCGCCGGCCGTCCCGCTCTCGGCCGCTCGCCCGGTCCACGCCCGCGCGCCCGCGCGACCCTCCAGAAGTTGCGGTGGTCGACGGCGACTACCGCAACTACTGCGTTGTCGACGGGTCGCGGCGTACGGGGAGGCTCGCGAGCGCCCAGGAGTTGCGGTAGTCGGGCGCGACTACCGCAACTTTTGGAGAGTGGGGAGAGGGGTGGCCGGGGGCGGGGTGGGTCAGCCGATGGTCACCAGGGCGGAGAGGAGCTCCGGGGCGCGGCGGTCGAGGATGCGGCCGCCGACGCGGATGCCGATCAGGGCGAGCACGGCGCCGAGGACCACGGCGGCGGCGAGCGCGCCGAGGCCGAAGCCGAGGCTGCCGCCGACCAGCGAGATCGTGCCGAGGATCAGCGAGGGCAGGGAGAGCACCACGGTGGCGCCCATGCTGCCGAGCATCACGACGCTCGAGATCATCCCGGAGCCGGGCGGGGTCTTCAGCGGGCTGTCGCCGGGGGCCGGCACGGGGTAGACGACCAGCGCGGACGCCACGCTCGAGACGCCGAAGCCGCTGAGCACCAACGCGAGCGACATGCCGAGGACGGCGGGGATCGACTCCGGCCGACCCGCGTAGAGGCAGGTGCCGACGGTGACGATCAGCACGGCCGGCACGCCGATGAGGCCGGCGGCGATGACGCGGCCGGCGCGGTCGGCCGAGCCGGCGACTCCGGAGCTGACGTGCGCGGCCCAGGCGGTGCCGTCGTAGGAGACGTCGGCGCAGAGGGTCACGCCGAAGATCAGCGCGATGAAGAGGGAGGAGAGGACGACCAGCATCGAGCCGCCGCCCTGCAGCGCGCTGTAGAAGACGGCCAGCACGACGACCGCGGGGATCACCAGCAGTCCGCGGCTGTAGCGCGGGTCGCGCCACCAGTAGCCGAGGGCCCGCGCGGCGATCGCGCCGGTCGGGGTGCCGGGGAAGCGGCCGAGGAGACCGATGCCCTGCGCGCCCGAGGCGACCTGCGAGGAGGACGCGGCCGGCTCGGCCAGCGCGTGCCGCAGCGCCCGGGCCCAGAGCCAGACCACGGCGGCGAGCGTGGCGACGCCGATCGCGAAGCGGCCGACGGCGACCGCCCACTCCCCCGCGACGATCGCGCCGGGGACGCCCCAGATCGCGCCGAGCGGCGACCAGCCGAGGGCCGAGGCGACGACGGGGAGCATGTCGAGGCCGTCGCTGATCACGGTGGTGAGTCCGATGAACAGCGGTCCGAGCAGGATCACGACGACCAGGACGACGCCGCCGATCACCTCGCGGTAGCGGCGGCTCGAGCCGAGGCCGGTGGTCAAGGCGCCGATGAGGCGCGAGGCGACCACGCAGGTGGCGACGCCGATGACCGCCGAGACGAGGCCGGGCAGGATGCCGACGGGGTTGCTCCACCAGGCCGCCGCGGCGGCGAGCGCGCCCAGCGAGGTGACGATCCCGGGGAAGCCCGCGAGGCCCGCGGCGGCGAGGCCGAGCATCAGCGTCCGGAGCGGGATCGGGAAGGTCGCCAGGGTCGGCAGGTCCAGGCTCTGGTCCGAGCCGGAGACGAAGATCGGACCGAGGACCCAGCCCAGCAGCAGCGCGGAGCCGCCGAGGATCAGGGCGACGTTCGCGAACGCCGGGTCGGAGGCGCCGAGCGCGATCAGCCCGACGACCACCAGGCCGAGCACGCCGACCGCGTAGAGCCCGCCGAAGATCACGCCGATCAGCTGCCAGACGTTGCGGGTGAGCGTGTTGCGCAGCAGCAGCAGGCGCAGCCTCAGGAGATGCGCAACCATGCCGGGCCCTCCTGGTGGGTGCGGCCGCCGACGAGGTCGACGAAGCGCTCCTCGAGGCTGGAGCCGGCGCGGACCTCCTCCAGCGTTCCGGCGGCGAGGACCCGGCCGTCGGCGATGACGGCGACGCGGTCGCACATCCGCTCGACGAGGTCCATGGAGTGGCTGGAGACGATGACGGTGCCGCCGGAGGCGACGTAGCCGGTGAGGATGTCGCGGATGTTCGCGGCGGAGACCGGGTCGACGGACTCGAAGGGCTCGTCGAGCACCAGCAGCCGCGGGGCGCGGACCAGGGCGCAGGCGAGCGCGATCTTCTTGGTCATGCCGGCGGAGTAGTCGACGACGAGGGTGCGGTCGGCGGGGTCGAGGCCGAGCAGGGCGAGCAGGTCGTCGGCGCGCTCGAGGACGGTCGGGCGGTCGATGCCGCAGAGCAGGCCGTAGTAGGTGATCAGCTGCAGGCCGGTGAGGCGGTCGAAGAGCTTGACGCCGTCGGCGAGCACGCCGATCAGCCGCTTGGCCTCGAGGGTGTCCCGCCAGACGTCGACGTCGTGGATGGTGACGGTGCCCGCGTCGGGGCGGAGCAGGGCGGTCGCCATCGAGAGGGTGGTCGTCTTGCCGGCGCCGTTGGGGCCGACGAGGCCGAAGAAGGAGCCGGCCGGCACATCGAGGTCGATGCCGGCGACGGCCTCCTTGTCGCCGAAGCGCTTGCGGAGGCCGCGGATGCGGAGGGCGATCTCGTCCTGGCGGCCGGTGGCGTCCGGGGCGGCCCAGGCGGGGGCGGGGGTGGCGGTGGCCGGGGTCGCGGTGCTCGGGCTCGCGACGGCCGCGGTCGCGTCGTGCCGATCGACGCCGTCCTGCGGGGAGTCGGTCGCGTGCTGCGGGGTGCCGGTCGGCGTCGTGCCGTTCGTCCCGTCCATGGGAGTCCCTTCGGTGCATGTGTCCTCGGGGCCGCGGTGGGCGGCCGCTCCTCCACGGTAGCGAGGGGCGGGCCGCGCGGCATCAGTCGCGGGGAGGAGGGGGCGGGGCCGCGCGGAGGAGGGGCGGAGGGGGGCGTGTCTAGGCTGAGCCGCATGCCCACGCTCCTTCTCGTCCGTCACGGGCGCACCACGGCCAACACCGCCGGGATCCTCGCCGGACGCACCGCCGGGGTCCGGCTCGACGACGTCGGGCGCACGCAGGCCGCGCGCACCGGGGAGCGGCTCGCCGCGGTCCCGCTCGCCGCGGTCGTGTCGAGTCCGCTCGAGCGGTGCCGGCAGACGGCGCGGTACCTCCTGGAGCGGCAGGACGGCTCACCGGCGACGCCGATCGAGAAGGGGATCACCGAGTGCGACTACGGCGAGTGGCAGGGGCGCTCGCTCCGGGACCTCGCCAAGGAGCCGATGTGGTCGGTCGTGCAGAACCAGCCGTCGGCGGCGGTGTTCCCCGGGGGTGAGGGTCTGGCCGGGATGCAGGCGCGCTCGGTCGCCGCGATCCGGCGGCACGACGCGGCGGTCGCGGCGGAGCACGGGGCGAACGCGGTGTGGGCGGCGGTCAGCCACGGCGACATCATCAAGGCGGTGCTCGCCGACGCGCTCGGCATGCACCTCGACCTCTTCCAGCGGCTGTCGGTCGGGCCGGCGTCGGTGTCGATCATCCGCTACGGCGCGGGGCGGCCGGACGTGATCGCGATGAACACGGAGGCCGGCGACCTGGGCTGGCTGCGGGCGTCGGCGCCGGCCGAGGCCGAGGCGCCGGTCGGGGGCGGGGCGGGGCACGAGTAGCGGCGCAGAACATCGGCTGAGAGGGGTGGGCCTCGGCTGTGGGGGGAGGGACACCGCTCTCAGCTGATGGTGTGCGGGGTGGATCTCGATACGCCCGCTGCGCGGGCTACTCGATCAGCATGGGGCGACCGCTGCGCGGGCTGCTCGATCAGTGGGAAGGGGCGGCGCCCGCAAGGGCGTCTCCTCGGCGTGCAGGGGCGGGTCAGGCGGGCGCTCGTAGACTGGGGGCATGCCCATCGTGCACGGATTCGACTGGCCGGACCGCGTCGTCGTGGGGACGATCGGCTCCCCCGGCTCCCGCTCCTTCTACCTGCAGGCCCGCACCGGGCCGCGCGTCGTCAGCGTCGGGCTGGAGAAGCAGCAGTCGGCGCTGCTCGCGGAGAAGATCGACGAGATCCTCGACCAGCTGATGTCCGCCGAGGGCAACCCGGCGAGCGTGCCGCCCGGCACTCCGCCCGAGCTCGTCGACAACGAGCCGCTCGACCAGCCGGTGGCCGCCGAGTTCCGCGTCGGCAGCCTCAGCCTCGGCTGGGATCCGTCGACGGCGCAGGTCGTCATCGAGGCGTACCCGGTGGTCGAGGGCGACGACGAGGACGACCTCAGCATCGACGACTCCCCCACGCTGCCCGACGAGATGCTGCAGGTGCTCATCCCGGTCGGCACCGCCCGCGCCTTCGCCAAGCGCACGCTCGAGATCGTCGGCGCCGGCCGTCCGCTCTGCCCGCGCTGCGGCGAGCCGATGGACCCCGACGGGCACGACTGCCCGCTGACATGACCGACGCGTCCGAGCCGGCCGCCGGGCAGCCCGGCATCGAGCTGCCCGCCGACTCCGAGCTGCAGAGCGGCGAGCTGGAGCTGACCGGCCGGATCACGGTCGCCTCGAACGCGACGTTCCTCGGCAGCATCGGCGGCACCTCCGTCGTCTACAAGCCGGTCGCCGGCGAGAAGCCGCTCTGGGACTTCCCGGACGGGCAGCTCGCGGGCCGCGAGGTCTCGGCCTACCTCGCCTCGGAGGCGCTGGGCTGGAACGTCGTGCCGCGCACCTGGCTCCGCGAGGGGCCGCTGGGCGTCGGCATGGTGCAGCTCTGGCAGGACATCGATCCGGAGCAGGACGCCGTCGACCTGGTGCCCGCGGACGCGGTGCCCGAGGGCTGGCGGCACGTCCTCGACGGCAGCGACGCCGAGGACCGCGACATCTCGCTCGTGCACGAGGACTCGGCGGCGCTGCGGCGGATGGCCGTCTTCGACGTCGTGGTCAACAACGCGGACCGCAAGGGCGGTCACGTGCTCGAGATGCCGGGCGGCCACCGCTACGGCGTCGACCACGGGCTGACCTTCCACGTCGAGCACAAGCTGCGGACGGTGCTCTGGGGCTGGGTCGGCGAGCCGCTGACCGAGGGCGAGCTGTCCGCGCTGCAGCGACTGCGCTCGGCGATCGACGGGCCGCTCGGCGCGGCGCTGTCCGAGCTGCTGCTGGACGAGGAGATCGCGACGTTCGCCAAGCGCTGCGACCGGCTCCGCTCCTCCGGCCGCTTCCCGGCACCGCGCGGCAGCATGCCCGCCGTGCCGTGGCCGCTGTTCTAGCCGCGGACGGCGATCCGGGCGCCCGGGAGCACCGGGCGCCCGGACACCCGACGCTCTAGAAGCCCCAGCCGCGGCCGAACAGCTCGTCGCCGGGCGGTCGCCCGCCGGGAGCCGCCCCGCGCGCGCCGAGGTACGACGACACGACGGCCGCACCGAGGTCGTCCGCCTCCGGGTTCACGACCGAGCCGCCGACGCGCCGCGCCAGCGAGTCGATGAAGCGGGCGAGCCCCGGGTCGTCGCCGAGTCGGAAGAACGTGGTGTGCGCGCCGAGGCGGGTGGAGGCGTCGAGCTCGCGGACGGAGACGGCGACGGTCACCGGGTCCGGCGGGTAGTCGAAGTAGATCTGCCCGTCGGGCTCGAGGTGCGCGGTCGGCTCGCCGTCGGTGACGATCAGCAGGACCGGCTGCGCGCTCGGGTGCTTGCGGAAGTGCCGGTTGGCCAGCAGCAGCGCGTGGTGCAGGTTGGTGCCCTTCTCCCACTCCGCATCGAGGCCGACGAGCTGCTCGACCTCCATCACCTCGGCCTGCCGGCCGAACGCGATCAGCTGCAGCTCGTCGCCGCGGAACCGGCTCGAGATCAGGGTGTGCAGGGCGAGCGCGGTGCGCTTCATCGGCACCCAGCGGCCGTCCATCGCCATCGAGAACGAGGTGTCGACGAGGAGGGCGACGCAGGCCTGGGTCCGCGTCTCCGTCTCCTGCACCTCGACGTCGCCGATCTCGATCCGGACGCCGGAGCCGGTCTCGCGGCCCTCGCCGGCGGTCCGGGTCAGCGCGTTGGTGAGGGTGCGGGTGACGTCCCACGCCTCGGTGTCGCCGAACTCCCACTGCCGGGTCGCGCCGGAGCGCTCGCCCGCGGCGCCGGCCCGGCGCACGTCGCGCGCGCCCTGGCGGCCGGACATCGTGTCGGCGATGTCGCGCAGCAGCGCCTTGCCGAGCTGGCGCATGGCCTTCGGAGTGAGGGTGAGCGCGCCGTCCGAGCCGCGGCGCAGGGTCCCGGAGTCGCGCAGCGCCTTCTCGAGGCGCTTGAGGGTCTGCGCGTCGACCGCCGCGTCGTCGCCGAGGCGGCGGGCGAGCAGGTCGAGGTCGAGGTCGTCGAGGTTCGAGCGCTCGTGCGGCTGCGCGAGCTGGTCGGCGAGCGCGTCGAGGTCGGCGAGCTCCTGGAAGACGCCGGTGCCGTCGCCGAGGCCGAGGCCCTGCTCGCCGTCCATCCGCTCGGAGCCGCCCCAGTCCTCGCCGGGGCGCAGGCCCCGCAGGGTCTCGTCCAGCTGCCCGAGCGACTGCATCAGCTCGGGCGTGCCGAAGGCCTGCTGCGCGAGGGCGTCGAGCTCGTCGCGCTGCTGCTGGGTCATCGAGTTGCGCATCCGCTGGGCCGCGGCGGCGCGGGCGGCCAGGGCGTCGATCAGCTCGTCGACGGTCTCGGGCCGCTCGGGGAAGTACTCGCCGTGCTGCGCCATGAAGGCGTCGAACTGCTCGGGGGTGTCCTCGCCGCGGGCGTGCGCCTCGAGGAGCTGGTTGAGGTCGCGGAGCATCGCGTCGATCGCCGCGCGGTCCTCGTCGCTCGCGTTCTCGAGGGCCTGCTTCATGCCCTCGAAGCGCTGCTCGAGCATCTCGGCGCCGAGCAGCTCCTTGATCTTCTCGAAGTCGGCGCGCGCCTCCGGGCTCTGCCAGCGGTAGTCCGAGAGCTCGGAGACCGCGGCGGCGGGCGAGGGCGGGAGGCTGTCGAGCTGGATCTCGGCGAGGGCGCGGTCGCCGTCGTCCATCTGCGTGTCGCGGGCGAGCTGCTTGCGCTCGGCGAGGACGGCGCGGTCGAGCAGCTCGCGGACCTCGCGGAGGGTGCCGTCGAGGCCGTGGTTCTGCGTCAGCTCGCGCCGGCGCTCGGCGACGCGGGCGGCGAGGTCGTCGAGACCCTGGCCGTCGCGGCCGCCGCGGCGGAGGAACTCGCGCATCGCGCGCTCGGGCGAGGTGCCCGCCATGACGTCCTCGCCGATGGCGTCGAGCGCCTCGGCCAGGTCGACGGGCGGGGCGAGCGGGTCGGGACCGCCGTCGTAGCGGGAGTAGCGGGCGTCGCGCCCGAGGCGGCGGTTGCCCCTAGGCACCTGCGGGCCCTCCGGGCAGCGGGAAGCCGGCGGACAGCGGGAGGCCGATGGCCAGCGGCTCAGCCATAGACGGCCTCGCCCCCGCCCGTCTCCTTGCTGAGCTTGCGGGAGAGGTAGAGGCCCTCGAGCGCGAGCTCGACGGCGCCCGCGCGGCGGCCCGCGCCGACGGCCTCGAGGCGGTCGGCGATGTCGTCGTAGAGGGTCGACTCACCGAGGACGGGCAGGGCCGCGAGGAACTCCTCGGCCGTCACCTGCTCGCCCGTGGTGATCATTGCACCGTTCTCCACTGCGGTGACGAGCGGGGTGAGGTCCAGCCCGCGCAGGTGCGCGCGGACCGTCTCGGCGGTGGCCTGGCGGAGGAGGTGGTCGAGGATCTCGTCCTCGCGGCCCTCCTCGCCCGACTCGAACTCGATCTTGCCGCCGAGGACGTCGACCGCGGTCTCGAGGTCGATCGGGCGGGCGACCGCCTCCTCCTCACCGCGCCGGGTGGCCCGGTGCAGCGCGGCGGCGGCGATGGTCTCCGCGCCGGCGATGGCGAAGCGGGCGCTCACTCCGCTGCGCTGGTCGACCGAGGACGACTCGCGCAGGGCCCGGGTGAAGCGGGCGAGGATCTCGATCAGCGCGTCCGGGACGGTGGCGACGAGGTCGGCCTCCTGGCGGATCACGGCGATCTCGTCGACGAGCGCGGTCGGGTAGTGGGTGCGGATCTCGGCGCCGAAGCGGTCCTTCAGCGGGGTGATGATCCGGCCGCGGTTCGTGTAGTCCTCGGGGTTGGCGCTGGCGACGACGAGGACGTCGAGCGGGAGCCGCAGGACGTAGCCGCGGATCTGGATGTCGCGCTCCTCCATCACGTTGAGCATCGCGACCTGGATGCGCTCGGCGAGGTCGGGCAGCTCGTTGATCGCGACGATGCCGCGGTGGCTGCGCGGGATGAGGCCGAAGTGGATGGTCTCCGGGTCGCCGAGGCTGCGGCCCTCGGCCACCTTCATCGGGTCGACGTCGCCGATGAGGTCGGCGACGCTCGTGTCCGGCGTGGCCAGCTTCTCGACGTAGCGCTCCTCGCGGCTGCGCCAGGCGACGGGCAGCTCGTCGCCGAGCTCGTCCGCTCGGCGCCTGCTGATCGAGGTGATCGGCTCGTAGGGGTGCTCGCCGAGCTCGGAGCCGTCGATGACGGGGGTCCACTCGTCGAGCAAGCCGTTGAGCGTGCGGAGGAGGCGGGTCTTGCCCTGGCCGCGCTCGCCGAGGAGCACGATGTCGTGCCCGGCGATCACCGCCCGCTCGACCTGGGGGATGACGGTGTCCTGGAAGCCGTGCAGGCCGGGCCAGGGGTCGCGGCCCTCGCGGAGGGCGTCGAGGAGGTTGTCGCGGATCTCGGTGCGGAGGGTCTTCTGCGCGTGCCCGGAGGCGCGCAGCTGGCCGAGGGTGCTGATCTGGGGGCGCATCACCTCTGCAACGCTACGCCGCGGGTCCGACATGCGGTGGGGGTGCGCGGGATCCGTCGGGGTGCTAGCGGTGAGCGCGGCAGCGGCTGAGAGGGCTCGAAGGTTCGGCGGGCAGCCTGGGGGGATGACCGGTCCCGTCCTCCGCTCGGCCCTCGTCGGCGCGACGCTCGCGCTCGGCGTGGGGCTCGCCTCCTGCAGCACGACTCCCGCCGCTCCCGGCCCCGAGGCGCGCGAGCTCGTCGGCGCGAGCAGTGTCGCGGAGGGGCTCGAGGCGCCGTGGTCGGTCGCGTTCGTCGACGACGGCACGGCGCTCGTCAGCGAGCGGGACAGCGGACGGGTGCTCGAGCTGGCGGACGACGGCGAGGCGCGCGAGGTGGGCGTCGTCGACGGCGTGGTCGCCGAGGGCGAGAGCGGGCTGCTCGGGCTGGCCGTCGACGGACGGACGCTGTTCGCCTACTCGACCGCGGCCGACGGCAACCGGATCCAGCGGTTCGCGCTCGAGGGCGAGGCCGGGTCGTACGCGGTCGGCGAGCCGGAGACGATCCTCGACGGCATCCCGGCCGCGCGCACCCACGACGGCGGCCGGATCGCGATCGGCCCCGACGGGATGCTCTACGCGACCGTCGGCGACGCCGGGCGGCGCGAGGCGGCGCAGGACCTGGGCGAGCTCTCCGGCAAGATCCTCCGGATGACGCTCGACGGCGCCGTGCCCGAGGACAACCCGTACCCGGGGTCGCTGGTCTGGAGCAGCGGGCACCGCAATCCGCAGGGCCTGGCCTGGGCGGAGGACGGCACGCTCTTCGCGAGCGAGTTCGGGCAGGACACCTGGGACGAGCTGAACGTGATCGAGCCGGGCGCGAACTACGGCTGGCCAGAGGTCGAGGGGATCGCCGGCGAGGACGGCTTCGTCGATCCGGTGCAGCAGTGGGAGCCGGGCGCGGCCAGCCCGAGCGGGATGACCGAGCTGGACGGCGTGCTCTACCTGGCGAATCTGCGCGGCGAGGTGCTGCGCGCGGTGCCGGTCGCGGATCCGTCGGTCTCGACCGACTACGCCGTCGGCGAGTACGGCCGGCTGCGCGACGCGGTGGCGGCGCCGGACGGCGACCTGTGGTTCGTGACGAGCAACACGGACGGACGCGGGTCGCCGGGCGAGGAGGACGACCGGATCGTGAGCGTGCCGCCGCCGGCGTGACGCGCGCGCGACGTCCCGCTCCCGTCGAGGCGTCCGGGTGCTGCGGGACGCCTCGACGGTTCGAGGACGCCTCGGCGGGCGCCTCAGGCGCCGGGGGTCAGCAGGCCGCTCTCGTAGGCGGCGATGACGAGCTGGGCGCGGTCGTGGGCCGAGAGCTTGGTCATGATGCGGTTGACGTGGGTCTTGGCGGTGTGCGGGGAGATGACGAGGTCGTCCGCGATCTCCTGGTTGGAGCGGCCGCGCGCGACGAGCAGCAGGACCTCGCGCTCGCGGTCGGTCAGCTGGGCGAACTCCGGCGGCTCGACGAGCGGCGGCGACGCCTGGGGCGCGAGGACGTAGCGGGTGATCAGGCTGCGGGTCGCGGCGGGCGAGAGGAGGCTGTCGCCCGCGTGCACGGCGCGGACGGCGGCGGCGATCTCCTCCGGCTCGGCGCCCTTGCCGAGGAAGCCGCCGGCACCCGCGCGCAGGGCGGCGATCAGGTACTCGTCCTCCTCGAAGGTCGTGAGGATGAGGACCTTCGTCGCCGCGAGCTCCGGGTCGGCGCAGATCAGGGCGGTGGCGCCGATGCCGTCGAGCTCGGGCATGCGGATGTCCATCAGGACGACGTCCGGGCGCAGGCGGGTCGCCAGTTCGACCGCCTCGCGGCCGGTGCGCGCCTCGCCGACGACCTCGATGCCGCTCTCGCTGCTCAGGATGTCGGTGACGGCCTGGCGGATCAGGGGCTGGTCGTCGACGACGAGGACGGTGGTCATCGCGGGTCCTCCTCCGGAGACGGCATCGACGGGGACGGCATCGGCGCGGTCGGGGATGCCTGCGGGAGCGACGCCGACGGCCCGACCGCCGACTGCGGCAGCGGCAGCGACGCCGCCACCCGGTAGCCGCCCGGTGTCGCTCCCGTCACCACCGTGCCGCGGACGGAGGCCACGCGCTCGCGGAGGCCGAGCAGCCCGTGCCCGCTGCCGCGCTCGGGGTCCGGACCCGCGACGGCCGCGACCGGGTTCGCCACGACGATCTCGACGCGCTCGTCCGCCACCGCGACGAGGACGTGCGCGCGGTGCTCGGCACCGTGCTTGTGGGCGTTGGTGAGCGCCTCCTGGACCACGCGGTAGGCGACGAGATCGGCCGCCCCCTGGATGCGGTCGAGCGTGCCCTCGGTGCGGACGGTGATCTGCAGGCCGTCCTCGCCGAAGCGGCGGACGAGCTCGTCGAGCCGGTCGAGGCCGGGCTGCGGAGCCGTGCCGGCCGCCTCGTCGGTGCGGAGGACCTCGAGGAGGTCGCCGATCTCGCCGAGGACCGATCGCGCCGCGCTGCGGATCGTGCTGAGCGCCTCGCGCGCCTTCTCGGGCCGGGAGTCGAGGGCGGAGCTCGCGACCCCGGCGTTCAGGCTGATCACCGAGATCTGGTGCGCGACGGCGTCGTGCAGGTCGCGGGCGATGCGCAGCCGCTCCTCGCTGACGCGGCGCCGCGCCTCCGACTCCCGGGTCTGCTCGGCCCGCTCGGCACGCTCCGTCACCGCGACGATGTACTCGCGGCGCGAGCGCGTCGCGTCGCCGGCGGCCGCCGCGAAGAGCACCGTGACGGCGTACTGCACGGCCCGGGCGTCGAGCGGGCTCACCGCCGCGCCGACCACGCTCAGGAGCACCACCGCGACCACCGTGACCCCGGTCACGACGAGACCGATCCGGCGGGAGCTGCGGTTCGTCACCGCGAACATCGCGATCGCCGTCGCGAGGACGACGCCCGGCGCGAGCAGGCCGAGGACCGCCGCGGCGGCCGACAGCACGACGATCGCCGCGAGCACCGGGATCGGCCGGCGCCGCCGCAGCGGCAGCAGGACCGCCGGCGCGAGCACGATCGCGAACTCGAGCAGACCCGACGGCCGCTGAGCGGACCCCTGGAACGGCGCGAACGCCGCGGCGACGATGATCGCGGCCGCGAGGGCGTCGCCGAGCCACGACCGCAGCCGCGGGTGGGCCTGCATCCGCGGCGTCATCCCCACATCCTGGCGGAGTGCGCGCACCGCGGCGTCACCCCGCCGCGGTGCTCCGCCTACCGCGACCGCGGTACGGCGGGGACACCCTGCGAGGGACGCGCGATCGGGCGGCGCCGCTCAGGCTGGAGGGGCCGCTCCGGAACCCGCCGGGCGGCGGAGGGAGTCCCATGAGCACGCCCATCATCTCGGTGAGAGACGTCCGCAGGTCGTACGGCCGAGGCCAGAACCGCTTCGAGGCGCTGAAGGGCGTGAGCTTCGACATCCAGGAGGGCGAGAGCGTCGCCATCGTCGGCAAGAGCGGCTCGGGCAAGTCGACCCTGATGCACCTGCTCGCGCTGCTCGACGCCCCCAGCACCGGCGTGGTCGAGCTCGAGGGAGTGGACACCAGCACGCTCAAGGGGCGCCGGCTCGACGTCACCCGCAACCGCACCTTCGGCTTCGTGTTCCAGCAGTTCTTCCTCACGCCGAACGCGTCGGTGCTCGACAACGTGGTGCTGCCGATGAAGATCGCCGGGATCGGCCGGGCGGAGCGCAAGCGCCGCGGCCTCGCCGCGCTGGCCCAGCTCGAGCTCGACGACAAGGCCGGCAGCAGGGCCGTCGACCTCTCCGGCGGACAGAAGCAGCGGACGGTCATCGCCCGCGCGCTCGTCAACAACCCGCGCATCCTGTTCGCGGACGAGCCGACCGGCAACCTGGACACGACGACCGGCGGGGTGGTCGAGGACATCCTCTTCGCGCTCAACCGCGAGAACGGCATCACCCTGATCGTGGTCACCCATGACGAGGAGCTGGCCGCGCGCTGCGACCGGCGCCTGATGATCCGCGACGGCCTGCTGGTCGAGGACTCCGCGGCGGTGGCAGCATGAAGGCCGTCGACCTGATCGGGACCGCGATCGCCAACACCTTCCGCTCCCGGACGCGCACGCTCTTGACGATCCTCGCGATCTTCGTCGGCGCGTTCACACTGACCCTCACCAACGGGCTCGGCACCGGCATCAACGCCTACATCGACGACACGGTCGACGGAGTCGGCGCCTCGGACGTGATGACCGTGTCGAAGACCTCCGAGTCGGCGACGGGCCTGGGCTCCGGGCCGGTCGAGTACGACCCCGACGCGGTCGCGAGCGGGGCGGCGGGGCCTCCCGGGCAGACCGTCGTCGCGCTGACCCCGGCCGACCTCGACACGCTCGCCGGGGTCGAGGGCGTGCTCGACGTGCAGGCGGTGAAGTCGATCTCGGCCGACTACGTGGCCGCCGGCGACGACGGCGCGAAGTACGTGATCGGGATCGGGAGCCTCGTGGAGGGGCAGACCGTCCAGCTCGCCGCGGGGGCCGGCCTCGACGACGCGTCGACGCAGCTCCAGGCGGTGCTGCCGGTGTCGTACGTCGAGCCGCTCGGCTTCGCGGACGACGCGGCCGCCGTCGGGACGACGCTGTCGATCGGCATCACCGACGCGCAGCGGACGCCGCACGTGGTCGAGGCGACGATCGTCGGCGTCGCGGAGGAGAGCATCGCGGGAGCGGGCGGAGGCCTCGTCACCAACGACGCGCTCACCGACGCGCTGTTCACGACCCAGAGCATCGGCGTGCCGGCGGACCAGGTCGACCGCTTCGCCCAGGCGAGCGTGCGCTTCGACGCGGCGGCGGACGACGAGCAGGTCACCGCACTGAAGGACCGCCTCGCGGACGCCGGCTACACCGGCACCACGGTCGCGGACCAGCTGGGCACGATCAAGGCCGTCGTCGACGGGATCGTGCTGGTGCTCAACGCCTTCGCGGTGATCGCGCTGCTGGCGGCGAGCTTCGGCATCGTCAACACGCTGCTGATGAGCGTGCAGGAGCGGACCCGCGAGATCGGCCTGATGAAGGCGATGGGCATGGGCAGCGGACGCGTGTTCGCGCTCTTCAGCATCGAGGCGGCGTTCATCGGCTTCCTCGGCAGCGCGATCGGCGCGCTGCTGGCGGTGGCGGCGGGGACCGGGCTGAGCGGGGTGCTCTCGGGCTCGCTGCTCTCGGACCTGCCCGGGCTGACCCTGATCGCGTTCGACCCGGTGTCGATCCTGACGGTGGTGCTCGTGGTGATGGTGATCGCGTTCGTGGCGGGGACGCTGCCGGCCGCGCGGGCGGCACGGGCGGATCCGGTGCAGTCGCTGCGCTACGAGTAGCACTCCGGGGCCTGCCGCTGCAGAACGTCGGCTGAACGTGCGGCTCATCGCTCAGGGGCGATGAGGAAGCGTCTCAGCCGATGTTCTGCGTCCGTCAGCGGCCTCCGGCTCCGCTGCCCTCGGCTGCGCTGCCCTCGTACTCCGCGTCGGTGATGTGCTCGGCCCAGGCCGTGGTCGTCGACGGGTCGTCGGCGGCCTCGAGCACGGCGAGGTGCTCCATGAAGACGCCGGGCGCGGAGGCGTGCCAGTGCTCCTCGCCGGGCGGGGTGTAGAGGGTCTGGCCGGCGTGCACCTCGAGGATCGTGCCGTCGCGTCCGCCGAAGCGGGCGACGCCCGAGGTCACGTGCAGGTACTGGCCGCGGGCGTGCGAGTGCCAGGCGGTGCGCGCGCCGGGGGCGAAGCGCACCCGGGCCATCGTGGTGCGCTGCTCGGCGTCGTGCGGCACGACGATGGTGTCGAGCCAGACGTCGCCGGCGAACTGCTCGGGCGGGTTCTTGACGGTGGGGGTCGTCGGTTCGATGTTCACGGGGTCCTTCTTCCGGGACGGACGGGCGGGGCGGGCTGGCGTCTCCGTCGCCACGCTAGGCCGGAGTCGGAGCACGGGACAGGCCCTGGCGGTACACGTTCCGGCAGGGCCTCGCTCGCGCGTGCACAGCGGTGTGGAGTGGTCGGGATCCCCCTTCCCCCAGCCCCGAGGAGACCCCGTGCCCGAGACCACCCCCAGCCCGCTCCGCGCCACCATCGGCGACCTCGCTCCGAAGATCGTCCAGCTCACCGAGGACGTGCTCTTCGGCGACGTGTGGGAGCGCCCCGAGCTCGCCAAGCGCGACCGCAGTCTGCTCACGCTCTCCTCGCTGCTCACCGGCGGGAGCACGGTGCAGCTCGACGCGCACATCCGCATCGGCCGCGACAACGGACTGACCGAGGCCGAGATCGTCGAGGCGTTCACCCACCTCGCCTTCTACGCCGGCTGGCCCAAGGCGCTCTCGGCGATCGACGTCGCGAAGCGCGTCTTCGCGGAATGAGCACGCGCCGCAGCACGCGCCGCAGCACGCGCCGCTCCGTCTCGGAGCCGCTCGTAGGGTGGTCCCGGAACGACCTCGACGAGCGGAGACGACGATGACGAACGCGCAGGACGACGAGCGCCGCCAGGCGGTGGCGGGGCCGACCCGCTTCTTCGGCGACGAGGCGTTCGAGGACGACGGCGGCACGACGCTCCGCTGGCTCGGCATGGCCGGGTTCCTGCTCACCTCGCGCGGCACCTCGCTGATGATCGATCCGCTGCTCGGCGGCTTCGACATGCCGGTGCTGATCGACTTCCCAATCGCCGCCATCGCCGTGCCGCGGCTGGACGCGGTGCTGGTGACGCACAGCGACAACGACCACTTCAGCCGGCCGACCTGCCGCGAACTCGCGCCGGTGACGACCGCGTTCCACTCGACGCGGTACGTCGCGTCGGAGATGACCGCCGAGGGGCTGCCGGCCCACGGGCACGGGATCGACGACGCGTTCGAGGTCGGCGGTGTGAGCGTCCGGCTCACCCCGGCCGACCACGCCTGGCAGAACGCGTTCCCCGAGCCGGGGCAGCGCTTCTTCGAGGAGGAGGACGCCTGCGGCTTCTGGCTCGAGACGCCGGACGGCACGGTCTGGGCGCCGGGCGACTCGCGGCTGATCCGCGAGCACCACCTGACCGGGCCGAGCCCCGACGTGATGCTCTTCGACTTCTCGGACAGCGAGTGGCACTTCACCTTCGAGGGCGCGATCGAGATGGCGGACGCGCATCCGACGTCGCAGCTGCTGCTGCACCACTGGGGCTCGGTGGACTCGCCGGACTTCGCGCCGTTCAACGGCGACCCGGCCGACGTGCTGCGGGCGGTGACGCATCCGGAGCGGGTGCACGTGCTCGCTCCTGGCGAGCCCTTCCGGCTGGGCTGAGAGGCCGGGCTGGGCTGGGCTGAGGAGTCCGGCTGAGCGGCCTGGCGGACGGGCCGGCGGTCCCCGAGCTCAGACCGCCGGCTGCGCCGCGGGGAGCACCAGGGCCGAGCGGCGGCCGAGCAGCCAGACCGTGAGCGCGAAGCCGCTCAGCACGGCGCCGGCGATGCAGACCGCGCCCCAGCCGCCGTGGGTCCAGAGGAAGGACGCGAGGGCCGAGCCGAGCGCGCCGCAGACGAAGTTGGTCGTGACGAACGCGGTGTTCAGCCGGCTGCGCGCCGACGGGTCGACCTGGAACATCCGCGACTGCACCAGGATGTTGTGGCCCTGGATCGCGATGTCGAGCACCAGGATCGCGACGATCACGGCCACGATCGAGCCGCCTCCGATGCCCGCGATCACGAAGGACAGCAGCACCGCCGCCCAGGCGACGCCGATCGCCGGGAGCGCCAGGCCGCGGTCGTGCAGGTGCCCGGCGCGCTGCGCGGCGACGGCGCCGGCGAGGCCGATCAGGCCGAAGAGGCCGATCGTGCCGACGTCGAAGGAGAACGGCGGGGCGCTGAGCAGGAAGGTCAGCGAGGTCCAGAACATCGTGAAGACCGCGAAGGACGTGCCGCCGAGGGCGAGGCTCCAGCGCACCGAGCGCTCGCGGCGGACGATCGCGAAGACGGAGGCGATCAGGGCCGGGTAGCGCAGGCGGGTCCGCGGCGGGAGCGACGGGATGGCCCGGGCGAGCAGGACCGCGAGCACGACGCCCGCGACCGCCGCGACCACGTAGACGGTGCGCCAGCCGGCGGCCTGGGCGATGAGGCCGCTGATCGTCCGCGAGACGAGGATGCCGGTCAGGATGCCCGAGACGACGGTGCCGACGACCCTGCCGCGGGTGGCGTCGTCGGCGAGGTCGCCCGCGAGCGGGGCGAGGATCTGGCCGGCGACGGTGGTCAGGCCGACGAGGGCGAGGGTCGCGACGAGCACGGCGAAGGTCGGGGCGAGTGCGCAGGCGAGCAGGGCGAGGGAGGCGCAGAGCATCGCGGCGGGGACGAGGACGCGGCGGTCGAGCACGTCGCCGAGCGGGACGAAGAGGAGCACGCCGACGGCGTAGCCGAGCTGCGTCGCGGTGACGAGCCAGCCCGCGGATCCGGTGCTCGTGCCGAGGTCGGTGGCGAGGAAGTCGAGCAGCGGCTGGGCCCAGTAGAGGTTGCCGACGGCGACGCCGCCCGCGATCGCGAAGAGGAGGGTGGTGCGGCGGTTCACTCGGCGGTCCTGTCGGCGGGGGCGGGGTGCGCGGCGGGGGTGTCGGCGCTCTGGGTCGCCGACCAGCTCGCGAGCAGCTTCAGGGCGTCGTCGCTCGGCGAGCCCGGCTCGGCGCTGTAGATCAGGAAGTCGAGGCCGGGGTCGCCGAGCGGCTCGAAGGCCTCGTAGCTGAGGTGCAGGTCGCCGACGATCGGGTGGTGGAAGAACTTGCTGCCGCTGGCGTGGTGGCGCACCTCGTGGGCGCCCCAGCGGGTGCGGAACTCGTCGCTCCGCGTGGACAGCTCGCCGACGAGGGCCTGGAGGTCGGCGTCGTGCGGGGCGCGGCCGGCCTCGGTGCGGAGGATGCCGACGGTGATGTCGGCGGCGGTGCTCCAGACCGGGTAGAACGCCTCCGCCAGCTCGCGCTGCAGGAAGGCGAAGCGGGCGAGGTTGACCGGGCGCTCCGGGAGCGCGTAGAGGTCGGCGTAGAGCGCGCGGAACAGGTCGTTCTCGACCAGGACGTCGAGCCGGCCGTTGCGGACGAAGGCGGGGGCCGAGGTGATCGACTCGACCGCGAGCCGCATGCTCGGCCGGACGGCGGCGGGCGCGCGCCGGCGGGAGCGCAGCGGCGAGCGCTCGGCCGTGCGGGCGAGATCGAAGAGGTGCTCGCGCTCGGCGCGGTCGAGGCGCAGGGCGTCGGCGAGCGCCGTCAGCACCGACTCGGACGCGCCGCGGAGGTCGCCGCGCTCGAGCCGCGAGTAGTACTCGATGCTCACGCCGGCCAGCTGGGCCACCTCGCTGCGGCGCAGGCCCGGCACCCGGCGGTTGCCGCCGCCGGGCAGCTCGACCTGCTCGGGGGTCAGCCGGGCCCGGCGGGAGGTCAGGAAGTCGCGCGCCTCGGGGTCGTTCGTCATGCCAGTCACGCTACGGCGCGGCGGCGCGCGGAGGGATGCCCTGCGGGGGCACCGGTGCGGCGGGCGGGTGCGGCGGAGGCCACCTGGGGAGCGGCGGGCGGGCGACCCATGCTGATCGAGTAGCCCGCACAGCGGGCGTATCGAGATCCGTCCGCATGCAGCACCACTGCCGGAGGACGTGGGTCTCGATACGCCCCTGCGGGGCTACTCGACCAGCATGTGTGCGGGCGTCTCTTCCAAGCAGATCCCGTCGGCAGAACTCCAGCACGCAGACCCACTCCGCTGGTGACGGCGGGTCGCGCTGCGCCCCTGCGGGCTCCTCGACCGGCAGTCGGTGCGCACAACATCAGCTGAGAGCAGGGTCCCTCCCCTGACAGCGGAGGCCACCCCTTCTCAGCTGATGTTCTGCAGCGCCCGAGCGCTCCCCACCGTTCGAGCGCCTCTCTGCTGATCGAGCAGCCCGCGGAGCGGGCCCTATCGAGCGGAGGGGGCGCCTCCGGCGCCATCGCAGGGCGGGGAAGAGGCCGACGTCCTTGGGGTGCGCGGGTCTCGATACTCCCCTGCGGGGCTACTCGACCAGCATGTCTGCGGGCGTCTCTTCCAAGTAGATCCACCAGCGTCGGAAGGCGAGTCTGCAGAGTCGCCCTGCTGATGACGGCGGGTCTCGATACGCCCCTGCGGGGCTACTCGACCAGCATGCACGGGCCGACGTCGTGCGACGGCGAAGGCGTCAGGGGCGGTCGAGGCGGGGGGCCGCGGCCAGCAGGCGGCGGGTGTAGGCCTCGCGCGGGGTGCTGAGGACGGCGGCGGCCGGGCCGGACTCGACGAGGCGGCCGTCGCGCATCACGGCGATGCGGTCGCTCATGTGCGCGATGACGCCGAGGTCGTGGGAGATCAGGAGCAGGGCGAGGCCGTGGCGGCGCTGGAGGTCGTCGAGGAGGTCGAGGATCTGCGCCTGCACCGAGACGTCGAGGGCCGAGACCGGCTCGTCGCAGATCAGGACGTCGGGGCGGGTGGCCAGGGCGCGCGCGATCGAGACGCGCTGGCGCTGCCCGCCGGAGAGGGTGCGCGGCGAGCGCCGCTCCAGCGACGCGGCGAGGCCGACGCTCTCGAGCAGGGCCGGCACCGACTCCGCCCCGGCGTCGCGGAGCAGCCGGCCGACGCTCCAGCGCGGATCGAACGACGACAGGCTGTCCTGGTAGACCGCGCCGATCCGCGGGCGGAGGGGTCGCCGCGCGCGCTCGGTCGCCGCCGACCACGGGCCGCCGTCGAACTCGACCGAGCCCGCGTCTGGGCGGCGCAGTGCGAGCAGCAGCCGGGCGACCGTGCTCTTGCCCGAGCCGGACTCGCCGACGAGGCCGAGGGTCTCGCCGCGGCGCAGCTCGAGGCCGACGCCGTCGACGGCGGTGCGGGTGCCGCCGCCGGGGCGGGGGAATCGGGTGACCAGGTCGGCCGCGCGCAGCAGCAGCTCGCCGGGCGGCGCGGGCGGGACGACGGGTGCGTCCGGATCGGTCAGCCGCGAGCCGCGCGGCCGCCCGGCCGGGACCGCGGCGACGAGCGTCCGCGCCTGGACCGACTCCGGCGCGCGCAGCACCCGCTTCGCCGGGCCGTCCTCGACCACCCGGCCGTCCGCGAGCACCAGGATCCGGTCGGCGAGCCCGGCGACGACGGCGAGGTCGTGCGAGACCAGCAGCAGCGCCCGGCCGCGCGCCTTCTGCTCGGCGAACAGCTCGAGCACCCGCGCCTGCACGGTGACGTCGAGGGCGGTGGTCGGCTCGTCGGCCACCAGCAGCGGCGGGTCGAGCGCGATCGCGGCGGCGAGCAGCGCGCGCTGGCGGAGTCCGCCGGAGAGCTCGCCGGAGCGGTCGCGCATCCGCTCCTCCGGGTCGGGCATGCCGACGCTCGCGAGCACCTCGGCCACCCGCGCCGACGCCTCCGCCGCGGACAGCCGGGAGTGCAGGCGCAGCACGTCGCCGATCTCGCGGCCGACCGGGCGCAGCGGATCGAGCGAGAGCAGCGCGTCCTGCGGCACGAAGCCGACTCCGGCACCGCGGAGGCGCCGGAGGGTCCGCGCGCCCGCGCCGATCACCTCCTGGTCGCCGACCCGGACGCTCCCGGTCGCCACTCCCCCGCTCAGACCCAGGAGCGCCCGCGCGGTGACGCTCTTGCCCGAGCCGGACTCGCCGACGATCGCGACGCACTCCCCCGGCTCGATCCGGAAGGACACCCCGTGCACGACCTCGACGCCGTCGAAGGCGACGCGGAGGTCCTCCACCACGGCGGCACTGCCCGCGCGCCCGGCGCTCATCGCGCACCCCGCAGTCGGCCGCCGAGGACCGTCGTCGCGAGCGTGGTCAGCACGATCGCGAGACCCGGGAAGACCGTCAGCCACCAGGCGCTCGAGAGGTAGGTGCGGCCCGCGGAGAGCATCGCGCCCCACTCCGGCGCCGGCGGCTCGGCCCCCAGGCCGAGGTAGCTGAGCGCCGAGGCCCAGACGATCGCCTGCCCGACGCCGAGCGTCGCCAGCACCGCGAGCGGGCCGAAGGTGTTCGGCAGGACGTGCGCGAGCAGGATCCGCGGCGCGGAGTGGCCGAGCACGCGCGCCGCCTCGACGTAGCCGGAGTCGCGGATGCCGAGCAGCTGGGTCCGGAGGATGCGCGCGTAGCCGGGCGCGGTCGAGAGGCCGACCGCGACCGTCGCGGGGACGACTCCGGGGCCGGTGACCACGATGACCAGCAGCGCGAGCAGCAGCGCGGGGAAGGCGAAGAGGACCTCGAGGACCCGGCCGATCACTCCGTCGACGAAGCGGCCGCCGAACGCCGCGGCGACGCCCAGCACGGCGCCGAGCACGAGGCCGATGGCGGTGGCGCTGACGCCGATCAGGAGGGAGGCTCCGGCGCCGGAGATCAGGCGGCTCAGGACGTCGCGGCCCGACTCGTCGGTGCCGAGGAGGTGCGCGGCGGAGGGCGGGTCGAAGGCGTCGCGCGGGGCGATGGCGAGCGGATCGAACGGGGCGAGGAAGCCGGGGGCGACGGCCGCGAGCAGCAGGAGGACGACGAAGGCGAGGGCGAGCAGCTCGCCGACGCGGAGGCGGCCGGCGGCCCGGCGCGAGGGGCGGGCGGCGCGCAGCTCGAGCTCGCTCATGCGCGGGCCTCCTGCGGGCGGGCGGCGGCGAGGCGCGGGTCGATGAGGCGGGCGACGAGGTCCGTGGCGAGGGTGACGACGATGTAGGCGAGGGCGGTGACGAGCACGACGCCGGTGACGACGGGCACGTCGCGGACGGTCACCGCGGCCAGCAACGTCCGGCCGAGGCCGGGCCGGGCGAAGATCGTCTCGACCACCACCGCACCGCCGATCAGGTAGCCGAACGCCCAGCCCGAGAGCGAGACGCCCGGCAGCACCGCGTGCCGGAGCGCGTGCCGGAGCCGGATGCCGAGCTCGCCCTCGCCTCGGGCGCGGGCCGCGAGCACGAACGGCGACTCCAGCGCGTCGAGGAGGGAGCGGCGCATCACCTGGCCGAGGAAGCCGGCGAGCGGGATCGCGAGGGTCAGCGCGGGCAGCACGAGGCCGTTCGCGGAGCCGGTGCTGACCGGCGGGAACCAGCGCAGCGCGGTCGCGAAGACGGCGATCAGCACGGTCGCGAGCCAGAAGTGCGGGAGGGCGGCGGCGGTCAGCTCGAGGCCGGAGCCGATCGCGGCGGCGACGCGGCCGCCGCGGGTGGACCAGAGCGCGGTGGCGAGGGCGAGGACCCATGCGAGGGTCAGCGCGAGCGCGGCCAGGAGGAGGGTGCCGGGCAGCTGCTGGGCGAGCAGGTCGGCGACGGGGGTGCGCAGGGAGTAGGACGTGCCGAGGTCGCCGCGGGCGAGGCGGCCGAGCTGGGTGAGGTACTGCACGAGCAGCGGCTGGTCGAGGCCGTACTGCTCGCGGACCGCGGCGAGCGCCTCCGGAGACGCCTGCGAGCCGGGGCCGCCGAGGATCGCCTGCGCGGGGTCGCCGGGGATGAGGCGGATGAGGAAGAACACGGCTGTCGCGACCGCCCAGAGCACCACGAGCGCGCCACCGAGGCGGAGGAGGAGGCGGATCACGGGGGCTCCTCTCGGGATGCGGGGTCGTGCGGGCGGGTCTCGATACGCCGCTTCGCGGCTACTCGACCAGCATGGTGGAGGCTGCGGCACCGCTCGACCGGCGGGCGACGCATGCTGATCGAGCAGCCCTCGCAGAGGGCGTATCGAGATCCACCGTGATCAGGACGCCGGGTCTCGATACGCCGCTGCGCGGCTGCTCGACCAGCATGCTCGGAAGCAGCGCGGGCCCGCAGCGTCAGAGCCAGGCGTCCGCGAACCAGGGGGTCGAGACGGTGGCCAGGGCGGCGACGCCCTGGACGGCCGAGCGGTGCAGGTAGTGGTTCTGCTGGTCGTAGAGCGGCAGGATCCAGTAGCCCTCGAGCACGATCCGCTGGGCCTGCGAGTAGAGGTCGGCGCGCTCGGTCTCGTCGACGGTCGCGCTCGCCTGCTCGAGCAGGGCGTCGAGGGCGGGGTCGTTCACCTGGGCGTGGTTGGCGAAGTAGCCGCTCGGAGCCGGGGTGATGCCGGAGGACGCGTAGAGGGTGCGCAGGACGTCCGGTCCGACCTTCGTGTACGGCGCGCTGACCAGCTCGTACTCGTTCGCCGCGAGCGCGGTGTACCAGCTGGAGAGGTCGAGCAGGCTGATCTGCACGTCGAAGCCGGCGACCTTCGCCGACGCCTGGATCTGCTCGAACAGCGACTGCTCGGCCGGGATCGACTGGTTGGTGCTGACCGGCAGACGCAGGACGAGCGGAGCGCCGTCCTTCTCGCGGATGCCGTCGCCGTCGGAGTCGACCCAGCCCGCGGCCGTGAGGAGGTCCTCCGCGGCGGCGATCTCGTCGTCCGAGCCGGCGTCCTCGAAGAGCGACGGATCGGAGTAGGCCGTCGCCTCGCTGCTCGACAGCGGCGAGTACGAGCGCTCGGCGGTGCCGAAGAAGAGGGAGTCGATCGCGTCGTTGACGCCGACGGCGCGGATGAACGCCTCGCGCACGCTCTGGTCGTCGAACGGCGCCTGGCCCGAGTTGAGCTCGAGGCGGTTCACCGAGCCGGGGCGGGGCGCGTCGATCTCGACGAGGTCGGAGGCGTCGGTGGCGGCCGCGAGCGTGTCGGGCTGGGCGTTGTCGATCACGTCCACCTCGCCCGCCTGCAGTGCCGCGTAGCGGGTGGCGGAGTCGGGGATGAAGCGCCAGGTGATGCTCGAGAGGTAGGCGGGGCCGTCGTGTCCCTCGCCGGTCGGGCCCGTGGCGGCGTCGTAGTCGTCGTTGCGGGTGAGGGTCACGTGGTCCTGCTTGACCCACTCCGTCACCGTGAACGGGCCGGTGCCGACGGGCGCCTCGCAGTTCGCCTCCTCGCCGCGGGCGATGCCGGTGGGCGACTCGATCGCGGTCCACGGCTGCGAGAGCGACTCGAGCAGCGCACTGTCGGGGGCGCTGAGGGTGAAGCGGGCGACGGTCGGCGAGACGGCGGTGACCGACTCCACCTTCGCGACGGCGAGGTAGCCGGTGGAGGACTTGGTCGCCGGGTCCTGCAGGTGCTCGATGTTCGCAGCGACCGCGTCGGCGTCGAGCGGGGTGCCGTCGGTGAAGGTCAGGCCCTCGCGGAGGGTGAAGTCGTAGCTGAGCGCGTCGTCCGAGACGGTCCACGACTCCGCGAGCCACGGGGTGATGGTGCCGTCGTCGCTGCGCGAGACGAGCGACTCCAGGACCTGGGTCGCGAGCAGCGCCTGCGGGTAGTTGCCGCCGACGTGCGGGTCGAGGCAGGTGGGCTCGGCGTCGCCGGTCGCGTAGGTGAGGACGCCGTCGGCGACCGGGGTGCTGGAGCCTCCCCCGGCGTCGCCGTCGGACGCGGCGGTGCAGCCGGTCAGCAGGAGGGCGGAGGCCGCGAGGGCGGCGAGGGCGGAACGGCGCAGAGTCATGGCGGCTTTCGTCAGGAGGGGGAAGCCGCGTTTCTTGGACCCGGCCCACTAAACGCTACCAGCGCGCTCAGCCTCCGGGCGGAGGTCCCCCGTTCTGCCCGTCTCCGCGAGATGCCACTTATGAGCGCGACACGCCGTGAGAAGCGTGCACAAGTGGCATCTCGCGGGGAGAGGCAGACGGGAGTGTCAGCCGGAGGTCGAGGCGCGGACGACGAGCTCGGGCTGGAAGACGACCTGGCGGGGCTCGGACTCGAGGAGCAGCTCGACGGCGGTCGCGCCGATCAGGGCGCTCGGCTGCCGGATGCTCGACAGCGGCACGATCGTCGCGGTCGCGAAGGCGATGTCGTCGTAGCCGATCAGCGCCACGTCCTCCGGCACCCGCACCTCGCCCAGCAGCATCAGCCCCTGCAGCACGCCGACGGCGAGCAGGTCGTTCGCGCAGAAGACGGCGTCGGGGCGGTCGGCGGGATCGCGCTCGGCGAGCGCCCGGCCCGCGGCCCGGCCGTCCAGCACGGTCAGTCCCGGCGTCAGCAGCACCTCGAGCGTCGCGCCCGGCACCGCCGCCACGGCCTCGCGCGCGCCCGCGAACCGGTCCGCGACCTGGCGGATCGACTCCGGCCCGCCGACCACCGCGATCCGGCGCCGCCCGAGCCCGAGCAGGTGCTCGACCGCGAGCCGCCCGCCGGCGACGTCGTCGACCGCGACCGACGAGAACGCGCTGTCCCCCGACTCCCGGTCGACCAGCACGCAGGGGATGCCGTGGGCCCGGAGCCGGTCGAGCCGCGCCGACCCCTCCCCCTGCGGCGAGATCAGCACCCCGCTCACCCGCTGCTCCTCGAACAGATCGAGGTAGGAGTCCTCGCGGTCGGCCTCGGCGTCGGTGCTCGCGAGAAGCACGGAGAGCCCCGCCTCGGCGGCGCGGGCCTGGGCTCCGCGGGCGAGCTCGGCGAAGAACGGGTTGCCGGCGTCGAGCACGACGAGGCCGATGCTGCGGCTGCGCCCGGCGCGGAGCTGGCGGGCCGCGTCGTTGCGGACGAAGCCGAGCTCGGCGATCGCGGACTGCACCCGGCGGACGGACTCGGCGCCCACCTTCTCGGGGCGGTTGAGCACGTTCGAGACGGTGCCGACCGAGACTCCGGCGCGAGCGGCGACCTCGCGGACACTGATGGACGGCACATCGTCTCCTCGGGTCGTCGCGGGTCGCAGGGCTGCGCGCGATCCGGGAATCATCTCATCCGGCGGCACCGCAGGCGTGCCCCCTCTCTGCAGGCCTTTGACAGCCCGGGAAGCGGAGCGATACGCTCGGCCCACGGCGCTGTGAAACGATTCATACGGTGCCGCCCGGTCGGCGTCCGCCGCACGGCCGGATCGCCCCGCACAGAAGGACCCCGCCGTGACCGACCTCAGCCCCGACATCCTCCGCCAGCTCGAGCAGCAGGCGATCGAACTGCCCTCGTGGGCGTTCGGCAACTCCGGTACCCGCTTCAAGGTGTTCAGCACGCCGGGCACCCCGCGGACCATCGAGGAGAAGATCTCGGACGCGGCGAAGGTCAACGAGCTGACCGGCCTCGCGCCGAGCGTCGCGCTGCACATCCCGTGGGACAAGGTGGACGACTACGCGGCGCTGGGCGAGTTCGCCGCGTCGAAGGGCGTCGCACTGGGCACGATCAACTCGAACACCTTCCAGGACGACGACTACAAGTTCGGCTCGCTCACGCACTCCGACCCGGTGATCCGCCAGAAGGCGATCGACCACCACCTCGCCTGCATCGACATCATGGACGCGACCGGCTCGCGCGACCTCAAGATCTGGCTCGCCGACGGCTCCAACTACCCGGGGCAGCAGGACATCCGCGGCCGTCAGGACCGCCTCGCCGACTCGCTCGCCGCGATCTACGAGCGCCTCGGCACCGAGCAGCGCCTCGTCCTGGAGTACAAGTTCTTCGAGCCCGCGTTCTACCACACGGATGTTCCGGACTGGGGCACCTCCTACGCGCACGTCGCCGCGCTCGGCGACCGCGCGCTGGTCTGCCTCGACACCGGACACCACGCGCCGGGCACCAACATCGAGTTCATCGTCGCCCAGCTGCTGCGCCTCGGGAAGCTCGGCTCGTTCGACTTCAACTCGCGCTTCTACGCCGACGACGACCTGATCGTCGGAGCGGCCGACCCGTTCCAGCTCTTCCGCATCCTCTACGAGGTCGTGCGCGGAGGCGGCTACGGCCCGGACTCGCCCGTCGCCTTCATGCTCGACCAGTGCCACAACGTCGAGGACAAGATCCCCGGCCAGATCCGCTCGGTGCTCAACGTGCAGGAGATGACGGCGCGCGCGCTGCTCGTCGACCGCGCGGCCCTCCACGAGGCGCAGCTCGCCGGCGACGTGCTCGGCGCGAACGGGATCTTCATGGACGCCTTCTACTCCGACGTCCGCCCGGCCCTCGCTGCCTGGCGCTCGGAGCGCGGGCTGCCGGCCGACCCGATGGCGGCGTATGCGGCGTCCGGCCACGCGCAGGCCATCGCGGAGGAGCGCGTCGGCGGCACGCAGTCGAGCTGGGGCGCGTAGGTCTCGGCGGGAACGCCCGCACGACTCAGGCTGGAAGGGCCGATCCGACCGTTTCTCGACGGATTCGGGGCTTCCAGCTTTAGTCCTGCACGGCGGCGGGGTGTGACCGGCCGGCGAGCGGGGTCCTGAGCGCCGTCGGGTGCGGGATCCGGGGGCCGATCGGGCCGTTCGGCTGACAGAGATGAGCTCCGGCTCGCGGAACGAGCTCCGGCACGCTCCTTCGCGGCGTTTCGACGAGCCGAAGGTGCTTCCGCGAGCCCGACGTCGCTTCCGCATGACCTCCGGCACGCGGAACGCGCTCCGGCACGCGAAGTCGCGGCGTTTAGACGAGCCGGACGTGTTTCCGCGAGCCTGAGGTGGCTCCGGCACGTTCCGGCACGCGGAACGAGTGCCGGCACATGGAATCGCGGCGTTTCGACGAGCCGGAGGTGTTTTCGCGAGCCCGACGTCGCTTCCGCATCCTCCGGCACGCGGAACGAGCCTCGGCACGCAGAATCGGCCCGTTTCGACGAGCCGGAGGTGTTTCCGCGAGCCCGACGTCGCTCCGACGCCTTCCGGCACGCAGAAGCAGCTCCGGCTTGTGGAATCGCGGGATTCTCGCGAGCCGGAGGCGATTCCGCGAGCCGGAGGTCGTGCCCGGGGTCAGAGTGCCGCCCGGAGGCCGTCGACCAGGTCGTGCTGCGCCTCCCGGCCCGCGCGGGTCGGCACCAGCGGGTACACGTGCAGCTGGCCGACCGCCTCGTGCAGCTCGAACGGCACTCCGGCCGCCGCCGCCTTCTCGGCGAGGACGTGCGCGTCGGGGTTCAGGACGTCGCGGGTGCCGGTGTAGACGCTCAGCGGTCCGAGGCCGGCGAGGTCGCCGAAGAGCGGACTGACGATCGGGTCGAGCAGATCGAGCTCGCCGCGCCACTTCTCGGCGAGCACGCGGCCGCCCGGCGTGCCGAGCCACGGATCGCTCGGCTGCACCTCCGGGATGCGCGGGTTGCTCCAGGAGAGATCGAGGGCGGGCGAGATCAGCGTGGTCGACGGCAGGACGACGCCCTCGTCGCGGAGGGCGAGGGCCGTCGACAGCGCGAGCTGGCCGCCCGCCGAGTCGCCGGCGAGCGCCGTCGCGCCGTACCGGTCGAGACTCCGGTGCACCAGCGCGCGGACGCCGTCGCGCGCCTCGAGGGCCGTGCCGAACGGGACCAGCGGGTAGATCGGCAGGGTGACCGCCGCAGAGGCCTCGTCCGCGATGCGCGCCGCCAGCCACCAGTGCTGCGGCGCGATCTCGTTGACCCAGCCACCGCCGTGGGCGTAGACGACCCCGCCGCGGATGCGCTGCGGGCGGATCGTGTAGACCGGCCAGCCGGCGACCTGCTCGACGTCGACGCGCACTCCGGGTCGCAGCCGCGGAGGCGGGCCGAAGCGGGCCGGGCGGAGGGCGTTCTCGCGGATCCGCCGGCGAGCGCCGTCCGCGCTGACGAACGTGCGGTTGGCGCGGGCCAGGCGCAGGGCGAGCGGGACGAGGGCGTCGGGGACGGCGAGGGGCATGCCCCAGCATCTCCCGCGGGGATCAGCGGAGCCTGGGCGCTCCGGCGAGCGGCGGATGCGGGCGCGGCTCCCCTCGGGACGGGAGCACTGTCCGGCACGGGTGACGAGCGTCGGCTCGGAGGAAGCGGTCGGAACCACGAGCCGAAGGTGATCTCGCGAGCCGGAGGTGGGGAGGACTCCGGTGTCGACGACCGGTGCCATGCCTCAGTCGCCGCCGCCGCCGCCGTCCGCGCCGCCGCCGTCCGAGGCGCCGCCGTCCGAGGAGCTGCCGTCGTCGGCACGGCCGTCGCGGGTGTCCGACCCGCTCGAGGTGCCGTCGGCCGTCGCGGCGGTCGAGCCGCCGTCCCGTGAGGCCGGGCGCGTTCCCGGTGCACCCGCGCGCATCCGCAGGACGGTCGCGATGACCGATCCGACCACCGCGATGGCGACGACGAGGGCGACGAGCGCCGCGATCTGCTGGTTCTCCACGTCCGGCTCCTGACTGCGTGAGTGAATCCTCAGCGTCACCGTAGCGAGCGGGGCTGGACGAGGGCGACGGGACGGAGGCCGCGCAGAACATCAGCCAGGAGTGGTTCTCGTCGCCGATGGGCGATGACGGACGCTCTCGGCTGATGTTCTGCCGAGCGGCGGGTCTCGATACGCCCCTGCGGGGCTACTCGACCAGCATGCAGAGGCGCCTGCGGGGCTGCTCGACCAGCATGCGGAGGCCGCTGCGGGGCTGCAAGACCAGCAGGGTGGGCCGACGCGACCGACTGCGCCGGGCGCTACGGTGACCCCATGCCGAGACAGCCGACGATCCGCGACGTCGCGGTCAGCGCGGGCGTCTCGTACCAGACGGTGTCGCGCGTGCTCAACGACAGCCCGCAGGTCCGGCCGCGCACCCGCGACAAGGTGCTCACGGCCATCGACGACCTCGGCTTCCGGCGCAGCGCCGCAGCCCGGGCTCTCGCGGCCGGCCGCTCCGGGCTGATCGGCATCCTCGCCGCCGAGAGTCACAGCTTCTACGGCACCGCCACGGCGATGGCCGCGATCGAGCAGGCCGCGCGCGACGCCGGCTACCGGGTGCCCGTGGTCAACGCGGCGCCCGACGCGGAGTCGCTGGCCGCCGCGCTCGAGCACCTCCAGCGCGAGGCGGTCGAGGCGATCGTCGTGCTCGCCCCGCAGGAGCGCGCGCTCGAGGCGATCGAGAGCCTCGCGATCGGAGTGCCGTTCGTCACCCTCGGCGCGGCGGGGCGCGGGGCCGACCCGCGACTCCTCGTCGACCAGGCCGCGGGTGCGCGGCTCGCCGCCGAGCACCTCCTCGCGCTCGGCCACACCCGGATTGCCCACCTCGCAGGCCCGCAGCACTGGGTGGAGGCGCACGCCCGCCTCGACGGGTTCACCGCGCGGATGGCGGAGGCGGGGCTGGAGCCGGCCGCGCTCATCGGCGGCGACTGGACGGCGGAGTCGGGATACCGGGCGGGGCTGCGGCTGCTCGACGAGGTCGCCGACCTCACCGCGGTCGTCGCCGGGAACGACCAGATGGCGCTCGGGCTGCTGCACGCCTGCGCGGACCGCGGCGTGCGCGTGCCCGAGGACCTGAGTGTCGTCGGCTTCGACGACGTGCCCGAGGCCGCGCACTACCGGCCGCCGCTGACGACGATCCGGCAGGACTTCGCCGAGGTCGGCCGCCGCACGATCGGCGTGGTGCTGGCGGAGCTGCGGGGCGAGCCGGCCGCCGTCGACCGGCCGGTGCCGCCGGTGCTGGTGGAGCGGGACTCGACGCGGGCGGTCTGAGGCGGAGCGCCGGCGACGCCGGGTCTCGATACGCCCCTGCGGGGCTACTCGACCAGCATGAGCACGGCGGGTCTCGATACGCGCCCTCCGGGCGCTACTCGACCAGCATGAAGACGGCGGATCTCGATACGCGCCCTGCGGGCGCTACTCGATCAGCGTGGGACGCCGGGCCTCCTGGGAAGCTCACCTACTGCGGAGGGGGAAGCCATGTTGATCGGGTAGCCCGCACAGCGGGCGTATCGAGATCCACCCGCGTCAGAAGACAAGTCTGCAGACCGCCCTGCCGGCGACGCCGGGTCTCGATACGCCCCTGCGGGGCTACTCGACCAGCATGACTGAAGACCGCCGCGTGCTTTCCCTCACCGCCGAGACGCGAAGCGGCTTCGCCGGACGGTGGATCTCGATACGCGCCCTGCGGGCACTACTCGATCAGCGAAGGACGCGCCCTGCGGGCGTCCGCTACCGGCGGGCGGGAGCGGCGCGCTTGCCGTCCGCAAGACACTTCGCCTACGCTGGCCCGTGGCTTTGTGAACGGTCACATGGCCCTCAGCGAGGAGTGCAATGGACCAGCGACGGCCCCCCGCCGAGGCGATCACGAGCGGCGCGACCGCCCTCGGGATCGAGCTCGGCTCCACCCGCATCAAGGCCTGTCTCGTCGACGCGGCCGACCCGTCCGTGGTCCTCGCCGTCGGCAGCCACGAGTGGGAGAACCAGCTCGTCGATCGCCGCTGGACCTATTCGCTCGACGCCGTGCACGAGGGGCTCCAGGCCGCCTACGCCGACCTCGTCGCCGACGCCGAGAAGCGCCACGGCGCGCGCCTCACCACGGTCGGGGCGCTCGGCGTCTCCGCGATGATGCACGGCTACCTCGCCTTCGACGAGGCCGGTGAGCTCCTCGTCCCGTTCCGCACCTGGCGCAACACCAGCACCGGCCCCGCGTCGGCCGAGCTGACCGAGCTGTTCGGCGCGAACATTCCGCTGCGCTGGTCGCTCGCGCACCTGCACCAGGCGGTCCTCGACTCCGAGCCGCACGTCGAGAGGATCGACTTCCTCACCACCCTCGCGGGCTACGTGCACTGGCGCCTCACCGGCGAGAAGGTCCTCGGAGTCGGCGACGCCTCCGGCATGGTCCCCACCGACCCGGCGACCCGCGACTACGACGAGACCGTCCTCGAGCGCTACGACGCCCGCGTCGCCGGCACCCTGCCGCCGCTGCGCGAGCTGCTGCCGACGGTCCTCCCCGCGGGCGCCGCGGCCGGCGACCTCACCGCCGAGGGAGCGCTGCTGCTCGACCCGACCGGCGCGCTCCAGGCCGGCGTCCCGTTCTGCCCGCCCGAGGGCGACGCCGGCACGGGCATGGTCGCCACCAACTCCGTCGCCCCGCGCACCGGCAACGTCAGCGCCGGCACGAGCATCTTCGCGATGGTCGTCCTGGAGCGCCCGCTCGAGAGCGTGCACCACGAGCTCGACCTGGTCGCCACTCCGGCCGGCGACCTCGTCGCGATGGTGCACTGCAACAACGGCGCGAGCGAGCTCGCCACCTGGGTCGGCCTGTTCTCCCGGTTCGCTGCGGCCTCGGGCGGCCCCTCCGACAGCGACGCCGTCTACGGCACCCTCTTCGCGGAGGCGCTGGCCGGCGAGCCCGACGCGGGCGGGCTCCTCGCCTATAACCACCTCGCGGGCGAGCCGATCGCCGGGCTCGTCGAGGGCCGCCCGCTCGTCGTGCGCACCCCCGACTCGCGCCTCACGCTGGCCAACTTCATGCGCGCGCAGCTCTACGGCGTGTTCGGCACGCTCGCGCTCGGCATGCG
This sequence comes from Rathayibacter sp. VKM Ac-2928, assembly GCF_022815545.1. NCBI lineage: Bacteria > Bacillati > Actinomycetota > Actinomycetes > Micrococcales > Microbacteriaceae > Rathayibacter > Rathayibacter sp. VKM Ac-2928. Next base: position 389,563 of record NZ_JALGRU010000003.1, read on the forward strand.
CGTGCTGGCCGGCGAGGGCGTCGTGATCGACGAGATGTTCGCGCACGGCGGCATGTTCCGCACGGCCGGAGTCGCCCAGCGCTTCCTCGCCGGTGCGCTCGACGCCCCCGTCTCGGTCGCCGCGACCGCCTCCGAGGGCGGCCCCTGGGGCATGGCGGTGCTCGCCGCCTTCCGCCTGCAGGAGGGGACGACCCTCGACTCCTACCTGACCGAGCAGGTCTTCGGCGACGCCGGCTTCGAGACGGTGGCGCCCGACAGCGCCGACGTCGCCGGCTTCACCGCCTACCTCGAGCGCTACCGCGCCGGCCTCGCCGTCGAGCAGACGGCCGTCGACACCCTCACCACGCAAGGAGACACCGCATGACCGACAGCACGACCGCTGCGCCCACCGGGTTCGGCCCCGAGGTCGAGGCGGCGATCGCCCGCGTCCGCGAGGACGTCGCCCGCCTGCACGCCGAGCTCGTCCGCTACGGCCTCGTCATCTGGACCGGCGGCAACATCTCCGGCCGCGTGCCCGGCGCCGACCTGTTCGTGATCAAGCCGAGCGGCGTCTCCTACGACGACCTCGCGCCCGAGAACATGATCCTCTGCGACCTCGACGGCACCGTCGTCCCGGGCAGCCTCGGGTCCGAGCGCAGCCCGTCCAGCGACACCGCCGCGCACGCCTACGTCTACCGCGAGATGCCCGAGGTCGGCGGCCAGGTGCACACGCACTCCACCTACGCCACCGCCTGGGCCGCCCGCGCCGAGGCGATCCCCTGCGTCATCACCGCGATGGCGGACGAGTTCGGCGGTGAGATCCCGCTCGGCCCGTTCGCGATCATCGGCGACGACTCGATCGGCCGCGGCGTCGTCTCGACGCTCACCGGGCACCGCTCGCGCGCGGTCCTGATGCAGAACCACGGCGTCTTCACCATCGGCAAGGACGCGAAGGACGCCGTCAAGGCCGCGGTGATGACCGAGGACGTCGCCCGCACCGTGCACATCGCGCGCCAGGGCGGCGAGCTCGTCCCCATCCCGCAGGAGTCGATCGACGCCCTGTTCGACCGCTACCAGAACGTCTACGGACAGAACCCCACCGGAGCACTCGCATGACCCGCAGCATCATCCCCGACCTCGCGACCCGCACCGTCTGGTTCCTCACCGGCAGCCAGGACCTCTACGGCGAGGACACCCTCCGCCAGGTCGCCGAGCAGTCGCAGGCCGTCGTCGCGCAGCTGAACGAGTCCAGCAACATCCCCGTCACGATCGAGTGGAAGCCGGTGCTGAAGAGCTCCGACGCGATCCGCCGCACGATGATCGAGGCGAACTCCGACGACTCCGTCGTGGGCGTCATCACCTGGATGCACACCTTCAGCCCCTCGAAGATGTGGATCCACGGCTTCGACGCGATGGCCAAGCCGCTGCTGCACTTCCACACCCAGGCGAACGTCGCCCTGCCGTGGCAGGACATCGACTTCGACTTCATGAACCTCAACCAGGCCGCGCACGGCGACCGCGAGCACGGCTACATCCTCAGCCGGATGAGCGTGCCGCGGAAGACGGTCGTCGGCCACGCGAGCGACTCCCGGGTCACCGAGTCGATCGGCATCTGGTCGCGCGCCGCGGCCGGCTGGTCGGCCTCGCAGAGCATGAAGGTCGCCCGCTTCGGCGACAACATGCGCAACGTCGCCGTCACCGAGGGCGACAAGACCGAGGCCGAGATCCGCCTGGGCGTCAGCGTCAACACCTGGGGCGTCAACGAGCTCGTCGAGCGCGTGGACGCCGCGACGGACGCCGACATCGACGCGCTGGTCGCGGAGTACGTCGAGAGCTACGACGTGGTGCCCGAGCTGCTCCCCGGCGGCGAGCGCCACGAGTCGCTCCGCTACGGCGCGGCGGTCGAGATCGGCCTGCGCTCGTTCCTGGAGGAGGGCGGCTTCGAGGCGTTCACCGACAGCTTCGAGGACCTGGGCGGGCTGCGTCAGCTCCCCGGCCTCGCCGTGCAGCGCCTGATGGCCGACGGCTACGGCTTCGGCGGCGAGGGCGACTGGAAGACCGCCGTCCTCATCCGCATCGCCGCGGTGATGGGCGCCGGCCTGCCCGGCGGCACCAGCCTGATGGAGGACTACACCTACGACATGACGCCCGGCGAGGAGCTCATCCTCGGCGCGCACATGCTCGAGGTGTCGCCGTCGCTGTCGTCGAAGCGCGCGTCGCTCGAGATCCACCCGCTGGGCATCGGCGGCCGCGAGGACCCGGTGCGCCTGGTCTTCACCGCCGACGCCGGCGACGCGGTCGTCGTCGCGCTGAGCGACGTGCGCGAGCGCTTCCGCCTGGTCGCGAACAAGGTGACCACCGTCGAGCCGCCGCAGACGCTGCCGCACCTGCCGGTCGGCCGTGCCGTCTGGCAGCCCGCCCCCGACTTCGGCACCAGCGCCGCGGCCTGGATCACGGCCGGCGCCGCGCACCACACCGTCATGACGACGCAGATCGGCCTGGAGGCGTGGGAGGACTTCGCCCGCATCGCCGGCGTCGAGCTCCTCGTCATCGACGAGTCGACCACCCTCCGCGGCTTCGAGGCCGACATCCGCTCGAACGCGGCGTACTACCGCCTCGCGCAGGGGCTGTAGAGACACTGCACGACCGACGGCCGGCTCCCCGCGGGGGGCCGGCCGCTCGTGTGTCTGCGACGGCTCGCGCCAGACGCCGCCGGAGGATGCTCGGCTGGTACCGTCATCGCAACAGTTCAGCCCGCCCGGTGCATCCGGTGCGGGCTGGATCTCTTTCCGGGGGCGGAACGGGACACACGACGTGGCGACAGAGCAGACGATTCCGGAACAGATCGACACCCTGGTCAGCAGAGGCATGACGATCGACGACGATGCCGATCGATGGCTCCGATATGTCGGCTATCACCGCCTCAGCGGCTACTGGCTCGTCTACCAGCGGCTTGCCGACTCCGCGTGCTCCCCGCAGCGGTCGGAAGAGTTCGATCCCGGCTGTCGCCTGTCCGAAGTCGTCGCGCTCTACGAATTTGACCGTCGACTCCGGACGCTCACGCACGATGGGATCGAGCGGGTCGAAGTGGGGCTGCGTCGGATGATCGTCGAGGTGGTCGTCCGGCGCGATCCACTCGCTCACCGTGACCCGCTCTTCTTCCGGCCCGGCTTCGATCATCAGAGCTGGATGCGCCGAGCCGAGTCCCGGATCGATCGGTCCGCGCGCCGCTCCCGGTCGCTCCAGTCGGAGCTCCGGCATCACGACCGACGCGTGCCGATATGGGTGCTCGTCGAGCTGCTCGACTTCGCAGATCTGTCTCTGCTCTTCCAGGGGATGAGGGCTGAGGAGCAGTGGGCGATCGCCGGCGAGCTCGGGATCGCGATAGCACCGGAACGTCTTACCGGCAACCAGCGAGCAAAGGCTCTGCGGCACCACCCGCTCGCCAATTGGCTCGAACAGCTCACCCTTGTGCGCAACATCTGTGCGCACCACGCGCGACTGTGGAATCGGACTCTCATCCCTGCGGGGACTTCGGCGATGCGCACCGTCCCCGGGCTCGAATCACTGCCCACTGGCCAGACCGAGAAGGTCTACGGGTCACTCCGTCTGATCGCGTCGGTACTCGCGACTGTCTCGCCCGGCTCGCGGTGGTGGAGCACGATCACTGAGCTCGTCGACTCTCGTCTCGTACTGGCAGCGAGAAGAGCACCGGAAGAAATGGGTTTCCCTCGCAGGGGCGCGGCAAAGCAGTGAAGACGACGCAGATCGGCCTGGAGGCGTGGGAGGACTTCGCCCGCATCGCCGGCGTCGAGCTCCTCGTCATCGACGAGTCGACCACCCTCCGCGGCTTCGAGGCCGACATCCGCTCGAACGCGGCGTACTACCGCCTCGCGCAGGGGCTGTAGGGACACTGCACGACCGACGGCCGGCTCCCCGCGGGGGGCCGGCCGTTCGTGCGTCCCCGGATCGCCTGATCAGCGGAGGACGCCCTTGCATGCTGGTCGAGTAGCCGCGGAGCGGCGTATCGAGACCCAGCGTCGCTTGCACGGTGAGACTGCAACACCGACGTCTCGGCGACGGTGGATCTCGATACGCCCGCTCCGCGGGCTACTCGATCAGCATGAAGGGCCTGCGGCGCTGCACAACATCAGCTGAGAAGGGGTGGCCTCCGCTGACGGGCGAGGGACCCTGCTCTCAGCTGATGTTGTGCCCGCCCCTTGCTGGTCGAGTAGCCGCGGAGCGGCGTATCGAGACCCGACGTCGTCAGCTCGGGGCTGCAGACCGAGGTCTCGGCGATGGTGGATCTCGATACGCCCGCTTCGCGGGCTACTCGATCAGCATGGAGTGGCCCGCGGCGCGGACTCGATCAGCATGGAGTGGCCCGCGGCGCGGGCTGCTCCATCAGCATGAGAAGAGGGGCGCGGCGTCAGCCGCTCGATCACCGGCGCCGGCCGCTCGATCACCGGCGCCGCGCCGCTCAGCGGGAGGTGGAGAAGGCCGCGTCGAAGGCGTCGGCCGGGGGCGTGATGGCGTCGAGCTTGCGGACGAAGGCGAGGGCCTCGGGGGCGCCGTCGAGGCGGTCCATGCCGGCGTCCTCCCACTCGACGCTGGTCGGGCCGGTGTAGCCGATCGCGTTGAGGGCGCGGAAGACGGGCTCCCACGGGACGGCGCCGTGGCCGGTCGAGACGAAGGTCCAGCCGCGGCGCGGGTTGGCCCAGGGCAGGTGCGAGCCGAGGACGCCGTTGCGGCCGTCGAGGTTGGCGATCGACTCCTTCACGTGGACGTGGAAGATGTGCTCGGCGAAGTCGAGGATGAAGGCGACGCTGTCGAGCTGCTGCCAGACGAAGTGCGACGGGTCGAAGTTGAAGCCGAAGGACGTCCGGTGGCCGATCGCCTCGAGGGTGCGCTTCGCGGTCCAGTAGTCGTAGGCGATCTCGCTCGGGTGCACCTCGAGGCCGTAGCGCACGCCGACCTCCTCGAAGACGTCGAGGATCGGGTTGAAGCGGTCGGCGAAGTCCTGGTAGCCGGCGGCGATCCACTCGTCGGAGGCCGGCGGGAACATCGCCACGCCCTTCCAGATCGACGAGCCGGAGAAGCCGTTGACCTGCTTCACGCCGAGCGCGGCGGCGAAGCGGGCGGTGTCCTTGAGGTCCTGCGCGGCCCGCCGGCGGACGCCCTCGGGGTCGCCGTCGCCCCAGACGCGGTCGCTGAGGATGTCGCGGTGGCGCGCGTCGATCGGGTCGTCGCAGACGGCCTGGCCGGTGAGGTGGTTCGAGATCGCGAAGACCTGAAGGCCGTTCTTCTCCAGGATGTCCTTCCGGCTCTGCACGTACGCCGCGTCGTCCCAGCGGGCGACGTCGATGTGGTCGCCCCAGCAGGCGATCTCGAGGCCGTCGTAGCCCCACTCGCCGGCGAGACGGGCCACCTCCTCGAACGGGAGGTCTGCCCACTGGCCGGTGAAGAGGGTGATCGGTCGCGTCATCGCGGAGTCCTTACTCTCGACTCCCGTGCGCCGTCGCACCGGGAGAGGTAATTTGAAGTTCCAGGCAACATATCAGGCGCTCCCTCGAGCCCGAAAGGAACCGATCATCTCCTCGATCGACAGCGCATCGTCGCGCACCGACCTCCTCGTCACCGCCACCGCCGCTCCCACCTGGGAGGAGGGGCTGATCGTCGGCAGCGGCCGCGTCGGCGCCGTCGTCCACGGGCCGGCCGACGCGCTCACCGTGTCCCTGGCGCACGAGCGGTACTTCCTGCCCGTCAATGCGCGGCCCGCCGCGCCCGATCTCGCCGGAGTGCGGGAGGAGCTGCGCAGCGCCCTGCTGGCCGGCGACGCCGATGCGGCGAGCGAGGCGCTGACCCTCGGCGCGCGCTCCAGCGGCTACGACGGCGGCCTGATCTGGACCGACCCGCTCGGGATCTGCGCGACCGTCTCGATCCGCACGACCGGCGGCGTCGCCTCGAGCCGCCGCCTGATCGACCCGCTGCTCGGCGAGGTCGCGGTCGAGTGGACCGACCTCGACGGCGGGCGGCACGCGGTGCGGCTGCTCGCCCCGCACGGCGGCGAGAGCGTGCGGCTGTGCGTGGAGTCCGACCGCGACGGCGAGAGCGTCGTCGAACTCGGGCTGGGCGCGGGCGACGCGACCTCGTTCGACACCGGGGTTCCGGACGCGTCGGCGGTCGTCGAGGCGAGCGTCGAGGGCGGGGCGACGGGGCGGCTCGTCGCCCTCGCCGGGACCGGCAGCGCGGAGACCGGGGGCGAGCGCGTCCGCGCGGTCGTCACCGCCGGCACCGGGACACCGTGGCAGGTCGACGGAGGCGTCACCCGCTCCGTCGCGCCGGTCGCGGCCGGGGCGCCCCGGCTCCTCCGCCTCGACCTCTCGCTCTCGGACGAGGAGTCGGTGGCGGACGATCTGTCGTGGACCGACCTGCGCGCGGCGCAGCGCGACGGCCACGGCCGCCTCGTCGGCGCCTCCGCGCTCGACCTGGCCGGCGCCTCCTCCGCCGTGCTCACCGAAGACCTCTGGGACGAGGCCCGCGCCGGCGACGAGGGCGCGCGCCGCCGCGTCGTCGAGCTCGCGTACCTCAGCGGCCGGGCGAACATCGTCGCCTCGACGGGCGAGCTGCCGCCGACGCTGCAGGGCGTCTGGCAGGGGACCTGGCGGCCTGCCTGGTCCGCCGACTACACGCTCAACGGCAACGTGCAGAACGGGGCGATGGCGGGGATGATCCCGACCGGCACGCCCGAGCTGGCGCTGTCGATCCTGGAGCTGGTGCTGCCGCACCTCGACGACTACCGCGAGAACGCGCGCCTCGTCTACGGGGCGGAGGGGATGCTGCTGCCGTCGCGGATGTCGACGCACGGCCGCGCGGACCACTTCGCGGCGAGCTACCCGCACCTGTTCTGGACCGGCTGCGGCGGCTGGGTGCTGCGCCTCGCCGCCGACGCCGTCGCCGCGACGGGCGACCGCGGCATCGTGGACGACCGGCTGTGGGAGCTGGCCGAGGGCGTGCTCCGCTTCGCCGAGACCGGCACGACCGTGGTCGACGGGGTCCGGCGGATCGTGCCCTCCTACTCCCCCGAGAACACACCCGGCGGTGCGCGCTCGCCGCTGGCCGTCGACGCGACGATCGACGTCGCGGTGCTGCGCGACGCCGCCCGGGCGACCGCGCTGCTCGGGCGGGCCCGCGGCGACGACTCGCTCGACGAGCGCTGGGCGAGAGTGGTCGCCGAGCTGCCGGAGTACCGCGTGGCGCAGGACGGCACGCTCGCGGAGTGGATCGACCCGCGGTTCGCGGAGGAGATCGCGCACCGGCACGCCTCGCAGCTGTACCCGCTCTGGTACGGGAGCGATGCGGCCTTCGAGGGGGACGGTACGGCGGCCGTGCGCCTGCGGGCGGCCGCGGCGGCGACGGTCGCGGCGAAGATCGCGTGGCGGGCCGAGGCGCCGACCGCTCCTCCCGGGCGGATGGAGATGGCGTTCGGGCTGGTGCAGGTGGGCACGGCGGCCGCGGCGCTGGGTGATGCGGAGTCGGCACTGACCTGCGCGGAGTGGCTCGCGGTCGAGCACTGGTCGCCGACGCTGACGACCCGGCACGACGCGGGGCGGATCTTCAACCTCGACGCGAGCGGCGGGCTGCCGGGACTGGTGGCGGCGATGCTGCTCGGGTCGGACGACGAGTCGCTGACGGTGCTCCCGGCGCTGCCGTCGGTGTGGGCGCGCGGTGCGGTGACGGGGCTGCGGGCGCGCGGCGGGCTCGTGGTGGACCGGCTGGAGTGGTCGCCGGGGCGCGCGTCGCTGACGGTGCGGCGGGTGCCGGGCGCGGAGTGGCTGGTGCCGGCGGGCGGGACGCGGCTGCGGACGCTCCGCGACGCGGTGCTGCGGGTCGACGGGCGCGAGGTGTCGGGCGGGCTGCACCTCGGCACGGAGCCGGTGCGCGTGGACGTGGAGTGGCGCGACTGAGGGTGCGGGGGTGACCTCCGGCTCGCGGAACGCGCCTGGGCACGCTGAACCGGGCGGATCCGGCGAGCCGGACGCGGAACCGCGAGCCGGAGGTCCCCCGGAGGTCCGCCGGAGTGACCTCCGGCACGTGGAACATGCTTGGGCACGCAGGAACTGGCGGATCCGGCGAGCCGGACGCAGAACCGCGAGTCGAAGGTCCACCGGGGGAACCTTCGGCACGCGGAACACGCCTCGGCACGCCGAAACAGGCGGATCCAACGAGCCGGACGCGGAACCGCGAGCCGAAGGTCGAGCCGGAGTTCAGCCGGGATGACGTCCGGCACGCAGAACACGCCCCGGCACGTGAGAACTGGCGGATCCAGCGAGCCGAACGTGATTCCGCGAGCCGGACGTGCCTGCCGGCCGCCGCCCGCCGTCAGGCGCCCTGCCGCCCGTAGCGGTCGTAGATGCGGTTGCGGGCCGCCAGCTCGGCCGGGGGCAGGCGCTGGGCGTCGGCGATCTCGTAGACGCCGAAGGTGTCGCGCAGGCGCGAGGACGGGTCGACCTCGACGAAGGTGCACCAGGGCAGCCAGTGGTGGTGGCTGCGCAGCGTCTGGCTCGCGAAGTCGCCGCTCTCGTGGCCGAGGCCGGGCATCGCGTAGCCGACGCTGCCGTCGACGTCGGTCGACTGCCGGGTGTTGCGGTGCAGGAACTCCGCGACGTCGCGGTAGTGGTCGTCGCCGGTGATCAGGGACAGCCGGTAGTAGCTGTACGAGCAGGCCGCCAGGTACACGTCCGCCCCGCCGCCGAGGGTGATGATGCTCTGGCCGCTGATCGAGTACCGGTTGAACGGATGCGCCCAGGGCGCGACCACCGGGAAGGACCACGCGTAGGTCCAGGTCTCGGTGTAGTCGGCGGCGCGGACGGCGCCCTCCAGCCAGCGGTGCTCCTCGGTCAGGTCGTAGAGCGCGAGGAAGCCGAACAGGCCGTAGATGCCGGCCTCCTTGTCCTGGATGTCGGCGTTGTCGCAGGTGCCGCCGCGGTACTCGAGCGTCCGGTGGATGTTCGCGAACGACCACTCGCCGGCGCGCACGGCGGACTCGCGGTAGCGCGCCTCCCCCGTCACCAGGTGCAGCTGCACGAGGAAGCGGATGACGCTCGGGGTGTTCGAGCGCGAGTCCATCCGCACCGAGCCGTCGGCGTTGTAGGCGCGGTGGAAGCTGCCGTCGGCGTCCTGCACCTCGAGCAGCCAGTCGGCCGTCCGCCGGCAGAACTCGAGCCAGAGCGGCCGCTCGTCGCCGAGGCCGCGCAGGTGCAGGTAGGCGTCGAGGATCGCCTCGACGCCGTCCGCGAGCATCCGCAGGTAGTGCGGGTACGGCTCGAAGCCGCCGAGCGCGGGGTTGAAGCACATCCGCGGCGGGCCCGACTCGGGCAGGGCCGTCCGCGCCCAGAAGTCGACGATGCCGACGCCCTGCTCGAACGCCTCGGGCACGCCCTCGCGGTCGCCGTAGCGCAGCAGCTGGTAGCCGATGCCGGGCTGCTGGCCGACGAAGCCGAACTGGAACGAGACGCTCGAGACGTCGAGGTCCGGCAGCTGGCAGGCGAACGGCAGGCCCCAGGAGTCGCCGTAGCGGCGGGTGAGCCGCTGCAGGATCGCCATGCCGTGGTGGAAGTGCCGCTCGTTGTCGACCTCGAACAGGTCGTCGCGGAGGCGCGCGTAGGCGCTGCGCCACGTGGCGCGCATCATCGTCGCGAAGTCGTCGTGGCGGCCGAGGTCGACGGCCACGGCATAGCGCTGGCGGAAGCCGACCTCGACCGGGTGGTTGACCCGCTGCAGCGACTTCGGAGCCGCGTCGTAGTCGAGCCCGGAGTAGGGGTTGTCGACCGGGCGCTCGCCGTCGGCCCCGGGGTAGACGTAGTCGATCGACAGGCCGACGGGCGCCACGTCGAGCGGCGTCCGGACGCCGAAGCCGTAGTACAGGTAGTTCAGCGTGGTGCCCTGCGGCCGGCTCAGGCCGATCGAGCCGACGGTGCACTCCGGGTCGGTGAAGTTCTCCGAGCGGACCACGTCCAGGCGCGGCAGCGTGACATCGGCCGCCCAGCGCGAGAGCGCCACGGTCTCCCCGGTGGCGAGGCTCTGCGCGGCGAACAGCGGCAGCGCGTAGTGGGTCTCGGTGCGCCAGAGGTACTCGCTGCCGGGGTCGCGGCCCATCGCGTCGGCCGGGCCGAAGGCGTTGTCGCGGTACCAGGCGCCGGGCGCGAAGCACTCGTAGTCGCGCAGGTCGGCGGACCCGGTCAGCCCGAGCGAGATGGCCGTCGAGAAGCCGAGGTCGCCGCCGGCCGCGAGCACCTCGACCTCGCGGTGCACGGAGAAGCCCGCGCCCGTGACGCGCCAGACGTCGGTGACGGCGAACGACGAGCCCGAGCGCGCGGTGATCGTGCCGGTGGCGGTGAGCGCGCCGTCCGCGATCGAGACGTCGTCGTAGGGCGCGCCGGAGTACTCGCTGATCGCGGTGACGGTCTTCACCGTGACGCGCAGCGGGCGGTCGTTCGCGTAGAGGACGTGCTCGCCCGCGAGCACCTCGAGGCCGCCCGCGCGGGCGCGCAGGGTGTAGTCGCCGGAGCGGAGTTCCACGGTGGTTCCTTCCTGGAGGGTCATGTCAGTGCTTCTCGTCCGCGGGGCTGGTCGACTCCGCCGGCCCCGGCTCGTCCTCGAGCCGCCGCGCGCCCGGATCGAAGCGCCGCGAGCCCGGCCGGAACAGCAGCGCGACTCCGCCCTCCACGAGCGCCGCGACGAGCAGGAGGATCGCGAACGGGATCAGCGAGATCTCGGCCCACGCGCCCATCACCGGCATCACCAGGCCGGCCGCGGTGAAGCTGACCGTGCCGAGGATCGCGGTGACGCTGCCCGCCTCGCTCGACGGGCCCTGGAGCGAGAGGTACTGCACCGGCGCGAAGCCGAGCGAGCGGCCCGCGAGCGCGAAGGTGAGCGCGCCGACGACGACGAGCAGCGGCTGCGTCCCGGTGAGGGCGAGCACCGCGACCACGACGGCGCCGAGGCCCGTGACGATCGCGGACGCGAACATCGCGAAGCGCGGCCCGAACCGCGGCACGATCACTCGGCCGGTCGTCTGCCCGACCGCGATCGTCACGAGCGAGGTGACCAGGAACAGCAGGCCGTAGAGGTCCGGCCCGACCGCGTAGACGTTGGTGTAGAGGAACGGCGCGGTCGCCAGGTAGGCGAAGCCGACCGACCAGCCCGCGGCGGACGCGGCGGCGAGCGCCAGCACCCGCGGCCGCCTCAGCATCCCGAACGAGTTCCGCAGCGACGGGCCGAGTCCGCCCTGGTGCCGCCGCTCGCGGGGCAGCGTCTCGGGCAGCACCAGCAGCGCGATCACGGTGGCGAGCGCCCCCCAGGCGGCGACCGCGAGGAAGGAGCCGCGCCAGTCGATCACCTTGGTCAGCTGCGCGCCGACGGAGGGGACCAGGATCGGGAAGACCGAGACGATCACGGCGAGGTTCGCGAGCATCGTCACGAGCCGCTTGCCGCTGTAGAGGTCGCGGACGATCGCGGTGACGACCACGCCGGCCGCGGTGCAGGCGGCGCCCTGGACGAAGCGGGCCGAGAGCAGCACCGCGGTGTCCGAGGTCATCGCCGCGACGAGGCTCGCCGCGATGTGCAGCGCGGCCGAGACGCCGAGCGGCCACTTGCGGCCGACCGCGTCGCTGAGCGGACCCGAGATCAACTGACCGGCGGCGAAGCCGAAGGTCGCGCCGGTGACGACCAGCTGGGCGGTCGCGACCGAGACGCCGAGGTCGTCCTGGAGCGTCGGCAGGAAGGGCAGCACCAGGTCGATGGTGAGCGGCCCGAAGCCGACCAGCATCGCGAAGATCGGCAGCAGCAGCCGGCCGCGGGGCATCGCCCGGGTGGCGGAGGCGGTGGTGGCGGAGGCGGTCATGAGCGCGGAGCGCAGGTCACGGAGGGGGTCCTGTCCATCAGCTCCCGGCCGAGACCGGGAAGTAGAGCGAGAAGGGTTCGTCGATGACCTCGTGCAGAGGCCGGAAGCGGATCGCGGCAGGCTGGCCGAGGGTGCGGTAGCCGCGGAGCCACTGGGTCCACTGCCGCTCGTTGTCGGGGGCGAGCAGCGCGGGGGCGTCCTCGAGGCGGCCGCGGAGGCTCACCTCGCGGTCGACGAGGCCGGCCAGCACGACCGGCCCCTCGACGAACGCGACGGTGCCGGGCTCGTCCGGGATCGGCACGGCGCGGATCTCGGTGCCGAAGGCGAGGTCGACGCCGGTGCGGCCGCCGGGGTGCGTCAGCAGGAGCGCGCCGTCGAGGCGCTCGACGTGCGCGGAGTCGCCCGCGACGCCCGGCTCGCCGACGGTCCACTCCGGCACCCGGATCCGCACCTGCAGTGCGACTCCCTCCGCCGATTCCACCTCGATGCGGATCCGCGAGGCGGAGGGCCGGTGCGCATCGCCCGCGGCCCCCGCGTTCGCGTCCGGCCCCACGTAGCCGGCGTTGTCGAGCACCTCGACCCGCACGGCCGCCTCGCCCGCGGCGGTCGGCACGCGGACGCTCGCGTCGACGTGCTGCGCGATCGTCAGCTCGGCGTCGCCGCCGCGGTAGAAGACGAGACCGGAGTGGCGAGTGTGCGCCTGCACCAGCGTGCCGTGGCAGCACCAGAAGTCCTCGGTCGGGCTGCCCCAGTCCTTGCGGGCGCCGCCCTCCAGCGGGAGGAAGTAGGCGACCATCCCGGTCCTCGGGTTCTGCTGGGCGAGCAGGCCGTTCCAGAGGTTCCGCTCGATGTAATCGGCGTAGGCGAGGTCGCCCGTCCAGCGGAGCAGCACGTCGGCCAGCCGGATCATGTTGTAGACCGTGCAGTGCTCCTGCGTCTTCTCACCGCGGCGGGCGGCGAACTCGAACGGCGGCGTCCAGATCTCGCCCGAGGTCTGACCGCCGGTGCAGAAGGTGCCGCGGAGCACGACCGCCTGCTCCCAGTAGGCCTCGACGATCCGCCGCCAGCGCTCGTCGCCCGTGACCTCGTAGGCGCGGGCGGCGCCGAGCACCTCGGGGATCGTGGTGTTGGCGTGCATGTTGGTGAGTACGTCGCGGCCCGCGAGCAGGCCCTCGAAGAGCGAGCGGCGGTCGTAGCGCTCGAGCAGCTCCGTGTAGACGGGGTCGCCGGTGATCGCGAGCAGGTCGGCCCAGACCTCGAGCATGCCGCCGGTCTCGACCTCGAGGATCTCCTGGAACGCGGCGTCGTCGAAGCCGCGGACCCACTCCAGCAGCGGGGTCGTCGCCGCCCGCGCCATCCGCAGCGCCCGCTCGTCGCCGAGGTCGAGGTGCAGGTCGACCAGGCCCATCAGCAGCTTGTGCATCGCGTACTGCGGCGCCCAGATCGGGCGGCCGGTCGCCAGGCGGTCGAGGTAGCCGCGCGGGATCGCCCAGATCCAGCCGCCGCCGTTCTCCTCCTGGCAGCGCTCGAGGCCGTCGAGCACGGAGTCGATCCGGACGCGGAGCAGCGGGTCGCCGGTGACCGCGACCTCGCGGGCCGCGGCGGAGAGCCAGTGGCCGAGGAAGTGGCCGCGCAGCTGCGAGCCGGGCGTCTCCCAGCCCCAGTGCCGGTCGAGACCGCGGGCCTCGCGCGACTCCTGGGACGGGTGCAGGTGCCAGCCCTGATCGCCGATCCCGGCCTCGATGCGGAAGTTCTGCAGCAGCCCCTCGTCGGTCAGCGAGAGCAGGTAGTCGCGGTTGAGCCGCCGCCGGGCGTCGAGCACCCCGCGCTCCAGGCGGGACTCGTGCGGGGCCGGGTGGGTCAGCGGCATGGATGCTCCTCGGCGGTGAGTGATCGGGGTGGGTGGATCGAAGCGGGGTGGATCTGCAGTGAGCGGGACGGCGACGGGATCGCCGGTGGTCGAGATCGATCTCTCACTGTACTCAGACCAGGATCGACGGTAGGAATGTCATCATGCAATCCCCGAGAGTGATCCATCTCGTCGCCGATGACGTGTCCGCCCTCCTCACTCAGTCGGGAGGTGACCTGCCCGTCCTGCTGCACTGGGGTCCGCGGATCGACGCGAGCGACGACGACCTCGCCGGTTTCGCAAGAACCCCCGAGAGGACGGGGATGGACGGCGGTTCCGACGTGCCCTACGAGCCCGGGATCCTCCCCGAGCACTCCTTCGGCTGGGCCGGCCTGCCCGGCCTCCGGGTGCACCGCGAGGGCGCCGGCTGGTCGCCGCGGCTCACCGTGGACGCCGTCTCGGTGGCCGGCGAGGCCCTCGCGGAGGGCGCCGTCGTGCAGCCCGGGAGCGCCGCCGTCACCGTCGAGGCGCACGACGCGCAGGCCGGAATCGGGGTCGTGCTGGAGATCGTTCTCTCGCCCGCGGGACTGCTCCGGACGCGCGTCTCCGTCCGCAACGACGGCACCGGGCACCTCGAGGTGATCGGCGCCGACCCCGCCCTGCGGATCCCGAACGAGGCCCGCGAGATCCTGGACTTCTCCGGCCGCTGGGGCACCGAGAAGATCCCGCAGCGCCACCCCGTCGTCACCGGCAGCCACTCGCGCTCCTCCCGGCGCGGCCGCACAGGCCTGGACGCGACGACCGTCGTCGCGATCGGCACCCCCGGCTTCGACGCGGCCGACGGCAAGGTCTGGCTCTGCCACGTCGGCATCGGCGGCAACCACGAGCACGCCGTGGAGCGCGGCGACGGCTGGCTCGCCTTCCGCGGCGGCGAGCTGCTCCTGCCCGGCGAGGTCCGCCTCGCGAGCGGCGAGAGCTACTCCTCCCCCTGGATCTCCGGCAGCTTCGGCCACGGCCTCGACGCCGCCGCCGCCCGCTTCCACGCCTACCTCCGCGGTGTCTCGCGCTCCTCGCTCCGCCCGCGCCCGGTCACCCTCAACGTCTGGGAGGCGGTCTACTTCGAGCAGGACTTCGCGACCCTCGCCGAGCTGGCCGACCGCGCCGCCGCCCTCGGGGTCGAGCGCTACGTGCTCGACGACGGCTGGTTCCTCGGCCGCAGCGACGACCGCGCGGGCCTCGGCGACTGGACGCCCGACCCCGTCTCCTGGCCGGACGGCCTCCTCCCCCTCGCCGAGCACGTCCGCGGCCGGGGCATGGAGTTCGGCCTCTGGGTCGAGCCCGAGATGATCAACGAGGACTCCGACCTCGCCCGCGCGCACCCCGACTGGATCCTGCGCGCCCGTGAGGAGCTGCCGCCGCGCTTCCGGTTCCAGCAGGTGCTCGACCTGACGAATCCGGACGCGTTCGCGCACATCCTCGGCGTGCTCGACGGGCTGGTCGCCGACCTCGGCGTCGCGTACCTGAAGTGGGATCACAACCGCGATCTGATCGACGCCGGCCACCCCGCCACCGGCACCGCCGCCGTGCACGAGCAGACGCTCGCGCTCTACCGGCTGATCGACGAGCTGCGCGAGCGGCACCCCGAGCTCGAGATCGAGAGCTGCGCCTCCGGCGGCGGCCGCGTCGACCTCGGGATCCTCGAGCGCACCGACCGCGTGCACACCTCCGACAACCAGGACCCGCTGGACCGCTCGCGGATGCTGCGCTGGACCGGGCTGCTCGTGCCGCCGGAGATGCTCGGCTCGCACGTCGCCTCGCCGGTCAACTCCGTCACCGGCCGCACCAGCGACCTGCACACCCGCTGCGCGATCGCCTTCCTCGGCCACTTCGGCCTCGAGTGGGACCTCCGCGAGCTGGACGCCGAGGAGGAGCCGGTGCTGGCCGGCTGGATCGCGGCGTACCGCGAGCACCGCGGGCTCATCGCGTCCGGACGGGTCGTCGGGAGCGGAGACTCCGATCCCGACGCGCCCTCGCTGCGCGGCGTCGTCGCGACCGACGGCTCCGAGGCGCTCTACACCTTGGTCACGCCGTCACTGACGGCGGACTCGCGCCGCCGCGTCCGCCTCCCGGGCCTGGACCCGCTCGCCCGCTACCGCGTCGAGGCCGCGCGCCCCGGCTCGCTCGGCCCGCCCTGGCAGAGCCCGCAGTGGCTGGAGGCGACCGTGCCGCTCGACTCCGACGCCCCGGCCCCCGCCTACTCGGGGAGCCTGCTGGGCGAGGCGGGCCTGGACCTGCCGACCTTCCACGCCGACCGCGCGATCGTCCTGCGGCTCGTCCGCGTCGACGCGTGAGCGCCGCCGCCCCGACCACTGCCGACTCGCCCGCCACCACCCTGGAGCACCCCGTGAACACCACCGTCACCGTCGACCTCGACCGGCCCGGCGCCACCATCAGCAAGCACGTCTACGGCCACTTCGCCGAGCACCTCGGCCGCTGCATCTACGACGGCTTCTGGGTCGGCGAGGACTCGCCCGTCCCGAACGCCGGTGGGATCCGCCTGGACGTCGTCGAGGCCCTGCGCGCCCTCGACATCCCCAACCTCCGCTGGCCGGGCGGCTGCTTCGCCGACCGCTACCACTGGACCAACG
Source organism: Rathayibacter sp. VKM Ac-2928 (assembly GCF_022815545.1). Lineage (NCBI taxonomy): Bacteria > Bacillati > Actinomycetota > Actinomycetes > Micrococcales > Microbacteriaceae > Rathayibacter > Rathayibacter sp. VKM Ac-2928. Next base: position 405,944 of record NZ_JALGRU010000003.1, read on the forward strand.
GCATCGGCCCGCGCGAGGAGCGCCCCGGCCTGATCAACACCCAGTGGGGCGGGGTCGCCGAGGACAACTCCTTCGGCACCCACGAGTTCATGGCGCTCTGCGAGCTGCTCGGCGCCGACGCCTACATCTCCGGCAACATCGGCTCCGGCACCGTGCAGGAGATGGCCGACTGGGTCGAGTACCTCACCGGCTCCGGCAAGTCGCCGATGGCCGACCTCCGCCGCTCGCACGGCCGCGAGGAGCCGTGGACCGTCCGCTACTGGGGCCTCGGCAACGAGACCTGGGGCTGCGGCGGCAACATGCGCGCCGGCGCCTACGCCGACCTCGCCCGCCAGTTCGGCACCTTCGTGCAGAGCGGCAACGACGTGCCGCTGCACCGCATCGCGGCCGGCGCCGACGGTGCGGACACGCACTGGACGCAGACGCTGATGGAGGTGATCCCCGAGATCGAGGGGCACCCCTTCTCCTCCGTGCCGTGGGAGTCGGTCTCGGTGCACTACTACACGATCGGCGGCAGCTGGCACGCGAAGGGCAGCGCCACCGACTTCGACGCGGACACCTACTGGAGCACGATCGTCGCCGCGCAGGGCATCGAGGAGCTGCTGCGCTCGCACGCCGCCGTGATGGACGTGCACGACCCCGAGAAGAAGTACGGGATGGTGCTCGACGAGTGGGGCACCTGGTGGGACGTCGAGCCGGGCACGCACCCGGGCTTCCTCTTCCAGCAGAACACCATCCGCGACGCGATGGTCGCCGGGATCCACTTCGACGTCTTCCACGCCTTCGCCGACCGGCTCTCGATGGCGAACATCGCGCAGACCGTCAACGTGCTGCAGGCGATGCTGCTGACCGACCCCGACGGCGGCGAGATGGTGCGGACGCCGACATACCACGTGTTCGAGATGAACAAGGGGCACCAGGACGCGACGGTGCTGCCGACCACGGTCGCCGGGCCGACCCACGCGGTCGACGGGCGCGAGATCGCGCTGGCCTCCGCCTCCGCCTCGGTGAAGGACGGGCGCGTGCTGGTCTCGATGACCAACGTCGACCTCGACGAGCCGCTGGAGATCGAGCTGTCCTTCCGCGGCGGTTCCGTGACCGGAGCGACGGGGCGGCTCCTCACCGCCGACTCGCCCCAGGCGCACAACCGGCCGGGCGACGCCGACGCGGTCAGCCCGGTCCCGCTCGAGGGGCTGGAGACCACGGCGACGGGGCTGCGGGTGACGCTGCCGCCGCACTCCTTCGCGACGGTGTCGCTGGAGCTGGCCGGGGCCCTCGTGGCAGGGTCGGACGCGTGACCGCCATGAGCACTGCCGGCGCACGCACCGAGGCAGCCCGCCGCCCGCCGATGGGCTGGAACAGCTGGGACTGCTTCGGCTCCTCCGTCACCGAGGACGAGGTGCTGGCGAACGCCGAGTACCTCGCCGAGCACCTGCTGCCGCACGGCTGGGACACGGTCGTCGTCGACATCCAGTGGTACGAGCCGGACCCCGGCACGAGCGACTACCAGGAGGTGTCGGAGCCGGTCCTGGACGACTGGGGCCGGCCGCAGCCCGCGGTGGGGCGCTTCCCCTCCGCGGCGACCGGAGGCTTCACCGCGCTCGCCGCGCGCGTGCACGCCCTCGGGCTGCGCTTCGGCGTGCACCTGATGCGCGGCGTGCCCCGCCGGGCCGCCGAGCTCGGGCTGCCGGTGCTCGGCTCCGACGCGACCTGCGCCGACATCACCGACCGCGGGAACGTCTGCCCGTGGAACCCGGACAACTTCGGCGTCGACATGACCGTGCCGGGCGCGCAGCAGTACTACGACTCGGTGATGGCGCAGCTGGCCTCGTGGGGCGTCGACTTCGTCAAGCTCGACGACGTGCTCTACCCGCCGATCCAGACCGGCGAGATCGCCGCGCTCTCCCGCGCGATCGACGCGACCGGCCGGCCGATGGTGCTGAGCCTCTCGCCGGGCAAGCAGCTCTCGCTGGAGAACCTGGAGCTGCTCCGGGACACCGCGCAGATGTGGCGGATCTCGGACGACTTCTGGGACGACTGGGGGCACCTGCAGGAGCAGTTCCAGCGCGCCGCGCGCTGGGCGCCGCACCAGCGGCCGGGCGCGTGGGCCGACGCCGACATGCTGCCGCTGGGCCGGATCGGCGTGCGGGCGCACGTGGGCGAGGACCGCCTCTCGCGGTTCACCCCCGCCGAGCAGCGGACGCTGGTGACGCTGTGGTGCCTGCTGCGGTCGCCGCTGATGATGGGCGGGCACCTGCCGGACACCCCGCCCGAGACGCTGGCGCTGCTGACGAACGACGACGTGCTGGCCCTGCTGTCCAGCGAGGGCAGCCGCGAGATCGTCCGCGACGGCGACCTCGTCGTCTGGAGCGCCTGGCAGGGCGACGTCCAGTGGCGCGGCGTCTTCTGGCTCGGCGACGCCCCGCGCGAGTACTCCGCGCACCTCGCCGACCTCGGCTGCACCGGCACCCCCGTCGACGCCTGGACGGGCGAGCCCCTCCCGGTCGTCGACGGCGCGGTCGCCCTGACCCTCGAGCCCCACGGCGCGCACCTGCTCCGCTTCGCCTGACGCGCCGCGCCCGCCCCGCCCCCGCCCACTCCTCAGAAGTTGCGGTAGTCGCCCTCGACTACCGCAACTTCCGAGTTCTGGGGGGCGGCGGCGGCGCGCCCTCCCTGCTGATCGAGTAGCGCCCGCAGGGCGCGTATCGAGATCCACCGTCGCAAGCACGCGGGGTCTCGATACGCCGCTCCGCGGCTACTCGACCAGCGCGCTGCCGCGAGTGCGCAGAAGTTGCGGTAGTCGGGCGCGACTACCGCAACTTCTGAGTTCTGGAGGCGGGTCAGGACTCCGTGTCGGTGAGGGCGTCGAGGCGGGCGACGTCGTCGGCGGAGAGGGCGAAGTCGACCTGGGCGTTCTCGCGGATGCGCGCGGGGGTGGTCGACTTCGGCAGGGGCAGGACGTCCTTCTCGAGGAGGTAGCGGATGCAGAGCTGCGCGACGGAGACGCCGTTCGCCTTCGCGATGTCGGCGAGGTCGGAGTTCTCCAGCAGGCCGCCGGTCGCCAGCGGCGAGTAGCCCTCGACGAGGATGCCGTTGGTGCGGCAGTAGTCGGTCGTCTCGTCCTGGGTGTTGCCGACGAACCAGCGGATCTGGTTGGCGTGCGGCTTCACGTCGGTCGCCGCGATCAGCGACTCCAGGTCGTCGACGGAGAAGTTGGAGACGCCGATCGCGCGGGCGCGGCCGGAGTCGTAGATCTCCTCCATCGCTTTCCAGGCCGCGATGTTGCCGTCGCGGTGGTCCGAGCCCATGTCCGACCACGGCCACGGCGCGTGGATCAGGTACAGGTCGACATGCTCGAGCTCGAGCGCCGCCATCGTCGTCTCGAAGCTGTCCTTCGCGCCGGCGTGGTCCTTGACCTCGGCGGGCAGCTTCGTGGTGATGAAGACCTCGTCGCGGGGGATCCCGCTGTCGCGGAGGGCCCGGCCGACGCTCGCCTCGTTGCCGTAGCCGCGGGCGGTGTCGATGTGGCGGTAGCCGGCCTCGAGCGCCGTGGTCACCGCGTCGTAGGCGTCGGCGCCGTCCTCGATCTGCCAGGTGCCGAAGCCGATCTTCGGGATCTCGACCCCGTTGGACAGGGTGAAGGTGTCGGTCAGTGCAGGCATGTCTCTCCTCGAGAAGTCCGGCCCCGCGCGCGTCCTCGCACCGGGGGTGCTGCTGTTCACGGTAGGCGCGCGGGGCGGCGGGCGCAGGCCCCTTGCGGAGCCGCCCCATGCTGATCGAGTAGCGCCCGCAGGGCGCGTATCGAGATCCGGCGTCTCCTGAGCGGCGGGTCAGCCGCGGGTCACCGACCAGGGGGTGCGGAGGGCGCGCTCGGCGAGCACGCGGCGCTCGCCGGTCAGTGCGACGTCGGCGGTCTGCGCGGCGTCGGCGGCCGACGGGCCGGCGATCAGGCGCAGCGGGCCCGGGTCCACGCTGAGCGCGCCGTCCTCGCCGGTCGCCGCGAGCCGCGCCGCCTCGACGTGGAAGTGCACGGTGAGCGACTCCCCCGCGGCGATCGGCACGCGCGCGTAGCCGAGCAGCTGCGCGGCCGGCCGCACGACGGGCGAGGTCGGGTAGGCGGCGTACAGCTGCACGACCTCGACGGTGTCCTCGCCGCTGTTGCGGAGGGTGACCGCGGCGTCGAGCGCCCCGTCCACCGCCAGCACGGCGGGCGCCGACAGCGCCTCGTACGTGATCGCGCCCCGCGTGAGCCCGAAGCCGAACGGGTGCAGCGGCGTGTTGTCGAGCGCGGTGATGCCGGGGTTCGAGAGCCCGAGCGACGGTTGCAAGTACGTCGTCGATGCCGACGGGAGCCGCGGGATCTGCACGGGCAGGCGCCCGGTCGGCGAGACCCGCCCCGAGAGCACGCCGGCGACCGCGGCCGCCCCGTCCGCTCCGGGGAAGAACGCCTGCACGACCCCGCGCGCCGCTCCGTAGGCGCCGAGCGCGTAGGGCCGGCCCGAGAGCACGACGACCACGGTCGGCACGCCGGTCGCGAGGACCGCCGCGACCAGCTCGTCCTGAGCGCCCGGCAGCCGCAGGTCGGCGGCGTCGCAGCCCTCGCCCGAGGTGCCGTCGCCGAACAGCCCGGCCACGTCGCCGACGACGACCACGGCCGCGTCGCTGGAGCGCGCCGTCGCGACGGCCTCGGCGATCGAGGAGGTGTCCGCGGAGGTGATCGACCCGCCGGCCGCGAAGCGCACCCGCTCCTCGCCGAGCTCGGCGCGCAGAGCGGTCAGCACGGTCGGGATCTCGATCCCGAGGTCGTGCCCCGGGTGCTTCGAGAGCACGTGGTTCGGGAAGGCGTAGCAGCCGACCAGGCTGCGGAACTGGTCCGCCGCCGGGCCCAGCACCGCGACCGTGCCCGAGGCGAGCAGTCCGCGGACGTCGTCGTCGCGCAGCAGCACGACCGACTCCTCCGCGATCCGGAGCGAGATCGCCCGGTTGCGCGCGCTGTCGAGGTCCACCGACTCGGCGCCCTCGGGGACGAGCGGCCCGCCGTCGAGCAGCCCGGCCTCGAACTTGTGCCGGAGGTGCCGCTCGACCGAGCGGTCGAGGTCGCGCTCGTCGACGACGCCCTCGCGGATGAGCCGCGGCAGCTCGCCGTATGCCGCGGTCTGCGGCAGCTCGACGTCCACGCCGGCCCGGATCGCCAGCCGCCCCGCGTCGGCGGTGTCGACCGCGACGTGGTGCATCGCCTGGAGGAACGGCACGGCCCAGTAGTCGGCCACGACCGTCCCCTCGAAGCCCCACTTCTCCCGCAGGATCGTGGTGAGCAGGTGCCGACTCGCGCTGCTGGGCACGCCGTCGATGTCGGTGTACGAGGTCATCACGCTGCGCGCGCCGCCGTGCCGCAGCGCGGCCTCGAACGGCGGCAGCACGGTGTCCGCGATCTCGCGCGGCCCCATGCTCACCGGAGCATGGTTGCGGGCACCGCGGGAGGCCGCGTAGCCGGCGAAGTGCTTGAGCGTCGCGATGATCCCCGCCGACTCGAGCCCGGCGACGTACGCGGTGCCGAGCTGCGAGACCAGGTACGGGTCCTCGCCGAGGGTCTCCTCGACGCGGCCCCAGCGGTAGTCCTTCACGACGTCGACCACGGGCGCGAGGCCCTGATGGATGCCGAGGGCGCGCATGTCGGAGCCGATCGCCTCCGCCATCTCGCCGACGAGGTCCTCGTCGAAGGTGGCCGCCCAGGCGAGCGGCGTGGGGAACGCGGTCGCGCCGTACGCGGCGAGCCCGGTCAGGCACTCCTCGTGCGCGATCGCCGGGATGCCCAGGCGCTGCGAGCCGACGACCCGCTCCTGCAGCTCGCGGAGCCGGCGCACGCCCTCCGGCACCGAGACGGGCTCGGTGCCGAAGACGCGGGTGAGCTGGCCGAGGCCGCCGTCGAACGGGTCGGCCGCGGTCTCGGGGCCGCCCTCGAGCTTCGGGGCGAAGTCGTCGGCGGAGTCGGTGAGCCAGACGGAGCCGAGCTGGGCCGCCTTCTCCTCGAGCGTGAGCTCGGCGGTGAGGAGGCGGGCCCGCTCGCTCGCGGAGAGGGAGCGGTCCCGCCAGTCGCGACCACCGCTCCGATCCCCGGTCTCGTCGGTGCGGTCGGAGGGGACGAGAGTGGTGGAGGCGTCGTGCATCAGCCCTTGAACGCTCCGTCCATGATCCCGGACACCATGCGGCGGCCGACGAAGAAGAACGCGATCAGCAGCGGCAGCGTGGCCATGAACGACCCGCCCATCGCCAGCGCGACGTCGATCGAGCGGTTGGCCTGCAGCTGCTTCAGCGCGATCTGCACCGTGAACAGCTCCGGCGACTTCAGCACGATGAACGGCCACATGAAGTCGTTCCAGACCGCGGTGAACGTGATCAGCCCGAGCACGAACGCCGCCGGGCGGACCACCGGGAAGGCGATGCGCCAGAACAGCTGCCAGGAGTTGGCGCCGTCGATGCGGGCCGCCTGGATCAGCTCGTCGCTGACCGTGGTGGACATGTGCTGGCGCATCCAGAAGATGCCGAAGGCGCTGGCAAGGCCCGGGACGATGATCGCCTGGAGGGTGTCGACCCAGTCGAGGGCCGAGACGATCAGGTACTGCGGGATGATGCTCAGCTGCGCCGGCACCGTCATGGTCAGCAGCACGATCAGGAACAGCACGTTGCGGCCCGGGAACTGCAGCTTCGCAAAGGCGAAGCCGGCCATCGCGCAGAGGATCGCGGAGAGGACCGCGACGCTCAGCGACACGATCAGCGAGTTGAACAGCGACGCGATGAACGGCACGGTGTCGAACACCTTCTCCGCGATGGCGAAGAAGTTCGTGCCCGGGTACAGGCGCGGCGGGATCGACGTGACGGCGGTCGCTCCGACCGACGCGATGACGAACATGTAGTAGAGGGGGAACACCGAGACGAGCACGGCGACGACGAGGAAGACGTACGTCGGCCAACCGACTCCGCCGCCCTTGCCGCGGCGCCGCGGGAGCACCTTCGGGGTGTCGCCCGTGGCCACGGCGCGGGCCTGCGGGAGGGCCTGATCGATCACATCGGACATCAGACGGCCGCCTTCCGGGTGCGGGTGGACAGGTAGAAGTTGATCAGCGAGACGACCACGACGATCACGAACAGCACGACGCCGATGGCGGAGCCGTAGCCGAACTTGAACTGGCCGAAGCCCTGCTCGTAGAGGAACAGCGCGAGCGTCTGGCACTGCCGGCCGGCGCCGCAGGTGAGGCCCGATTCGGGAGCCACCAGGAGCGCCTCCGTGAAGATCTGCAGACCGCCGATGGTCGACATGATCACGGTGAAGACGATGATCGGGCGCAGCGCCGGGATGGTGAGGTGGCGGAACTGCTGCCAGCTGGAGGCGCCGTCGACCGAGGCGGCCTCGAACATCTCGCGCGGCAGCGACTGGAGCCCCGCCAGGTACAGGAGCGTGTTGTAGCCGAACCAGCGCCAGAAGACCATCGTCGAGATGACGATCCAGGAGCCGTAGTTGGTGGCCAGGAAGTTGATCGAGGGCAGTCCGAAGACGCCGAGGAACCAGTTGATCAGGCCGAAGTTCTTGTCGAAGATCTGCGCGAAGACGATCGCGGTCGCCGCGACGGAGGTGATGTAGGGCACCAGCAGCGCCATGCGCCAGAAGTTCGCCCAGCGCAGTCGCGCGTGGTTGAGCAGGTGCGCCAGGAAGAGCGCGAAGAGCAGCTGCGGCACCGTCGAGATGATGAAGATGCCGAAGGTGTTGACCAGGGCGTTCCAGAACCGGCTGTCCGCGAAGAGCTGCTGGAAGTTCGCGAGTCCGACGAAGGTCTGCTCGCCGATCGGGTTCCAGTCGAAGAGCGAGACGTAGAACGTGAAGAGCAGCGGGAAGAGCCCGAACACGATGAAGATGAGGAAGAAGGGCGCGACGTACGCGTAGGGGGCGATCCGCTCCGAGAGGGAGTTGCGGATCTTCGCGGCCTTCTGGACCGGAACACTGGGCTGCTTGCGCTGCCTGGGGGGACGTATGGCTGTCGCCGTTGACACGTGGGTTACCTCCGTCGAAGGGGCGGCCCGGCGCGCGAGGCGCCGGGCCGCTCGGGTGGGTGGGGCGATCAGCCGCCGATGGCCTGCTTGGCCGTGTCGAGGGCCGTCGTCCACGCCTTGTCGGAGGTGACGTTGCCCGCCTCCAGCTCGACGAGGGTGTTCAGCAGGGCGCCGTTGATCGGCGTCGTGTCGGGACCGTTGTAGAAGGAGGGGAACTGCTCGACCGAGGTGGCCATGACCTCGCCGATCTTCGAGTCGCCGAAGAACGGGTCGGTGTAGTTGCGGACCTCGTCGCTCGCGACCGCCTCGGTGGCGGCGGGCAGGGTGCCCGAGGCCGCGAAGTGGTCGGTCTGGCCCTCGGCGGACATCATCGTCTTGATGTACTGCCAGGCGGCCTCGGGGTGCTCGGCGCGGGCCGGGATGGCGATGACGCTGCCACCCCAGTTGCCGCCGACGCCGGGGACGCTCGTGACGCGCCAGTTGCCCGCGGTGTCGGGGGCGTCGGTCTTGATTCCGGCGAGGATCCACGACGGCGCGATGGTCACGGCGAAGGCTCCGTTGGCGCGGCCGGGAGCCCAGCCCGAGGACCAGGCGGCGATGCCGGCGCTGATGCCGGCGTCCTTGGCGTCCACGGCGACCTGGAACGCGTCCTTCACCTGCGGGTTGGTGTCGTAGACGAGCTCGCCGTCGGGCGAGTAGTACTTCTCGGAGACCTGGTTGACGGTCGAGAAGAAGACGCTGGTCTCGATGTTGTCGACGAACGGCTTGCCGGTCGCCTCGGTGTACTTCTCGCCCATGGCGATGAAGGACGGCCAGTCCTTCCACATCTCGGCGACCTCGGCCGGGTCGGTCGGCAGACCGGCGGCCTCGAAGAGGTCGGCGCGGTAGGCGAAGCCGAGTCCGCCGACGTCGGTGGGCACGCCCACGACGGAGCCGTCGTCGGCGGTCGCCGCGGAGGCGGCCCACGGGAGGTAGGCGGAGGCGACGTCGTCGCCGCCGAGGGTGCGCAGGTCGAGGAAGTTCGAGCTGTTGGCGACGAACTGGGGCAGGTCGTCGTTCTGGATCATGACCAGGTCGGGCACCTTGCCGCCGGCCAGCGCCGCGGTGAGGGCGGTGGCGGTCTCGGTGGTGCTGCCGACCTCGGAGAGCTTGATCTTCGCGTCGGGCATCTTGGCGAGGTACTCGTCGACGCTGTCCTTGGCGTTGATGCCGGTGAAGGACCAGAAGGTCGCCTCGGCGTTCGGGTCGTCGGACGCGCCGCCACCGCTTCCGGACGAGCATCCGGTGAGGGCGAGGGCCACGGCGGCGGCTGCTGCGGCCACGGCCGTCAGTCTTCTTTTCACGATTGTTCCTCTTCGTCGGGGATTCGCGGGGGGTCTCGCTGGAGGAGACCGGGAGCAAGAGAACGATCTCTTGGACGCCAAGGTAGCTGGCCTTTCCCCCTCGTGCAAGCGCGATCTCGGAGTCGTTACCGCAGCGTGAGATATCGATCTCCCCTAGTATCTGTAAGAAGTTTCGCAAATCGGACCGCCACGGCCCCGGGGGAGGCGTCCCCGTGGGACTCTGGAGATCGAGCATCCGGCGCCCCGGCCGGCTCCCCTCCTCGTTCAGAAGGATGCAGCCATGACCCGACCCACGCTCGTGGACGTCGCACGGGCCGCGGGCGTGTCCCGCGCCACCGCCGCCCGGGTTCTCGCGGGCGGCACGAACGTCGACGTCCGCATGTCGGCCGCCGTCGAGCACGCCGCGAAGCAGCTCGGCTACGAGGCCAACAGCGCCGCGCGGATGCTGCGCGGCGGCCGCTCCGGCGCGATCGCGCTGATCGTCGCCTTCAACGAGCTCGACAGCCTCACCGGCACCTTCTTCACCTCGGTGCTCAAGGGCGCCGCGAAGGGGCTCTACGCCGCCGAGGTGCAGCCGGTGCTGCTGCCCGCGGACCACGACGACGGCGACCGCATCCCCAAGTTCCTCCGCTCGCGCGCGGTCGACGGAGCGATCGTGATCCTGCAGCACGAGATCACGCACCTCGCGCAGGCGCTCGCCGACTCCCCCGTGCCGATCGCCTGGGTCGGCCGGCCGCGCGTCGCGCTGGCCGAGGACGCCATCGTGATCGACTCCGACAACTACGGCGGCGGCCGGCTCGCCGCCCGCGCGCTCGCCGACTCCGGCCGGCGCCGGCTCGGCATCATCGCCGGCCCGCACGACATGGAGCCGGCCCGCGACCGCATCCGCGGCTGGCGCGACGAGCTGACCGAGCTGGGGCTGGACCACAGCCCGATCGTGCACGGCGAGTTCACTCTCGAGAGCGGCTCGGCCGCGATGGCGCGGCTCCTGCAGCGCCACCCCGACCTCGACGGCGTCTTCGCCTCCTCCGACCTGATGGCCAACGGCGCGATCCGCGTGCTGCAGGCGTCCGGCCGGCGCGTGCCCGCCGACATCTCGGTCGTGGGCTTCGACGACGTGGTCATCGCGACCACCTCGGATCCGACGCTGACCACCATCCGCCAGCCGCTCGAGGACATGGGGCGCGTCGCCGCGGAGACCGTGGTGGCCGTGGTGGCGGGCCGCGAGGTCGACCGGCAGCCGATCCTCGCGACGACGCTCGTGCAGCGGGAGTCGGCGTGAGTGTCGGGCCGGCACCGCACCGGCTGATCGTCAGCACCGATGCCGCGAACGAGGCCGACGACCAGTTCGCGATCGTGCAGGCGCTGCTGAGCGCGACGCTCGACGTCCGGGCGCTCGTGGCCGCGCACTTCGGCCGGCCCGGCAGCCTGCGGGAGTCGCGCGCGGAGATCGATCGCGTGGTCGCCCTCGCGGGGGCCGACGTGCGGGTCGTGGACGGGGCGTCCGCGGCGCTGGTCGCCGGCGGTTCCGCGGAGTCCGTGGCGTCCGAGGGCTCGCGCGTGATCGTCGAGGAGGCGCTGCACGGCGAGGGCCGGCTGTGGATCGCCGTGCTCGGCCCGCTCACCGACGTCGCCGCGGCGCTGCTGGCGGAGCCGTCGATCGCCGAGCGCGACGTCGTCGTGGTCTGGGTGGGCGGCCCGCCCTACGAGGGGATCGCCGCGTACCACCCGGAGTTCAACCTGATCAACGACGTCGCCGCCGCGAACGCCGTGCTCGCCTCCGGAGTCGCCGTCTGGCAGATCCCGATGCCCGTCTACACGATGGTCGGCGTCGGCCACGCCGAGCTGCGCACGCGGCTGGGCGGCACGAGCCCGCTCGGCGACTACCTCGTCGACCAGCTGATCGCCTTCAACGCGACGATCCCCTACGGCCCGCTCGACTTCCGCTCCCTCGGCGACAGCCCCGCGATCGGCGCCGTGATGAACCCCGCCGGCGGCCGCTGGCGCGCCGTCCCCGCCCCGCGCTTCACCGCCACCGGCGACCTCCAGCCCGGCGTCGGCCCGCACCCGATCCGCGTCTGCGAGTCCTTCGACACCCGCTGGCTCCTCGAGGACCTCTTCGCGAAGCTCCTCGAGTTCGGCCGCGCCGGCCGCTGACCGGCCCGTGCTGGGCCGTCCGCGAGACGTCTCCGAGGAGCCGAGGCCGCCCGTTGCACGGGACGCCTCGGCCGTTCGAGGACCTCTCACCGGCGACGGCACCTCCTCCGGCGCACAACATCAGCTGAGAGCACAGGGCCTCCCCTGTCAGAGGAGGGACCCCCGTCTCAGCTGATGTTGTGCGCGACTTCGGCGGCAGAGCAGCAGCCGGATCGGGTGCAGACGGGGCCACGGTCAGGCGCGGGCCGCCTTGACGTAGGCGACGACCGCGTTCGCGTGCCCGTGGCCGAGGCCGTGCTCGGTCTTCAGCCAGGAGACGACCTGCATGTGGGTCTCGGAGTCGAGCCGCTCGTTCACGAGGTCGAGCCACTCCTGGACCGGGCGGCCGTAGGTGGTCTCGATGCTCGGGAAGTACGACGCGGGTCCCTTCGGCTTCGAGCCGTCGGCGGGGGGCTCCGGTGCGAGGACGCGCGAGGGGGTCATGCCGGTCACTGTAGCGGCGCCGGGGCGCCGGGTCTCGATACGCGGCTGCGCCGCTCCTCGACCGGCACGGAGGAGGCGCCGCCCTAGGATGCCGGGCCGGCAGAGCCGTGCTGATCGAGTAGCCCTCGCAGAGGGCGTATCGAGATCCACCCGCATGAAGACGTGGGGTCTCGATACGCGGCTGCGCCGCTACTCGACCAGCACGCGGGCGCGGCTGCGCCGCTGCTCGACGGGGGGGGGGCGCTCTGCGGCTCCGCTCGGGCGGCTCCGCTCGCGCGGCGCCGCGCGTCAGAGCCAGCCGCCGTCGACGACCCAGTTCTGGGCGGTGCACATGGCGGAGTCGTCGGCCGCGAGCCAGAGGACCAGGCGGGCGACGTCCGCCGGGACGAGGCGGCCGGGGAGGCACTGGCTGCGGTCGATCTGCTGCTCCGCCTCGGGGGTGACGACCTGCTCGAGTTGCCGCTCGGTCATGATCCAGCCGGGGATGACGCAGTTCACCCGGACGCCGCCGGCGCCGAGCTCGCGGGCCAGGGCGCGGGTCATGCCCTCGATCGCGGCCTTCGCGGTGATGTAGCCGACCAGCTCGACGAGGTCGATGTGCGCGCTGATCGAGCCGAGGTTGATGATCGAGCCGGCGCCCGCGCGCAGCATCCCGCGCGAGACGAGCCGCGCGGCGAAGAACTGGTGACGCAGGTTCACCGCCATGCGGTCGTCCCAGTACGCGGGATCGAGGTCCTCGACGGTGTGCCGGGCGTCGTTCGCCGCGTTGTTGACGAGCACGTGAGCCGGGCCGAGCTCGGCGGTGAGCCCCTCGATCGCGGCCTCGAGCGCCGCGACGTCGCGCACGTCGCAGGCGGCGAAGCGGACGGCTCCGCCCAGCTCGCGGGCGAGCGCCGCGCCCTGCTCGGCGTCGATGTCGAGGAAGCCGACCCGCGCGCCCTGCGCCGCGAACTGCCGCACGAACTCCGCGCCGAGCCCGGACGCGCCGCCCGTCACGACCACGGTCCGGCCGTCGAGGCTCGGGTACCGGGCGAAGGCGGTCACCGCGCACCCGCCCGACCGGGCACGACGATCGAGCGCCCGACGCTCCCGTGCTCCAGCGCCTCGAAGGCCGCGCCGATGCCCTCGAGGGCGAACCGCTCCCCCACCAGCTCGTCGAGCGGCAGCGCACCCCTGCGGTACAGCTCGAAGATCCGCGGCAGATCCAGCTGCGGGATCGAGGACCCGTAGAGGGAGCCGACCACGCGCTTCTGCTTCTGCACCAGGTCGTTCACCGGGATGCCCGCGCTCTGCCCGACCCGGCCGAGGCCCACGGCGACGGCCGTCCCGCCCGGCTGCAGCATCGCGACGGCGGAGGCCAGCGTCTCCGGCCGCCCGACCGCCTCGACCACCCAGGGCACCCCGCCGGGGACGAGGGTGAGCAGCTGCTCGACCGTGTCGCCGCCGCCGATGGAGCCGGACGACCCGTCGATCACGTGCGTCGCGCCGAGTCGCCTCGCCAGCGCCAGCCGGTCCGCGTCCACGTCGACCGCGACGACGGTGGTCGCCCCGGCCGCCCGCGCGCCCATCACCGCGGAGAGGCCGACGCCGCCGGCGCCGATCACCACGACCGCGTCGCCGAGGCACGCGCCGATCACGTTCAGCACCGCGCCGACCCCGGTGATCACCGCGCAGCCGGCGATCGCCGCGATCTCGGCCGGCACGTCGTCCGGAACGCGCACCACGCTCCGCTCGGGCACGACCACCCGCTCCGCGAAGCAGGACACCCCGAGCAGGTGGTGCACGGTCTCGCCCGCGGCGCTGAGCCGGCTGGTGCCGTCGAGGAGACCGCCGGACGCGGCCTGCACCGGTCCGTACTCGCACATGATCGGCCGGCCGGCGACGCACTGCCGGCAGCGGCCGCAGTTCGGCCGCCAGAGCAGCGCCACCCGGTCGCCGACGGCGAAGCCCTCGCGGAGGTCCGGCCCGAGGGCGACGATGCGGCCGGCGCCCTCGTGGCCGGGCACCACCGGCAGCGGACAGCGCAGATCACCGCGCAGGTAGTGCAGGTCGGAGTGGCAGACGCCCGCCGCGTCGATCTCGACGAGCAGCTCGCCCCGGCCGGAATCGGCGACGTCGAGCTCCTCGACGGCCAGCGGCGCGCCGAACTCCCGCAGCACCGCCGCGCGCATCCGCGTGCTCATCGCGGTCCTCCTGTCGTGCCGGTCATCGTGGTCCCCTCGTCGCGCATCGGGCGGTCCCGCCGCGCCCCGCTCAATGCGACTCCCGCAGCACGCCGGGCCCGGTCGCGCCGGTCAGGAAGTCCAGGTCCGCGCCGCGCTCGGCCTGCTCGACGTGGTCGACGTACAGCCGCTCCCAGCCGCGAACCGGCGCCGCGTAGGCGGCCGTGGTCGCGGCGGAGGGACGGCGGGCCGCGAGGTCCTCGTCGGTCACCAGCAGCGTCAGCGTCCGCGCCGGAACGTCGAGCTCGATCAGGTCGCCGTCCTGCACCAGGCCGAGCGCACCGCCGACCGCCGACTCCGGCGTGACGTGCAGCACGATCGTGCCGTAGGCCGTGCCGCTCATCCGCCCGTCGCAGATCCGCACCATGTCGCGCACTCCTGCGTCGAGCAGGCGCTTCGGCAGCGGCATGTTCGCGACCTCGGGCATCCCCGGGTAGCCGCGCGGACCGCAGCCGCGCAGCACCAGCACCGAGTCCGCGCTGACGTCGAGCTCCGGCGCGTCGATCCGCGCATGCATGTCCTCGACCGAGTCGAAGACGACCGCAGGCCCGCGGTGCCGCAGCAGCGCCGCCGTGGCCGCGGCCGGCTTGATGATCGCGCCGGTCGGAGACAGGTTCCCGCGCAGCACGGCGATGCCGGCCGCGGGCAGCAGCGGCGACTCGGCGGTGCGGATCACGTCGCGGTCCCAGACCTCGTGCCCCGGCAGCTCGTCGACGAAGGGCGTGCCGAGCACGGTCACCGCCGTCGGATCCAGCAGCGGCCGCACCTCGTTCATCACGGCGAGGAAGCCGCCCGCGCGGAAGAGGTCCTCCATCAGGTGCGCGCCGGCGGGCTGGAGGTTGACGAGCAGCGGGACATCGGCGCCGATCCGGTCGAAGTCGTCGAGGTCGAGCTCGACGCCGAGGCGGCCGGCGATCGCGAGCAGGTGCACCACGGCGTTCGTCGATCCGCCGATCGCGGCGAGCGCCACGATCGCGTTGTGGAACGCGGCCTTCGTCATCACGTCCGCCGGCGCGAGCTCCTCCTCCACCATCGCGACGACGCGGTTGCCCGTCGCGTGCGCGAACTGCAGCAGCCGGCTGTCCGAGGCGGGGACGCCCGCGACGCCGGGCAGGGTCATGCCGAGCGCCTCCGCGACGCAGGCCATCGAGGACGCGGTGCCCATGGTGTTGCAGTGCCCGCGGCTGCGGATCATCGAGGACTCGGACTGGACGAAGTAGTCGCTGTCGAGCGCGCCCGCCCGCACCTCCTCGCTCAGGCGCCAGACGTCGGTGCCGCAGCCGAGCGTGCTGCCGCGGAAGGTCCCGTTCAGCATCGGCCCGCCGGGCACCACGATCGCCGGGATCCCCACGCTGGCGGCGGCCATCAGCAGCGCCGGGATGGTCTTGTCGCAGCCGCCGAGCAGCACCAGACCGTCGATCGGGTTGGCGCGGAACAGCTCCTCCGCGGCCATCGCGACCATGTTGCGCCAGAGCATCGCGGTGGTCCGGACGGTCGTCTCGCCGAGCGAGATCACGGGCAGGTTGTAGGGGATCCCGCCGGCCTCGTAGACGCCGTTCTTCACGCTCTGCGCGACCTCGTCGAGGTGCGAGTTGCACGGCGAGAGGTCGGAGGCGGTGTTCGCGATCGCGATCTGCGGCCGGCCGTCGAAGGCGTGATCGGGTGTTCCGCGGCGCATCCACGCCCGGTGCAGGTAGGTGTTGCGGTCGTCGCCGCCGTACCACTGGGCGCTGCGGACGGCGCGGCCGGTGCGGATCACCGGGCCGAGGCCCGTGGGCCGGCCGGGGGTCTCGTCGTTCATCGGGGGACCGATCTGCCGTCGCGGCGGTGAGGGAGGCGGGCCAGGCCCGCGTCGGTGAGGTCGGCCGGCAGCGCGGAGGCCGGTGCCCCCTGGTAGGCGATCGGCCGGAGGAAGCGCCGGATCGCGGTCGCGCCGACCGAGGTGTGCTGCGAGGTCGTGGCGGGCCACGGTCCGCCGTGGTGCTGGCCCCAGGTGACGCTGACGCCGGTGGGCCAGCCGCCGAAGACGACGCGGCCGGAGCGCTCGGCGAGGACGGCGACGAGCGCGCCGATGTCCTCGCCCGGCGCGCTGTGCACGGTGGCGGTCAGCGATCCGTCCAGGTGGGTGAGGGCGGCGAGCACCTCCTCCGGCGCGCGGTACTCGACCAGCAGCGTCAGCGGGCCGAAGCACTCCTCGAGCAGGACGTCGCTGTGCCGGACGAAGTCGTCGACGGTCGTCACGAGCACCACGGGCGTCGTCCCGTCGGCCTGTGCGCCGCGGGCCAGCACGCGGACCCCGTCCGCCGACTGCAGCCGGCCGGCGACCGCGGCGAAGGAGTCGGCGATCCGCTCGGTGAGCAGCACCGTCCCCGGCAGACTCTCGACCCGCTCGGCCACCGCCTGGCGGAACGCGGGTCTCGATACGCGCTGCGCGCTGCTCGACCAGCATGGAGGGGCGCCGCCGCCCGCCCATGCTGATCGAGTAGCCCGCTCCGCGGGCGTATCGAGATCCGCCGCCGGCACGAAGACCACGCCGGGCTTGGTGCAGAACTGCCCGCCGCCGAGCGTGAAGGAGGCGACCAGCTCGGCCGCGAGCGCCGACCCGCGCTCCTCGGCCGCGCCGGGGGTGATCACCACGGGGTTCACGCTGCCGAGCTCGCCGAAGAACGGGATCGGCTCGGCGCGCTCGGACATCGCGTCCATCAGCGCGGTCGCCCCCGGCAGCGAGCCGGTGAACGCCACCGCGCGCACCTCGGGCGCTGCGACCAGGACGAGCCCGGCCTCGCGCCCCTCCACGAGCTCGAAGGTCCCGCGCGGGGCGCCGGCCTCCTCCAGCGCCCGATCGACCACGGCGGCCGTGCGCCGGGACAGCTCCGGATGCCCGGGGTGCGCCTTCACCAGCACCGGGCAGCCCGCGGCGAGCGCCGACGCGGTGTCGCCGCCGGCGACCGAGAAGGCGAACGGGAAGTTCGAGGCGGAGAAGACCGCGACCGGCCCGAGCGGGCGGAGGAAGCGGCGGATCTCCTGCGAGCCGTCGCCGCCGATCGTGCCGGCGACGTCGATCGAGGCCTCGAGGTACGAGCCCTCCTCGAGCACGTCCGCGAAGAGCCGCAGCTGGCCGGTCGTGCGCGCCACCTCGCCCCGCAGCCGCTCGACGCCGAGGTGCGTCTCCGCCTCGGCCACCTCGACCAGGTCGTCGCGCGCCTCGTCGAGCCGCGCCGCGATCCGGGTGAGCCAGCCCGCCCGCTCCTGCCGCGAGGAGGCGAGCACCGCCGGAGTCGCGGCCGCCGCCGCCGCGACGCGCAGCTCGGTGAGCCGGGTCCCGGCCGCGGCCTGCACGCGCTCCTCGTCCGCCTCGATGCTCATCGCGGCACCACGACCACGATCGGGCCGCTCCCGGCCGACACCTCGACCTCGACCGACGTGCCGCCGGTGGTCACCCGGTAGCGCCCGGCGAAGCCCTGCAGCGGGACGCAGCCGTCCGCCCCGGTCCTCGCGGTCGTCTCGGCGTGCCACCACTCGCGGCGGATCAGGTCCTGCAGCGCGTCGTAGCCGGGCTTCCGGCTGCCGTCGCGGCGGAGCAGCCCGGAGGGCGCCCCGAGCCAGGCGCCGTCGTCGGTCAGCCCCCAGTAGGTCAGCGACTCGACCGCCGGATGCGCGAGGACGCTCCGGTAGTGCCGGACGAGCTCGTCCGCCTGCCGCGCCTCGCCCTCCTCGGTGCTCGGCCAGGAGTCGACCACGTAGTCGTTCAGGTCGCCGATCTCCGGCGGCATCAGGTCGCCCGAGAGCAGGGTCGTCTCCGTCATCTGCAGCGGCAGGCCGAAGCGGGAGAAGCGCTCGATCACCTCGGCGATCCGGTCCTCGCCGCGGTAGCCCTGGTGCATGTGGGTCTGCAGGCCGATCGCGTCGATGGCGATCCCCGCGTCCAGGCACTCCTCGATCACGTGCTCGTACTCGCTGGAGAGGTCGAAGTCGTTGAGGACGAAGCGCCCGCCCGAGCCGACCGAGCGGGCCTCCTCGAACGCCAGCCGGATCATGCCGACCCGGCCGAGGCGCTGCGCGAGCCGGGTGATCGCGTTCGGCTCCGCCGTGAAGCGCGGCAGGATCACCGTCTCGTTGATCGCGTCCCAGACGTCGACGACCCCGGCGAAGTCGGCGACCTCGCGGCGGACCCGCGAGCGCAGCACCGCCTCCACCTCGGCGTCCTCGAGCGGCAGCAGCCATTCCGGCGCCAGCGTGTGCCAGACCAGCGGGTGGCCCTTCACCCGGACGCCGCGCGCGGCGAACCACTCGGCCGTCCGGCGCAGCCGCTCGGTCTCGGGGCGCCCGCGCTCGGGCTCGAACGCCCGCCAGTAGAAGGGCAGCGTCACCGTGTCGAAGACGCCCAGCCAGGCGTCGGCGAGCAGCTGCGGATCGGAGTCGACCCTGCCGCCGAAGAACTCCGAGGCGTCGCCGCCGGTGGAGAGCGGCGGGCCGCCCAGCCAGTCGAGGAAGTCGAAGCCGATGCTGCCGAAGCCGAACGCGTGCCGCAGCTGCTCGGTGGTCACGTCCACGCCGGCGACCGGCCGGCCCTGCTCGTCGACGACCCGGACGTCGGTCGTGAGGGTGCGCCCGCCGAGGTCAGCCACGCTCGCCCCGAGCGCCGGGGTACCAGTCGTCCAGCGTGTTCTCGGTGATCGCGATGAACACGTCGTCCGGGCGGACGCCCTCGGCCTCGAGCCGGCGGGCGACCGCCTCGAACATCGCGGCCTTGGTCTCCCGGTCGTACATCCGGACCATCAGGACGCGCACGTAGACCACGTCGCGGCGGTCGCCGCCGAGGTAGTGCGGGTCGGCGACGAGGTGGCTCGCGGGCAGCGGATGGATGACCTGGAAGCGGTCCTCCGCATCCATGCCCAGGCCCTCGACGAGGCCCGCGTTGACGGCCTCCGCGTAGGCGAACCGGGTCTCCTCGGGGACGGTGTCGGCGACTTCGATGGTGACGAGAGGCATCAGGCCCACGCTTCCTTGCTCACGCGCACATCGGCGCTGGTTCGTACGGACTCCTCGATCGCGAGACCGAGGAGATGGTCCTGGCAGGCCTCGGCCAGCGGGTAGGGCGCGGGGCCGGCGTCGCGGGCCCACCGCCCGGTCGCCTCGAGGAGGTCGGCGACGGCGAGGTCGTCCTCGGACAGCCGGGTCCCGACCCACTCGTTGCGCCAGACGATCCGGCCCTCGAAGGAGGCGGTGACCACCTCGTTGCCCTCGAGGTTCATGTCGATGCCGGTGCGCCGGTAGGAGATCGGCGAGACGATCACGCCCTCCTCGGTGAGGTGGGTGACGCTGTCGTCGGCGATCTCGCCGAGCGAGCCGCGGATCACGATCCGCCGGCTGAGCAGCGGGTTCCACCACTGGTTGTCGACGAAGTCGTAGAGGCCCATCCGGCCGTCGCCGAAGTCGAGGGTGCCGATCGTCGTGGTCCGCGGCTCGGGCGACGGTTCCTCGCGCCAGCCGTCGAAGGTCAGCGGATCGGCCTGGGGCGCGGTGAAGGCGCGGGCGCTCACCACGGCCTCGGCCATGCCGGCGCCGAGGAAGCCGCGGATCAGGCTGGTCGCGTGGTACAGGTGCGTGGAGGCGATGTGCACGGCGGTGGCCTCGCCGATCGCGCCGCTCCGGACGACCGCCTGCCGCGCCGCGTGCCCGGGCATCAGCATGTACTGCTCCGCGACCTGCACCCGGGCCGAGGCGCCGAGCGCGCTCCACAGCTCGCGCAGCCCGTCGGCGGTCGGCGCGGGCGGGGTCTCCGCGAGCACCGGCACGCCGAGCTCCGCGAGCCGGATCGTCACGCCCGGCATCGACGGCCAGGAGACGGCGGCGATCACGAAGTCGGGCCGGTGGGCGAGGGCCTCCTCCAGCGTCCGGACGACGGGGGCGTCCCAGCGGGCGCTCATCCGCTCCTCGGCGGCGGACGAGTTCGCCACGATCGCCACGGCGCGCAGCCGCTCGGGGGCGGTGCGGGCCAGGCGGAGGTAGAACTCGGAGCGCCAGCCGGTCCCCACCACCGCGAACGTCATCGGCTCAGTCATGTCGGACCTTCTCTCTGTCGATACGGGGTCGTGCTCGATCGTGCCGTCGTGCTGCGGAGGGGATCGGGTCGTCGTCGCCGTCACGCCTGAGTCATCCCGCCGTCGACGACGAGCTCGGCGCCGGCGATGAAGCTCGACTCCGCGGTCGCGAGGAAGAGGACCGCCGAGGCGACCTCCTCGGGTCGGCCGATGCGGCCGACCGGGATCTGCGCGGCGACCGCCTGCTCGACGGCGGCCGAGCCTCCGGTGAACTTGTCGAAGCCGGCGGTGGCGATCGGGCCGGGGCTGACCGCGTTGGCGCGGATCCGCCGGTCGGCGAGCTCGGCCGTCAGGGTGCGCGCCAGCGAGCGCACGGCCGCCTTGCTCGCGTTGTAGACGGAGTGCCCGGGCCCGCCGTTGTGCCCGGCGATCGAGGAGACGAGGACGATGCGCCCGCCGTCCGCCATCGCCGGGACGATGCTCCGGGCGGTCAGGAAGGTGCCGCGGAAGTTGAGGTCGCTCACGTGGTCGAACATCTCCGGAGTGGTGTCGACGATCGGCGTCGCCTCCACGTCCCGTCCGGCGTTGAGGACCAGGACGTCGACGGCGCGGCCGTCCTCGCCGACGGCCCGCGCCAGCTCGTCCAGGTGCTCGAGCGTCGAGCCGTCGCCGACCACGGTGTGCACGGCGCCGCCGCCGTCCTCCCGCAGGGCCTGCGCCCGCTCCTCGCTCGTGCCGGTCGCGATCACGTCGGCCCCCTCGGCGACCAGGCGGAGCACGATCGCCCGCCCGATCCCCGCGGTGCCGGCGGTGACGACGGCGAGCGCCCCGTCCAGCCGGGCGCTCACTTGAGCGCTCCGGCGGCCAGGCCGCGCTCGAAGGAGCGCTGCAGCAGCAGGTACGCGACGATCACCGGGACCGCCGTGATCACCGAGGCGGCCAGGACCCCCGTCTGGTCGTTGGTGTACTGGCTGGTGAAGAACGAGGGCAGCAGGGTCACCACCTGCTTGTCCGGGTCGTTCAGCATCAGCAGCGGCAGCAGGAACGCGTTCCAGCTGTTGATCAGCGTGAGCACCACGATCGCGCCGGCGATCGGCCGGGTCAGCGGCAGGACGATGTACCAGAAGACCTTGACGATGCTCGCCCCGTCGACGCGGCCGGCGTCCATCAGCTCGGTCGGGATCCCGGCGAAGAAGCTCCGGGCCAGCAGGACCGTGAACGGCACCTGCAGCGCGGCCAGCGGCAGGATCACCGCGATCAGCTGGTTGTAGACGTCGAGCGTCGACGCGGTGACGAACAGCGGCGTGAGCAGCACCGCCTCCGGCATGGTCAGCGCCGCGATCAGCAGCCAGAACCACACCTCCTTGCCGCGGATGCGCAGCTTGGCGAAGCCGAAGGCCGCCAGCATCGTGAGGACGTAGACGATCGCGACGGTCGAGACCGCGACGATGATCGTGTTCCGGAAGTAGGTGGGGACGACGCCGGTCGCGAAGACCTTGCCGTAGTTGCCCCAGCCGGCGCCGGCCAGCGAGCCCTGCACCATCGCGACGAGCGCGAAGAGGAACGGGAGGACGATGACGGTCGCGAGCAGCTGCACGCCGATGCGCGAGCGGACCGTGCGGAGTTCGAACACGTCGGGCCTCAGCTCTCGTCGGCGCGGCGCCGCAGGTTCATCAGGACGCCGCCGCCGACGGCGAGGACGAGGAGGGCGATCGAGATCGCGGCCGCGTAGCCGAAGTGCTTCTCCGCGACCATGGTCTGGTAGATGTACGTGCCGAGGAACTCGGTCGCGTGGTTCGGCCCGCCCTTGGTCACCAGGTACGGCACGTCGAAGGTCTTCAGCGCCCCGATGATCCCCAGCGTGGCGAGCGCGATCGTCGTGCCCTTGCACATCGGCCACACGATCGCGACGAGGGTGCGGAGGTTGCTCGCCCCGTCGATCCGGGCCGCCTCGAGGATCTCCGGCTCGATCTGCGCCATCGCGGCGTAGAAGAGGATGAAGGTGAGTCCCGTCCACTGCCAGACGGTGACGGCCATCACGACCGGCATCGCCGTGGCCGGATCCGCGAGCCACGGGTGGGCGAGCCCGCCCAGCCCGACGCCGCGCAGCAGCTGATTGAACTGCCCGTCGACGTCGAAGATCGAGCGGAAGACCGGCGCCATCGACGCCGGAGCGAGGACGGTCGGCACGAAGATCAGCACCTTGTAGAGCGGCGCCAGGGCGATCCGCGAGTGCATGATCGCCGCGAAGGTGAAGCCGACCGCCGTCTGCACCGCGAAGGTGACGACGAAGAAGACCGCCGTGTGCCCGATCGCGCCCCAGAACACGCGGTCCTGGAACATCTGCACGAAGTTGTCCGCGCCCACCGACTCCGACGGGCTCAGGATGAACCCGTTCCAGTCGAGCGTCGACACGTACCCCGTGTAGCCGATGGCGAAGTAGATCATCCCCAGCACGAGGACGATCGCCGGGAGGATCCAGATCATCCCGGGCCCGAGGAGCATCCGCTTCCGCCGGCGCTGCGGGGCGGGCTCCACGCCCCGAGCGGCGCGGTCGGGCGCTCCCGCCCCGGATCTCGCGATGGCCGTTGTCATCTCAGCTCCCTTGCCTGATGCCCGTCGCGGGCGGCCCGGTCGGCCGCCCGCGAGGAGGGTTCGGTCCTACTTCTGGTCGTCGACGACGGACTGCAGACCCTGAAGGGCCTGGTCGATGTCCGTGTCCCCGGAGGCGACGCCGATCAGCGCGTCCCGGAAGGCGGTGTTGAGATCCGCGCTGACCGTCGCGAAGCGCGGGTCGGTCGCGGCGCTCGCCGTCGCCGTGTACTCCTTCAGCGCGTCCAGCTGCGCGTCCGGCGCGACGAGGTCGATGCCGTCCCAGTCGGGCTGCACCCCCGCCAGCGACGGGATGTCGTTCAGCGTGTTCGCGACGGCGGTCTGACCGGCCTCGGAGGTGGTCAGCCAGACGGCGAAGGTGGTCGCCGCGGCCTGCGCGTCGGACTTGGTGCTCACGGCGAGGCCGTAGTCCGCGTCGCCGAACATCTCGCCGACGTTCCCGGTGCCCGCGACGTCCGGGAACTGGATCGGCACCATGGTGAACGGCTCGGGGTCCGCGACGCCGGCGGCCTCCATCGCGGTGATCATCGAGTCGCGGACGGTGTACTGGGTGTACCAGCTGCCCATCATCACCATCGCGTACTTCTCGGACATGAAGGCGTTGTTGGCGTCCGGGTACTGCTGCAGGCCGATGGCGCCCTCCTGCATGATCCCGTCGTCGAAGAGGTCCTTCCAGATCTGCAGGCCCTGCTCGAAGGCGGGATCCGTGTAGTCCATCTCGCCCGCGGCGGCCTTGGCGTAGGCGCCGGGCTCGATGTTCTGCATGATCGCCTCGAAGGTGTCCATGTCGAAGGCCCACTGGCCGGCGCCCTGGACGAAGCAGCCCTTGCCGGCCGCCTCGAGGGTCTGGCAGACCTGCACCCACTCGTCGTAGGTGGTGGGCGCGGTGACGCCGACCTCGTCGAGCATGTCCTGGTTGACCCAGATGCTGCCGGAGTAGACGGCGCCGGCGGAGAGGCCGACCACCTTGTCGTCGACGGCGAGGCCCTCGACGCCCGAGGCGGCCAGCTTGTCCTGCCAGTCCGCGCCGAGCTCCTCCTCGACGGCGGGGCCGAGGTCGATGGCGCCCGCCTGGAAGGTCTCGACGCCGCCGTTCGCAGAGCCCGGTGCGACGTTGAAGACGTCGGGGCCGTCGGCCGAGGTGATGGCCGGGCCGAGCACCGAGTCGTAGCTGTCGATCGGCTTCGAGACGAACTCCACCTCGATGTCCGGGTACTCCTCGTTGAACGAGGCGATCAGCTTGTCCGCCAGCGGCTTGTCCGGGGTCCAGCCCCACCAGGTGATCGAGCCCTCGGTGGCGGAGCCGGGATCGCTCGAGGCTCCTCCCCCGCCGCCGCTGCAGGCGGTGAGCGAGACCGCCAGGACACCGGCCGCGACGAGCGCGGCCCTCCTCGGCCAACCGAACGTCTTCTTCGACATCGCGCTACTCCTTCGCTCCGCGTCGTCGCGGAGTGTCCGTGGATCGAGGTGCGGCGCCGCCTCCTCGGGCGACTCGCAAAACTTGCTTGCAACTTACTGCGCAAGTTGCGCACGAGTTGCAGTGTAAAGTGACGAGGACCGAGAGGTCAAGACCTCGGGAGCTGAGCAGGAAGGCGGTGTCGCATGACGGAATCCGGCGCAACTCTCGCGCAAATCGCCGAGGCGGCGGGCGTCTCCATCCCCACGGTGTCCCGCGTCCTCAACGGCAAGCCCGGCATCTCGGCCCCCAAGCGGCACGAGATCGAGCGCCTGATCGAGGACCACGGCTATGCGCGACGCAAGGCCAAGCGATCCGCGACGCTGATCGACTTCGTCGTCTCCAGCCTCGAGACGCAGTGGGCGACGGAGCTGCTCCGCGGCGCCCAGGCGGAGGCCTCCCGGTCGGGCGTCGACCTGGTGCTCAACGTCACCCACGACGGCGGGGCCGGCGCGCCCGACTGGATCGACCGCATCGCCTCCCGCGGCTCGGACGGCATCGTGCTCGTGGTGTCGGACCTCACGGCGGAGGCGCGCGAGAGGCTCGGGAAGCTGAAGGTGCCGGTCGTCGCCATCGATCCGCAGGGCAGCGACACGGAGTCGTTCGCGACCGTGTCGGCCACCGACTGGGTCGGCGGCCGGGAGGCGACGGAGCACCTGCTCGCGCTCGGCCACCGGCGGATCGGCTTCGTCACCGGCCCGATGGAGCTCGAGTGCCACCAGGACCGCCTGGACGGCTTCATCAGCGCGCTCGGCCGCGCCGGCGTCGAGGCGGCGAAGGAGCTCGTCCGGAACGGCGACTCGCTGATCAGCGGCGGCGTGCGCTTCGGCGGCGAGCTGCTCGACCTCCCGGAGCGCCCCACCGCGATCATCAGCGGCTCCGACGAGCAGGCCTACGGCGTCTACCTCGCGGCCCGCGACCGCGGCCTCCGCGTCCCCGAGGACCTCTCCGTCGTCGGCTTCGACGACGTCGACCTCTGCCGCTGGGTCAGCCCGCAGCTGACCACCGTCCGCCAGCCCCTCTCGAGCATGGCCTCCGAGGCCACCCGCCTCCTGCTCAAGCTCGCGGCCGGCGACCCCGTCGACACCCCCACCGTCCGCCTCGCCTCCACCCTCATCGTCCGCGAGTCCACGGCCGCCCCGGCCGCCTGACGCCCGCCCCGCGCCGACCGACGCCGCGCCGCCCGAGGAGCGCCCACTGGGCGCGCCCCTTTTTCATGCTGATCGAGGCGCGGCCTCAGGGCGCGCCGTTCCGTGCTGATCGAGTAGCCCGCTCCGCGGGTCCTCCATGCTGATCGAGTAGCCCGCTCGCGGGCGTATCGAGATCCACCCCTGCACGCCCCCGGTCTCGATACGCCGCTCCGCGGCCACTCGACCAGCATGAACGCGCCGCACCCGCACTACTGCCGATCGAGGAGCCCGCGCTGGGCGCCCGCCTCAGGCTGATCGAGCAGCCCGCCCCGCAGACGTCTCGAGATCCACCCCCGGAGGCATCGCCGCGCACAACATCAGCTGAGAGCACCCGCCCTCCCTCGACAGCGGAGGGACCCCCTTCTCAGCTGATGTTGCGCGCGGCACCTGCAGAAAGCGGCTCATCCCGCCCAGGGCACGACCACGTCGATGATCCAGGTGACCCCGAAGCGGTCGGTCAGCTTGCCGTAGAGCGGCGAGAACACCGACGGCCCGAACGGGACGTGGACGACCGCCCCCTCCGACTCCGCCAGGGCGGTGCCGAGGCGCTCGATCTCCGCGCTCTCGTTGCCCCGCAGCGACACGTAGAACGCGTTCTCGCCGGCCGCGTACGGCAGCGAGTCCTGCACGTCGTACGCCATGACGTGGAACCCGTTCGGCGCCGTCACCTGCCCCCAGGCGATCTGCTCGGACTGGGCGGAACTCTGCCCCGCCTCGACGTCCCCGTAGGGAGCGAGGACGAGGTCGCCCCCGAAGACCGAGTGATAGAACTCGAGCGCCTCCTTCGCGCGGCCGCGGAAGTTGAGGTGCAGGGTGCTGGTGATGCTCACGACGGGTCTCCTCCAGAGATGCGAGTCGCTCCGAACCGCTCGGAGCACCTGCAGTCCACCGCCCGTACCGGTCGGGGATCGTCCGGATCCGCCGGCGCGACCCCCGATCGCTCAACGGCGACCCATCCCCCCCGGCGGCGCTCGTTAGGGAAGTTAGAGCGTTTTAGGAGATCTGGATAAAACGCTCTAACACTCCTAAAATCGAGCCATGGACGCCGTCGACAACCCCTACACCCCGAACGCAGGTGCGAGGCCCGAGATCCTGATCGGTCGCGATGAGCAGACCGAGGCGTTCCGCACTCTTCTTCGCCGCCTCCGACGCGGCAGGACCGATCAATCGATGATCATCACGGGACTGCGCGGGGTCGGCAAGACGGTCCTCCTCAACAGCTTCCGATCGATCGCCCTGCAGGAGAAGTGGGAGGTGATCGAGTTCGAGGCCGTGAAGCACGGCGAAGGCCGCTTCCGTCAGGTCATCGCCTCTCAGCTGAAGGCCGCTCTCCTGCGACTCTCGCCGCGCGCTCGATGGACCGACAGAGGTCGGCACGCCGCGTCCGTCCTGAGTGCGTTCGCGATCTCGGTCGGGGCTGACGGAGCGTGGTCCATCGGCTGGGACGTCCCGCCCGCGGAAGGACTCGCCGACCACAGTGATCTCGGCCTCGATCTGACCGATGTCCTCGTTGCCGTTGGTGAAGCGGCGGGAGAGCAGGGCGAGGGCATCGTCCTCCTGATCGACGAGGTGCAGTTCCTCGATTCGCCGCAGCTCGAAGCGCTCATTCAGGCCATCCACAAGACGGTGCAGCGGAGCCTGCCCGTCACCTTCGTCGGCGCTGGCCTGCCGCAGATCGCTGAACTCGTCGGAGACGCCAAGTCGTACGCGGAACGGCTGTTCAAATTCCCCCGAATCGACTCGCTCGACCACGACGACGCCGCTGCCGCACTGCGAGAGCCGGCCGCCGCCGAGGGAGCCGTCTGGGACGACGACGCGGTCGAGCTCGCCGTCGCGATCACGAGCGGTTACCCGTACTTTCTGCAGGAGCTGGGCTACCAGGTCTGGACAGTCGCAGAGAACGACCGGATCCACGGGGAGGACGTCGAACTCGCTCGTGACGCGTACGAGGCCAAACTTGACAGCTCCTTCTTCCGCGTCCGGCTCGACCGGGCCACGCCACTGCAGACCGCCTACATGCGCGCCATGGCGGAGCTGGGACCGGAACCGCAGAAGGCGGGCGACGTCGCCGTCCTCCTCGAGCGATCGTCGCAGCAGCTGGGACCCACCCGTGCCGAGCTGATCGAGATGGGGCTCCTGTTCACGCCTCAGCACGGCTACGCCGCTTTCACCGTTCCCGACTTCGACCGCTTCATGAAACGGGCTGTCCCGACCCTCGAGGTGCCGCCTCTCGTCAGTCGAGGTTCTCGACGGGCTCAGCCCAGCGACGGTTAGGCCGGCTCTCGCTACCGGCGGCCGGCTGAACAGCGTCTCTCAGCGCTGCTGTTCGACCGCACTCTCGCCCGGCGCCGGCTCACGGCGGTCGAAGGCCGGATCAGGCCGCGCATCGGGCTCCCCGGGCTCGACCTCTAGGTACTGCGCCGAGATCGTGCGGTACGAGCGGGTGAGCATCGCCGCGCCGGCCGCGACCACCATGACCGCCCCGCCGATCAGGAACACGAGCGCGATCCCCCGACCGACCCCGTCGCCCAGCAGCCAGCCGTACGCCGCCCGCCCGTCCGCCGACTCCATGTACGGGATCAGCGCGAACTCCGCGATCGGCGCGATCAGGAACGCGGTGATCGGCGCCGCCGCCGACTCCAGCGCCGCCGCGAAGCCGAAGACCCGCCCCTGCGTCTCGAACGGCACGACCTTCTGCACGACGGTCTGCTCCGCCGCCTCGACCGCGGGGATCAGCGTCATGTAGACCCAGATGCCGCCGGCGTACAGCCACCACCAGTCGCGGAGGGTGAAGACCGCGCCGATCACGCCCATCGCCATGACCAGCAGCAGCATCGTCCGGATCGGGTTCCGGCCGAGCCCGAGCTTCGCCACCAGCAGCCCGCCGATGATGAAGCCGGTCGCGGTCACGCCGAGCACGACGCCCCACAGCTCCACCGGGAACAGCTCGAGTCCGTAGGGATCCATCAGCGCCAGGTACACGCCGCCGATCAGGTTGTTGAAGGTCGAGAAGACGATCAGCGCGAAGAGCCCGGTCGCCGCCCGCACCGCCGTGATGCTCCCCCGCAGATCGATCAGCGGGGCCCGCGAGCCGGCCGCCGCGGGGATCGCCTCGGCGATCCGCAGGAACAGCAGGTGCACGAGCGCCGCGGCGGAGACGCCGATCGCGATCAGCAGCGTCCAGCCCATGCCGAGCAGACCGATCGACAGCCCGCTGAACACGCTCGTGACCACGAAGGCGAGCCCCTGCACCGTGCCGACCAGGCCGTTCGCGTTCGCGTGGCGCTCCACCGGCACCATCAGCGTCACGGTCGTGGACAGGGCGATGTTCCGCATGTTCTCGATCACCGCGCCGAACAGGACCGTGCCGGAGAAGACCCAGAACCAGGGCCCGCCGAAGTCCAGCAGCGTCGCCTCCGGCAGCGCGAGGTACAGGCCGCCGGCGACGCCGAACGACACCAGCGTCACCGCCCCGGCGAACACCATCACCCGGTGCTTCCGGTGCCGGTCCACGATCGTGCCGAAGGCCATCGCGAAGACCGCGACGAGCAGCATGTACGCGCCGCCGATGATCCCGGTGGCGAGCACCGACCGCGTCTCGAGGTACACCCAGAAGGTCAGCGCGAACCAGAGGAAGCTCGTCGTCACGTTCGCGACCGCGGTGTTGACGAGGATCCAGCCGAAGGTGCGCAGGCTCGCCGCGCTCGGCTCCGCGGCGGGTGCGCCGGCGGCGTCGGGGACGGTCGAGGACATGGCTTCCCTCCGCTCGGCGACGGCCTGTCCGGAGTCGTCCCGGACCGCCGTCGCAGCCACTGTAGGCCCGCGCCGCCGACCGGTCGAGAGGCGACCGGGCGCGGACGCGACCTCTCCGCGGACGCCGTCGCGTCACTCCGCTCGCGGCAGCGCCACCCCCATCCGGTAGAACCGGTCCGCCGTCCCCGCGAACACCGCGAGCCGCTCAGGCGGCGAGAGCTGCGCCGTCAGCGTGTCGAACGCCGAGTACAGCTCGGTGAAGGAGCTGTAGAGCCCGTCCACGGGGAAGTTGCTGCCGAACATCGACCGGTCCGGCCCGAAGACCTCCAGGGTCTCGAGGACGAACGGCGCGATCGACTCCCGGGTCCAGGAGTGGTCGTTGGTGCCGAGCGCCGAGATCTTGACGACGGTGTTCTCCTGCGCGGCGACCGCGGCCAGGCCCGCGCGCCACTCGGCGACCGACTCCGGATCGCGCCCGATCGGCATGCCCAGGTGATCGAGCACGATCGCCGTCTCCGGGAAGTCCGCGGCGAGCGCCGCCGCCTCCGCGAGCTGCGAGGGGAACACCTGCAGATCGAACGAGAGCCCCAGCCCCTGCAGCCGGCCGAAGTTCGCCCGCCAGACCGGATCGCCGAGGACGTCGCCCCGGTCCCGGTGGCTGTAGACCGGGTCCGGATGCCAGTTCAGGATGTCGCGGACACCGCGTGTGACCGAGAACGCGGCGTGCTCCTCGAGCAGCCGCGGCGCCTCCGGATCGAGCAGCGACACGTGCGCGACGTGGACGGTCGGCACCGTGCTCTCCCGGGCGAGCGCGTCGATCCACGCGGTCTCGGCGAGCGCGTCGGCGGCACCGTTCTCGACGTGCACCGAGGCGAGCAGCGTCACGTCGCAGGCGTCCGCGCGGTAGTCGTCGACGCTGTAGGAACGGCGGAGCGGGCGGTCGTCGCCGTGGTAGCGGAACGGCTCGGCGGGTCCCTCCAGCCACGGGTACGAGCGGCGCAGGTCGGTGAGGTGGTGGTGCGCGTCGATGACGACGAGGTCAGGCATGCGGCTCCTCCGGTCGGCGGGCGAGCCCGGCGAGCGTGCGGTGCACGCCGGTGTGGTCGAGGTCGCCGTCGCCCTCGGCGATCATCCTCTCGAACAGCGCGGTCACCGCGGCGGTGGTCGGCAGTGCGACGCCCTCGGCGGCGGCGGACTCGGCGACGAAGCGCAGGTCCTTGAGCTGGTTGCGGGCGCTGCCGCCCTCGGCGAAGTCCTCGTCGAGCCACTTGCGGCTCTTCTGCTCCAGCACCGCGGTGCGCGCCAGCCCGCCCTGCAGCAGCTCGACGACCGTCGCCGGGTCGAGACCGGCGCTCCGGGCGAGCAGCAGCGCCTCCGACACCACGGCGACCGTGCCGGCGACGACGATCTGGTTGCAGAGCTTGGCGGTGGCACCCGCTCCGCTCGGCCCGAGGTGGCGGACCGTGCGGCCGAGCCGCTCGAAGACGGGGAGCACGCGGGCCACCGGCTCGTCGGCACCGCCGACCATGATGCTGAGCGTCGCGTCGCGGGCGCCGACCGTTCCCCCGCTGAGCGGGGCGTCGACCACCTGCACGCCGTGCTCCGCGGCGAGGCGGCGGGCGAGAGCCGCGACCGCGATCGGTGAGACGGTGCCGTGCACGACGAGCACCGGAGCGGCGATCCCCGCCGCGCGCCAGCCCGCGAGCAGGCCGTCCTCGCCCTCGAGCAGCGACTCGACCTGCACCAGATCGGGCAGCACGGTCAGCACGACGTCGCCGGCCGCCGCCGCGGGGGTCGGCGCGACCACGGCGCCGAGCTCCGCGAAGGGGGCGGCCCGCGACGCCGTCCGGTTCCAGACCGTCAGCGACGCGGCCGCGAGCAGGTTCCGCGCCATCGGCGCGCCCATCGGCCCGAGGCCGAGCAGCGAGAGCCTCATGCGCCGGACCCCGCGGGCGCCACGTCGGCGAGCTCCTGCGGTGCGACGTCGTCGAGGAGCACCCGCGCCTCGAAGCCGAGCAGCTCGCGGGAGCGGGTCAGGTCGAGCCCGACCGCGCGCCCCTCGAGCCGCCCGCGCGGGACGTCCGGGGCGATCGCGTCGAGCGCGTCCGCGGTGCTCCCGCGCAGATAGGTGAGCGGAGCGGCCACCAGGATCCCCGGCGCCGGCGGCGT
Organism: Rathayibacter sp. VKM Ac-2928; assembly: GCF_022815545.1. Lineage (NCBI taxonomy): Bacteria > Bacillati > Actinomycetota > Actinomycetes > Micrococcales > Microbacteriaceae > Rathayibacter > Rathayibacter sp. VKM Ac-2928. The sequence goes on from NZ_JALGRU010000003.1 coordinate 437,420, forward strand.
CTCGTGCAGCAGCGCCGCGAGCACGGCCCGCGCCGAGTCGGCGGCGTCGAGATAGCTCCAGCCCTCCGCCGCCTGCCGTCGCGGGTCGGCCGCCAGCACCGCTCGCAGATGCGCGCCGAACACGCGGCCGCCGTCCACGGTGATGTCGCGGACCAGCGGGTAGCGCAGCCCGGTGAGGCTCAGCCCCCAGGTCGCGTGCGCCATCCGCGCCGCGTCCTCGGTCGCGAGCTTCGACAGCGAGTACTCGTCCGAGATCCGCGGCTGCGCGTCCTCGGAGTAGGGGAAGACGGGCGGCAGCACCTGCTCGGCGCCGAGCGGGTAGCCGTTCGCGTTGATGCTCGAGGCGTAGACGACCTCCGCGACCCCGGCCGCGGCGGCGGCGGCGAACACCGCGAAGCTGCCCACCGCGTTCACCCGGTAGGTCTCGACCGCGTCCGCCATGCCCAGCCCGGCGTAGCCGCCCAGGTGCACCACCGCGTCCTGCCCGGCCACCGCCTCCGCCAGCACGGCCGGGTCGGTCACGTCGCCGACGATCGAGCGGACGTCCGCGTCCGACGCGACCCGGTCCAGGACGGTGACCATCGCCCCCTCCGCCAGCAGCGCCGCGACCGTGGGCCGGCCGATCAGGCCGCAGCCGCCCGTCACCAGGACGCGGGCCCCGTCGAGCGTCGTCAGCCGCGCCGTCGCGCTCCGGCGCGCCGTCATGCGCGCACGGACGGCGTCGACTCGGTGGGCGGCGCCGCGACGTCCTCGCGCTGCTTCTTCCGGCCCCGCGAGAGCATCGGCCAGCCCTTGCTGCCCTGGTCGAGGGTGACCGCGATGAGGACGACGAGTCCGGTCACGATCTGCTCGTAGAAGCTCGGCACGTTCAGCAGCACCAGGCCGTTGGTGAGAGCGCCGAGGATCAGCGCGCCGACCAGGGTGCCCGCGATGCGGCCCTCGCCGCCCATCAGGTTCGCGCCGCCGATGACCGCGGCCGCGATCGCGGTCAGCTGGTACGGGCTGCCCGCGTCCGGCTGCGCCGCGTTGATCCGGGCGACGATCACCAGGCCGGCCAGCGCCGAGAGACCGCCGGAGATGCAGTACACCGCGATCTTCACCCGGTGCACCCGCACGCCCGAGAGCCAGGCGGTCTCCTCGCTGCCGCCGACCGCGATCACGTTCTGACCGAAGACGGTCTTGCGCAGCAGCAGCCAGGCCGCGATGCCGACGACCGCCACGATCAGCACGACGACGGGCACACCGCCGACGTAGCTGTTGAGCAGCAGGATGAACTCCTTCGGCACGTCGTAGACCGGCTTGCCGTTCGTGGCGACGTACGCGCCGCCCTGGAAGACGCTCATCGTGCCGAGCGTCGCGATGAACGGCGGCAGGTTCAGCTTGGTGACCAGCAGCCCGTTGATCCCGCCGCAGACGAGGCCGAGGACGACGCCCGCGGCCAGCCCGAGCAGCGGCGGCACCCCGCCGTTGACCAGCAGCGACGCACTGACGATGCCGACGAAGCTGGCCATCGCGCCGACCGCGAGGTCGATGCCGCCGGTGATGATGACGAACGTCAGCCCGATGCCGATGATCGCGTTCACGCTCGCCGACACCGCGACGTCGCGGAGATTGCCGAGGGTGAGGAAGTTGGGGTTCAGGACGCCGAGGACGACGAAGAGGACGACCGCGGCGAGGTAGATGCCGAAGGCCTGGAGGTTGAAGGAGCGGCGGGGCGGCGTGGCGACGCCCCCGGTCTCGGGGGAGGTCATGAGATTCCTTTCGCGACGCCCATGGCGTTGGTGACGATGCTGTGCTCGGTGATGTCGTCGCCGACGTGCTCGGAGACGAAGCGGCCCGCCCTCATGACGAGGACCCGGTCGCTGAGGGAGATGATCTCGGGCAGGTCGCTCGAGACGACGATCACGGCGTGCCCCTCGGAGGCGAGCTGGTCGATGAGCTCGTAGATCTCGACCTTGCCGCCGACGTCGACGCCCTTGGTCGGCTCGTCGAAGAGGAAGACGCTCGCGCCGAGCCAGATCCACTTCGCGATCACGATCTTCTGCTGGTTCCCGCCGGAGAACTGGCGGGCGTTCAGCCGGACGTCGGCCGGGCGCAGCGACATCCGCCGGCCCATCTCCTCCGCCGTCGCGATCTGCCGCTTCGTGCTGATGAACGGACCGAAGCCGTTGAGCTGCCGATCGGAGGTGAGGGCGACGTTCGCGTAGGCCGGGGTCTGCAGCACGAGTCCCTGGTGCTTGCGGTCCTCCGGGATGAAGGCGATCCCCGCGTCGCGGCTGTCGCGCGGCGAGCGCACCTTGAGCGTGCGGCCGGCGAGCCGGACCGTGCCCTCGCTGCCCTCGTCGGCGCGGATCAGCGCGCGGAGGAACTCGGTGCGCCCCGAGCCGACCAGGCCCGCGATGCCGACGACCTCGCCGCGCCGCACCTGGATCGACTCCGGCCCGACGCCGCTCGGGTGCGTGACGCCGGAGGCCTCGAAGTGCACCTCGGCGTCCGCGGCGACCGGGTGCCGCCGCTCGAACGAGAGCAGCTCGCGCCCGACCATCCGCCGGACGATGTCCTCGGAGGACGTCTCGGCGATCGGCGCGTCGTAGGCGGGCCGCCCGTCGCGGAGGACGACGACCGTGTCCGAGACGCTCATCACCTCCGGCATCTTGTGCGAGACGTAGATCACGCCGACGCCCCGCCCGTGCGCGATCTCACGCACCCGGGTCAGCACGCCCTCGACGTTGTGCTCGAGCATGCTGGTCGTCGGCTCGTCCAGAGCGACGATCTTGGCCCCGAAGGCGAACGCCCGCGCGATGGTGAGCGCGTGCCGCTGCGCCGGGCTGAGCCGGCCGACCGGCGTCCGCCCGTCCATCGGGAAGCCCATCCGGTGGACGTCCTGGAGGGCCTGGTCGATGTCGTCCTGGGCGGAGGCGCGCTGCGCGCGCGTGCGCCCGAGCAGCAGGTTCTGCGTCACCGTGAGCTGGGGCACGATGGCCGGCTCCTGGTGCGCGATCCGCACCCCCTCCGCGAGGGCCTGGCGCGAGGTGTACTCCATCCGCCGCACGCCGTCGATGGTGATCGAGCCGCGATCGGGGCGGAGGGCGCCGCCGAGGATGTTGAGCAGGGTGCTCTTCCCCGCGCCGTTCTCGCCCGCGAGCGTGCGGATCTCCCCGCGTTCGAGGGTGAAGCTCACGCCGTCCAGGGCGCGGACGCCGGGGAACGACTTCGCGATGCCGCGGACCTCGAGCAGATGCTCGGCCATGTTCCGTCTTCTTTCCTGATCGAGAGGGACCTTGCCGGGAGCGCACTCCGCCGGAGGGGTCTCCGGCGGAGCGCGGTGGTCAGCCGCGGGTCACGGCATCCCGGTCTCGTAGTCGGCGACGTTCTCGCTGTCGATGATGAAGGCCGGCACGTCGATCCAGCCCGGGACCTCCTTGCCGGCGAGGAGCCAGAGCGCGGCGTCCACGCCGGTCGCGCCCTCCGTCGTCGGCAGCTCGCTGACGGTGGCGGTGTAATCGCCGGCCAGGATCTGCTTCTTCGCCTGCGGGATGCCGTCGGTGCCGACGAGGATCACCTTCCCGGTGAGGCCCTTCGCGTCGATGGCGGCCTGCACGCCGAGCGCCATGCCGTCGTTCTGCGAGTAGAACGCCTTGATGTCGGGGTTCGCGGTGAGCATCGTGGTCGCGATCTCCTGCGCCTTGGTCTGGTCCCACGAGGCGGTCTGCGAGGCGACGAGCTCGAGGTTCTCGTGCTTCGCGAGCGCGGCCGTGAAGCCGTCGCCGCGGTTGATCGCGTTGGAGGAGCCGGGGTCGCCCTCGATCATCGCGATCTGGCCGCCGTCCGGCAGCAGGTCGGAGATGTAGTCCGCGGCCGTGGCGCCGATGGTGCTCGCGTCGGGGCCGACGTAGACGACACCGGGGACGTCGCTCTTCGCGTCGTTCAGCACGACGGCCGGGATGCCGTCGGCGAGGGCGGACTCGAAGACCGAGTCGAGGCCGGTCGCCGAGATGGGCGAGGCGAGGATCGCGGTGCAGCCCTGGTTCATCGCGCTCTTGGCCTTGTCGAGCTGCTCGGTGATCGAGGACTCGTCCGTGACGTCGAAGGTCTGGTAGTCGACGCCGAGCTCCTTCGCGCGGTTCTCGAAGCCGTCGCGCTCGTAGCCCCAGAACTCGTTCGAGAGGGTGCGGGTGATGTAGCAGAGCTTGGCGCCGTCGGGCACGGCCGGGTCGCCGAGCGAGGAGGTGACCTCGTCGACCGGGGTCTGCGCGGAGGAGTCGACGAGCGACACGATGTCGGCGCCGGAGCCGCCGGCAGCGGCACCTCCACCGTCGCCGTCGGGCGAGGCCGAGCAGCCGACGAGGAGCGTCAGGGAGGCGAGCCCGGCGAGGGCGGCGCCGGTGGCGCGGGTGGGGAAGGACATGGGAGGGGGCCTTTCGTCATCGGAAGGTGGGGCGGGGTCGTGCGGGGTCGCGGATCGCGAGGGTGGTGCGGAAGCGGGCCGGGCGGAGGACTCGCCCGGCCCGAGGGGGTCAGGAGGCGAGCAGCGCCTCGGTCTCGCGGCGCAGCTCGAGCGCCTCGGCGAGCGACTCGTCGATGATCACGTCGTCCCAGCCGACCGTCGCGCCCTGCGCGATGTCGTGGCGCAGCTCGACGTGGTGGGCCAGGGCGACGGGGAGCGCTCGGATGGCGACCGAGTGCTTCGCGGAGACGAGCTTGCCGTAGACGGTGAAGCCGCCCTCGCCGTCGAGGAACTCGCCGGCCTTGAGGTCCTTCTTCGCGGTCGCGACGACGTCGCCGTAGAAGCCCTCGGGGTGCCCGGTCGAGATGCCGCGCAGCGCCGCGTTGGCGATCGACACGTTCAGCTCGAGACCGACGTAGTGGTACGGCCGGTAGAGCGCCGCGTACTGCTTGGTCGGGTCCGGGTGCCACGGGTACTCGTCGAAGCAGGTGGACACGTAGGGGTTCGTCGCCTTGACGACGACGTAGACGCCCTCCTGCGTGTTGTGCGGGATGAGGGAGCCGTCGCGCCGGACGCTCGACATCACGTCGACCGTCCCCTCGTGGTCGAGGGCGCCGCCGATCGAGCTCGGCCGGCTGATCGTCGCGATCTCCTCGACGTCGCCCGGCGTGAAGGTGAGGCCGGAGTCGGAGGGCACCAGGCCCGCCGCGTTCGCGACCGCCGCCATCTCGATCGCGGCCTTCGTGCCGTCGCGGAACGAGGTGTGCATGTACGGGTTGAGCTGTCCGGAGTCGGTCAGCTCCTTGCTGAACTCCCAGTTCTCCCAGACGTTGTCGGGGTTCATCTGGTGGTAGTGCTCGAGGTACTTGGCGCCCTTGCCGGCGCAGACGACGTCGAAGCCGCTGGTGCGGGCCCAGTCGACGAGCTCCATGATCAGGGCCGGCTGGTCGCCGTAGGCCATCGAGTAGACGATGCCCGCGGCCTCGGCGCGCTTGGCGAGCGCGGGGCCGGCCAGCGCGTCGGCCTCGACGGTGACCATGATGATGTGCTTGCCGGTCTCGATCGCCCGGAGCGCGTGGTGCACGCCGACGATCGGGTTGCCGGTCGCCTCGACGATGACGTCGATGTCGTGCTCGAAGAGGACGGCGGCGTTGTCGACGATGGTGGTCGTCCGGTTCGCGAGCGCCTCGGGGATGTCCGCGGCCATCGCCTCGGCCGGCCAGTCGACCAGCTCGAAGGCCCCGCGGGCCCGGGCGACGTTGACGTCGGCGATGGCGACCACGTGGACGCCGGGGATGTTGCGCGCCTGCGAGAGGTACATGGTGCCGTAGCGCCCGGCACCGATCAGCCCGATGCGGATGGGGCGGCCCTCTCGTTCGCGATCGCCGAGGAGTTTGTACAGGTTCACGGTGGCCTCTCTGGTCCGGGGGCGCACGGACGCAGAGGGCCGCCTCGGGGGCGGAGGACGTCGTCGTCGTGCGCAGTCTTCGTCGGGGAAGTGCTGCTCGCCGGCTCCCAGTGGAACCGGTACCAGTTTTGTACCAGCAACGATTAGAGTGTGTCAACAGCGGGCGCGGCGGCCCGGTCCCGCGCCGATACGATTGCCCGACAGCTGGGGAGGAACCGTGCAGAAAGCACCGACGATCCGCGACGTCGCGCGCAGTGCGGGCGTCTCGGTGTCCGTGGTGTCGCGCGTGCTCAACGACGGGACCGGCCCGGTCGCCGTCGACACCCGGCGCCGCGTGGTCGAGGCGATCGAGCAGCTCGGCTTCCGGCGGCGCGCCGCGGCCCGCGAGCTGAGCCACGGTCAGACCCTGTCCATCGGTCTGGTCCTGCCCGACCTCACGAACCCGTTCTTCGCCCGCCTGGCCGACAGCGTCGTCTGGGAGGCGCGCGCCCGCGGCGCCCAGGTTCTCCTGATGACGACGCAGGAGGACTCGCACGTCGAGGGCGAGTCGCTCACCAGCCTGCTCGACCGCTCGGTCGGCGGCGTCATCGCGACCCCGTCCGGCGAGAACCTCGAGAAGTGGTCGCGGCTGCGCCGGGCCGGGATCGACGTCGTCTTCGTCGACCGCACCACCCCCGGTCTCGACGACGTCGACGTGGTCAGCATCGGCAACTCCGCCTCCGCCGCCCGCGCGACCGATCACCTGCTCGCGCTCGGCCACCGCCGGATCGCGATCGTCTCGGGGCCGCTGCGCACCTCGACCGGCCAGGCGCGCGTCGCCGGCTACCGCGCCGCCCTCACCGCCGCCGGGCTGCCGATCGACGGGACGCTGATCCGCGAGGTCCCGTTCCGCGGCGACATCGGCGGCGAGGCCGTCGCCGCGCTGCTCGCGCTTCCGGAGCCGCCGACCGCCTTGATCGTCGCCAACACGGCGCAGGTGCGCAGCGCTGTGCACCGCCTGTTCCAGCTCGGCGTCGCGATCCCCGAGGCGCTCTCCGTGGTCGTCTTCGACGACAACCCGTGGAGCGAGCTCGTCACCCCGCCGCTCAGCGTCGTCCGCCAGCCGATCGACATGCTCGCCCGGCACAGCGTCGACCTGGTGCTGGCCCGGATGCAGGGCCGGATCCCCGACACCCCCCAGCACATCGAGGTCCAGGCCGACCTCGTCATCCGCTCCAGCTGCGCCGCCCCGGCGCAGCACTGACTCCGCCCCACCACCCCTCCACGAAAGGCACTGCCATGTCCGACCCCGTCGTCGTCACCGCGATCTTCACCCCCGCCGAGGGCGAGCACGACGCCCTCGTCGCCGCCCTCTCCCCCGCCATCGCCGAGGTCCACGGCGAGGAGGGCTGCGAGCTCTACGCGATCCACGACTCCCCCGACGGCACCATCGTCATGCTCGAGAAGTGGACCAGCGCCGAGGCCCTCGACGCCCACGGCGCCGGCGACCCCGTCGTCCGCCTGAACGCCGCCATCAAGGGCCTCGTCGCCGCGCCCCCCGTCGTCACCCGCCTCTCCCCGATCCCCGCCGGCACCGCCACCCAGGGCGCCCTCTAGCCCCGGACCCTCGCCGACTCGCCCGACTCCACGCTGGTCGAGCAGCCCCGCAGGGGCGTATCGAGACCAACGTCCTCCGAGCATCCAGCCTGCGGACCCGCCGTCCGGCGCAGGTGGATCTCGATACGCCCGCTCCGCGGGCTACTCGATCAGCATGCGGGCGCCCGCTCCGCGGGCTACTCGACCAGCAGGCGCTCGCGTCGCGAAGGTCGCTCGCTCCTACCGGAGGGCGGGCCGCCCGCACCGACTCGCCCGAGAAGGCTCGTTCTCCACCCCGAGAACGCGCCTTCTCGGGCGACTCGGCGCGCTCCCGGCACTCAGAGAAGAATCGGCCCTGGCGAGGGCGGCTTCTCCGGCAGCCCCGCCTCGAGAATCCGGGTCACGATCGCGACGGCGCGGTCGGCGAGCGCGTCGCCGGGGTAGAAGCTCTCGAACAGGTCTTCAGCGGCCTCCAGAGTGCCGACCTCGCAGAGACTCAGGAGCTGACGGATGTCGTTGGTATCGCGACCGGGTCGATTGGCGCGAAGCTTCATCGCGAGAAGAGCATCAGCTGATGCGACCTGGATCACGACCCCCGCACGGTCGTACACCGTCTCCCACTCGACGACCCGCTCGCCGAGAGTCGGCACCGATCCGGTCTGCTCCACCGCGAAGTTCAGCCAGTCGTCGCTCCACCCGTGCCTGCGCGCCACCTTCGCAGCCGCCCCTGTCACCACGTCATCACTGCCCGGGTTCACGTGGAGCGAGTCCAGATCCTGCGTCGTGCCCCTGTCGAAGTAGCGGAGAGCGAGGGCGGCACCGCCGACGAGCCGGATGCCCGCCGTCTCCCGCAGCTGATGGAGCTCAGCGACGAGTTCCGCGAGACCCGCGATGATGTCGTCGCGGTCGAGCGAGACGGCCACGATCACACGCTCGCGAAGGTGTCTCGCCACACGTGCACGCCGCGCCGCAGGAACTCCTCGGGCACCTCCGACTCGGGCGGCGCCGGATCCGCGGGGTCGATCTCGAGGACGACGGCGACAGGGAGGTAGCGCAGGGGCCGGGTCACCCAGGCCGGGAGAGGCAGCCCCTCCTCGCCCAGACGCCAGGCGACGAGCGCGGCGATCGCCGCGTCCCACGCGCGGTTCCGCGTCGGCTCGGGCTCCGCCAGCCCCAGCACACCTCGGAGGAGCCCGCGCTCAGCGACGAGGTTGTCGTTGAGCTGCAGGAGTGCCCGCAGGGCGCGATCCCGATCCCCCACTCGCAGCCGTCCGCGGATCTCGACAGCCGCGGCCGCGGCATCGTCCCGCTGGAGGGGCAGTGCGTAGAGCCGGTGCCCCGCGCCCGCCAGGACGCGCTGCACCGTGCTGAAGTCCGCGTCCCGGCCGTTCTCGATGCGCGAGATCCGGGCCTGATCGACATCGGTCAGGTCCGCCAGCTGCTGCTGTGTGAAGCCGCGGCTGGCACGGGCCGAGCGCACGGCGGTCGAGCTCTCCGTCATCAGCGCACCTCCCCGGTCATGTCCTGAGAGACATAATCTACTCGCCTCGATGGCGTCATAGGGAACAGCGCGGTTCGACTCCTTCGAGGAGCAGTACGCAGCCCGCCCGCCGCACCGCCCTCAGCGCGGCCGGCCCACCGACGCGCGCTCGATCAGGCGCGTCTCGAGCTCCAGCCGTGTCGCGCTCGAGGACAGCGGCCGGGCCGCGCGGTGCGCCTGGTGCAGCATCCGGAAGGCGGCGGCGCCCATCTGGGCGATCGGCTGCTGGATCGTGGTCAGCGGCGGCGTCGCCCACGCCGACTCCTGCACGTCGTCGAAGCCGATCACGCTGAGGTCGTCCGGGATGCGCAGGCCGGCCAGGTCGGCCGCGTCGTAGACGCCGAGCGCCATGGTGTCCGAGAGCGCGAAGAGCGCCGTGGGCCGGATCAGCGCGTCCGCCAGCATCGCGGAGGCGACGACCCGGGAGCGGTCGCGGTTCCAGCCGGCGTAGACCACGCGCTCCCGCGGCAGCGGCACCCCCGCATCGCGCAGCGCCGTGCTGAAGCCGTCGAGCCGGGCGCTGCTGTAGAGCTGCCCGCGAGCGCCCGCGATCACGCCGATGCGGGTGTGACCCTGGGCGAGCAGGTGCTCCGCCGCCATCCGGCCGCCGTCCCAGTTGGTCGCGCCGACGCTCGCCACGTCGGCGGGCGGGCGGGTGATCGGGTCCACGATCACCACGGGCAGCTCGGCCGTGGTGAGCAGGTGCAGCTGCGCCGCCGTGACGTCCACGAGGACGACGATCGCGCCGAGGGACGAGCGGCGCAGGAGCCGGTTGACCCATTCCCCGTCGGGCCGCGCGCGGGTGAGCACCAGGTCGACGCCGGCCGCCGCGGCCTCCTCCTCGATCCCGGCGAGGACGGGACCGATCCAGGTGCCGTCCAGGTGGCCGACCACGACGTCGACGATGTGCGCGACGTGCGGGTCCTCCGCCGGCGGACGCAGCCGCGGCCGGCGCCGGTAGCCGAGCTCGTGCGCGGCCTCCATCACCCGCAGCCGGGTCGCCTCGGAGACGTCGGTCCCGCCGCTCAGCACCTTCGAGACCGTCGGCACGCTCGTCCCCGCGCGCTCGGCGATGCGCGCCATCGTCGGCCGGGGAGCGGCACCGCTGTCGTCCATGCCCCCACTGTAGAGCAGAACGAGTTGCGAAACCCAGCCGGGAAACGACCGTCGCGAGAACCCGGATCCCGCCTTGCCCACGACTCTCCACGGGTGCAGACTGGACACACACGGGCGGCAACGGCAATAGAGTTGCGCAACTACCGTTCGATGACGAACCGCGGAGCGATCCGCCGAGCACCCCGAGGACACCGATGACCGACCTCCCCCCGTCCACTCCCGCCAAGAGGGCGCTCGTCGTCCGCGGCGGCTGGGACGGCCACCAGCCCGTCGAGGCGACCGAGCTGTTCCTCCCCTTCCTCGCCGAGAACGGCTTCGAGGTGCGCGTCGAGGAGTCGACCGCCGTCTACGCCGACGAGGACTACCTGCGCACCGTCGACCTGATCGTGCAGTCCAACACCATGACCTCGATCGAGTGGCCCGAGTTCCTCGGCCTGCGCGCGGCCGTCGAGCGCGGCACCGGCCTGGCCGGCTGGCACGGCGGCATCGCCGACTCGTACCGCAGCAACTCCGACTACCTGCAGCTGATCGGCGGCCAGTTCGTCTCGCACCCGGGCAAGCACCCGGACGAGCGCACCGGCGAGCAGTCGGACAACTACGTCCCGCACACGATCGAGATGACGGCCCTCGCCGCCGATCACCCGATCACGCAGGGCATCACCGACTTCGAGCTCACCACCGAGCAGTACTGGGTGCTGCACGACGACTACAACGACGTGCTCGCGACCACCACGCAGGCCGTCCGCGAGTGGGACCCGTGGCACCGCCCGATCACCTCCCCCGCCGTCTGGACCCGCCAGTGGGGCGAGGGCCGCATCTTCGTCTCGACCCCGGGCCACCGCGTCGAGATCCTCCAGGACGCCAACGTCCGCACCATCATCGAGAGGGGACTGCTGTGGGCCTCCCGCTGAGAGTCGGCATCATCGGAGTCGGGAAGATCAGCGAGCAGTACCTCGCGAACCTCCCGACCTTCCCCGGCCTCCGCCTCGTCGCGGTCGCCGACCTGAACACCGCGCGAGCGCAGGAGGTCGCCGACGAGCAGGGCGTCCGCGCCCTCTCGGTCGACGAGCTGATCGCCGACCCCGAGGTCGACGCGGTGCTCAACCTGACCATCCCCGCCGCGCACGTCGAGATCGGCACCCGCGCGCTGAAGGCCGGCAAGCACGTCTTCGCGGAGAAGCCGCTCGGCCTGAACCCCGCCGAGGCCGCGCCGATGCTCGACCTCGCCGAGGAGCTGGGCCTGCGCTTCGGCAGCGCCCCCGACACCGTGCTCGGCACCGGCGTGCAGACCGCGCGGCAGACGCTCGACTCCGGAGTGATCGGCACGCCGATCGCCGCGCAGGTGCACTGGGCCGCTCCCGGCCACGAGCGCTGGCACCCGGCGCCGGAGTTCTACTACCAGCCCGGCGGCGGCCCGCTGCTGGACATGGGCCCGTACTACCTGACCGCGCTGGTGCACTTCTTCGGACCCGTCGTCCGGGTCACCGGTCTCGCGACCCGCTCGGACCGCCCGCGCACCATCGAGTCCGGCCCGCGCGCCGGCACGCCCATCCCCGTCTCGATCGACACGCACATCAGCGCGCTGCTCGAGCACGAGAACGGCGTCACCTCGACGGTGATGGTCAGCTTCGAGGTCTGGCGCACCCGCGCGCCGAAGTTCGAGATCTTCGGGACGGAGGGCACCATCGCCGTCCCCGACCCGAACATGTTCTCCGACCCCGTCGAGGTCGCGGTGCGCGACGAGGACTGGCGGGTCGTCCCCGACTCCGCCGGCGTCGTCGACACCGGGCGCGGCGTCGGTCTCGCCGACATCGCCGAGGCGATCGCGGAGGACCGGCCGCACCGCGCCTCCGGCCGTCTCGGGCTGCACGTCCTCGAGATCATGGACGCGATCCTCCGCTCGAGCGCCGAGAAGGCGGTCGTCGAGATCGAGTCCAGGGTGGAGCGGCCCGAGCTGCTCCCGCTGCGGACGGCCGCCGGCGAGCCGGTCGGCGACCCCGTCCGCGCCTGACACCGCCCGCGCCCGCAGGCACCACCCGACCCGTCCCGCGCCGGCCGCGACCTCTCCCTGGTCGCGGCCGGCGCGCCCCTTCCGAGGAGACCTCCGATGACAGCACCCCTCCGCGTCGCCATGATCGGCCACGCCTTCATGGGCCGCGCCCACGCCCAGGCCTGGCGGACCGCCCCGCGCTTCTTCGACCTGCCGCTGCAGCCCGAGCTCGCCGTGGTCGTCGGCCGCGACGAGGGCCGCGCGCGGGCCGCCGCCGAGAACTTCGGCGCGGCCGAGTCCTCCATCGACTGGCGAGCGGTGATCGCCCGCGACGACATCGACCTGATCGACATCTGCACCCCGGGCGACCAGCACGCCGAGATCGCGATCGCCGCCCTCGAGGCCGGCAAGCACGTGCTCTGCGAGAAGCCGCTCGCGCGCTCCGTCCCCGAGGCCCGGACGATGACGGAGGCGGCCGCCGCCGCGACCGGCTTCGCGATGTGCGGCTTCAGCTACCGCCGCACCCCGGCGCTCGCGCTGGCCAAGCGCTTCCTCGAGGAGGGCCGGCTCGGCGAGATCCGGCACGTCCGCGCGCAGTACCTGCAGGACTGGCTGAGCGACTCCGAGGGCCCGCTGACGTGGCGCCTCGACAAGGAGAGGGCCGGCTCCGGCGCCCTCGGCGACATCGGCGCGCACAGCATCGACACCGCGCAGTGGCTCACCGGGCAGACGATCGACGGCGTCTCGGCGATGCTGCGGACGTTCGTCACCGAGCGCCCGGTCCTGTCCGCGCAGGCCGGCCTCGGCGGTCGCGCCGAGGAGGGCGCCGAGCGCGGCCCGGTCACCGTCGACGACGCCGCCCTGTTCACCGCGACGCTGAGCGGAGGCGCCGTCGGCGTCTTCGAGGCGACCCGCGTCGCCACCGGTCGGAAGAACGCCAACCGGATCGAGATCAACGGCGAGACCGGCTCGATCGCCTTCGACTTCGAGCGGATGAACGAGCTCGAGTACTACGACGCCCGCGACCCCGAGGGCGCGCAGGGCTTCCGCACCATCCAGGTGACGGAGCCGGTGCACCCCTACGCCGCCGCCTGGTGGCCGACCGGGCACGGGCTCGGCTACGAGCACGTCTTCAGCCACCAGGTCGTCGACCTCGTCACGGCGATCGCCGAGGGCGTCCAGCCCACGCCGTCGTTCGCCGACGCCCTGCAGGTGCAGCAGGTGCTCGACGCCGTCGAGCGCAGCGCCGCGGACGGCTCCCGCCTCACGGCCGTCGCCTGACCGGGGCGTCCTGATCGGGGCGTCCCGACCAGGGCGTCCTGACGGAGGCGCCTCCGCGGGCGGTGGCCGAAGGGTCACCGCCCGGGAAGACGCCGCCCGATCGCGCCTCCGTCGAGTCCGTTCGCGGCCGTCCGACCCGACGCGTCGGCCCTCCTCCGATTCCCGACACGGCCGCGGACCCCTTTCGGGGGGAGGGAGGCCAGGGGACCCCGTAAACTGGGGACCTGGGGGGTCGAGTGGGTCCCCCGAGTGGGGGAGTGCTGCAGTGGGGATCGGTTTCCGGACCGCAGGAGAGCTGCGCGTCCTCGCGGGTGCTCGCCTGCACCCCGTCGTGGGCCCGGCCCTCAGCCGCTCCCGAGACCGCTCCCGGCTCTCGGCCGGGCTGTCGATGCCCAGCGGCCCCGGTCTCGTCCGGCCCTCGCCGCTGGCGCAGCCGTGGGAGGCGCCGCTCATCCGCCTGATCCGCGCGGGCGCCCCCGCCGCCGAGCTGCACGAGGCGACCGCCGCCTCTCCCGAGGGCTCGAAGCTCGCCGCCGTGATCGAGCTGGTCCGCGACGCGCTGTCGCGCCAGGAGGACGACCGCGCCCTCCGCCTCGCCGGCTGGCTGGTGCGGATGCGCTACGACCCGGCCGCCGATCCGTTCCTCCGCCGCTACGGGATCGTCCTCACGGCCCATCTGCCGCTCAGCGCCGGACTCGACATCGACGTCCCGCTCGACGCGACCGCGCTGCGCCTGCTCTTCGCCGAGCTCGCCGCCGCGGACGACCCGGCCGGCGCCACGGCCGCCGTCGAGACGCTCCCGCCCTCGACGCTGGCCGCCTCGACGCTCGCGTCGCTCTACTCCGCCCGGCGGCGCTGGGGCGACATGGCGCAGTTCTCGGCGCCGGTGGTCAACGTCGACGCCCCGTCCGCCGCGGTCCTCATCCGCCGCGGCGTCGCCCTGCGCGAGCTCGGCCTGATCGAGAGCGCCCTCGAGGCCTTCGACCGCGTGGTGCGCCCGAACGTCACGACCGCCCGCCCCGTCGAGCTCCGGATCGAGGCCCTCTACGAGCGGGCCAGCACCCACCTCGCCGACGGCCGGCGCGCCCCAGCCCGCCGCGACCTCGAGCGCGTCCTCGCCCAGTACCCCGAGAGCCCCGAGGCCCACGAGCTGATGGCCGCCGTCGGCCGCTGACCCGGCCGTCTCCGCCCCCACTCCTCAAAAGTTGCGGTAGTCGCACCCGGATACCGCAACTTCTGCTGAATAGGTGCCGTCCTCGGAACGTGTCGGCGAGCGGCCCGCGCAGCGGGCAGCCCATGCTGATCGAGTAGCCCGCGCAGCGGGCGTATCGAGATCCCCCCCGCCACGGACAACAGCAGGAAGGGGCGCCCCCGCGAACGGGAGCGCCCCTCACGCCGAGCCTTCGGCTCAGCCCTCGGCCTTCGAGGGCTTGCCCTCGGCGGGCAGCACCTCGACCGGGGTGTCGCGCGGATCCTCGCCCTCGGCCTGCGAGGGCTTGTCGGCCTGGTCGTCCGGGTCCTCGACGGGGCTCGGGGTCTGGTCGCTCATCGCAGTCCCTCCGGCTCGTCCGAGGTGGCGGACGGCTCGGGGTGCGCCTCGAACTCCATCCAGGCCCGGTCGAGCGAGGCCTGCGCCGAGGCGGGCTCGCTCGCGAAGTAGCCGTCGTAGATGGCGCGTCCGCCGTGCTCCGGCAGGTCGCCGCGGCCGGCGTAGGTCTGGGCGAGCTCGCCGACCTCGTCGTCCCTCTTCTCCTGGTCCCGCAACCACGCGGGGAAGGTCTGCGTCATGGTGACACCTCTCTCTCCTGCCTCCAGACAATCCCTCCGATCGGCGGGCTGCAAGCCCTTGCCCCGGACGTTCGCCCGCCGCGATCAGGGGCCGCGAGCACTGCGAGGATTCCGGTATGGACAGCAGCGAGCACCCCCGGCCGGACGTCACGACCGTCGACATCGTCGGTGGTGCCGAGCCGCTCGCGGTCGGGCTGCACGCGTACGACGGGGGCTGGGCGGAGGCGTTCCGCGAGCACCAGCGGCGGATCGCGCAGGCCCTCGCGGCGGTCGACGTCGCGATCGAGCACATCGGCTCCACCGCGGTGCCCGGCCTCGCGGCGAAGCCGATCATCGACGTCGCCGTCGCGGTCCCCGACATCACCGCGGAGGAGGACTACCTGGCCCCACTGCTCGCGGCCGGTTACCGGCTGCGCGTCCGCGAGCCCGGCCATCGCCTCGTCCGCACCCCGGAGCGGGACGTGCACGTGCACCTCTACGCCCGGGGCGACGCCGCGATCGAGGAGTACCTCCTGCTCCGCGACCACCTCCGGCGCGACGCGGCCGACCGCTCCCTCTACGAGGCGACCAAGCGCTCGCTGATGGAGCGGAGCTGGGCCGACATGAACGCCTACTCGGACGCCAAGACCGAGGTGATCGAGGCCATCAAGGCGAGGGCTCGAGCCGCACGCGGCGTCACAACGACGTCGGTCTCAACGCCGGCCTGAGCCCCGGTGCGTCGCCTCGCGCCGGTTCGCCGAACGGCGTCGCCCACCGCGCCGCCGTCGCGTGAGGCTGGACGGATGCATGCCGACGAGTACGCGTCCCCCGAGGAGCTCCCCGAGCCGCCGACGCTGGACGTCGTGACGCGGTTCTTCCGAGGTCCGCTCTTCACCCTCACGCCGCAGCCGTCCCTGGAGGAGTGGGTGTCCTCGGCCTCGGCGCGCGATGCGGGCGGGGTGATCCTCTTCGACGAGGCCTCGATCGGCTACACCTTCTGGCGCAACCCGGACGACCACGACGACCCCGCGAATCTCGAGGAGCTCGGCGGCCAGCCGAGGCCCTCGCTCGACGTCTCGCCAACGCATCCCGTGCCCGAGTGGATGGCGGAGATCGCCGCCCGGATGCCGTACCCCCAGCTCTGGGACGCGGTGCGGACGAGCGTGGCGGAGGAGCACTCGCCGTGGCAGAGCATCGAGTTCGCGCTCCTCGAGCACGTGAACCGCGTCCTGAGGAGCCGCCTCCGCAGCGAGCGCGCCGGTGGGAGCGACCCCGGCGAGCTCCTCGGCCCCGCGATGGACCTCGGCGTCGAGCACGGCGTCCCGCTCCTCCTCGACGGGCGGTGGGTCCCCGGCATCCGGATCGACACCGACCCGCACGTCCTCGGCGTCGGCGCCCACCTCGGCGACCGCTTCCTGACGGCCGTCGTCGAGCGCGACCGCCTCCCCCTCCTCGACTTCACCTTCGTCACCCGCCACGCCCGCGCCTGAGCCCCTTTGCTGGTCGACCAGCCCGCTCCGCGGACCCCCCCTCATGCTGGTCGAGCACCCCGCTCCGCGGACCCCCCCTCATGCTGGTCGAGTAGCCCGCGCAGCGGGCGTATCGAGACCCGCCATCGCCGGACCTCCGCTCGCCGGCCCCCGCCCGCCGCCGCTTCGCGCCGGGTCACCGCCCGCCGTTGCGCCCGCCGCGCCGCCGCGGCACCCTCGGAGGATGTTCGCCGACGAGAGCGCCCGCCTCGAGGACGTCCCGGTCCCTCCGACCCTCGACGAGGTGGCGCGCACCTTCCCGGGCCCGCTGTACGGCTTCGTTCCTCAGCCGTCGCTCGAGCCGTGGACGTCCGGCACGTCGTCGAGCTCCTCCGGCGGACGCGTCGAGATCGAGTCCGTGGCGATCGGCTACACGCTCTGGCTGAACCCGGACGACCACGACGACCCCGCCGACCTCGCGGAGCTCGACGACGAGCAGCGCGCCTCGCTCGACGCCCCGCCGGTGCGCCCGCTGCCCGACTGGATGACCGCGATCAAGGCCCGGATGCGCTACCCGTGGCTGTGGGAGGCGGTGCGGACGACCGTCGCGCACGAGCCCGCCCCGCCGTGGCACTCGGCCGAGAGTGTGCTCGTCGAGCACGTGAACCACATCCTGAGGAACCGGTTCCACGCCGAGCGCGTCCGCGGCCGGCTCCCCGGCGAGCTGCTCGGCCCCGCGACCGAGAAGTGCGTCGAGCACGACGTCCCGCTCCTCCTCGACGGCCGCCCGGTCCCCGGACTCCGGATCGACACCGACGCGCACGTCCTCGGCGTCGGCGCCGACCTCGGCGACCGCGTCCTGACGGCCGTCGTCGAGCGCGACCGCCTCCCCTTCCTCGACCTCGCCTTCGCCACCCACCGCGCGCCCGCCTGAGCGCCCCTCTTCTGCTGGTCGAGCGACCCGCTTCGCGCCGGTCGAGCAGCCCGCTCCGCGGGTGCATCGAGCGGGGAAACCGCTTCGCGTCTCGGTGGTGAGCGAAAGGACGCGGCTGCGCCCCGTCATGGTGGTCGAGTAGCCCCGAAGGGGCGTATCGAGACCCGCCGTCATCAGCAGGGCGGATCTGCAGACTCGTCCTTCTGGCCCTGGTGGATCTCGATGCGCCCGCTCCGCGGGCTACTCGATCAGCACGGCTTCCCCTCACCAGGAGCCGTCTCCGCGGAACGCACGTGCCTGCGAGTTCGGGTCTCGATGCGCCCCCGCGGGCCCGCTCAGCCACCGGGCAAGCGCATACCCGCCCCCTCCCCGCGCTCGGCGGCCGGAACCGCCCCCGCGCGGGAGTACCGTGACGCCATGACAGCGCAGGACGACATCGGTGCGGAGCAGGCGCCCGCCAAGGACTTCTCGCACGAGCAGGAGGGCTACCAGCACGGTCTGAAGCCCCGCCAGCTCCAGATGATCGCGATCGGCGGAGCGATCGGAACCGGGCTCTTCCTCGGCGCCGGCGGCCGCCTCAACTCCGCCGGCCCGGCCCTCGCGATCGCCTACCTCGTCGCCGGCGTCTTCGCCTTCTTCATCCTCCGCGCCCTCGGCGAGCTGGTCCTGCACCGCCCGTCGTCGGGGTCGTTCATCTCCTACGCCCGCGAGTTCTACGGCGAGAAGTTCGCCTACGCGGCCGGCTGGATGTACTTCCTCAACTGGGCGATGACCTCGATCGTCGACACCACCGCCGTCGCCGTCTACCTCAAGTACTGGTCGGCCTTCACCGCGGCGCCGCAGTGGCTCCTCGCCCTCATCGCGCTGCTCGTCGTCCTCGCCGCGAACATGGTCGCGGTCAAGGTCTTCGGCGAGCTCGAGTTCTGGTTCGCGCTGATCAAGGTGACGGCGCTGGTCGCCTTCCTCGTCGTCGCGCTGATCTGGCTCGTCTTCGCCTTCCCGGTGCAGGCCGGCGGCGAGACCGTGCAGACCGGCGTCTCGATCCTCTCGGACAACGGCGGCATCCTCCCCAACGGCCTGCTCCCCGCGGTCCTGGTGATGCAGGGCGTCGTCTTCGCCTACGCCGCGATCGAGCTGGTCGGCACCGCCTCCGGCGAGACGCAGGACACCGAGAAGGTCATCCCGCGCGCGATCAACTCGGTGATCTTCCGGATCGCGATCTTCTACGTCGGCTCGATCGTCCTGCTCTCGCTGCTGCTCCCCTACACCGCCTACAAGGAGGGCGAGAGCCCCTTCGTCACCTTCTTCTCCTCGATCGGCGGGCCCGAGGTCGGCACCATCGCGGGCTCGATCATGAACTTCGTGGTGCTCACCGCGGCCCTCTCCTCCCTCAACGCCGGCCTCTACTCCACCGGTCGCGCGCTGCACTCGATGGGCATGAACGGCTCCGCCCCGAAGTGGACGACGCGGATGTCGAAGGGCGGCGTCCCCTACGCGGGCATCCTGCTCACCGCGACCTTCACGGTGGCGGGCGTGGTGCTCAACTACTTCGTGCCGAGCCAGGCGTTCGAGATCGCGTTGAACATCGCGAGCCTGGGCATCATCACGGCGTGGGGCACGATCATCCTCTGCCAGATGCGGCTGCGGCAGTGGGCGAAGAAGGGCCTCGCGAAGGAGCCGTCCTTCAAGCTCCCCGGCGCTCCGGTCACCTCCTGGCTGACCCTCGTCTTCCTGGCCGTGGTGCTGGTGCTGATGGCGATCGACTTCCCGGTCGGCACGCTCACCATCGCCTCGCTGGTGATCATCGTCCCGCTGCTGGTGGCGGGCTGGTTCCTGCAGCGCGGCCGCATCCTGCGGATCGCGGAGCTGCGCGACGGAGTGACGGGGCCGTTCCCGGTGACCGGTCGCGACCCGTCCGCCCAGGTGCGGCGCGACCGCGACGGCGAGAGCTGAGGCCCGCCGGACCGGCGCCCCGCCCGCGCGCCCACCGTTACTCTCGATCGCGCGGGCGCCCACGCGCCGGCGGAACGGGAGCGGCATGGCCACGGTGGACTCCGCGGAGCGGCGCGCGCGCCTGATCGAGCTGCTCGAGCGCGACGGCGCGATCCGCCTCGACGACGCGGCGGCCGAGCTCGACGTGTCGACGATGACCGTGCGCCGCGATCTGGCCGACCTCGAGGCGGAGGGCCGGCTCAGCCGGGTCCGCGGCGGCGCGGTCGCCGCGCTCCGCCCCCGCCCCTTCGCCGAGCGCCTGGCCGCGGGCGCCGCCGCCAAGCGCGAGATCGCGCGCAAAGCCGTCGCGCTGCTGCCCGACTCCGGCGCGATCGCGGTCGACGCCTCCTCGACGGCCGGAACCCTGCTCGCCGCCGCCCCGGAGTCGCCGCGGCTGCTGATCGCGACCAACTCACTGGAGAACCACGCCTCGGCCCGCGCCACCCGCGCCCGGGTCGTCCTGATCGGCGGCGAGCTCCAGGCCGAGACCGACAGCTTCGTCGGCCCGCTCGCCTGCGCCGGCGCGGCCGAGCTGCACTACGACCGCTTCTTCACCTCCGCCTCGGCCGTCACCCGCGCGGGCACGAGCGAGGTGACGCTCGAGGAGGCGCAGGTGAAGCGCGTGCTCGTCGCCGCCTCGGCCGAGACGGTGCTGCTGGTCGACTCGTCCAAGCTCGAGCGCACGGCCCTCGCCCGCGCGCTCGACTGGGACGCGATCGCGGTGCTCGTGACCGAGCTCGACCCCGCGGACGAGCGACTCGACCCGTTCCGCGGCCTCGCCGACGTGCGCTGACGAGCATTGACCGGAACGAGTCGGCCTGTTAGCTTCTGTGATAGTTAACACACTCGTTCAATCAGACGGAGAAGTCATGGCAGCCTCGACCGCCGCAGAGCTCATCGCCCGCTCGAACCGCCTCGGGGCCGACCCGCGCAACACGAACTACGCGGGCGGCAACACCTCCGCGAAGGGCGTCGAGACCGATCCGGTCACCGGCGAGCCCGTCGAGCTGCTCTGGGTCAAGGGCTCCGGCGGCGATCTCGGCACGCTGAAGGAGTCGGGCCTCGCGGTCCTCCGCATGGACCGCCTCCGCGCGCTCGTGAACGTCTACCCCGGCGTCGACCGCGAGGACGAGATGGTCGCCGCGTTCGACTACACGCTGCACGGCAAGGGCGGCGCCGCCCCCTCGATCGACACCGCGATGCACGGCCTCGTCGACGCCGCGCACGTCGACCACCTGCACCCCGACTCCGGCATCGCCTTCGCGACCGCCGCCGACGGCGAGCGCCTCACCGCGGAGGCCTTCGGCGGCACCGTCGCCTGGGTCCCGTGGCGCCGCCCCGGCTTCCAGCTCGGCCTCGACATCGCCGCGATCAAGGAGGCGAACCCCGAGGTCATCGGCGCGATCCTCGGCGGCCACGGCATCACCGCCTGGGGCGACACCAGCGAGGAGGCGGAGGCGAACTCGCTCCGCATCATCGAGACCGCGAGCGCCTACATCGCCGAGCACGGCCGCCCCGAGCCCTTCGGCCCCGCCCTCGACGGCTACGCCGCCCTCCCCGAGGAGGAGCGCCGCGCCAAGGCCGCCGCCCTCGCCGCCCACCTGCGCTCGATCGCCTCGCACGACCGCCCCCAGGTCGGCCACTTCACCGACTCCGCCGAGGTCCTCGACTTCCTCGCGAGCACCGAGCACCCGCGCCTGGCCGCGCTCGGCACCTCCTGCCCCGACCACTTCCTCCGCACCAAGGTGAAGCCGCTGCTCGTCGACCTGCCGGCCACGGCCACCGTCGAGGAGATCGTCGAGCGCCTCCCCGCGCTGCACGAGGCCTACCGCGCCGACTACCAGGCCTACTACGACGCACACGCCACGCCCGAGAGCCCCGCGATCCGCGGCGCCGACCCGCTGATCGTGCTCGTGCCCGGCGTGGGCATGTTCTCCTACGGCGCGAACAAGCAGACCGCCCGCGTCGCCGGCGAGTTCTACGTCAACGCGATCAACGTGATGCGCGGCGCCGAGGCGATCTCCACCTACGCGCCGATCGACGAGGCCGAGAAGTTCCGCATCGAGTACTGGGCGCTCGAGGAGGCGAAGCTGCAGCGCATGCCGAAGCCCAAGCCCCTCGCCTCCCGCATCGCGCTGGTGACCGGCGCCGCCTCCGGCATCGGCAAGGCCATCGCCACCCGCCTCGCCGCCGAGGGCGCCTGCGTCGTCGTCGCCGACCTCGACCTCGCCAAGGCGCAGGCCGGGGCCGCCGAGCTCGGCTCGACCGACGTCGCGGTGGGAGTGGCGGCGAACGTCTCCGACGCCGCCGCCGTGAAGGCCGCGATCGACGCCACCGTGCTCGCCTTCGGCGGTCTCGACCTGGTGGTCAACAACGCCGGCCTCTCGCTCTCCAAATCGCTCTTCGACACCACCGAGGCCGACTGGGACCTCCAGCACGACGTGATGGCGAAGGGCTCGTTCCTCGTCTCGCAGGCCGCGGCCCGCGTGCTCGTCGACCAGAAGCTCGGCGGCGACATCGTCTACATCTCCTCGAAGAACTCGGTCTTCGCCGGCCCGAACAACATCGCCTACTCCGCGACCAAGGCCGACCAGGCCCACCAGGTGCGCCTGCTGGCCGCCGAGCTCGGCGAGCACGGCATCAAGGTCAACGGCATCAACCCCGACGGCGTCGTCCGCGGCTCCGGCATCTTCGCCTCCGGCTGGGGCGCGAACCGCGCCAAGACCTACGGCATCGACGAGGAGGACCTGGGCGCGTTCTACGCCAAGCGCACCATCCTCAAGCGCGAGGTCGTCCCCGAGAACGTCGCCAACGCGGTGTTCGCGCTCTGCACTTCCGACTTCTCGCACACGACCGGACTCCACGTGCCGGTTGACGCGGGCGTGGCTGCGGCCTTCCTGCGATGACATCGTCATCGCGGGAACGCCGCAGCATCGCCCGAAAGGCGGCAGCCCTCGGCCCGGAAGACCGTGGAACGCGACGGCGACCCTCAATGGGTCGCATCCCGCCGAAGGCGTCCATCGAAGGAGTCCTCCGATGAAGGCCGTCGCGGCGGTCGACCTCGGCGCCACCAGCGGGCGCGTCATCCTCGGCTACGTCGGCCACGACGAGCTGCGGATGCGGCACGTCGCGCGCTTCCCGAACCAGCCCGTCCGCGTGCAGGAGGGCGGCGAGTCCGCGCTGCACTGGAACATCCTCGAGCTGCACCGCTCGCTGACCACCGGGCTGACCAACGCGCTCCGCGACGAGCCCGAGGTCGTCTCGATCGGCGTCGACTCCTGGGCCGTCGACTACGCCCTGCTGCGCCGGGGCCGGATGCTCGGCGCGCCGTACCACTACCGCGACGAGCGGACCGCGCGCGGCGTCGCCGACGTGCACGCACGGATCGGCGCCGAGGAGCTCTACGCGCGCAACGGACTGCAGCACCTGCCGTTCAACACGCTGTTCCAGCTCGCCGCCGAGCGCGACGTGCTCGCCCTCGCCGACCAGGCGCTGCTCGTCCCCGACCTGATCGGCTACTGGCTGACCGGTGTCGCCGCGACCGAGATCACCAACGCCTCCACCACGGGTCTGCTCGACCCGCACACCCGCGCGTGGGACCACGAGCTCCTCACGCGCCTCGATCTGCCGCTCGGGATCCTCGCGCCCCTGATCGAGCCGGGCTCCCGGCTCGGCTCGCTCCTGCCCGCCGTCGCCGCGGAGCTCGGCGCCCCGGTCGGGCTCGGCGTCGTCGCCGTCGGCTCGCACGACACGGCCTCGGCCGTCGTCGCCGTGCCGGCCGCTGGCGAGGACTTCGCGTACATCTCCAGTGGCACCTGGTCGCTCGTCGGCGTCGAACTCGAGGAGCCGGTGGTCTCGCTGGAGGGTCGGGCCGCCAACTTCACCAACGAGGGCGGCGTCGACGGGCGAGTCCGATTCCTGAAGAACGTCTCCGGGCTCTGGCTGCTCTCCGAGTCGATCCGCACCTGGGAGCGCAGCACCGGCGAGCAGATCGACCTCGCCGAGCTGCTGCGCCAGGCCGCGGCGATCCGCGGACCGATCACCACCTTCGACCCGGCCGACGAGCGCTTCCTCGCGCCGGGCAACATGCCCGGCCGGATCGTCGAGTGGTGCGTCGAGCGCGGTCTCGCGCAGCCGCGCACCCGCCCCGAGTTCGTCCGCTCGATCCTGGAGTCGCTCGCCGAGGCCTACGCGAGCACCCTCGCCGATGCCGTCCGGCTGAGCGGCAAGCACGTCCGCACGATCCACGTCGTCGGCGGCGGCTCGCAGAACGAGCTGCTCTGCCAGCTGACCGCCGACCGCACCGGGCTCCCGGTCGAGGCCGGTCCCAGCGAGGCCACGGCGATCGGGAACATCATCGTCCAGGCCCGCGCGCAGGGTCTCGTCTCCGGCTCGCTCGAGTCGCTGCGCGCCCTCGTGCGCCGGGCGTTCCCGCCGACGCGCTACGAACCCCGTCCCTCCTCCCCCGAGAAAGGCTGACCAGCATGGTCCAGCGCCAATTCCCGAAGCCCGTCGAGCTGCTCGAGTACCTCAGCTTCAAGAAGCCCGAGCTCGACGGCCGCAAGCGCCGCCTCGACGCCGCTCTCACCATCGAGGACCTCCGCTCGATCGCGAAGCGCCGCACCCCGAAGGCCGCGTTCGACTACACCGACGGCTCCGCGGAGGGCGAGATCTCGATCGCCCGCGCCCGCCAGGCCTTCGAGGACGTCGAGTTCCACCCGCAGGTGCTCCGCGACGTCGCCGCCGTCGACACCACCGCGACCGTTCTCGGCGCACCCTCCGCCATGCCGTTCGGCATCGCCCCGACCGGCTTCACCCGCCTGATGCAGACCGAGGGCGAGACCGCCGGAGCCGGAGCGGCTGCCGCCGCAGGCATCCCGTTCACCCTCTCCACCCTCGGCACCACTTCGATCGAGAACGTGAAGAAGGCCAACCCGCACGGCCGGAACTGGTTCCAGCTGTACGTGATGCGCGACCGCGAGATCTCCTACGGCCTCGTCGAGCGCGCCGCCGCCGCCGGCTACGAGACCCTGTTCTTCACCGTGGACACCCCCGTCGCCGGCGCGCGCCTGCGCGACAAGCGCAACGGCTTCTCCATCCCGCCGCAGCTCACCGTCGGCACCGTCCTCGACGCCCTGCCCCGCCCGTGGTGGTGGTTCGACTTCCTCACCACCCAGAAGCTCGAGTTCGCCTCGCTCAGCGCGACCGGCGGCACCGTCGGCGACCTGCTCGACCTCGCCATGGACCCCACCATCAGCTACGAAGACCTCAAGGTCATCCGCGAGATGTGGCCCGGCAAGCTCGTGATCAAGGGCGTCCAGAGCGTCGAAGACGCCCACAAGTTCGCCGACTTCGGCGTCGACGGCATCGTCCTCTCCAACCACGGCGGCCGCCAGCTCGACCGCGCCCCCATCCCCTTCCACCTCCTCCCCGAGGTCGTCCGCGAGGTCGGCACCGACACCGAGGTCATGGTCGACACCGGCATCATGAACGGCGCCGACATCGTCTCCTCCATCGCCCTGGGAGCGAAGTTCACTCTCATCGGCCGCGCCTACCTCTACGGCCTCATGGCCGGCGGCCGCCAGGGCGTCGACCGCACCATCGCGATCCTCTCCGACCAGATCGTCCGCACCATGAAGCTCCTCGGCGCCCACTCCCTCGAGGAGCTCACCCCGGCCCACGTCACCCAGCTCGAGCGCCTGCAGCCCCGCCCCCGCGCCTGACCCGGGAAGCATGCTGGTCGAGTAGCCACGGAACGCGGCGTATCGAGATCCGCCGTCGCCAGCAGAGCGGGTCTGCGGACCTGTCTTCTGACGGTGGTGGATCTCGATACGGCCGCAGTGCGGCCTACTCGATCAGCATGCAAGGACTGACACCTTCGGCGCTGCATGCCCTCTCTTGCTGGTCGAGTAGCCGCCGCAGGCGGCGTATCGAGACCCACGCGGTCAGCACGGAGGATCTCGATACGCCCGCTCCGCGGCCTACTCGATCAGCAGAAGGGGCCGACCCGCACTCAGCCTCTTGCCAGGTACACCCGCAGCCCGCTACGGTCGACGAACGCCACCACGAAAGGAGCCGACCATGACGAACGCGCCGCACTTCACCACCGCCGGCTTCTTCGGCGCCCTCTCCGACTGACCGGTCGAGCCTCCCGCTCGTCATCGCTCAGACGGTGACGGCGCAGAAGAAGCTCCCGGTCCCGCGGCACCGCCGCACGGACCGTCGTCCCGTCCCCGACCCGATCCCGGGTCCTGCGCGCCGCCCCTCCGGCGGCCGCTCCGCGCGCTCCGAGCGCGCTCCTCGCCGCGCCCACCAGGCGCTCTCCGGCGCGCCCGCGCGCCAGCCGCCCGGCACCGACCGGGCCCCGCACGAAGGACACCATCGTGAACACCGCAGCGACACTCGTCGCCCGCCTCCCCCGACCCCGACTCGCCCGCCTCCTCGACCGCCTCGCGCTCCGCGCGGGCATCGCCCTCGTGGCGTGGAGCACCCGGGAGCGCCGCCTCCCGCCCACCCACGCGGAGGTCGCCGCCCTCCGCCACGAGCGCGCCGCCCTCGAGGACCGCGAGCGCCGCACCGCACTCCTGCGCACCCCGCGCTGACCCCGCCACAACGCTGAATTCGCGGTGGTCGAACGCGACCACCGCGACTTCAGCGTCATGAGCCGGGTGGCCTAGAGCTGCTGGTCGAACACCTTCGCCTTCCGAAGCGCGTCGTCGAAGCCGAAGCCCAGCACGCCCTCGTACTCCCAGACCTCCAGCCGATCGCCGGGATCCACACCATCGATGAAGAAGGTCGTCTCCGCGTCCTCGGTCGACTTCGAGACACCGGCGACGCCGCGGGCATCGTTCTCCCGGATCTCGGCGACGGGCTTCCCGCCGACCACGACCACGAAGCGCCGATCCGACTCGACGATCGCGTCCGGCAGGGTGACCAGAGCACGACCGTCCGAGATCGACGCCTTCACGAACGTCGGCTCCACCGGGGCGGGCGCGGGAGGCGCAGGCGGCGTGGCCGTCAGAACCTGGTCGAGCAGCTTCTCCTTGCGGTGGGCCGGATCGCGCGAGTCGTACCACGTGCCCTCGTACTCCCAGACCTCCAGGTGCTGACCGGGCGACACCGTGCTGAACTCGAACAGCTTGGCGTCACCCTCGCGCCACACCTTCACGGGCCCGTACGCCGCGTCGCCCTGGATCTCACCGAGGTCCCTTCCGCCGGTGGAGACCACCAGCCGCTTGTTCGTCCGGAGGACCTCATCGGGCACGGACAGCACGGCGTTCCCGTTCACCAGGGACACCGCCATGCCCGGCTTCTCGCCCACCTGCTGGTCGAACAGCTTCGCGATCCGCTTGACGTCCTCCACCCCGAAGTCGAACCCGGCTCCCTCGTACTCCGAGACCTCCACCCGGCTGCCGGGCTTCACACCGAGGAGCTGGATCCTCGTCCGGTCGCCGTCGATCCGCTTGCTGCCGAGGAACGCGGTCCGCCCGTCCTGGCCGCCGCCGATGAACGTCTTCCCGCCGTAGCTCTGACCGACCTCCACCCCGTCGGCCCGGAACACGAGCCTCCTCTCCGCCGCGATGACGGCGGTGGGCACGCTCACCACCGCGAAGCCGTCCACGAACGACGCCGTCAGTCCCGACTCGACCGGAGCGTCCGACGCTCGGAAGTCGGCCAGCTTCTTGATCCAGTGGGCGTCGTCGACGTCATCGCCCAGCGATCCCTCGAGCTGGAAGACCTCCAGCCGCTCACCCGCC
This sequence comes from Rathayibacter sp. VKM Ac-2928, assembly GCF_022815545.1. NCBI lineage: Bacteria > Bacillati > Actinomycetota > Actinomycetes > Micrococcales > Microbacteriaceae > Rathayibacter > Rathayibacter sp. VKM Ac-2928. Next base: position 464,696 of record NZ_JALGRU010000003.1, read on the forward strand.
TGCGCGGCACCGAACTCGATCTTCATCCGGCCGTCCAACGCGTAGTACGACGTCCCGCCGAGGACGACGCCGTTCTGGATCTGACCGAGGACCCTCTCCCCGGCGCGGACCATGAGCCACGTGTCCGACGAGGAGATCTCGCCGGGGAGGCTCACGATCACGTGACCGTTCACGAGGGACGCCGTCACAGCCGAGCTCGGCGCAGGAGCGGGCACGGCCGGCGCGGCCGCGGACCGGGAGGCCCCGACCCCGGCCGGGTCGGCCGGTGCCGCCGTCGCGGGCGTCGCCGACAGCAGCCCGACCAGTGCGGTCGCGGCGACGCAGGCCGCCAGGGTGCGCGTGCTTCTCATGGAATTCCTCTCTCACTGCGACCGGCGACGACGAAGCGGCGCCTTCTGGAGCGGCCCCGGCCGGTCACGAGGAGCCATTGTGTTCGAGGCGCACCGCACCCCTTCTCCCCCTGTCGCGCAGTGCGGGATGCCTGTCCCGACCCGCGAGCGCCGCGCCGCGCTCCGCTCCAGCGCGGCCCGCGCCGATCCCGCCCCCATCACCACGCAGAAGTTGCGGTAGTCGCACTCGACTACCGCAACTTCTGCGTACAGAACCACTTCTCGAGAGAGAGCAGCGCCGGCTACAGCGTCCCCTCGAACAGGACACGCTCCGGAGCGTCTTCATCGACACCGGACCCGTTGCCACCCTCCAGAGTGACCTTCACCTGGTCACCCGGATGCGCATCAGCCGCGAAGTACAGCCGGTGCCCCGAGTAGTAGGCGCCCGAGAGACCGGTGAGCTCGTCGTTCCAGACCGATCCGATCTTCACGCCGTTCACCGAGATCAACACCCGCGCCGTACTGGTAGCGACGTCCTCCGCCAAGGAGAAGACCGCTCGGCGGTCCTCGTACGACACCGTCACCACCGGAGCATCCTTCGCAGTACCGGGCCCCGCGACAGGACCGGGAGTCGGTGCCGCGGTCGAGACCGGAGCCGGCTGCCCGCCCGTCGGAGCCGCATCGCCGAGCTGCGCCGTGTACAGCCTCGTCCGGCGGAGGGTGTCATCGAACCCGTCGTCCAGCGACCCCGCGTACTCCGTGACCGCCATGCGATCGCCCGGCTTCACCCCGGGGATGTAGAGGACCGTCCGACCATCGACGACATCGGGGACCACCCTCACCACACCGCGAGTCCGCTTGCTCTGGATCTGAGCGACGGGCTTCCCCTCGACGATCACCACGAACCGCTTGTCCGTGCGGTAGAGGTCATCGGACACCGACACCAGCACCCCCTCGTCCGAGAGCGTCGCGATCACGAACGGCTGCTGCGCGATCGGCACCGCTCCGGGAGCGGCCTCGGTCGACGCGGGAGCGGCATCGCTGAGCTGCCCCGCGAAGAGCCTCGTCCGGCGGAGCGTGTCGTCGAACCCGTCGTCCAGCGACCCCACGTACTCCGTGACCGCCATGCGATCGCCGGGCTTCACCCCGGGGATGTGCAGGACCGTCCGACCATCGACGACATCAGGGACCACCCTCGTCACACCGCGCGTCTGCTTGCTCTGGATCTGAGCGACGGGCTTCCCCTCGACGATCACCACGATCCGCTTCTCCGACCGGTACAGGTCGTCGGACAGCGACACCAGCACCCCCTCGTCCGAGAGCGTCGCGATCACCGGCGTCGGCTGCGCGGACGGCGCCGCTCCCGGAGCGGGCTCGGCCGTCGGCGTGGGCGCGATGGTCGTCGGAGTCGGGGCCGGCTGACGCGGAACGGCCGTCGGCGTGGGCGCGATGGTCGTCGGAGTCGGGGTCGGCTCGGCCTGCGCCGGCGTCGCCGCCAGCAGGCCGAACAGGGTGGTCGCGGCGAGACAGGCCGCGGCAGCGCGCGTGTTCCTCATGGGTATCCCTTCGATGAAGGCGACCAGAGACGAAGGAGCGGAGCGCTTCGGGACGCCCGCGGCTGGTCGCGACGAGACATCCTCATCCGGCGGGACTCGCGGTCGCTCGGCCGTGGCGCGAGACACCTGTGCGGTCGACCGCGCCTGCTGCGGGCGTCAGGAGCGACCGGGATGCACGCCTCATCCGGCAGTCGCTCACAGTCGCCGCACATATCGCTGAGTATCGTTCGGAGCGACACGGTCGTTCGGAACGGCACACTCGGAAGACACTCGGAGGTCATCATGAAATACCAGTCCTCGACCGGCGCGTTCGGCGCCGGCAACCCCATCGACGGCATCTGGCAGGCGATGGAGCAGGCCCGCGCCGGCTTCGAGAAGCGGACAGGCAGCCGGGTCGGCCGCGGCGACGTCCGCGCCGCCGTCCTCGCGCTCCTCGCCGAGCAGCCGATGCACGGCTACCAGATCATCCACGAGATCGAGGAGCGCAGCGGCGGCAGCTGGAAGCCGAGCCCCGGCTCCGTCTACCCGACCCTCCAGCTGCTCGCCGACGAGGGCCTGATCGCCGCTGACGAGTCGAACGGCCGCAAGACCTACAGCCTCACCGACTCCGGCCGCGCGCAGGTCGCCGCGTCCGGCACCGATGCCCCGTGGTCCGAGTCCGACCAGGTCGACTTCGGCGCGCTGCCGAAGGCCGGCGTCGCACTCGCTCAGGCCGCCGCGCAGGTCGGCCGCTCGGGCACCCCGGCGCAGATCCGGCAGGCCGTCACCGAACTCGAGGACGTGCGCCGGCGCCTGTACGCGATCCTCGCGCAGGACTGACCCGGGTGGCGCCGGTCCGCCCGGGTCCCACGGACCCGGGCCGCCGAGCCCGCAGCGACCAGCGTCGCTACCGCCGCATCCTGCGGTTCGCCTCCTGGCACCTCGCGGTGACCTGGTTCTTCGATCTGCTGCTGCCCCGCATCGGGCTGACGGCGATCGCGTTGCGCACCCGCCCGCAGCGGATGCGGCGCTTCGCGCGCAGCTTCCACGTCCTGGCCGTCGATCTCGGCGGTCTGATGATCAAGGTGGGCCAGTTCATGTCGTCGCGCCTGGACGTCCTCCCGCCCGAGATCACCCGGGAGCTGGAGGGCCTCCAGGACGAGGTGCCGCCAGTCCCCTTCCCGCGGATCCGGGCCCTCGCCGAGGCCGAGCTGGGCATGACGCTCGCGCGCGCCTACGCGGACGTCGACGAGACACCGGTGGCCGCGGCCTCGCTCGGGCAGGCGCACCGCGCGCGGCTGTCGCCGGTGGACGCCGCCGACTCCGGGCACGAGAACGCCATCGTCAAGGTCCAGCGCCCCGGCATCGACGAGATCGTCGAGGTCGACCTCGCGGCGCTCCGGCGCATCGGCGGCTGGCTGACCCACGTGCGGCTCGTCTCCGACCGCGTCGACGCGCCCGCGCTCGTCGAGGAGTTCGCCGTCACGAGCCTCGAGGAGATCGACTACCTGCGCGAGGCGGCCAACTCGGTGCGCTTCGCCGCCGACTTCGCCGGCGACCCCCGCGTCGGCGTCCCGGACGTGATCTGGGAGCGCTCGACCCGCAAGGTGCTGACGCTGCAGGACGTCACCGCGATCAAGATCACCGACGCGGAGGGCCTGGCCGCCGCCGGGATCGACCCGCGCGACGTCGCCCCGGTGTTCGCCGCGGTCATGTTCGATCAGCTCTTCACCAACGGCTGGTTCCACGCCGACCCGCACCCGGGCAACGTCTTCGTCACACCCACCCCCGGCGGCGAGCTGCCCTGGCGGCTCACCTTCATCGACTTCGGGATGATGGGCGAGGTGCCGCCGACGACGCGGGCCGGGCTGCGCGCGATGCTGATCGCCGCCGCCTCGCGCGACGGCAAGGGGCTCGTCGACGCCGCGCGCAACGTCGGCGTGCTGCTCCCCTCCGCCGACTCCCGCGAGCTCGAGCGCGCGATGACCCAGCTCTTCGCGCGCTTCGGCGGCATGGGCTTCGCGGAGCTGCGCGAGGTCGATCCGCGCGAGTTCCGCGACTTCGCGATCCAGTTCGGCGACGTGGTCCGCTCGCTGCCCTTCCAGCTGCCCGAGAACTTCCTGCTCATCATCCGGGCCATGTCGCTGACCTCCGGCGTCTGCAGCGCGCTCGACCCGGCGTTCAACCTCTGGGACTCCGTCGAGCCCTACGCGCAGCAGCTGATCCGGGAGGAGCGCGGCAACGTCGCGCAGGACGTGGGCCGGCAGGCGCTCGACACGCTCGGGCTGCTCGTCCGGCTGCCGCGACGCCTGGACGAGCTGGCGACCACCCTCGAGGACGGGACCCTCGCGGTCACCGTTCCCACGGTCGAGCGCCGGCTCAACCGGCTCGAGGGAACCGTCCGGCGGATCGTCTCGGCGGTGCTCTTCGCCGGGCTGCTCATCGCGGGCGCGGTCGTCCGGGCGGACGACACCGTGTTCGGCACGGTCCTGATGGCGGTGTCGGCACTGCCGCTGCTGCACGCTCTGCTCTCGCGCTCCCGCTTGCTCTGACCCGGTCGGCGACCGACCGATTCCCGCCAGGTCATCGGTCTCCGCCGATCAGTGGAGAGTCGGGCGATCGAGGTCCACGGTGGAACCACGGTCACCCACCACCGGGCGCCCGATCAGGTCCGAGGAAGGGAGCCGTCATGATCTTCGCGTTGATCGCCTATCTCATCTCGATCTTCGACTAGTCCCGCCGCATCGGCCGCGGCCACCCGCACACTCAGGGGTGACCGCGACCACGACGGGGCACGTGGATCTCACCACCGTGGATCCCGCCACCGCGGACCGGAGCACCACGGACTGGAGCACCACGGGCCGAGTCCCGGGATCGTCGACCGTCAGCGCTCCGACCCGGGCGTGCTCAGCCGCTCCTCCAGCAGGCTGTACTGGCCGAAGCGGGAGCCGATCGGCTCGCCCGGACGGCCTCCGATCACCGCGACCCGCACCTCGTCGCCGGGCTTCGCGGGCCCCATCCTCATGAAGACCCGATCGCCCGCGGACCAGCGGTGCGCGTAATAGGCGGTGCCGCAGTAGGTCTCGCCGATGTACTCGTCGTTCACCAGGACGACGATCCGGGTGCGCGTCCGGAAGAGCCCGGCCGACACGTCGATCACGACGTCGGTACCGTCCAGGTGGGCCTTGACGGTGGTATCCGCCTTGTAGACGGAGTGGTTCGTGGTGCAGAGGGTCGAGTCCGTCGCCGTCCCGCCCGTGTCGTCCGCTGCTGTCGCCGGGGGCGCGGACGCGAGGCCGAGGAGTACTGCGGCGATCACGCCGATGGTCGTGGTGCGGATGAGCTTCATCGTGTTCCTTTCGCTCGGACTCTCGACCGACCGAGGAGGACGGCGGTCTCCCCTCGGCCGTGACGAGGGAGGGTCGTCCGATCCTCGTGGAGTGAGCGGTGAAGGACGTCATCGCTGTCGCGGACTGAGGCGGATGGCACGGAGCCTGCCGTCGGCGGCCTCTCGACAAGGAGCGATTCCGCCACCCAGGACGACGAGCGCCATCGAGTTGAACCCGCGCCCGAGCATCGGTGACAGTGGGCGCCGGTCCCCGTGACCGATCCGTCCGTCCGACACCACGACAGGAGACAGCCGTGTTGCTCAACGCCCTCGTCGCCATCGTCATCGCCTTCTTCGGCTCGCTCTAGCGAGTCGACGGCGGGGACGAGCCGCCCCCGCGCGAGCGGGCCGCTCCTCGCCACCGAGAGGCAGGTCCCCGCCGTCCCGGCGACCCGTCCCGTCCGACCCGATGAGAGGAGCCGACGTGGCCTTCTTCCTGCTGATGTTCAGCTGACTGTTCCCCAGCTGACGTGGCGCTCCCCTGACCGCAGGGTTCAGGGACGACGACCACGACACGACGGGCAGGGGGAGGCGGTTCTCCATTCCCGCCTCCTCCTGCCTCCTTCCGGCCCTCGACTGCGCTTCGGCTCGTCGGGCGCGGACTCACGCGAGGACGATCACCTTGCCGGTGATGCGACCCCCGGCCGACTCGGCGTGGATCGCCGGCAGCTCGGCCAGCGGTACCCGGCGGGTGACCTCCACGGTCAGCTCCCCCGCATCGACGAGGGCGACGAGCTGCGCGAGGCGCTCGCGGTCCGGGAGCACGAACACCGTCGCCGCTCGGACGCCGCGGCTGTCGTCGCCGGGCGTGGTCAGGAACGCCGTCGTGCTGACGACGGCCCCGCCGTCGCGCACCGCGGCGACCGAGGCGGCGAACCGCTCCCGCTCGAGCGGAGCCAGGTTGAGCAGCACGTCCACCTGCTCGCCGAGAGCCGCGAGGACGTCGGTCGCCGTGTGATCGATGATCTCGTCGGCGCCCGCCGACCGGACGGCGTCGATGCTGCGCGGACTCGCCGTCGCGATCACGTGCACGCCGACGCGCTTCGCGAGCTGCACGGCGTACTTCCCGACCACTCCGCCCGCGCCGATGATGAGGACCCGCTGACCGGCGACGAGCCGGCCGTCGTCGAACAGCGCCTGCCAGGCGGTGAGCGCCACCGAGGGCAGCGCAGCCGCGTCGGCGAGCGGGAGGCTCGTCGGAGCGGCGACCACGGCCTCGGCCGGCGCCAGCACGAACTCGGCGGCGCCGCCGTCGCGCTCCATCGGCAGGAACGCGAGGACCGCATCGCCGACCGCGACTCCCTCGACCCCGTCGCCGACCGCGTCGACGGTGCCCGACACGTCGTACCCGGGGACGTGCGGGAGCTCGACCGGGATCGGCAGGAAGCCGGCCCGCATGCCGGCGTCGGCCGCGTTGAAGGCCGACGCCGCCACGCGGAGCCGCACCTGCCCGGTGCCGGGAGTCGGGACCGGGATCTCCTCCTGGACGAGGACCTCGGGTCCGCCCACCTCGTGGAATCGCACTGCCTGCATGATCGTCTCCCTCACCTCATTGCTTCCAATTCGAAGCACTGGGGAGACGGTAACACTGCTTTGAATTCGAAGCAATAGTAGGATCGAGAACATGACGGACGCCCTCACCCCGACCCAGCTCTCGGCCTACCTGGCCTTCACCGAGGTCGGCAGCCTGCTGCGGCCGGCGGTCGAGCAGCAGCTGCGCGAGGCGGGCGATCTGAGCTACCTCCAGTTCCAGCTGCTGGCGCGCTTGGGCGACGCTCCGGACGGCCGGCAGCGGATGACCGACCTCGCCGACGGCGTCGTGCACAGCCGCAGCGGCCTCACCTACCAGGCGCAGTTGCTCGAGCAGCGGGGGCTCGTCACCCGCTCGCCGTCGCCGGACGACGAGCGCAGCACCGTCGTCGCGCTGACCGCCGCGGGGCGGGAGGTCCTCCGGGCCGTGTTCCCCGGGCATATCGAGACCGTGCACGGGCTGCTGTTCGCCCCCCTCACCGACGCCGACGCCGGCGAGCTCGCGCGCATCCTCGGGCGGGTCGGCGAGCACCTGCGGGCGGCGCCGCCGAGGTCGGCGCGACGACGACGGACGAAGCCCGCCGACGGCTCCGCACCGACCGGACCCCGAGAGGCCTAGAGCAGGCCGGTGAGCACGCCGCCGTCCGCACGCAGGGCTGCGCCGTTGGTGGCGGAGGCGCGCGGGCTGGCCAGGTAGGTCACGAGCGAGGCGATCTCGTCCGGCTCGAGGAAGCGCTCGACGAGCGAGGTCGTGTTGCCGCCGATGATCGCGGCCCGGAGGGCGTCCACCGGCACGCCCTGGGCGGCGGCGATGCCCTCGACGCCGCTCGCGACGCCGTCGGACCAGGTCGGGCCGCCGAGGACCGAGTTGACCGTGACTCCGGTGCCGCGGGTCAGCTTGGCCAGGCCGTTGCCGAGCGCGAGCATCCCCGCCTTGGTCACTCCGTAGTGCGTCATGTCGCCCGGCACGTTCACGCCGGACTCGCTGCTGACGAAGACGATGCGGCCCCAGCCCGCCTCGAGCATCGGGTCGAGGACGTGCCGGGACAGGCGGACGCCGCTCATCACGTTGACCGTGAAGTAGCGCAGCCACTGCTCGTCGGTGATCGCCGCGAAGGGCGCGACCTCGAAGAGCCCGACGTTGTTGACCAGGACGTCCACCCGGCCGAGGCGCTTCAGAAGGCGGTCCACGGACTCCGCATCGGCGAAGTCGGCGGCGAGGCCGGAGACGACGGCGCCGGGGACCTGCGCGTCGAGACCCTCGACCGCCGCTCGGACACCGGCGTCGGTGCGGCCGTTCACGACGACCTCGACGCCCTCCCGCAGCAGTGCGAGAGCGATGGCGCGGCCGATGCCCTGCGTCGAACCGCTCACGAACGCGCGCTTCCCTGTCAGTTCCAGATCCATCCCGGTCGTCTCCCTCGTCTGCCGCAGGCGATTGCTTGCCTGGGAAACTGTAGCCGGTTCACTTTCCTGGTCAAGTGAATCGGCGGTAGGCTCGAGAGGTGACCGGCCCTGATCCCGCCCCGCTGAGCGGCGACGACCTCGCCGCCTGGAGCGCGCTCGCGACCGTGCTCGAGTGGCTCCCGGCGACGCTCGACGCGCAGCTGCTGCAGGACTCCGGCCTGAGTCACTTCGAGTACGGCGTCCTCTACGCCCTCGCGACCGCGCCGGAGCGGACCCTGCGGATGAGCGCGCTGGCGGGCTTCGCGAACAGCTCGCTGTCGCGGCTGTCGCGCGCGGTCTCGCGGCTGGAGGCGCGCGGCTGGGTGGAGCGGCGACCCGATCCCGGGGACGGGCGCACGACCCTCGCGACACTCACCGCTACCGGTGCCGCCCAGCAGGACCAGGCGGCGCCCGGCCACGAGGCCCTGGTCCGCGCCGTCGTCCTCGATCCGCTCAGTGCACGGCAGCGCCGGGAGCTGCAGGCGATCGCGGCGACCATCGCGGGGGCCATCCGCCCGGACGACTCCTGGGCGGCGCCGCCGGAGGACCGCGCCGCGCGGTGACCCGGCGCGGCGCGGCCCTCCTCAGGCGCTACCGGACCACGCGAAGGTGTAGCCGGGGAGGCGGAAGTAGCTCGACCGCTCCCAGTAGACGTGAGGATCCCCTGCGGGTATCTCACCGGGGTAGCTCCTCTCGGCGACGATCGCGCCGGACGCGTCGTGCACCTGGAAGTCGACGTCCCGCGCATCACCCGGAATCACGGCCCTCCAGGACGGGCCTCCGGGCTGCACGAGAGGAGAGACCTCTTCGACGAACTCGCCCGAGCCCGCCTGGTAGCGGATCTCGAGGGAGGCGGCGAGCGGTGCGCCGTCGTTGTTCGAGAAGGTGAGGTCCCGCGCGGGGGCGGGAGTCTCGGATCCCTCGACGATTCGGTAGGAGACCGTCCTGTCCTCGGTCTGGACGAGCTCGTAGCCGGGCACGGAGAGGGGCTGCGCCGTCCGCGCTCCGGGGGAGGAGATCTCCTGTGCGATCGAGGCAGCGGCGGCGACGGCCGTCGCGTCGGCGTTCCCGGACGCGAGAGACGCCGCGGCGGCGACGGCCGCGGCGTCAGCGTTCCCGACCGGCGCCGCCATCGCCGGCGACACCGCCGCCACACCCACGAGCACCGCCGCAGCCGCACCGATCGTCATCGTCTTCCAGAGTTCCATCATGATCCCTTCCGTCGCCGCGAGCAGTGGCGGAAGGGCCCGGGTCGCCGGGTCACCGCTCGCGGACCGTGAAGAGGTCATTGTTCCCGTCCAGGCGCGAAATCCGGGGCTTCCCGTCAGAGAACGATCGCGCTGGCACGGGACGTGCAGAACGGCGTCGATCAGGGACGACGGAGGGGGCCCGGCCGGGGCCGCTCCGAGCGCCGGATCAGCTCACGACGATGCGGGTGAAGACGGTCGCCTCGCCGTCGGAGGCGTTCGCGTAGGCGTAGTGCCGGGCGGTCGAGAAGGCGATGTGCTGGCCGAGGGCGAGCCGGACGTCCGGCTCGCCCTCGCGCTCGAGCAGGAGCGCGCCCGCGGTGACGAGGAGGATCTCGTGCCAGCCGTCGGGGTCGGGTTGCGCCCGGTAGCGGTCGCCGGGGCCGAGGGTCCAGGTCCAGAGCTGCGCCTCGGCGCGGGCGGGGACGGAGGCGAGCAGGACGGCGACGCTCGCCGCATCCTCGCCGCGCCAGGCCACCTCGTCGATCGCGGTGGGGACGGAGCCCGGTGCGGCGACGAGGGCGGTGAAGCTGGAGCCGAGCGCGACGGCGAGGCGGTCGACGCCGGTGAGGCTGATGTTCGCCTCGCCCGCCTCGACGTTGACGATCGTGCGCCGGCTGATGCCGGAGAGCTCGGCGAGCGCCGCCTGACTCAGCCCGGCCTCCAGCCGCGCCCGGCGGAGGTTGCTGCCGACGTGAGCGAGGACGGCGGAGGGCTCTGGCGTGCGCATCGTTCTGCACTCTATAGTGTGCAGAATGCTGCGCACCTCCCCTCTCTCAGCCGTCCGGTTCTCGCGACCCGAGTGGGCGCTGATCGGCATCACGGCGCTCTGGGGCGGCACCTTCCTGGCGGTGCACGTGGCGATGCAGCACAGCGGTCCGCTCTTCTTCGTCGGGGTGCGGTTCCTGGCGGCGGGAGTGATCAGCGCGGTGGTCTTCCACCGGTCGCTGCGCGGGATGCGGCGGATCGACCTCGGGGCGGGGGCGGCGATCGGGGTGATGATCGTCCTCGGCTACGGGCTGCAGACGTACGGACTGCAGACGATCCCGAGCAGCACCTCGGCCTTCCTCACCGCGCTGTACGTGCCGCTGGTGCCGCTGCTGCAGTGGGTCGTGCTGCGGAAGCGGCCCGGCGTCTTCACCCTGGTCGGCGTCGGTCTGGCGTTCGCCGGACTGCTGCTGATCGCGGGGCCGCAGACGGGAGTGGGGCTGGGCCCGGGCGAGCTGGCGACACTGATCAGCACCCTTCCGATCGCCGCCGAGATCATCCTGATCAGCGCGTTCGCCGGCCGGGTCGACCTGGGGCGGGTGACGGTCGTGCAGCTCCTGGTCGCCGGGCTGCTCTCCTTCGCCGGCATGCCCTTCGCGGGAGAGGCGATCCCCGCGTTCTCCTGGGTCTGGCTGATCGCCGCGCTCGCCCTGGGCGCCAGCAGCTGCCTCATCCAGCTGACGATGAACTGGGCCCAGCGCTCCGTCTCGCCGACCCGCGCGACGATCATCTACTCCGCCGAGCCGGTCTGGGGCGGGGTGATCGGGCGGCTCGCGGGCGACCGACTGCCGGCGCTCGCGCTGGTGGGGGCCGCGCTGATCGTGGCGGGGACGCTGGTGAGCGAGCTGCGGCCGCGGCGGGCGAGCGGGGACGCGGCGGAGGTGGAGGCGCGAGGACCGGAGGAGGCTCTCGAGGCGACCACCCCCTCGTCGGAGCCGCTCGACCGCACCGCCGGCTCGTGAGCGCTCGCCCGGGACTGGCCCACGGCCAGGAAGTTAGGTTAGGTTAACCTTCGCAACCCCGTCACCCCCTCCGAAGGATCGCCGTGCCCGTCTCCCGCACCCCCCTCCGCCGCACGCCTCTGCGCGTCTCCGCCGTCGCCGCGCTCGGCCTCTCCGCCCTGCTGCTGACCGGCTGCTCCGCGGGGGCCGACGCCGCCGGCACCGACGGCGGCACCGATGCCGCCGCGACCGGCGCGGGCTTCCCCGTCACCGTCGAGCACGCCTTCGGCGAGACGACCGTCGAGTCGGCGGACCGCGTGGTCGCGACCAGCTGGACCAACCAGGACGTGGCGCTCGCCCTCGGCGTGACCCCGGTCGGCTTCGCGAAGGCCTCCTACGGCGACGAGGACGGCGACGGCCTGCTCGCCTGGACCAAGGAGGCGCTCGACGCGAGCGGCGCCGAGACGCCGACCCTCTTCGACGAGACCGACGGCGTGCCGTTCGAGGCGATCTCGGAACTCACCCCCGACGTGATCCTCTCCGCCTACTCCGGCATCACGCAGCAGGACTACGACACCCTCAGCCAGATCGCCCCGACCGTCGCCTACCCGGGACTGCCCTGGGCGACCACCTGGCAGGACTCCGCGAAGCTCGACGGCGAGGCGCTCGGACTGGGCGACGAGGCCGAGGCGAAGGTCGCCGAGGTCGAGGACGAGATCGACGCCGCCGTCGCCGCGAAGCCCTCGCTGGCCGGCAAGACCTTCACCTACGGCTGGTACGACCCGACCGACGCCAGCACCTTCACCTACTACACCGGCAACGACGCGCGGGTGAAGTTCGTCGAGGACCTCGGCCTCGAGCTCGCCCCGAGCGTCGTCTCGCTCACCGGCGACTCCGAGCTGTTCAGCGGCACCGTCAGCTCCGAGAACGCCGACCAGCTCGACGCCGACGTCCTCATCGTCTACGGCGACGACACCACCCTCGCGGCGCTGCAGGCGGACCCGCTGCTCTCCAAGATCCCCGCGGTCGCCCGCGGCTCGGTCTACGTCCTCACCGACGACTCCTCCGAGGCGATGGCGACCTCGTCGCCGAACCTGCTGAGCATCCCGTGGGTGCTCGACGAGTACACGACCGGCCTCGCGACCGCCGCCGACAAGGTGTCGTGACCGCCGAGGCCACGGCACCCCACCGGCGCCCCGGACGCGACGACACTCGCCTCCGGGGCGCCGGTGCGCGCTGGCGCGTCCCGGCGCTGATCGCCGTGCTCGCCGCGCTGGTCGTCGCGTCGGTGCTCTCGCTGGTCTACGGCTCGCGCGAGATCCCGCTCGGCGAGATCTGGCCGGCGCTCACCGCGCCCGACCCGGACTCGATCGTCGACGCGGCGGTGCAGGGGCGCGTCCCGCGCACGGTCCTGGCGCTGCTCGTCGGTGCCGCGCTCGGGCTCGCCGGCGCGGTGATGCAGGGGATGACCCGCAACCCGCTCGCGGATCCGGGGATCCTGGGGCTGAACGCGGGCGCGTCCCTCGCGGTCGTGCTCGGGATCTCGACGGTCGGAGCGACGACGCTCCCCCAGTTCATCTGGCTCGCCTTCCTCGGCGCGGCGGCGGCCGGGGCCTTCGTCTACGCGGTCGCCTCGCTCGGACGGGAGGGCGCGACACCGCTCAAGCTCGCGCTCGCCGGCGCCGCGACCGCCGCGGCCCTCGCCTCGCTGATCAGCGCGGTGCTGCTCACCCAGGACGCGACGCTCAACCGCTTCCGGTTCTGGCAGGTCGGCGGGGTCGGCGGCGCCGAGTTCACGAGCATCGTCCAGGTCCTGCCGTTCCTCGCGGTCGGCGGCGCGCTCGCGATCGGCAGCGCCCGCGGGCTCGACGCCCTCGCGCTCGGCGACGATCTCGCCAAGGGACTCGGCCGCCGCGTCGGCCGGACGCGCCTCGTGGCCGGGCTCGCCGCGGTGCTGCTCTGCGGGGCGGCGACCGCCATCGCGGGGCCGATCGGCTTCATCGGGCTCACCGTGCCGCATCTCGCGCGGCGGTTCACCGGTCCGTCGCACTCCTGGCTGCTCCCCTCCTCCGCACTGCTCGGCGCGCTGCTGCTGCTGGTCGCCGACGTGATCGGGCGGGTCGTCGCACGGCCGAGCGACGTGGAGGTCGGCATCGTCACCGCCCTGATCGGGGCGCCGGTGCTGATCGCGATCGTGCGCCGCTCGAAGGTGCGGGCCCTGTGAGCGCCGCCCCGTCACTCCGTTCTCCTGCGGGTGCTCCGCCGCTCGGCGTCGCCGCGGGTCGTCGCCGCCGCGCCCGCCGCACCGCGCTGGGCTGCGGGGTGCTCGCGCTGGTCGCCCTCGCGCTCGTCGTCGTGTCACTCACCGTCGGCAGCACCGTCTACTCGCCGCTCGAGGTGCTGCGGGTGATGCTGGGCGAGACGGTGCCCGGCGCCTCCTTCACCGTCGGCACGCTGCGGCTGCCGCGCACGCTCACCGCCGTGCTGGTCGGCCTCGGCTTCGGGATGGGCGGCGTCATCTTCCAGACGATGCTGCGGAACGCGCTCGCCAGCCCCGACATCATCGGCATCACCTCGGGTGCGAGCGCGGCGGCCGTCGTCGCGATCGCGTTCTTCGGACTCTCGGGGGGCGCGGTCTCGGTGATCGCGGTCGCGGCCGCCCTCGTCACGGCGCTGCTGATCGCCTGGCTCGCCGACGGCAGCGGAGTGATCGGCGCCCGGCTGATCCTGATCGGCATCGGGATCGCGGCGATGCTGCAGAGCGTGATCGCCTACGTGCAGACGCGCGCGCAGTTCGAGGACGTGCAGGAGTCGCTGCGCTGGCTGACCGGGAGCCTCAACTCCGCGTCCTGGGCGGGGGTGCCGGCGCTTGCGCTGTCGATGCTGGTGCTCGTGCCGCTCGCGCTGCTGCTGGCCGGGCGGCTCTCGATGCTGCAGCTCGGCGACGAGTCGGCGACCGCGCTGGGCGTCGACGTGCGGCGCAGCCGCCTGGGGCTGCTCGCGGTGGCGGTGTGCCTCGTCGCGGTCGCGACCGCGGCCACCGGTCCGATCGCGTTCGTCGCCTTCGTCTCCGGGCCGATCGCGCGGCGGCTCGTGCCGGACGCGCGCGTCCCGCTGATCCCGTCCGCGCTGGTCGGGATCGTCGTCGTGCTCGCAGCGGACCTGGTCGCGCAGCACGTCGCCGGGCTCGCCTTCTCGGGCGCCCGCTTCCCCGTCGGAGTGGTGACCGGTGCGCTCGGCGCGCCGTTCCTGCTCTGGCTCCTCGCCCGCCGCAACCGCACCGGAGGATCCCTGTGACCGCCCCGACCTCCCCCGTGGCCGCCGGTCACTCCACGCTGTCGGTCGAGGGAGTGACGCTCGCCTACGACGAGCGCATGGTCGTCGACGGGTTGTCGCTGACGGTGCCGACGGGCGCGATCAGCGTCATCGTCGGGGCGAACGCCTGCGGCAAGTCGACGCTGCTGCGCGCGATGGCGCGGCTGATCACGCCGAGCGCGGGGGCCGTGCTGCTGGACGGCGAGGCGATCCACCGGCTCCCGACGCGGCAGGTCGCGCAGCGGGTGGGGCTGCTGCCGCAGACGCCGATCGCGCCCGAGGGGATCGCCGTGGCGGATCTGGTGGCGCGCGGGCGGTACCCGCACCGCGGCTGGTTCGGGCGGGGCGCGTCCGCGGACGACGACGCGATCGTCGAGGACGCCCTGCGCGCGACCGGGACGCTGGAGATCGCGGACCGGCCGGTGGACGAGCTGTCCGGCGGGCAGCGGCAGCGGGTGTGGATCGCGCTGGCGCTCGCCCAGCGGACGGACGTGCTGCTGCTCGACGAGCCGACGACCTACCTCGACGTGTCGCACCAGATCGAGGTGCTCGACCTGCTGACCGACCTCAACCGCGAGCGCGGCACGACGATCGTGATCGTGCTGCACGACCTCAACCTCGCGGCGCGCTACGCGGACCACCTCTTCGCAGTGCGGGCCGGCGCGCTCTACGCCTCGGGCACACCGGCCGAGGTGGTGACCGCGGAGACGGTGCGCGCGGTCTTCGGCATGGAGTCGCGCGTGATCGCGGACCCGGTGTCGGGGACGCCGCTGGTGCTGCCGATCGGGCGGCACCACTCGGGGTGACGGGTCTCGAGACGCCCCCGCGGGGCCACTCGACCAGCATGAGGGCGGCGAGACGTCCTCGGACTGTCGAGGCGTCCCGGTGCTGCTGGACGCCTCGACCGTTGCAGGACGTCTCGGCGGGTGCGCTTCGTGCTGATCGAGTAGGCCGCGCAGCGAGCGTATCGAGATCCACCAGTGCCGAACGGGCGGTCTGCAGACGCCCCTCCGAGGCCGCTCGACCAGCATGCGGGGGCGGTGGGAGCGGTTTCCTGGGGCCGGTGTCGGAGGCGTGTGGCACCCTCCTCCGAGGAGTCCGCAGGCGGCGGACGGAGCGGAGCGGCATGATCGAGCTGGACCTGAGCGGACGGACGGCCCTGGTGACGGGGTCAGGCCAGGGCATCGGACTCGCGATCGCTATCGGGCTGGCACACGCCGGCGCCGAGGTTGTCGTCAACGCGCGATCGGAGCGGTCGGTGCGCCGAGCGATCAAGGACGTGCGCGGGGCCGTGCCCGACGCCTCCGTCCGCGGTGTGGCGGCCGACGTCTCGAGCGAGGCCGGGACGGCGAAGCTGCTCGAGTCGGTCCCGCGGGTCGACGTGCTGGTGAACAACCTCGGCATCTTCGGCAGCACCGAGCCGCTCGACATCACCGACGACGAGTGGCGCCGCTACTTCGAGGTCAACGTGCTCACCGGCGTGCGCCTCACCCGCGCGTACCTGCCCGCGATGACGGAGGCGGGCTGGGGCCGCGTCCTCTACATCGGCAGCGACTCCGCCGTCGTCACGCCGGCCGAGATGATCCACTACGGCGTCTCGAAGACCGCGCTGCTCGGCGTCTCCCGCGGCTTCGCGAAGGCCGCCGCCGGCACCGGCGTCACCGTCAACAGCGTGCTCGCCGGGCCGACCCACACCGGCGGCGTCGAGGACTTCGTCTACGAGCTCGTCGACCACTCCCTCCCCTGGGAGGAGGCGCAGCGCGAGTTCATGCGGCTGCACCGCCCGCAGTCGCTGCTCCAGCGCCTGATCGAGCCGGAGGAGATCGCCAACATGGTCGTCTACCTGGCGTCGCCGCTCGCCTCGGCGACCACGGGCGCCGCGGTGCGGGTGGACGGCGGGTACATCGACGCGATCGTGCCGTGAGCGGTCGCGGTGCAGGAGGCGCGGGCCGGGGCAGTCCATGGGTCCTGCCGGTACGCGACGGCGGGGCGGGGCCGTCGACGCGGGCGGCGCTCTGCCATCTCCACGGTGCTTGAATGAGTCGATGACCTCCCGCGCCGACCACCTCGCCGACTTCGCCGAGTTCCTCACCGCCTCGCCCTCCTCCTTCCACGCCGCGGCGGAGACCGCGCGGCGACTGGCGGCGGCGGGGTTCGAGTCCGTCGATGAGACCGCCGCGTGGCCGTCGGAGCCCGGGCGCTACTTCGTCCTCCGCGACGGGGCGGTCATCGCCTGGCACGTCCCGGCCGGGGCCACCGCGGTGACGCCGTTCCGCATCCTCGGCGCGCACACCGACTCCCCCGGCTTCAAGCTGAAGCCGCGGCCGACGGTCGGGTCGAAGGGCTGGCTGCAGGCCGGCGTCGAGGTCTACGGCGGACCGCTGCTCAACTCCTGGCTCGACCGAGAGCTCGAGCTGGCCGGCCGCATCGTCACCCGCGACGGCGCCGAGGTGCTCGTGCGCACCGGCCCGTTCCTGCGCATCCCGCAGCTCGCGATCCACCTCGACCGCGAGGCGAACGACGGCCTGAAGCTCGACCGGCAGAAGCACACCGTCCCCGTCTACGGCCTGGGCGACGCGGACGGGAACGACCTGCTCGAGATCCTCGCCGCGAAGGCCGGGCTCGACACCGCCGCCGACATCGCCGGCTACGACCTCATCACCGCGGACACCCAGCCGCCCGCGCGCTTCGGCCTCGACGACGCGCTCTTCGCGGCCGGGCGGATGGACGACCTCAGCTCGGTGCACGCGGGACTCGTGGCGCTGCTCGCGGCGAGCGCCGGGGACACGGACGCGGAGCCGCGGCACATCAGCATGCTCGCCGCCTTCGACCACGAGGAGCTCGGCTCGGCCAGCCGCTCCGGAGCGAGCGGCCCCTTCCTCGAGGACGTGCTCACCCGCATCGGCGCCGCACTCGGCGCGGGCGTCGACGAGCGCGCCCGCGCGATGGCGCGGTCCTGGTGCCTCTCCGCCGACGCCGGCCACTCCGTGCACCCGAACTACCCGGAGAAGCACGACCCGGTGAACCAGCCGGTCGCCGGCCAGGGCCCGCTGCTCAAGATCAACGCCTCGCAGCGCTACGCGACCGACGCGCGCGGCGCGGCGCTCTGGGCCGGAGTGTGCGCGCGGGCCGGAGTGGAGTTCCAGGAGTTCGTCTCGAACAACACGGTCCCCTGCGGCTCCACGATCGGGCCGCTCACCGCCACCCGGCTCGGGATCTCGACGGTCGACGTCGGGGTGCCGCTGCTGTCGATGCACTCCGCGCGCGAACTCGCCCACGTCGACGACCTCGTCGCCCTGACCCGCGCGATCGAGGCGTTCTTCACCGCCGCCGACTGACGCCGGCGGGCCTGCAGGCCGCCGTCTCGACGGGGGCGGATCTCGATACGCGCGCTGCGCGCGCTACTCGATCAGCATGAAAGGGGCGCGCTGCGCGCTCTGCTCGCTCAGCACGGAGGGGCGCTGCTCGACCTGCATGGCGGGGCACTGCGCGCACTGCCCGATCAGCACGGCGGGGCGCTGCGCGCACTGCCCGATCACAAGGTGCCTCTGCAGCACCATGCTGGTCGAGCAGCCCCGCAGGGGCGTCTCGAGACCCACCCTCTCCGGCAGTGCCGGTCCGGAGACGCGGTCCTCCGACGTGGGCGGAACGGCCCCTCCCGGATCGCAACCCCCTTGCCGCGCCACCCGAGCACGCGGTGCCCTGGGGCATGCGCGAAGTGAAGCTCGTCCGTCTCGTCAGCCGTCTCGAGAACGTGGCCGCCCTCGATCCGCTCGTCGACCGGGTCAAGAAGGTGGTCGACGCGGTCATCCGGCCGCAGCCCGTGCGGGACGTGCTGCACGGCGTCCCGATCGGGCACCCGGTGCATCCGCTGCTCGTGCTCGTGCCGACCGGCGCGTGGGTGTCGGCGGCGGTCCTCGATCTGCTGCCCGGCAACGAGCGCGCGGCGCGCACCCTCATCGGCCTGGGGATCGTCAGCGTGCTGCCCACCGCCGCCGCCGGCTACACCGACTGGTCCGAGCTGCACGAGCAGCAGAAGCGCGTCGGGCTCGTCCACGCGGCCGCCAACGTCGCCGGGACCGTCCTCTACACCGCGTCCTTCGTCCAGCGCGTGCGCGGGCGGCGCGCCAGCGGGAAGGTGCTCAGCGCGCTCGGCCTCGCCGTCGTCTCCGGCGGCGGCTACCTCGGCGGCCACCTCAGCTACCGCCAGGCGGCCGGTGCGAACCACACCGAGGACGTGCCGCACCGCTTCCCGACCGGCTGGCACCCCCTCGGCCCGCTCGCCGAGCTGCCGCAGAACTCCCCCGTGAAGAAGACCGTCGCCGAGACCCCGCTGCTCGCCGTCCGCCGCGGCGACCGCGTCGACGTCCTCTCGAACGTCTGCAGCCACCTCTCCGGCCCCCTCGACGAGGGCGAGCTCCGCGGCACCGGCGCCGACGCCTGCATCACCTGCCCCTGGCACGCGAGCGCCTTCTCGCTCGAGACCGGCGAGGTCGTCCGCGGCCCCGCCACCTCACCCCAGCCGCGTTTCGAGACGCGCGTCACCGACGGCCTGGTGGAGGTTCTGCTGCCGCACGCGGGGTGAGCGGGACCCCTGCGGCGCGCCTCAGTCCACTCGCGGCCAGTCGCTCGTCAGCGACGCCTCGATCGCCCGGTGCCGGAACCCGTACAGCTTCCCTCGGTCGATGATCCCGCGGACGGTGTCGAGACGCTGCGCCGTCGTCCCCACCTCCGACGGCTTCGACAGACCGAGCGCGCGGGCGATCCGGGTCAGCGACCGATCGCGGGCCGGCAGAACCGCCATCGCTTCGAGGAAGGCGCGCTCTCGCGCGGGCAGCCGGCCGAGGATCCGCTCGACATGCGCGGCCGCCTCCCGCTGCACGCCTCGCCAGCCCGCAAGCACCTGCCGGCGCGTGATCGTGGCGTCGGTGCCCGCGTACCAAGCGCTCTCCCCGGCCAGCTGGAACAGGAACGGCTCACCCCGGCAGAGGTCGACGATCGCCGCGACGGCGTCGGCCTCCATCCGGATGCGGCCCGTCCCACCCGCGCCGTCCGCGACCTCCCAGCCGGGCAGCACGAAATCCTGCAGCGCCGCGACGATGTCGTCGTCGTCGATGGCCGTCAGCACGGTCGTCTTGAAGCGGCGAGCGAAGGTGGCGCCCTTCTGGCCGCCGGCGCGGTCCTCGAAGTCGGGCAAGCCGGTGAGGTAGACCGCGATGGGCAGGAAGCGGGTCACCTGTACGCCGCCCGGCAGCGCGACCGTCTCCTCGTGGGTGATGGCATCGCCGAGCGCGATCAGCAGCTGCGAGAGGCCGCTCTCGTCGGCGATGTTCTGCACCTCGTCGAGGTGCACGAGCACGACGACGTCCTGCGCGATCGCGGCCCGGCCCACCTCGACGAGCAGCTCGGTCAGCGCGGTGTGCGCCTCCGGGCCGTCCTGTCCGCGGAGGGTGAGCGACAGCCCGGATGCAGCGACCGCCTGCACGCGCTCGAGGAGGGCCGCGATCCGCTTCTCCCGGGCCGTCGGCAGACCAGCGGCCTCGGCGAGAGCGAGCAGGGCGGCGGCCACGAGCTTCAGCGGGTCGGCGCCCGACGGGATGCGCAGCTGCGGAGTCACCCAGTCGCCGTCCGCTGCGGCGTCGCGGGCGATCCGCCGCACCAGGGCGGACTTGCCGAGTCCGGGCTCGCCGAGGATCGTGCGGCCGCGCTCAGGGAGGCCTCGCGCGAGGCGGGGACGGAGCACGTCACGCCAATCGCTCAGCTGCGTCGTCCGCCCCGCCCAGATCTCGGGCACCGCGTCGGAGCCGGGACTGAACGGGTTGTCGAGAGAGTTGCGCATGTTGATAATGTTACCAACTCGACCATCGGCGATAATGTTATCGCCGCGGTGATCGCCTGCTCACCCGCTCCGCCGCTCCTCCGCCAGTGCCGCGAGCTGCTCGCGGCAGCGCGCCAGCAGCGCGTCCTTCTGCTGCTGCGGCTCCGGCGGGAACAGCTCGCCGAGGCGGGACCAGTCGGCCGTGGCCGGGATCGCGGCCTCCTCGTCGATCCACTCCGAGAAGGCCGTCGTCAGGCGGTCGGCCTCGGCGCGGCGCCCGAGCGCCAGGAGCGCGCGGATCGCGGAGACCGTCTGCTCGTCGTAGTGCGGCGCTGTCACCGCGTCGCCGGTCAGCCCGGCCGCCGCCTCCCAGTCGTCGGCGGCGCCCGCGTCGTCGCCGAGGCGCGCCCGCGCGGTACCGCGGCGCAGCAGCAGCCCGGCGGGGACGGCCGACGGCGGGCGCTCCTCGCCGAGGCAGGCGGGCGGCGCGAGGGCGGCGCAGAGGAAGGTCAGCGCATCGGTGGGCGACGACGCGTCGGCGAGCGCGATCATCGTCGCGTCCCAGACCTCGAGCACGCGCCCCTCGGGCACCCGGCTCCCCGGGCCCTCCCCCTGCCCGAGCACCCGGCCCAGCAGCAGGCCCTGAGCGCGACCCGCTCGGCCGTCCGCGATCAGCAGCGCCGCGTACTCGAGGGTCAGATCGTCGCGCTCGAGGACGAGCGCCTCGTTCTCCTCGAGGAGGGCGAGCCGCTCCTCGTGCCCGAGGAGCACCCGGAGCTGGTCGTACTCGACGAGGAGCCCTGCGTCGCCGGGGGCGAGGTGCCGAGCGCGCTCGAGGTAGGCGAGCCCCGCCTCGGCGTCGCCGTAGGCGGTGCAGGAGGCCGCCCCCAGCGCGCGCAGCGCGGCCACCCGCACCCACGCCCTCGGGTCGTGCGCGGCGGCGGACCACGTAGCAGCGAAGGCGTCCTCGACGCGGCCCACCGCGGAGTACCAGCCGCCGAGGAGGAAGCGGGCGGTGGTGTCCTCGGCGTCGGCCGCCTCCAGCGCCTCGACGTCCTCGAGGCGGACCGGGCGGCAGCCCTCGAGCGGCGCCTGCTGCGCGATCCGCCGGGCGGACCGTGCCTGGTCGGGCCGACCCTGCCGCTCGTGCAGCAGTGCGGCGTGATAGTGCACCAGCGGCACCACCCCGGTCCGCTCGCCGGGGGTGCGCCGCGCGGCATCGGCCGCGAGCGCGAGGGCGAGCAGTCGCAGTGCGTCGTCCGGCAGCCCCGCGTCGCGGTACTCCAGCGCGACGTCGAGCAGCGCGTCGGCGTCGGCGTCGAGCGGCCGGCCGGCGAGGTCGCGCGCCCAGTGGTCGAGCGGAT
Source organism: Rathayibacter sp. VKM Ac-2928 (assembly GCF_022815545.1). NCBI lineage: Bacteria > Bacillati > Actinomycetota > Actinomycetes > Micrococcales > Microbacteriaceae > Rathayibacter > Rathayibacter sp. VKM Ac-2928. The sequence goes on from NZ_JALGRU010000003.1 coordinate 486,377, forward strand.
CGCGCGCGAGCACGCTCTCGAGCAGCGCCCTCGACTGCTGCGCCCGCCGGCCGCGCCGGAGCACGACGGCGAGCAGGACCGCCGCCCGCGCGTGCTGCCCGTCGACCACGCGCACCTCGCGCAGCACCGCCTCGGCCTCCTCGAGGCGGTCCGTCGCCAGGAGGAGCCGCCCGAGCGCGACACCGGACGGGACGCGCCAGGCCGGTGTCCTCCGCGCCGTGCTCAGAGCCTCGAGCGCCTCCTCCGGCCGTCCCTGCCGGGCGAGGAGCTCGCCCAGCCGGTGGTGCGCCTCGCCGTCGGCCGGCACCACGCCCCGTGAGGTCAGCCGCTCGATCGCGGAGCGGAGGTGGCCCTCCGCCTCGTCGAAGCGGCCCGCGGCGGCGAGCGACCGCGCCAGCGCGACGCGGCAGCGGGCGTCGCCGGGGTCCCGCCAGACCGCCTCCTCCCAGTAGTGCTCGGGCGCGCCTCCGGAGTGCGGGCGCTCCTCGAGGTGCAGACCGAGGAGGAACAGCTCGTCGTTGGACGCGACGTCCTCCGGAGCGGGCGGAGGGGGCGGCGGCGCAGCGCTTCCCCTGGACGTTCCACTGGTACTGTCGGCGGAAATGGCAGCGTTGTCATCGAGCACGCCGCCCAGTCAAGATCAGATCCGGTGCCGAGATGGAGGACGGAACCCGTGGAACTTCTGGACGGAACGCTGATGAGGTGCGCACGGACGCCCACGATCCTCGGGGCGGGCTTCCCGGGCGAGACGATGCACGTCCTGCCGCGTCCCCGCGTCCGGGAGGCGCTGACGCAGCCGGGGACGTCGCACCTCCTGGTCACCGACTGCGGCCACTTCCCCGAGGCGCGCGGGCACGGACGAGTGCGCACCAGCCCGATCGCGGACGCCGTCGTCCTGGTCTGCACCCGGGGTTCCGGCTGGTGCACGACGGCGGCGGGCACCTTCGCCGTGACCGCGGGGCAGATCGTCCTGCTGCCGCCCGGCGAGCCGCACGGCTACGGGGCCGACGCCGCCGACCCGTGGACGCTGTGGTGGCTGCACCTCGCCGGCAGCGACCTGCCCGAGTTCCTGCAGGCCGCGCGCGCCACGGTCGACGCTCCGGTGCGCACCCTGTCAGACGTCTACGCCGCGGTCGCGCTGATCTCGGCGGCGATCACGCACCTGGGCTGCGACTCGACGATGAACAGCCTGCTCGCCGCATCGGGCGCCGCCTGGCACCTGCTGGCGATCCTCGCCTCGGACCGCCCGCCCGGCGACGCGCGCAGCACCGCCCTCGACCGGGCCGCGCAGTTCCTCCACGACCACCCCGCCGAGCGGATCGAGGTGGCGGAGCTCGCCTCGATGGCGTGCCTGAGCCCGTCGCACTTCGCGGCCCTCTTCCGGCGCCGCTTCGGGATGCCGGTGCTGCAGTACCGGACCGAGCTGCGGATGGCGCGGGCCCGCGAGCTGCTCGACATGACGGAGCGGCCGATCGCCGAGGTGGCCGCCGCGGCCGGCTACGAGGACTCCTTCTACTTCGCCCGGCAGTTCAAGCGGATCCACGGCCTGACTCCGCACGCGTACCGGACGCGGAACTGAGCGGAGCGGAACCGAGCGGCACGGAACCGAGCGGCGCGGAGGACAGCGGCGCGGGCCCGGTCTCCCCGGTCTTCCCGGACGCCAGGACGAGGCCGTTCAGCCGCCGCTGCAGCTCGACGTTCGACCAGCCCGGGTGCTGCGGTGCGGAGTTGGAGCCGACGAGCGTTCCCCAGTAGCCGAGGTCGATGCAGCGCTGGACGGCGTAGCCGGCGAGGACCCGGCCGGCCGGCCCGTCCTCGAACTCCGCCTCCAGCGGCGTGTAGCCGATCCAGCCCTCGCCGACCACGGCGGGGATTCCGCGGCGGCGGGCCCAGGTCGCCACCGCGCGCAGCCGGACGTCGATCGCCTCCCTCATCGCGACCTCGTAGCGGCCGTAGTGCGAGTACAGCCAGGCGTCCCAGGCGACCGGATCGACCTGGTCGTAGGCGTAGAACATGCTCGGGCTGATGCCGGTCGCCGCGAGCCGCCACGGTTCGACGGTGTGCGCCAGGGCGTCGAACTCGGGCGCCCCCTCGCGCAGGAGCGATCTCAGCTCGGCGCTCGGGAACACCGGCGGCTCGGCCCGCACTCCCGCCCACTCCTCCAGCGCCGCGAGGACCCCGTAGACGTAGAAGTGCACGTGCGCGACCTGCGCGTTCTCCGGCACGGAGTCGAGGTCGAGGTACGGCGGGATCCCGTAGCAGACGGTCGACAGGACATCCGGATGATCCGCCTGCAGGATCTCCAGCGCGGCGGTCAGGTACGGCTTCTGCGCCCAGAAGGTGTCGAGCCCCTCCGCCGGCACCTCGCCGAGGCGGGAGAGGTCGACCTCGTTGTGCACCTCGACGTAGGCGATCCGGTCGGCCAGCCCCTCGACCTCGAGGAAGGCGATCAGCCGCGATTCGGCGCGGGCGAGAGCCTCGTGGCGCTCAGTCGGCGGGATCGCCGTCAGCAGGTCATGCCAGGACGCGTCGCTGAGGAACGCGGGGCTCTGCTGGTACTCCCAGGAGGAGACGATGACGAACACGTCGTGCGCGGCGGCCTGGCGGAACAGCTCGACCAGGCGCGCCCGCAGGTCGAGCACGGCGCCGCCGACGGCGTCGTACCAGCGCGTGCCCCGGCCGACGTCACCGCCCATGTTCGAGAAGCGCAGCTGCGAGGTGTCGATCGAGTGGTCGCCGAACAGCAGGAGCGGAGCCGCGCAGATCCGGACCGTGTTGCAGCCGCGCTCCACCGCCTCGTCGAACGCGCGCCCGAGGTCGTGGAAGGGCTCGCCCGGCATCGTCCGCGTGTACCAGGAGAAGTCCCAGAGCGAGAGGGTCAGCCGCGGCGGCAGGTGAGCGGGCGGGCGGGGTGAGCGGGTCGCGCGGGTCATGCCGGGTGCTCCTTCAGGCCGGAACGGTGCTCCCACGCTAGGCCTCGTGCCGCCCGATCCGCACGGGCGATCCTCCGGAGAAGACTGGAGGATTCGCTGATCACCCAGGAACTGCCACAGATGCCCTGTCTGCACCACCTGGACGATGGGACGGTCGACCGACCGGTGCGGTGCGAACGCGCCGAGGGTCAGCCGCGCGGTGCCGCGACGGACCCGCCCGGGCGCCACGGCCCGCCGATGCGCTCCTGCAGCAGCGGCGCGGCCGGGTCGGCGAGGCGGGCGAGCAGCGCCTCCACCCCGCGGCGGCCGAGGGCGTGGCCCGGCGCGACGAGCAGATCGAGCGCGGGGTCGGCGAGGTCCGCGACGTCGGGGTCGGAGGCGAGCAGCACGATCGAGAGGTCCTCGGGCACCCGCACGCCGCGGTGGCGCAGCTCGTGCGCGAAGCCGACCGCCGCGCCGCCGTTGATCACCAGCACCGCCGTGGCCGTCTCCGGGTCGAGCGAGCGGGCCAGCGCGCGCCCGCCGGCGGGCGTCTCCTCGCAGTGCAGGAGCGCGTCGGTCAGGCCGCGGGCCGCGGCCGCCCGCTCGAACGCCTCCCGGGTCCGCGCGTAGGGGCCGAAGCCGGCGCCACCCTCCGGCCCGAGCACGAGCGCGACCCGGCGGTGCCCCAGGGCGGTCAAGCGCTCGAGCGCCTCCTCGACCATGCCCTCGAAGTCGATGTCCACCCAGTCGAGCGCCGAGGGGTCGCGGGTGCGGCCGAGCAGGGCGAACGGGGTACCGGAGTCGCGCAGGACCGCCACCCGCTCGTCGTCCGACGTCACCTGCATCAGCACGACGCCGTCGAGCAGGCCGTCGGCGCGCAGATCGGCGAGCTTCTCCGCGCCGCCGACCGTGGGCCAGAGCACGATCGAGTAGCCGCTCTCGGCGGCCGCCTCGGCGGCGCCGGCGAGGAACGTCGTCGCGGTGTTCAGCGGACGCGAGGGGACCAGCGGGTAGACGATCGCGATCATCATCGAGCGCCGGCGGGCCAGCGCGCGGGCCAGGGCGTGCGGGCGGTAGCCGAGCTCGCGCATCGCCTCCCGGACCCGCTCGGCCGTCTCCGGCGAGACCGGCTTGCTGGCGTTGACGACGAAGGAGACGGTCGCGATCGACACGCCCGCGCGGCGCGCGACGTCCTGCATGGTCGCCATCGCGCCTCCCTCCGCTCGACGCGCCCCGCCGCGGTTGACGCGGGGGCGCGGTGTCCCGCAGTCTAGGAGCACTCGCCGGTAAAGCGCTTAACCGCTGCACCGGCGCACTCGACACCTCCGACGAAGAAGGACCCTCCGTGACCACACCCGCCGCTCCCCTCCGCGTCCTCGTCTGGGGCGAGAACCGCCACGAGCAGATCGAGGAGAAGGTCCGCGCGATCTACCCCGACGGCATGCACACGACGATCGCCGCCGGCATCACCGAGAACCTCGGCGAGCGCGCGACCGTCTCGACCACCACGCTCGACGAGCCCGAGCACGGCCTCACCGAGGAGGTCCTCGCCGGCACCGACGTGCTGGTCTGGTGGGGCCACATGGCGCACGACGCCGTCGCCGACGAGATCGTCGAGCGCGTGCAGCGCCACGTCCTCTCCGGCATGGGGCTCGTCGTCCTGCACTCCGGCCACTGGTCGAAGATCTTCGGGAAGCTGATGGGCACCACCTGCACGCTGCGCTGGCGCTCGGCCGAGGACCGCGAGATCGTCTGGACCGTCGACCCGACCCACCCCATCGCGCAGGGCGTGCCGCACCCCTTCACGATCCCGCAGCAGGAGATGTACGGCGAGTTCTTCGACGTCCCCGCGCCCGACGAGCTGGTCTTCCTCTCCACCTTCTCCGGCGGCGAGGTGTTCCGCTCCGGGATGACCTGGAAGCGCGGCCACGGGAGGATCTTCTTCTTCTCGCCCGGCGACCAGGACTTCCCCGTCTACCACCACGCCGACGTCCGCCGCGTGATCGCGAACGGCGTCGAGTGGGCGCACTCCGACCGCCCCGAGCGCCGCCTGCCCGTGCTGCAGCGCTACGAGTCCGGCGAGTTCTTCGCCGGCGAGGACTACCAGGGGGCGCTCGTCCGATGACCGTCCGTCTCGTCCAGGTCGGAGCGGGCGCCATGGGGCGCGCGTGGATCCGCACCATCCGCGACCACCCCGACGCCGAGCTGGTCGGCCTCGTCGACCTCGACGTCGCGCTCGCCGAGCGGGCCGCCGAGGAGGAGGGGGTCGGGCCGATCGCGGTCGGCAGCTCCGTCGCCGAGGTCGCCGCGCGCTCCGGCGCCGATGCGGTCGTCAACGTCACCGTGCCGCGCGCGCACCTGCCGGTCAGCAGCGAGGCGCTCTTCGCCGGGCTGCCGGTGCTGTCGGAGAAGCCGATCGCGCCGACGATCGCCGAGTCGCTGATCCTCGCCGCGACGAGCGAGGTCGCCGGGCAGCTGCTGATGACCAGCCAGTCGCGGCGGTACTACCCCGCGATCGCCGCGTTCCGCGAGCAGGTCGCCGGGCTCGGGGAGCTCGGAACGGCGTCGGTCCTCTTCGCGAAGGCGCCGCACTTCGGCGGCTTCCGCGAGGAGATGCCGCACGTGCTGCTGGTCGACATGGCGATCCACGCCTTCGACGCGGCGCGCTACGTCCTGGACCGCGACCCGGTCGCCGTCTACTGCGAGGAGTACAACCCAGGCTGGAGCTGGTACGCCGACGGTGCCGCGGCGAGCGCCGTCTTCGAGTTCGCTGGCGGCGTCCGCTTCAGCTACACCGGCAGCTGGTGCGCCGACGGGCTCGAGACGTCCTGGAACGGCGACTGGCGCGTCACCGGCGCGGGCGGCACCGCGCACTGGGACGGCGACGGCGCGCCCTCCTGGCAGGCACGGGAGTCGGAGGCGGTGCGGACCGCGACGCTCGAGCCCGGCCCGCAGGAGATCGCGGGCTCGCTCGCCGAGTTCGTGCGCGTGCTGGGCTCCGGCGCCGTGCCCTCCGGCGAGGTGCACGCGAACGTGCGGAGCCTCGCGATGGTCGAGGCGGCGGTGCGCTCCTCCGAGACGGGCGCGCGCGTCCGCATCGACGACGTCCTCGAGGAGGGCTACGCGGAGGCCCTCGGCCTCGCGCGCGACGAGCGCGTGCGCGCCGTCCTGGCCGGCTGGGGCTCGGCGGCGGCGGGCCTCGCGGCCCGCTGAGCCGACGGAATCTCTGCATGCTGGTCGAGTAACCCCGCAGGGGCGTATCGAGACCTACCGTCCTCAGCAGGGCAGGCCGGCAGACCCCTCTTCTGACGCAGGTGGATCTCGATACGGCCGCTCCGCGGCCTCCTCGATCAGCATGCATCCGCCAACGGACCCGCGACGGGGCCAGAGCTCCGAGCAGGCCCCCGTACGCGTCCACTCGCAAGCGCCGACCCACGCGAGTGGACGCACATCGGGCCCTGCCCTCCGGCCGAACCCCGTTCCGAGTCCACCCGCTCGCTCTCGCCCATGCTGGTCGAGTACCCGCGGCACGCGGCCCCTTTCATGCTGGTCGAGTAGCCGCGGCACGCGGCGTATCGAGACCCACCGGCCCCAGCAGGGCGGGTCTGCAGACCACTCTCCTGACGCAGGTGGATCTCGATACGGCCGCTCCGCGGCCTCCTCGATCAGCATGGGGGCGCCCGCGTCGGCAAGATCGGCACGCCCCCGCTTTCATGCTGGTCGAGTAGCCGCGGCACGCGGCGTATCGAGACCCCCGGCCCCAGCAGGGCGGTTCGCAGACTTCTCCTCCCGACCCCGCCCCCGGGCGTTCGCCCGCCGGACACCTGGGCGCGCCGTCGCGTTCACCCGGGAAGGCCAGCGTGGGCGGGTTCCTTCGAAACCGCTCAGGAGACCCGTGCCCCGTCACTTCGCCCCCCGCCGCACCGCCGGCGCCGCGCTCACCCTCGTCCTCGCGAGCTGCACCGTCGGCGCCGCGCTGCCCGCCACCGCCGCCGGCGACTCCTTCTTCACGCGCATCGCCACGGTGCCCGCGTACCTCAACGCCGCCGACCCGGCGGTCGACTCCGCCGTCGCCGAGATCTCCAGCGCCTCGCCCGACGGCCGCCTCGTCTACTCCACCGACTCCGCCGGCCAGCGGATCAACGTCCTCGACATCAGCGACCCCGACGCGCCGAAGCCCCTCGGCGGCGTCGGCGTCGGCGGCGAGCCCACCTCGGTCTACGCGACCGGCGAGTACGTGCTCGCGGTCGTCGACACCTCCGACGGCGACTTCGCGAGCCCCTCCGGCCACGTCAGCGTGCTGCACGCGAGCGACCTCGCCCCGGTCGCGACGATCGAGCTCGGCGGCCAGCCCGACTCCATCGACGTCACCACCGCCGGCGACCTCGCCGTCATCGCGATCGAGAACCAGCGCGACGAGGAGTTCACGCCCGAGGGCGCCGAGGAGGGCGACCTCCCGCAGGCGCCCGCGGGCGAGCTCGTCGTGATGGACCTCACCGCCGACCCGTCCGCCTGGGTCGCCGAGCACATCGCGCTCACCGGCCTCGCGGGCCTGAACACCCCGAGCGACCCGGAGCCCGAGTACGTCTCGATCAACCCCGCCGACACCGCCGTCGCCGTGACCCTGCAGGAGAACAACGCCGTCGCGATCCTCGACCTGGCCACCCGCACCGTCACCGCGTCCTACTCGGCCGGCACCGCCTCCGTCTCCGGGATCGACACCCTCGACGACGACCGCATCGCGCTGACCGACTCGATCACCGACGTCCCGCGCGAGCCCGACGCGATCGGCTGGGTCGGCGACGACCACGTCGCGATTGCGAACGAGGGCGACTGGAAGGGCGGCACCCGCGGCTGGTCGATCCTCGACGCGGCCTCCGGCGCCGTGGTCTGGGACGCCGGCAACTCCTTCGACCACCTCGCCGTCAGCCTCGGCCTCTACCCCGACCAGCGCTCCGACGCGAAGGGCTCCGAGCCGGAGGGCCTGCTCTCGGCGACCTTCGACGGCGTGCCGTACGTCTTCGTCGGCGCCGAGCGCGCCAACTTCGTCGCGGTCTACGACGTCTCCGACCCGGCCGCGCCGCGTCTCGTGCAGGCGCTGCCGTCCACGCCCGGGCCGGAGGGGCTGCTCGCCCTGCCCGAGCGCGACCTGCTGGTCGTCTCGAGCGAGACCGACGACGCCGAGGCGGCGGTGCGCGCGAGCGTGCAGCTCTACGCGCTCGGCGCCTCCGCCCCGGCCTTCCCGACCATCGCGTCGGCCGACGTCGACGACTCACCGCTGCCGTGGGGCGCGCTCTCGGGCCTCTCGGGCGACCCGGCCTCCGCGGATCGTCTCTACGCCGTGAGCGACAGCGCGTACGCGCCGAGCACGATCCACTCGGTCGACACGTCGGTCGTCCCGGCGCTGATCGACTCGACGCTCACCGTGACGGAGGCGGGTGAGCCGGCCGCCCTCGACCTCGAGGGCATCGCCGCGCGCGAGGACGGCGGCTTCTGGGCGGTGACCGAGGGCGCGACCGGACCGGAGAACGCGCTGCTGCGCCTGGACGCCTCCGCCGCCGTGCTCGAGCGGATCGCGCTCCCCGCCGAGCTGGGCGACGCGCTCGGCTCGCAGGGCTTCGAGGGCGTCACGATCGAGGCGGGTGCGGACGGCGAGATCGTCTGGACCGCACTGCAGCGCGAGGCGTCAACCGACGCCGACGGGATGGTGCGAATCGGGCGCTACGACGTCGCGGCCGGCAGCTGGAGCTTCTTCGGCTACCCGCTGGAGACCCCGTCCGGTGCCGAGGGCGACTGGAACGGCCTCTCCGAGATCACGCTGACGCCCGCCGGGACCCTCGCGGTCATCGAGCGCGACAAGCGCAACGGACCGGACGCGGCGCTCAAGGCCGTGTACACCGTGCCGCTGCCGACGGGGCCGGGCGCCATGATCGGCGAGGAGCTCCCCGTGCTGGAGAAGACGCTCGCCGTCGACGTCCTGCCCGCGCTCGAGGCCGGCAACGGCTGGACCCAGGAGAAGCTCGAGGGCCTGGGCATCACCGGCGCCGGCGAGGTCTTCGCGGTCACTGACAACGACGGCGTCGACGACGCGAACGGCGAGACGGTGCTCGCGTCGCTCGGCTCCGCGGCCGACGTGTTCGGAGCGGCGGTGACGCCGACCCCGGTGCCGACGACCGAGCCGACCGCTGTGCCGACCGCCGCGCCGACTGCCGTGCCCACGGCCGAGCCGACCGCTGCGCCCACTGCGCAGCCCACGGCCGGACCCACGGCCGAGCCCACCATTGCGCCGACCGCGCAGCCTACGGTCGCGCCGACGCACCCCGCCGGTGCCGTGCCGCCGCGGACGGGCTCCGGCTCCGGCTCGCTCGCCTCGACCGGTGTCGAGACCGGCTGGCTCTCGGCCGCCGCGCTGTCCCTCCTCGCCGGCGGAGCCCTCGTGCTCGGCCTCGCCCGGAGGCGCCGCACGGCGCGCTGACGCCGCGAGATCTCGAGACGTCCGCTGCACATGCTGGTCGAGTAGCCGCGGCACGCGGCCCCGCATGCTGGTCGAGTAGCCGCGGCACGCGGCGCATCGAGACCCGCCGTCACCAGCAGGGCAGGTCTGCAGACTCCACTCCTGGCGGGGGTGGATCTCGATACGCCCGCTGCGCGGGCTACTCGATCAGCATGGAGGACCCGCTCCGCGGGCTGCTCACTCAGCAGAGAAGTGCGCACCAACGCGGCCCCATGCTGGTCGAGTAGCCGCGGCACGCGGCCCCGCATGCTGGTCGAGTAGCCGCGGCACGCGGCGTATCGAGACCCGCCGTCGTCAGCAGGGCTGGCCTGCAGACCCCACTTCTGGCGCCGGTGGATCTCGATACGCCCGCTCCGCAAGAGGGGGCGCCTTCGTCGATGTGTCCGGACCTCCGGCACGCGGAAACACCTCCGGCTCGTCGAATCCGTGGATTCCGACGAGCCGGAGGTCGTTCCGCGTGCCGGAGGTGCAGCCCGGGGGTCAGCTGCCGGAGGGGGCGTCCGACTCCTCGGGGGTGGCGGTGTCGCTCGGGGCGGAGGGGGTCGCACCGGCGTCGGGAGCGTCACCGGCGGCGGGGCCGGTGCCGGGGCGCGCGGGACCGGCGGGCGCCTCACCGGCGGCCGGGGGCGCGGGCGGGGTCGGAGCGGAGCCGTCCGCCGGGGGCGTCGGGAGCTCGCAGTCGCCCGAGGGCGCGGCCGGCGGGGTCGGCGGGGTCACGGCGTCGCCGTCCGCGGGCGCGGCGGGCGGGGTCGGGAGCACTCCGTCGGCGGGCGGGGTCGCCGTCGCGCCGTCGGTGGGCGCGGCGGGAGGCGTGGGCGCCTCGCCGTCAGCGGGAGCCGCCGGCGGGGTCGGCATCGAGCCGTCGGCGGGAGCGGCCGGCGGCGTGAGCGCCTCGCCGTCGGCAGGGGCCGCGGGAGGCGTCGGGGTCTCGCCGTCAGCGGGGGCAGCGGGAGGCGTCGGCGCCTCGCCATCAGCGGGAGCCGCCGGCGGGGTCGGCATCGAGCCGTCCACGGGGGGCGTGGGCGCCTCGCCGTCAGCGGGAGCCGCGGGCGGGGTCGGCGCCTCGCCGTCGGCGGGCGCGGCCGGCGGGGTCGGCATCGACCCGTCCGCACCGGGCGCCGGGGGCTTCGGCAGTCCGGCGCCCGCGGGTCCGCAGGCGGCCGGGCCGGTCGAGGCCGGGCCGGTGAGGGTCGGCGCGTCGCTGGAGTCCGGGGTCGGCGTCGCACTGGCCGTCGCGCTCGGCGTCGTCTCGATCGTGCTCGAGCTCGTCGAGCCGGAGGTGGGCGCGGAATCGGCGAAGGCGGCGGTCGATCCGATCGCGGCGAAGCCGAGGGCGCCGGCGGCGATGCAGAGGGCGATCGCACGGGTCCGGGGGCGGCGCGGGCCGAAGCCCTGGCCCTCAGTACCCGAGCCCTGGGTTCCGGGGGTGCGGCTGTCGGGGGTCTTGCTCATGGGAGTCTCCTCGGTCCGGCCCGGTGCCGTTCCCGTTCGGGAGCGGTTGCGGCCGGTTCCATTTCAGATTCCGAGCCGAATCTGAAGCGGTCCTTAAGAACAGAGGCTCCCCAGCCGAGTGGCGGTCGACGCCGATCCGCGCCCCCTACGGTCGGAGCATGCTCCCCTCCGCCCGCGTGCTCCTCGTCGAGGACGACGACGCCATCCGCTCCTCCGTCGAGGCCGCCCTCCGCGGCGAGCGCTACACCGTGCGCGCCCTGCCGACCGGCGAGGACCTCGCCCGCGAGCTCGCCGACTTCGCGCCCGACCTGGTCGTGCTCGACTGGATGCTGCCTGGCCCGAGCGGCATCGTGCTCGCCGAGCGGATCCGGCGCACCAGCGACGCGGCCGTGATCATGCTGACCGCGCGCGACGCCGTCGACGACCGGCTCCGCGGCTTCGACGAGGGCGTCGACGACTACGTGGTGAAGCCGTTCGTCCTCGCCGAGCTGGTCGCCCGAGTCACCGCGGTGCTCCGCCGGCGCGGTCGCGTCCCCTCGATCATCGAGATCGGCGACCTGGTCGTCGACCCCGACGCCGGACGCGCCCGCCGCGGCGGCGAGCCCCTCGACCTCACCGCCACCGAGTTCCGGCTGCTCGCGTTCCTCGCGGGAAGCCGCGGCCGCACGCTGACCAAGACGCAGATCCTCACCCAGGTCTGGGGCTACGACCACGTCGACCCCAACCTCGTCGAGGTGCACCTCAGCTCGCTCCGCAAGAAGATGGAGGCGCACGGCGACCGCCTCATCCACACCGTCCGCGGGCTCGGCTACCGGGTGGAGGCATGAGCACCCCCGCAAGCATCCCCGCCGCGCGCTCCGCCTCCGCCCCGCTGCGCACCGGATCCCTGCGCCTGCGCACCGTGCTCGCCGTGCTCGCCCTGCTGGCGGTGCTGCTGCTGGCGCTGTCCGCGACGGTGCAGGTCGTGCTCGGCGAACGCCTCCGCGACCAGATCGAGGAGCGGCTGGCCGATCGCGCCTCCGCCGCCGCCGCCCTGGTCGGCACGATCGCCGACGACGAGCTCGCCTCGCGGCTCTCGGCGCAGGGTGTCGCGGTGCGGATCCAGAGCCCCGACGGCGAGGAGGTGGTCGCCGGCCCGAGCCCCGAGCAGCTGCGCCAGGGACCGGGAGCGGCGGACCAGCTGGGCGAGCCGCCGAGCCCGCCCGGGAGCACCAGTGCCGCCGTGCCCACGCCCCGCGACGCCACCGTCACCGTCGCCTCGAGCAGCGTCTCCGGCGACGACGGCCTGATCACCCTGCAGTCCGTCCTCAGCGACGGCACGGTGCTGACCCTCAGTAGCGAGGCGGGCTCGGTCGGCTCGACCCTCGCGTCGCTGAACGGGATCCTGCTCGGCGCCTCGGCCGTGTTCCTCCTGCTCGCCGCCGGCGCCCTCGTCCTGGTGGTCCGCGCGACCCTGCGCCCGCTCGAGCGGATGACGACCGTCGCCCGCTCGATCGCTCACGGCGATCGCGGCCGGCGCCTGCGCCCCTCGCGGCCCGGCACCGAGCTCGGCCGCACGGCCACGGCGTTCGACGAGATGCTCGACGACCTCGAGCAGGCCGAGCAGTCGGCACTGGCCGCCGAGCGCCGGATGCGCGCCTTCGTCTCGGACGCCGCGCACGAGCTGCGCACCCCGGTCGCCGGCATCCAGGCCGCGGCCGACGCGCTGGTCCGCGCCGACGGCACCGAGGAGGAGCGCGAGCGGCTGTCGGTGCACGTGGTCCGCGAATCGCTGCGGGCCGGGCGGCTCATCCAGGACATGCTGCTGATGGCGCGGCTCGACGAGGGGCTCGCCCTCGACGCCCGGCCGCTGGACGCCAGCGCGGTGGCGGCCGCCGCGATCGAGCGGCAGCTGCTGCGCGACTCCGGCCCCGAGATCGTCCTGCACCGCGACCCCGCGGCGCCGCCCGTGCACGCCGACGCCGACCGGCTCGGCCAGATCGTCGGCAACCTGCTCGAGAACGCCGCCCGCTTCGCCCGCTCCCGGATCGACGTCACGCTCGCGCACGCCGACGGCCGCGTCACGGTGACGGTCGACGACGACGGCCCCGGCGTCCCCGAGGCCGACCGCGACCGCGTCTTCGACCGGCTCGTCCGCCTCGACGACGCCCGCAATCGCGCGGACGGCGGCTCGGGCCTCGGTCTGCCCATCGCCCGCGGCCTCGCGCGCGCCCTCGGCGGCGACCTCGTCTGCCTGCCCGGCGCCGCCGGAGCGCGCTTCCGCGTGATCCTGCCCGCCGGCTGAGAAGATCCCCCTGCGGCGTGGGACCCCCCTGCTGATCGAGTAGCCCGCGCAGCGGGCGTATCGAGATCCACCACCGCCAAAAGTCGAGTCTGCAGACCCGCCCTGCTGGCCACCGAGGGTCTCGATACGCCCCTGCGGGGCTACTCGACCAGCATGAAGCGCCCGCGCGTGAGAACTCGCACAGCACATCCGGCGAATGCGCAAGTACGTGTTCAGGGGACGCCTCCCGCGCGACGATGGGCGGGATGGACACGATCGACGAGCGCAGCGCCTGGGCGCGGACCGTCGTCGAGCGCGACTTCGGCGTCCGCCTGGTCGACTTCCTGCCGATCATCGGCGGCCTCGACCACGGCGCTCAGGTCTGGTTCGCAACCGACGACGCCGGCGCCCCGTGGAGCGTCAAGGCCTCCCGCCGCGACGGCCGCTTCGGCCTCGCCCTCGCCTCCGCCCTCGGCGACGCGCGGGCGCCCGGCATCGCCGCGCCCACCCGCGCCCGCGACGGCCGCCCCTGGACCGAGGACTCCGGCCTCCTCGTCTCGCTCGCCCCCTGGATCGTCGGCGACGACGCGGTCGACTCCGGCGAGGACGCGCTGCCCTGGGAGGAGTTCGGCGCGGTGCTGCGCGGCGTGCACGACTCCGCCCCGCCCGCCGGCACCGTCCCGCCGCGCCGCGGGATCCGCCGCGCCCAGCGTCCGCCGGCCGCGCTGCTCGCCGAGGTCGACGAGCACCTGACCCCCGAGCTCCGCGGCCGCCTGCACGCCCTCGCCCGCGCCGAGCGGCGCCTCAAGCGCTCGCGCACGCCGGCCGCCCGCGTCCCCGTGCACGGCGACCCGCACCCCGGCAACGTCGTGATCGACGCGCACGGCAGCCCCTGGCTGATCGACTTCGACGAGGCCACCGTCGCCCCGCGCGAGGTCGACCTGCTCCTGGTCGAGCTGGGCGTGATCTTCGCCCGTCCGATCACCGACGTCCAGCGGCGCGCCTTCCGCGCCGGCTACGGCGAGACCCTGATCGACGACGAGCGGATCGCCCGCTTCGGCTGCGTCCGCGCGGTCGAGGACGTCGCGACCACTGTCCTCCTCTCGCTCGCTCCGGCCCGGACGCCGGCCGAGGAGGAGGAGCGGCGAGCGCTCCTCGAGGGCCAGCTCGGCCCGCACGGCCTGGTCTCGCTCGTCGAGACCGCCCTCGACCGGCTCGGGCAACCGGCCGCCTAGACCCACCCCGCAGCACCGCACCCCGCAGCACCGCACACCTCCCTCCGCACTCCTCCCACCGCACCCACGCAGCACGCACAGAAGAAGGAACCGCCCCTCATGCGCAGACGACTCCTCCCCCTCGCCGCCCTCGCGGTCTCCACCCTCGCCCTCACCGCCTGCAGCGGCTTCGGCGGCGGCGGCGGCTCCTCGGCCGACGGCGACTCCATCACCTTCACCACCTGGGCCAGCGAGTCGGAGCAGGCGGCCTTCGAGTCGCTGATCACCGACTTCGAGGCCGCGAACGACGGCGCGAGCGTCGAGCTCAACGTCGTCCCCTACGACCAGATGTTCAGCAACATCGACGCGCAGCTCAGCTCGGGCGAGGCGCCCGACGTCTTCCGCGTCGACTACGGGAACCTCGGCGTCTACTCCAGCCAGGGCCAGCTGCTCGACCTGACCGACCGCATCGACGAGTTCGACTCCTTCACCCCCGCCTTCCAGGAGGCCGTGTCGTTCGAGGGCACCCCCTACGGCGTCCCGCACCAGACCGACGTCTCGGCCCTGCTCGTCAACACCGAGCTGCTCGCGGCCGCCGGCGTCACCGACATCCCGACCACGGCCGCCGACGCCTGGACCTGGGAGGAGTTCGCCGACGTCTCGACCAAGCTGCGCGCCTCGCTCCCCGCCGAGCAGTACCCGTTCGCCGCCAACTGGCAGCTCGGCGGCACCCCGCGCTGGCTGAGCTGGCTCTTCGAGGCCGACGGCGCCCTGCTCGAGGAGGACGGCACCACGCCCGCCATCGACTCCGAGGCCGGGGCCAAGGCCCTCGACTTCACCAAGAGCTTCTTCGAGAACGACTGGGTCCCGCCGACCAGCTCGGTCAAGTCCGCCACCTACGCCGACTCCTTCTTCACCGAGCAGAGCGTCGCGATGTCCTTCGTCGGCTCCTTCCTCGTGCCGGACGTCGACAACCTCGCCGACTTCGAGTGGACCGCCACCCCGATGCCCGTCGACGCCCGCGGCGCGACCGACCTCGGCGGCAACGCCCTCGTCGCCACCGCCGAGACCGACAACCCCGACATCGCGGCCGAGTTCCTCTCCTTCATGACCGAGGCCGAGAACATGGCCGAGTTCTGCGCCGCCACCAACGAGCTGCCGACCCGCACCGACATCGACCCCGCCTCGATCGACTTCGCGGTGCGCGCCGACGTGATGCCCGTCTTCGTCGAGCAGGCCGCCACGATCACCCCGCGCGACGTCCAGCAGCTCACCTCCCCCTTCCTCGCCCAGATCTCGGTCGCGATGCAGGACCAGCTCGAGGAGGCGTTCGTCGGCGGACGCAGCACCGAGGAGACGCTGACCGGCCTGAGCGACGCGATCGCGCAGGCCACGAGCTGATGACGGCCGTCCCCCTCCGCGGGTCGCCGCCGCGTCGGCGCCGCACCGCCCGCACCCGCGAGGCGCTCGCGGGCTTCGGCTTCGTGGGCCCGAACCTGCTGCTGATGGCGCTGTTCCTGTTCGTGCCGATCCTCTGGGCGATCCAGCTGTCGTTCCAGGAGTCGCGCGGCTTCGGCACCCCGGAGTGGGTCGGCCTCGCCAACTACGCCCGGATGGGCGCGGACCCGGTGTTCTGGCAGAGCCTCGGCAACACGCTGATCTTCACCGCGGTGACGGTCCCGCTGGAGCTGCTCGGCGGACTCGGGCTGGCGGTGCTGCTCAACTCGGTGCTGCCGGCCCGCGGGATCTTCCGCACGATCATCGTGCTGCCGCTGGTCATCTCCGGAGTCGCCTCCGGCATGATCGCGGTCACGATCTTCAGCGAGTCCTCCGGCATCGTCAACAAGGTGCTCTCCTCGCTCGGGGCGTCGCCGGTCTCCTGGCAGTCCGACGGCACCGCGGCGATGATCTCGGTGATGCTCACCGCGGTCTGGCTGCGGATCGGCTTCAACATGGTGATCTACATCGCCGGCCTGCAGGGCGTCTCGCCCGAGCTCTACGAGGCGGCGCGGATCGACGGCGCCACCCGCTGGCAGCAGTTCCGCTCGCTGACGGTACCGCTGGTCGGCCCGTCGACGTTCTTCCTGCTGATCATGAACGTGATCGCCTCGTTCCAGGTCTTCGACATCGTCTTCGTGATGACCGGCGGCGGGCCCGGCTTCTCCACCTCCGTGCTCGGCACCTACGCCTACCGCAACGGCTTCCAGGTGCGCGAGCAGGGCTACGGCGCCGCGCTCGGCGTCGTCATCCTGCTCGTCTCCCTCGCCTTCACCTACCTGCAGTGGCGCACGAGCCGCACCCGCGACCTCGTCGAATAGGAGCCTCCTGTGACGTCCTCCACCCTCACCACACCCGCCGCCGTCGCGGCCGCGACCGTCCGCGACGCGCCCAGGCGCCGCCGCTCCACCCGCGACGGCTCGCGCACCGGACTCGTCGTCCGCATCGTCGTCGCGGTGATCGCCTCGGCGATCGTCTTCTTCCCGCTCTACTGGATGCTCGTCATCGCGTTCTCCCCGCGCGGCGAGGTCTTCTCGCCGGGCCCGCCGCAGTTCTGGCCGAGCGAGATCTCGCTGGAGAACTTCGCGACCGTCTTCGCCCGCTTCCCGGTCGGCGAGTGGTTCGTGAACTCCGTCGTGATCGGCGCGTTCGTCACCGCCTTCACCGTGGTGCTCAACCTGCTGGCCGGCTGGGGCTTCGCGCGGCTGCGCTTCCCGGGCCGCAACCTGCTGTTCCTGCTGGCGCTCGCGACGATGATGATCCCGGTGCAGGCGATCATGGTCGCCCAGTTCAAGCTCGTCACCGGGCTGCAGATCTACGGCACCTACTGGTCGGTGATCCTGCCGGGAGCGGCGGCCGCCTTCGGGATCTTCCTCGCCCGGCAGTTCTTCCTCTCCATCCCGGAGGAGCTGATCGAGGCCGCGCGGATCGACGGGGCCGGCCACCTGCGGGTGTTCCTGCAGATCGTCCTGCCGCTGAGCAAGCCGCTCGTCGCGGTGCTGATCCTGCTCACGCTGCTGGGCAGCTGGAACGACTTCGCCTGGCCGCTGATCGCGCTGAAGGACAACGAGCTGTTCACCCTGCCGATCGGCCTGCTCTACCTCAAGGGCCAGTCGACGCCGGACTACTCGGCGAGCATGGCGCTCGCGCTGGTGTCGGTCCTGCCGATGGTGCTGCTGTTCCTCGCCTTCCAGCGCTACTTCGTCCAGGGCTTCGCCCGCAGCGGCATCCGCTGAGCCGGGTCTCGATACGCCCCTCCGGGGCTACTCGACCACCAGAGTGGTCGCCCACCCCATGCTGATCCACAAGGTGGTCGCCCACCCATGCTGATCCAGCAAAGGAGTCGCCCACCCATGCTGATCGAGTAGCCCGCGCAGCGGGCGTATCGAGATCCCCCACCCCCAGAAGTCGAGGCCGCAGACCTGCCCGGCGGCACCGGCGGATCGTCGCCGGGCTCTCGGCCCGCCGCCTAGTCTGAGAGCGTCCGCCGCACGAACGAGGAGACCTGGGTGAACGTCCGCGAGCTGCTCGGCCACCCGGAGCTGCAGCTCACCCTCGTCGGCGGCGACGACGTGCAGCTGGCCCGCGCGATCTCGGGCACCTACACGATCGATCTGCCGGATCCCGGCCGCTTCCTCTCCCCCGGCGACGTGGTGCTGACCAGCGCGCTCTGGACCTCCGGCCGGGAGAGCGTCGAGCGCTTCGTCGGCGGCGTCGCCGATCGCGGTGTCGTAGCGATCGTCGTCGGCCTGATCGCGGTCGGCTCGCTGCCGGCCGGTATGCTCGAGGTCTGCCGTCGGCACGGCGTCGCCCTGCTGACGGTCGCGCCGGACGTGTCGTTCAAGACCATCGCGCAGACGGTCGCCGGAGTGATCGCGCAGGCCGACCTGCCCACGCTCGGCCGCGAGGCCCGGTTCGCGCGCCGCCTGCTCGCCGATCCCGCCTCGGGCGAGGGCGTCCAGGTCGCGCTGCGGGCCTTCTTCGAGGAGTTCGCGCACGGCAGCTGGGCCGTCGACCGGGCCGGCACCCTGGTCGCCTCCGCCGGCGGACTGCCCACGGCCGCCGACTACGGCGCCGCCTGGGAGGCCTCGCTGTCCTCCCCCGACAGCCGCTGGGAAGTCACCGAGCACGGCCGCTCGCTCTCCCGCCGCGCCCTCTTCTCCGCCGCCGGCGAGCGGCTCGGGGTGCTGGTCGTCACCGGCGATCAGCGCGGCTGGTCGGAGGAGACCGCGGACGGCGTCGAGCTCCTCGCGGGCGCGGTCGCCGGCCGGCTCGACCTGGCTCGCCAGCGCGAGCGCGCGTCGGCCGCGCCGCTGCTCGACCTGCTCCGGGCGCTCCTGCACGACGAGCTGCCCGAGTCCGAGACCGCGGTCCGGCTGCGGCTGCTCGGCTCCCGCCTGGGCGCGCCGCTCCGGGTGGTCGTCGCGCGAACCGACGATCCGTCGCTGCCCCCGGAGGCGCTGCTGGAGCCGCTGCGCGCGGCCGCCGAGCGCGAGCACATGCTGGCACTGGGCGCGGTACTCGACGGGGCCGCGGTCCTGCTGCTCGGCGATCCCGCGGACGGCACGGCCTCGCCCGGCCCCGCGCTGCGCTCCGCCGTGGAGGCGGCGCCGTGGCTGCTGCACGAGCGCCGGATCGCGATCGGCGTGGGCGACGCCTCCCGTGAGGTTGCGCAGCTGGGGGTCTCGCTGCTCGCCGCCCGCGAGCGCGCGCGCGGCGCCTCGTCGGACGAGCCCGTCTCGATCGTCGAGCACACCGTCCCCGTCTCGAGTGACGCCCTGCTCGAGCTGGTCGCGCCGCGCACCCGTGCAGCCTTCGCGCTCGCTGTCCTCGGGCCGCTCGTCCGCTACGACGACGAGCACCGCAGCGACATGGTCGAGACCCTGCGCGTCTTCCTCGAGAGCGGCGGCTCCTGGCGCCAGGCCGCCGACCGCCTGCACCTGCACGCGAGCACCCTCCGCTACCGGATGCAGCGGATCGAGGCGCTGACCGGCCGCGACCTCTCCGCGATGGCCGACCGCGTCGACCTGCACCTGGCGCTCCGCTTCCTCTGACGCGCCGAGCGCCGCCGGACGACAGGACCCGCGCCAATCGACCGTCCCGCGTCAGCGTGCGCCGTGGGCGCCAGACCGCCTTTCGCGTGCCAGATGTTCGACGGTCGATGGAGCTGGATGCGAGCATTCGTCGTCCCCGCCGTCCATCCATCCCAGAGGAGCCCCCGTGCATCGTCGTCCCGACTCCCTCCGCCCGCGCCGCTGCGCCGGCACCCCGTTCACCGTCGCCGCCTCCCTCGCCCTGACCGTCGGCCTCCTCGGCTCCGCCACGGCCGCCCACGCCGCCGAGGCGCCTCCGGCCTCCCCGACCCCCACCGCCAGCGCGACCGTCAACGCCGCCGCCTTGACGGCCACCGCCCGCGGCGAGCTCGTCCTCAAGCCCGGCGAGAAGCCGGCCTCCGGCACCCCGCTCAGGTGGACCATCACGGTCACCAACACCGGCGCCGTCCCCCTCGACGATGTCACCACCGACCTCAGCGAAGGAGTGATCACCCTCAAGCCCGGCGAGAAGCACGACTTCATCGAGCAGGACCTCCTCACCAGGAGCATACTCAGCGACGGCTACGCCCTCATGACCACCCACGCCACCGCACTCACCCCCACCGGCACCGAGATCACCACTCTCGTCACGGCCCGCTTCGACCTCCCCACACCCACACCCGCGCCGACTCCGACCACGCCGGCACCCACTCCGACGACGCCGGCACCCACTCCGACCACGCCGGCACCGGCCCCGACACCCGCGCGGGGCGCCTCCCTGAGCGCGACCGCGCGCGGCGAGCTCGTTCTCAAGCCCGGCGAGACGCCGACGGTCGGCACCCCGGTGAGGTGGACCGTCACCCTCACCAACACCGGCGACGTCCCCCTCGACGAAGTCGGCGATAATCTCGTCCAACCCGGCCTCCATCTGGAACCCGGCCAGGCCCGCGAGGTGACCTGGTCGACCACCCTTGATGAGTGGGAACTCTCGGACGGCTTCGCCCACATCGCGAAGTTCGTCGCCGGACTAGCACCTGACGGCACCGTGGCCCGCACACGCGTCGACGGCCGAATCGCCCTCCCTAGCCCGATACCGACCCCCGCACCGACTCCGCCCACTCCGTCACCGACCCCGACGACGCCGGCTCCCACCCCGACCACGCCGGCTCCTTCGCCGGCGCCGACCCCGGCCGAGGACCCGTCGCTGAGGGCGACGGCGGACGGTGAAGTCGTCCTCAAGCGGGGCGAGACCCCGAAGGTCGGCACCCCGGTGCGGTGGACCATCACGGTCACCAACACCAGTGACGTCCGCGTCCAGGACATCACCGCCGACGACACCGGCGACCTCATCGACCTCGACCCCGGCCAGACCGGAGACCTGAAACTGACGACCACGCTCAGCCAGGAGGACCTCACGAACGGCTACACCCTCCTCGACGCCCTCATCACCGGCAAGACACCCGCCGGCACCGAAGCCGTCACCCTCCTCGAGAGCAAGCTCACCTTCGCCGCCCCGATGCCGCCGACACCGACCCCTACGCCTCCCACTCCTACGCCCACGCCTCCGGCGCCCACCCCGACCCCTCCGGCCCCCACCCCCACTCCGCCCGCGCCGGCACCCGTCCCGGTCATCCCGACACCCGGCCCCTCTTCCAGCACGCCGGCCGCCGTCGTGCCCGTCACCCCGGGCTCTACCGGCTCGACCGGCTCGACCGGCTCGACCGCGAAGGTCTCGTCCGTGGCGGACACGGCCCAGCGCCGCCTCGCCTCGACCGGGTACGACGCGACGAACGCTCTGCCCGCCGCCGGGATCCTCACCGCCCTCGGCGCGCTCGGCGTGCTCCTCGGCCGCCACCGCCGACGCCACCGCACGGCCGACTGACCGATCGCCGGCGGAGTCGACGCCCCTCGACACCGCCGGCGGTCCACGACGGCCCGAGCCCGCCCTCCCGGCGAGCTCGGGCCGTTTCCTCGTTTCTGAGTGATCGCTCCCTCCGCCGTGCCCGACTGCATCGACCTGCACCTGGCGCTGCGCTTCCTGATGCCGGACGCCCCGCCGATGAACACGACCTGCGCCAGACGGTCGCCCCGCGTCAGCCTGCGCTCCGGACGCCAGATGTTCTCTCGTCTGCCAGATGTTCGACGACCGATGCGGCGCGATGCGAGCATTCGTCGTCCCGCCTTCCACCCCACCTCTGAGGAGCCTCCGTGCAACGACGTCCCGACTCCCTCCGCCCGCGCCGCTGCGCCGGCACCCCGCTCACCGTCGCCGCCTCCCTCGCCCTGACCGTCGGACTCCTCGGCACCGCCTCGGCCGCCCACGCCGCCGTGGTGCCGACAGCCTCCCCGACGCCCACCGCGAGCGTGACCGCGAAGGGCGCCGCTTTCAGCGCGACCGCGCGCGGCGAGCTCGTCCTCAAGCCCGGCGAGAAGCCGGCGGTCGGCACCCAGGTGAAGTGGACCATCACGGTCACCAACACCGGTGACGTCCCCCTCGACGACGTCGCCCGAACGATCGTCGGACCCGGCCGCCATCTGGAACCCGGCGAGGCCCTCGAGCTGACCTCGTCGACCACCCTCAACCAGAAGCAACTCGCTGAAGGCTCCGCCGTCTTCGACGAGTTCACCGGCGCGAGGACACCTGACGGCGTCTCGGTCTACGCGCGCGTCCGCGGCCGACTCGCTCTCCCCAGCCCGACTCCGACTCCGACTCCGACTCCGACCATCCCTGCACCCACTCCGGCTCCGATCACGCCGGTACCGACTCCGACCACGCCGGCACCCACTCCGACCCCACCGGCACCCACCCCGACGACACCGGCACCCACTCCGACACCGGAGCAGCACCCCTCACTGAAAGCGACCGCCCGCGGCGAGCTCGTCTTCGAGCCCGGCGAGAAGCCCGCCATAGGCACCGAGGTGAAGTGGACCATCACGGTCACCGACACCGGCGACGTCGCCCTCTACGACGTCTCCGTCGGGGAGACGAGCGACGAGGTCGATCTCGCGCCCGGCCAGACCAGGGAACTGACGCTGAGCACGACCCTCGGGCAGAAGGACCTCGACGACCGCGCCGCCGTGCTCACGACGTCCGCGGGCGGCGACACCGAGTACGGCGAGTTCATCAGCGTCGACGTGACCGGCAGACTCGCCCTGCCGACCCCGACCCCACCGGCACCGACTCCCACTCCGACGCCCACTCCCACCCCGCCGGGGCCCATCCCGACTCCGATCCCGACCCCTCCGACGCCCACCCCAGCCCCACCGGCACCGACCCCCACTCCCACCCCGACGCCCACTGCGGCGCCGCCGGCGCCCACGCTCACCCCGCCGGCGCCCACCCCGGCACCGGAGCACTCGCCGGACATCCCGACCCCCGTCGCGCCCGCAGCCTCCGGGACGACGGGCTCCACCACGACGAGCTCGAAGGCCGCAGGGGCGTCGAAGAACCGCCTCGCGGAGACCGGGTCCGACGCGGCCGGCGCGCTCTCCGCCGCTGGGATCCTCACCGCCCTCGGCGCGCTCGGCGTGCTCGTCGGGCGTCGTCGCCGGAGCAGCCGCTCGACCCACTGACCGCTCGCCGGCGGAGTCGACGCCCTTCGACTCCGCCGACGAGCCACGACGGCCCGAATCCGCCCACCTGGTCGGGTTCGGGTCGTTCTCACTCGCCGGGTCATCGCTCCCTGCGGAACACCGAACAATCGATCCCGCGACCGGCCCACTCTCGTCGCCGACCTGCCCGTTCGACACAACGCCCGCCACGACTGCGCGTCAGTGCCATCACTCTCATCGGGCGCCTGATTGCCTACTTCACGCCATAAAGGTGGCAACCCCTCATCGCCGATGTGACTGTTTCCGAGCTTAACTCGATATTCGAATCACCAATGCCTAGGAGTTCCCATGACCCCCCGCCGCCCCGACGCCCAGGGACCCCGCCGGTCCCTCGGAGCACCGCTCAGCATCGCCGCCTCGCTCACCCTGAGCGCCTGCCTGCTCGGCTCCACCGCTCTCGTCGCCCACGCCGACGAGGCCGCCCTGCCCGTCGTCTCCGAGACCACCGCTCAGGCCGTCGTCGTCGACCCCACCGCGCAGGCCGTCGCCTCGGCGCCCACCGCACTCGAGGCCGCGCCCGCTCCGGCCGCGCAGACGTCCGCCCCGACGGTCACCCCGGCGCCCGTCTCCCCGGAACCCGTCTCACCGGCAGCCTCAGCGGCACCCGCTGCGACCGCGTCCGGCGAAGCGACGGTGCATGCCGCAGCCGCTCCCGCCACCCCGGCGCCGACCGCGCCCGCGGCCGAGGCCGAGGCGCCGATCGTGCCGGCCCCTGCGCTCCAGGATGCGCCGGCCGACGCGCCCGCGGCGGCGACCGAGACGCCGGTCTCGGCGCCTCAGCAGCAGCCCACTCCGGCCGCATCGGCATCGATGTCGGACGGCGTGACCGCGACGGTGAAGGGCGTCCTCGACCTCAAGCCCGGCGAGAAGCCGACGGTCGGCACCCCCGTCAAGTGGACCATCACCCTCCACAACACCACCGCCCACCCCGTCGACGTCCTCAAAGCGCTCCTGCACCTCGAGCCCGGCGAGAGCGGCGACGTCGAGGACAACCTCGCACCGACCACCCTCACCCAGGCCGACCTCGACGCCGGCCGCGTCACCTACGCCAGCCGCTACGACATCGTCTCCAGCAACGGCCCCCAGATCATCCGCGCACGGGGCGCACTCGAGCTGCCGAAGACCGCACCGACCCCGGCTCCGGCCACGGGCCCGACCACGACTCCTGCGCCGACCACGCCCGCCCCCACCCCGACGAGCACCGCGTCCGACCAGGTGACCGCCTCCGTCCGCGGTGCCCTCGACCTCAAGCCCGGCGAGAAGCCGACGGTCGGCACCCCCGTCAAGTGGACCATCACCCTCCACAACACCACCGCCCACCCCGTCGACGTCCTCAAAGCGCTCCTGCACCTCGAGCCCGGCGAGAGCGGCGACGTCGAGGACAACCTCGCACCGACCACCCTCACCCAGGCCGACCTCGACGCCGGCCGCGTCACCTACGCCAGCCGCTACGACATCGTCTCCAGCAACGGCCCCCAGATCATCCGCGCACGGGGCGCACTCGAGCTGGCCAGCACGACCACCCCGGCCACGCCGACCGCCCCCACCACGCCGACCGCCCCCACCACGCCGACCGCCACGGCCTCGCAGGCACCCGACGCGCCCGCGCACGCAGCGCAGTCGTCCTCGATCCGAGGCGAGCTGCTCCTCACGCCCGGCGAGAAGGTGACCGCGGACACCCGCGTGAAGTGGACGGTCACGATCACCAACACCGGCGAAGTCCCCCTCTACAACGTCGACAACGGCCACACCGGAGAACGCGTCGACCTCGCCGTCGGCCAGTCCAAAGACCTCACCGTCACCCTTCCCCTCGGACAGAGCGCACTCGCCAGCGGCACCGCCACCCTCAACGCCCGCACCTCCGGCACCAGCGACACGGGCGTCCTCGTCCACAGCCGAGCCACCGGCACCCTCACCCTCCCCACCACCAGCACGACCACCCCGACCACCCCGGCCACGCCGACCGTCACGACCACGCCGACCGCCACGACAACAACCAACCCGGCCACCGCCCCGACCACCGGCACCGAGACGGGCACGACGACCACCGCCCCGACCACCGGCACCGAGACGGGCACGACGACCACCGCCCCGACCACCGGCACCGAGACGGGCACGACGACCGGCGGCACGGAGACGACCGCGGGAACCACCATGACTCCCGCCGCCGGTGCTCCCGCCGGTGCCGTCGCCGGCAGCGAGAACGTCGCCGACGGCGCGGGCTCGCTGAAGCGGGCCGTCGACGCCGCCGCCCAGAGCGGCGCTGGAGCCGGATCGGCCTCCGCCTCGGCACCGACCATCGCTGACAAAGCCTCCGGCAGCACGAGCGCGAAGAGCTCGGCCACGAAGAGCGCCTCCGCCGCCCACCTCGCTCAGACCGGCGTGGACACGGCGGCCGCACTGCCCGCCGCCGGGATCCTCGGCCTGCTCGGCATGGTCGGCCTGCTCCTCGGCGCCCGTCGCCGTCGCAACCGCACCGCCGACTGACACAGCACCGTCCCCTTGAAGCGCCGGTGGCGTCGACCCGACTCGACGCCACCGGCGCTTCGCCGTGTCATCCCCTGCCACGGATGCGCACGCGCGACGTCGATCCACGCTCCGCGCACCCTCGTCCTCGAGCGCTTCACTGCCCCCGAGGGACAGCGGCCTCGACTCGAGTCGGAGCCACCGACCCTCGGTCGTCGCGCCCTGCCACCGACGTCAGTGACTGCCGCGAGCCCGCTTCCGCGCCAGGAATGCGCCGCTCCGGAAACACCCGTGTGATCATTCCCGAACCGTCTCGACCCCTTGCCGATCCCTGCCCAGGAGCCCCATGACCCCCTCACGTCCCGACCTACGACGACCGCGCCGATCGCCCGCCACTCCCCTCAGCATCGCCGCGTCCGTCGCGTTGAGCGCGTGCCTGCTCGGATCCAGCTCCCTCGTCGCGCACGCCGAAGGACACCCCGACGTCGCGACCGCGACGCCGGAGCAGGACGCCGCTGCAGCGGTCGCCCTGTCGACGCCCACGCCCTCTCCCGCACCGGACGATGCCGCGCCGCCGGCCGGCCCCGCCGCCCCGGACGCCGCCCCGGCGACCGCACCCGCCGCGCCGAGCAGCGCACCCGCCGCGCAGGACGCCGCCCCCTCCCCCGCTCCCCCGGCGCCGACCCCCGCGACCGCCCCGCCTATGGCCGATCCCGCCCCGGCACCGGCCACGACCGACGTCACGGCGACGCCGACCGACGCGGCCGCACCGGAGACGCCGGTCCCCTCTCTCGCACCGGCCGCACCCGACGCGATGCCGACACCGGCGGCCGAGGCGCCGGCCGCCGCGTCGGAGACGCCGGTCGCCGCCGCCCAGCAGCAGCCCGCTCCACCGCCGACCGTGCCCATGACCGGGGACTCCCTCGTGAGCGCGACGGTGAGGGGGACGTTCGAGGTGAAGCCGGGCGAGAAGCCGGTGGTCGGCACGAAGGTGAAGTGGACCGTCACCTTCCGCAACAACGGAACGACCGCCGCCGCCGTCTACGGGACCGAGTTCTCCGTCCCGGCGGGGCAGAGCCGCGACGGTCGGGACGACGCGAAAGAGCAGACGGTCACTCAGGCCGACCTCGATGCCGGGGTGATGAGGTACGCGAACAGCTGGGGCGTCGTCACGCCCGCGGGCGTGCACTGGATCCCCGTGCGAGGCGAGCTGCCCATCCCGGCGGAGAACCCCGCCCTCGAGGTCGTCTACACCCCGAGGTTCGAGCTGGCACCCGGCCAGCCGGTCGTCGTCGGCACCGTGGTGGACCCGACCGTCACGGTGACCAACCGCGGGGAGGTGACCCTGCACGACATCACCTTCACCGGCACCCCGCCGTTCAGCCTCGCACCGGGTCAGCGCGCCGTCCTCTCCTCAAAGGGCACGGTCGACGAGCTGGACGTGTTCGCGGGCGAGTACCACCGCGACGGCGGCTACGTCTACGCGCGCACCCCGAGGGGCGCCGTCTACAAGACCATCGCCTCCGTGCGGCTCCCGTTCCCGAAGCCGGACGCCCCCGCCGCGACGAGCACCGCCACACCGGCCCCTGCGCCGAGTGCCGGGACGGGAGGGTCCCCAGCGGGCGGCACGACCGACGAGTCCTGGAGGTTCCGCGGCGAGTTCGTGCTGCAGCCCGGCGAGCAGGTGAAGGCCGGCACGAAGGTCCGCTGGACCTCGACGTTGACCAACACCGGCCCCGACGACCTCCGCGACCTCGTCGCCGTGCGGGTGGGGGCCGCCCCCGGCAGCCCCGGCAGCACCAGCGAGAAGCTGGCCGTCCTCGCCAAGGGCCGGACCGCGCAGCTGCACCTCGAGTCCACCGTCACGGAGGACGACCTGGTGAGCGGCATCACCCACATCGTCGTCGACGCGACCGCCGTGACGGGCGGACGGACGAACACGGTGCGCAGCGGTGCGACGCTCGCGATTCCCGTCGAGCACCCGCTCCTCGACGTGACCACCACGACGAGGCCGAGGCTCGGGCCGGGAGCACCCCTCGTCGCCGGCACCGTCCTCGACACCACCTTCACGATCGTCAACCGCGGGGACGTCACGCTCACCGACGTCCGGTTGAACAGCTTGGCCCCGTTCACCCTCGCACCGGGCGAGAGCGCTGACCGGGTCCTCTCGGGCCCGCTCACAGCGCGGGACGTGGAAGCCGGCGAATACCGTCTCACGGCCAAGGTGACCGTTCGCACCCCCCGCGGTGTCCAGTACAAATCCAACGACATAGTCGTCGCGCTGCCGATCCCCACGAGCAGCTCCCCCGGCGCCGCGCCGGCTCCCGCACCCACCGGCGCCCCGTCGACCCCCGCACCCACCGGGACCGCACCCACCGGCACGCCCTCGGCCCCCGCGCCCACCGGCACGCCGTCGGCCCCCGGGACCGCGCCCATCGGCACACCGTCCACTCCGGCACCGACCGCCACGCCGCCGATCCCCGCACCCACCGGCACCCCGTCGACCCACACACCCGGCACGCCGTCGGCACCCGCGCCGACCGGCACGCCCGCCCCCGGTCCCAGCACCACCCCGCAGATCCCCGCTCCGGCACCCGCCGGCGTGACCGGGACCGTGAGCGGATCGCTCGATCTCAAGCCGGGTGAGAAGCCGGTCGTCGGCACCCGGATCAACTGGGTCGTCACGTTCCGGAATCAGAGCTCCGCCCCGGTCTCCTTCTACAACACCCCCGTCGTCCTCGGCCCCGGCGAGAGCCGCGACGCCCGGGACACCACGAAGACGTGGGCAGTGACCCAGGCCGATCTCGACGCCGGCCGAGTGTCGTACGCGACCTCCTGGGGAGTGAAGACCGCGAGCGGTGACGGCTTCGTCACCGTGCGAGGCGAGCTTCCCCTGCCCAAGGACGCCCCGATCGCCGCGGAGCATCCTCTCCTGGAGGTGACGCACGCTTCCGCCCTCGACATCGCACCGGGCACACCCGTCACCGCCGGCACCGTCGTCCGGGCGACCATCACGGTGACCAATCGCGGCGATGTCGCCCTCCGCGACATCCGCCTCGGCAGCACTCCGCCGTTCACCCTCGCACCCGGCGAGCAGCACACGGAGCCCTTCACGGACTCGATCACCGAGCAGGATCTGCTCAACGGCCGGTACCTCCGCGAGGACGGCGTCCTCGTCGCGCTCACACCCAGCGGCGCCCAGTACCGTCTGGACTTCACCCCCGCCACCTTCCCGATCCCGAAGGCCGCCACCACCGGCACGACGCCCGCCCCCTCGCCCGCGCCGACCGTCGCGCCGGCACCGACCGCGACGCCCACACCGACCGCGACGCCTGCGGCCACCGGGACGCCCGCCACGGGGACCGCGACTCCCTCGCCCACCGGCACCGGCACCGGCACTGGCACCGGCACTGGCACTGGCACTGGCACTGGCAGTACCCCCGCCCCGGGCACGGACACACCGACCACGGGCACGCCCTCGACCGGCGCCGGCGGGTCGGGTACCACTGGCTCCGGCACCTCAGACCCGAGCAAGCCCGGGACCGGAACCACCGGGTCCGGTACCACCGGATCCGGCACGGGCACCACTGGCTCCGGCGCCACAGGCTCCGAAACCGGCCCGACCGGCACCGGCACCACCGGTTCAGGCACCGCAGGCACGGGTACCGCAGGCACGGGCACCGCAGGCACGGGCACCGCAGGCACGGGCACCGCGGGCACGGGTACCCCCGGCATCACCGGCACGACCACCACCGACCCGGGCACCGACGGCGCCGGTACCGGCACGACGGTCACCGGGACCCGCCCGACGATCACCGCCTCCACCGAGACGGGCAGCGGGGGTACCACCGGCTCGTACGCTAACGGCGTCGGCACGACGGTGGCGGGCACCGGCCCGACCGGCGCACGCAGCACAGCGACGGGTACGACCGCCTCGGGCACGACCGGCACGACCACGGGCGGCACGACCGGCTCCGGAGTCACGGGCACGCGGGCGGCGAGGGACGCGTCCGCTCCCCGCCTCGCCGAGACAGGCGTCGATCCGGCGCCCGCGCTGGCCGCCGGGGGTGTCCTCGCGCTGCTCGGCGCGCTCGGCACCCTTCTCGGCGCCCGACGCCGACGGCGCAACCGCACGGCCGACTGACCGGCCCGCCGACCGCGGGAACGACGGAGGGCGCGGGGCATCACGCCCCGCGCCCTCCGTCGTCCGTCCGTCAGCTCGCGGCGACCGCGATCTCGTTCGGCGTGACCTCCAGCTCGGCGCTGGACAGCACCTTCCCGGTGGTCAGATCGAGCGCGTGGACGCTCTTCGCGGCCGGGTCGGTGACGTAGGCGATGTCACCGGCGACCGTGATGGCAGGGTGCGGGTCCTGCCACTCGACGGGGCTCTCCCAGGCGTCGACGACGGGGTACGAGTCGGTGATCTCCCCGGTCTCCGGCTCGATCACCTGGACCGCTCCGTCCGAGCCGATCAGGTAGGCGAGGTCGCCCGGGCCGCGCGCGACGCCGCGGAAGGTGTACTCGACACCCTCGGGCAGGTCGACGACGTCGAGGGTCTTCGCCTCGGTGTCGATCAGCGCGAGGCGGTGCAGGAGGTAGCCCTCGGCGTCCTGGTCGTCCTTGTAGTCGCCGACGACGATCGGGCTGGTCTCGCTGACCCAGGCGTTGCCCATCCGGCCGTAGGGCTGGTCGGGCGCCTCGAGCTTGGTGATCTCGCCGCCGTCGTAGACGAGGGCGCCGTTCTCGCAGCCGAAGACCACGACCTCGTTCTCGGCCGTGCCCTCGCCGTGCACACCCGGGCACTGGTCGTTCGTGGCGACCACCGCGCCGGCGGCGTCGCGCACCTCGATGCCGGTGCGGCCGTCGGCGTTCCCGACGGTGGTGAGGAAGGTGCCGTCCTCGAGGACGATCGACACCCCGTGGTGCGCCTCGACGCCCGGGATGGTCTCGACCTCGGGCACGCCCTCGGCGTCGGCCAGGTCCGCGGTCTCGACGACCGTCGTGTCGCTGGTGCCGTCGGCGTAGAGGATCGTCTTCCCGCCGTGGCGGACGACGTGCCCGGGGGTGTCCGCGGGGAAGACGATGTCGGTGAGCTCGGGCTCGCCGTCGGTGCCGGCGGCGGTGTCGAGGAGCTGGAAGCCCACGCTCATCGTGACCATGACGTGCCGGCCGTCGCCCGCCGGGTTCAGGCGGGTGAACTCCTCGGAGTCCAGGTCGGCCACGGTCTCGAGGGTCTCGCCGTCCAGGACGAGGATGCCGCCCTCGTAGGCGACGGCGAGCCGGGTGCCGGCTGCGGCCGGGGTGGCGGCGGCGGACGGATCGGCCGCGGGGGCGCCGCTCGAGGAGCAGGCCGCGAGGGTCGCGATCGTGCCGAGGGCGAGGAGGCCGAGGCCCGCTCGGCGGAGAGGTGCTCGCCGGAGCGGCGCTCGGCGGAAGGGGCTGGTGCGCATGGGGATGTGGTTCTCCTGGTGCTGGTCGTGGGCGCTCACGGTGAGAGCCCGGTGGCGATGCGCTGCGTGTTCACGCGCATCATGCTGAGGTAGTCGGGGGCGCCGCCCTCGGGCCCCGTGAGGGACTCCGTGAACAGCTCGACCACCTCGACGCGGATGTCGGCCTCGCTCGCGAACGCCTGGACCAGGCGGTCGGGAGACGAGGACTCCGCGAAGATCGTGGGGACGCCGGTCTCCTCGACCGCCTCGACGAGGTCGGCGAGGTCGGAGGCGGACGGCGCCGCGAGGGTCGTGCCGCCGGGGATCACCGCGCCGACGACGTCGAAGTCGAAGCGGTCGGCGAGGTAGCCGAAGACGTGGTGATTGGTGACGAGGGCGCGGCGCTCCTCCGGGATCGCGGCGAAGGCGGCCGTCATCTCGGCGTCGAGCGCCTCGAGCTCGGCGCGGTACTCGGCGGCGCTCCGCTCCAGGGCCGCGGGGTCCGCGCCGTCGAGGTCCGCCAGCACCGGCGCGAGCGCGTCGACGACGGCGATCATGCGGGCCGGGTCGGTCCAGAAGTGCGAGTCGGGGCTGCCCTCGGCGTCGCCCTCGCGGTAGTCGAGCACCTCGATCGCGTCGCCGGCGACGAAGGCCGGCACGTCCTCGGCGGCGGCCGCGTCGAGGTGCTGCTGCAGCCCCTCCTCGAGGCCCAGGCCGTTGGAGACGACCAGGTCGGCCGAGCGGAGTCGCGCGGCCTCCTGCGCGGAGATCTCGAAGGAGTGCGGGTCGGCGTTCGGCTTCATCAGCGTCACGACCTCGACCTCGTCGCCGACCAGCCGCTCGACGACGTCGCCGAGGATGTTGGTCGAGACGATCACCAGCGGGCGGTCGTCCGCGGCGGCGGAGCAGCCGGTGAGCGCGAGCAGCGCGACGGCAGCCGCCGCGAGAGGCGCGCGGCGTCGGAGGTGGCGGGGGCGTCCCATGCTCAGCGCCCCGTCTCAGCGGTGAACGCCGGCTCGGTCGCCGTCTCGAAGCTGCGCGCGAGGCGGGCGTCGTCGGCGTAGTCGATCTCGTGCACCCGCCGCTCGGCAGGTGCGCTGAGGTAGGCGCGCTGCTGGTCGGCGACGAGGGTCGGGGCGAGGCCGGCGGCGAGCGACTCGGCCGCGAGCGGCTCGGTCTGGGCGAGCAGCGCGCCGTCCGCGCCGTCGAGCACGAGCACCCGGCCGTCCTGCGCGAGCGCGAGCAGGTGGTCGTCCTCGTCGTCGACGGCGGTCACCTGCGCGAGGGGCGCGGGAGTGGGGAGCAGCGACCAGGAGCGGGCGCGGGTGTCGAGCAGCCAGATCCCGGTGCCGCCGGCGAGCCCGGCGACGGTCGGCCGGCCCTCGCGGTTCGCGAAGCTCGTCGCGGCGGGCGCGGTGGCGTCGGCCGGGTAGGTGATCCGCTCGACGGTCAGCTCCTCGCCGTCGACGGTCGCGAGCAGCGCGCCGTCCGCGCAGCCGATCACCGCACCGACGCGGGTGGTGATCGTCCCCGCAGGCTGCGGGCACTCCTCGACCAGGCCCGTTCGCTCGCCGTCGGCCGTGTAGCCGGCGACCGAGGCCGACTCCCCCGCGCCCTCGGTGACGAGCGCGAACGAGCCGACCGGGACGACCATCCCGGGCCCCGGCTCGCCGTCGAGGCGGAACGACTCGGTGATCTCGCCCTTCGACAGCGCCTCGGTGTCGAGGAGCACGGCCTCGCCCGAGTCGGGGAAGTACAGCCCGGTGCCGCCGGACGTCGACAGGTTCGTGGTGGCGACGACCGCCTCCCCCTCGCCCGCGACGGTGCCGAGCAGCCTCGGCTCGGCGCGGTAGTAGTGGAAGTGGTCGACGTGGTCCCAGGTCCAGGCGCCGCTGTCGACGATCTCGACGCCGGCGGCGGTCTGCGCGAAGAGGTAGCGGCCGTCGGTCGTCAGCGCCGAGGGCGCGCCGATCGTGCCGAGCTCGACGACGCTCTCGTCGAGGAGGTCGAGGTGCGAGACGGCGCCGGCCGGGTCGATCCAGGTGACTCCGAGGGCGGGCTCGGCGAGCTCCGCGGCTCCGGAGATCGCGCCGTGGCCCTCGCCGGTCGCGTCGTCGGCGGCGGGTGCGACGGGGTCGGCGGAGCAGGCCGCGAGGCCGAGAGCGAGGGCGCCCAGGAGGAGCGCCGGGGCGGTGCGGAGGGAGCGGGTGGAGCGGGAGAGCACGGGATCCTTTCGAAGGGGGACGGTCAGGCGGGGACGGCGGCGAAGACCCGGCGCGGACGACGTGACGCGGTGGCCGCCCGCAGCGCCCAGGACAATCCGGAGACGGCGAGGGCTGTGGCGGCGACGGAGGCACCCGCGGCGGTCGCCGCGTACCAGGAGACGAGCAGCCCGACGAGCACGGAGAGCACGCCGAGCACGGCGGCGAGCGCCATCCGAGTCGGGATCCGCGTCGTCCAGTGGCCCGCGGCGACGGCGGGCGCGAGGAGCAGCCCGACGACCAGGAGCGAGCCGACGGCCTGGTACGAGGCGACGACCGCGAGGGTCACCAGCCCGACCAGCGCGGCCTGCGCCGAGCGCGGCCCGAGCCCGAGCACCGCGGCGATCCGGTGGTCGAGCGCGAGCGCCACCAGCGACCGGTGGAACACTACCGCCACCGCGAGCCCGACTCCGGCAGCGACGGCCAGCAGCACGAGATCGACCGGGGCGATGGCGAGGATGTCGCCGAACAGGATCGAGGTCGCGTCGGTCGCGAAGCTGCCGGAGTGGCTGATGATGATCACGCCGAGCGCGAGCATCGAGACGAAGAGCATGCCGATGCTCGTGTCGTAGGACAGGCGGCCCCGACGCTGCAGCGCGGCGATGCCGAGGCTCATCGCGACGGCGCTCGCCGCCCCGCCGACCAGCACGGGCGCGCCGAGCACGGTCGCCAGCGCGACGCCGGGGAGCATCCCGTGGGCGAGCGCCTCGCCGAGGAACGCCATGCCGCGGATCACGACCCAGGTCCCGACGACTCCGCACAGGACGGCGACGAGTGCGCCGCCGACGAGGGCGCGCTGGAGGAAGTCGAGCGCGAACGGCTCGAGGATCCCGGAGAGGAGGGCAGGCATGGTGCCCGACCGTAACGGATAATGAGAACGATTATCAAACTGCTACGCTCGGGGCCGTGTCCAGCAGCCAGCAGCCCTCCGCCCGCGTCGGCCTCCGCGGGGTCGGCGTCGACTTCGGCGAGCGGACCGCGCTGGACGGCGTCGATCTCGACGTGCCGGAGGGCACGCTGACCGTCGTCGCGGGGCCGAACGGCGCGGGCAAGTCGACGCTGCTCGAGGTGATCGCCGGCACCCGGCGGCCCTCCCGGGGAGTGCGCACGGTCTCGTCCGCGATCGCCTTCGTCCCGCAGCGCACCGCCGTCTCGGACCGCCTCCCCGTCACCGTCCGCGACGTCGTGACGGTCGGCGTCTGGGGGCGCACCGGCCGCTGGCGCCGGGTCGGACCGGACCTGCGCGCGGTGGTCGCCGCCGCGATGGACCGCCTCGAGATCTCCGCGCTCGCGGCCGAGCCGTTCGCCGTGCTGTCCGGCGGGCAGCGGCAGCGGACACTGCTCGCGCAGGGACTGGCGCGCGGCGCCGACCTGCTCCTCCTGGACGAACCCACGACCGGACTCGATGCGGCGAGCGCCGAGCGCATCCGGGAGATCCTGCGCGCCGAGGCGGAGCGCGGCGTCGCGGTCGTCTGCGTCTCGCACGACCCGGCGGTGATAGCGCTCGCCGACCGCGTCGTGCAACTGGCCGACGGTCGCCTGCGGGGCGAGGCCTTCCTCGCCCGCTGAGGCGGCTTCGGGGACGGCGGGTCTCGATACGCCCCTCCGGGGCTACTCGACCACCATGGAGGACGCCCCACCGGGGCTGCTCGACCACCATGGAGGACGCCGCACCGGGGCTGCTCGGCCGGCAGGCCGCGCGATGCATGCACGTCTGCTTGGATGAGCAGATGACCTGGAGGTGCCGATGACCGAGGATCTCGAGCCCGCGGCCGAGCTCTTCAAGGTGCTCTCCTCCTCCTCACGGCTGCGCCTGCTCCGCGCCCTGGCGAGCGAGCGGTCGACCGTCGGGCACCTCGCGGAGACCACCGGGCTCTCGCAGCCACTCGTCTCGCAGCACCTGCGCACCCTCCGCGCGGCCGGCCTGGTCGCCGTCGAGCGGATCGGGCGCGAGGCGCACTACTCCGTCGCCGACACCCACGTCAGCCACATCGTCGACGACGCGGTCCGGCACGCCCTCGAGGGCTGACCGCGGTCGGCACACCCGAGGGCAGCCAGTGCCTCAGCCCTGGCGCGCCTTGAACCGCGGGTTGAGCTTGTTGATGACGAAGACCCGGCCGCGGCGGCGCACCACCTGCGACCCCGGCATCGACTTCATGGACTTCAGCGAGTTGCGGACCTTCACGACTGCTCCTTCTAGTTGATAACGATTATCGTTTAGAGTAGCTCGTCATGGAGACTCCGAGCCCACTCCCCCGACCACCCGTCCTCGCCGTCACGCTGGTGAGCGCGACCGACGCGGACGAGAGCGCCCGGATCGCGCGGCAGCTCTCCGGCGGCATCACGGCCATCGAGAGCTTCGCCGTCGACCTCCCGGACTCGGACAGCGCGGAGTTCGCGGCGGAGCTGGCCGCCGAGCTGGCCCGCCAGGCGGACGACGGCGAGAGCGGCATCACCGTGATCTCGCTCGATCCGGTCGCCGACCCGATGGAGGTCGCCCTCGTCCTCGAGCACCTCTGCGTCCGGCGGCACCCCGGCGACACCCGGATCGGCGTCCTCGACGTCGTCGCCGTCACCTCGGTCGACGAGGTGACCCGGGTGCTGCTCGGCGAGGCCGCGGAGCAGGGGTGGGAGCAGGAGCCGCCGCAATGGGACCGCGCCGAGCGGCTCGCGGCGCGCCTCGAGTTCGCCGGCCTGATCGTCCTGACCGACGGCGACGGCGCGGGAGCCTCGCCCGCCGTCGACCTGCTGCGGGTGCTCTCGCCCGGGGCGGAGATCCTCACCGAGCGCGACCTCGAGCGCTACCGGCAGCGCCGCGCCGTCCTCGTCCCGCAGCGCGCGCACCGCCTCGCCTCGGACCTCGGCTGGCAGCGGGCCCTCCGCGGAATCCCGACCGGCGCGGGATCGGTGACCACGTTCGTCTTCCGGGATCCCCTGCCGTTCCACCCCGGCCGCCTGAATGCAGCGGTCGCCGCGGACTTCGTCGCGCACCGCGTCGGCCGGATCCTCCGCTCGCGCGGCCTGGTCCGCCTCGCCAGCCGCGCCGATCGGGTCGCGAGCTGGTCCATTGCCGGCGACGTCCTGAGCCTCGACCCCACGGCGATCCGCAGCTGGAGCACCGACGCACCCGTCGGCCAGGAGCTCGTCTTCCTCGGCCGCGACCTCGACGTCGACGAGCTCACCCGCGTCCTGCACGGCTGCCTGCTCACGCCCCGCGAGCTCCTCGCCGGCCCGGACCTCTGGCGCACCCTCGCCGACCCGTTCCCCCACTGGGAGGACGAGCACCAGCACTGAGCGGACGGAGCACGCGCCAGGCGCGAATGGACGCGCAACGGGCTCCGCTACCGCCGCAGACCCCGGTCCGCGTCCACTCGAAGAGCTGCGAGCGCGCGACCGGACCCGAACGAGGCGCTGCGACCGGGTCAGGCCCCGGCCCGGGCCCACTCGCACGGCTCCGCCCGCGGGTCAGCCCGCGTACGCGTCGACCCGGGCGAGCAGCTCCGCCTTCACAGCCTCGGACGCCCAGGACCCCTGTACCGAGTTGCGCGCCAGCTGCACCAGCTCGTCGCGGGTGAAGCCCGCGTCGGCGAGCGCCGCGTAGTTGTCGGCGATGTAGCCGCCGAAGTAGGCCGGGTCGTCGGAGTTGACCGTCACCCACACGCCGCGCTCGAGCAGCGCGCGCATCTCGGGCGCCTTCGAGTCGCTCGAGACGAAGGAGTTCGAGAGCGGGCAGCAGGTCAGCGCGAGGCCGCGCTCGACCAGGACGTCGATCAGCTCGGGCGCCTCGACGATGTTCGTGCCGTGGTCGATCCGGTCCACGCCGATCTCCTCGAGCACCTGGCGCAGGTGCTCGACGCCGTTCGGCTGGTCGACGTCGCAGTGCATCGTCAGCTTCAGCCCGGCCTCGCGGGCCCGCGCGAACACCTCGCGGAACTTCGCCGGCGGGTTGCCGCGCTCGTCCGAGTCCAGGCCCACGCCGATCAGCCGGTCGGCGAACGGCAGCGCGCGCTCGAGCGTCTCCGCCGCGCTCTCGGCCGACAGGTCGCGGAGGAAGCAGAGGATCAGCGCGGCGTCCACGCCCAGCTGCGCGGCGTCCTGCGCGGCGCGGTGGTAGCCGCCGATCACCGCCTCGAACGGCACTCCGCGCGAGGTGTGCGCCTGCGGATCGAAGAACGCCTCGACGCGGACCACCCCGTCCGCCGCGGCCCGGCGGAAGTACGCCGTCGCGAGGTCGTAGAAGTCCTGCTCCTCGCGCAGCACGTCCATCGCCGGGTAGTAGACGGCGAGGAACGAGGCGAGCGAGTCGAAGTCGTAGGCGAGCGCCTCGGGCACGGGGAGGCCGTTGCGCTCGGCCAGCTGCGCGCGCAGCTCGGGCTCGAGCGTCCCCTCCAGGTGCACGTGCAGCTCGACCTTGGGCAGACCGAGGAGGAAGGAGTCGGAGGTCACGGGAGCCTTTCGTCGGTGCCGGCGGTGGTGCGGGCGGTGGGGAGCGGAGAGCAGGATCAGCGACGCGCCGCGATGAAGTCCAGCGCCACGAGCGGTCCCGGCAGCACCGCGCCGATCACGGTGCGGGCCGGCGGATCGACGGCGAACCGCGCTCCGTAGACCTCGGACGCGGCGGCGAAGTCGCGCTCGAAGTCGCTGAGGATCATCGTGACGCGCACCACGTCGCCGAGGCCCAGGCCGAACTCCGTGGCGAGCAGCCGCTCGATGTTGTCGAGGGCCGCGGCGGTCTGCGCGGTGATCCCCTCCGGGACCGTGCCCTCCGGCACCGAGCCGTCGCCGGGCGCGAACGGCCCGATCGCCGAGCCGTAGACGACGCCGTGCGCCTCGACGGCGTGGCTGTACGCGCCGCGGGGAGCGCCGAGCGCCTCCGCGGTCACGAAGCGGCGGGTCGCGGTGGCGGTCATCGCGGCAGCTCCCCCGAGACGACGCGGCCGCGCGAGACGACGGCGACGATGTTCTCGGCGCGCAGGTCGTCGATGCTCTCCCACGGGCGGCCGCGCAGCACGACGAAGTCCGCACCGAAACCGGGCGCGAGACGGCCGACCTTCGCGCCGAGTCCGACGACGGCCGCGGCGTCCGAGGTCGCGGAGATCAGGGCGCGCTCGGAGCTCCAGCCGAACGACTCGCGCATCCGCCGCACCTCGTCGAGCTGCTCGCCCCAGTCCACGTAGACGCCGTTCGCGTCGGTGCCGAGCACGAAGCGGACGCCCGCCTGGCCAGCGGCGAGGAAGCCCGCGTCGCGCACGGCGACCACGTCCTGGGCCTTGAGCGACGCCTCGGGAGACGACGGCGCCCGGCCGGCCGCGATCACGTCGTTGATGAAGAGGGTCGGCGCGACGGGCAGGTTCCGCTCGACGAGCGTGGCCCAGTGCTGCGGGCCGATCGCGGTGCCGTGCTCGATCGAGTCGACGCCGAGCGCGAGCGCCCGGTCCAGGCCGACCTCCGAGTGGGTGTGCGCCGCGACGGGCATCCCGAGCGCGTGCGCCTCGTCGATGGTGGCGGCGATCTCCTCGTCGGTCTGGTTCCGCCAGCCGACCTTGTCGCCCATCGAGAGCACGCCGCCGCTGGTGTAGATCTTGATGCCGTCGGCGCCGGCCCGCGCCCAGGTGCGCACCAGGCGGCGGCACTCGTCGGGGCTGTCGGCGACGCGGTCGCGGTGCGGGTAGTGCGGCGGCACGAAGAGGTCGCCGTGGCCGGCGGTCATGCCGACCGCGCCGTGCGTGACGATCCGCGGTCCCTCCGCGATGCCCTGCTCGAACATCCGCGCCACGGTCATCTGCAGCTCGTCGGCGCCGAGGTCGCGCAGCGTGGTGACGCCCGCCCGCGCGGCCTTCCGCGCGTTGTTCGCGATGTGGAAGACGCGCTCCTCGCGCGGGGTGACCAGCGGCCAGGAGGCGAAGTCGGCCGTGCCCGCGCCGGAGTAGGCGCCGAGGTGCACGTGGGTGTCGACGAGGCCGGGGATGATCGAGAGCTCCCCCGAACCGCGCTCGCCGATCGGGCCGTCGGCCGTCTCGACGGAGGCGATCGCGTCGCCGCTCCAGGCCAGGGTCGCCGTGCCGAGGGCGCGGGTGCCGTCCCAGACGGCGCCGGTGATGCTCGTGGTGGTGCTCATGTCCGTCCTCAGTTCTGTCCGCCGAAGCGGACGGCTGCCAGTCTCTCGCCGATCGCGACGACCGCGTAGGCGACGACTCCCAGTGCCGTGATCACCGCGAGCGACGCCCACAGCTCGTCGTAGCGGAACCCGGCGGAGGCGCGCTGCACCGCACCGCCGAGCCCCTGCCCCGTCGCCAGCCACTCGGCCAGCATCGCGCCGCTCAGCGCGGAGGGCACCGCGACCTTGGCGGCCGCGAAGATCGCCGGCACCGCGGTCGGCAGCGCCACCTTGAGCAGCACGTCCAGCGGCGAGCCGCCGTAGACCGAGACCAGCTCGAAGGACTCGCGCGAGAGCGAGCGGAGGCCGAAGCCGACCGTGACCAGCGCGGGGAAGAACACCGCGATCGCGCCGACGGTGGCGACGGCGCCGATCCCGTTGCCGATCGCCAGGGTCACCAGCGGCGTCACCACGATCAGCGGCATCGACTTCAGCAGCATCGCGATCGGCATCACCGTCGCCTCGAGCGAGCGGATCAGCACGAACAGCACCGCGATCGCGAGGGCGACCAGCAGGCCCGCGACGTAGCCGACGAACGCGTCGACGGCCGTCACGCCGAGGTTGCCGAAGACGATCGCGCGGTTCTCCGCGGCGTCGGCCTCGACGAAGAGGTACTCGGCCACGTCGGTCGGCGTCTTGCCCAGCAGCGGCGAGATGTCGGTGATCGCGAGGAAGGCGTACCAGAACGCGAGCGCGAGGACCGCGGCGACGGCGAGCGGCACGAGCTCGCCGCGGACGATGCGCAGCACCATCCGGCCGGTGAGGTCGCTCGGCCGGCGGGCGGCGCGCGACGAGGAGGACGGGGTGCGGGTGGCGGTGCTCATACGACGCCTCCCGTGCTGCGGGCGACCTCGACGCGGGCGCGGCGGCGGTTCGCGCGCGGGCGACCGACGACCAGCGGCATCAGCCAGCGGCCGAGCGCGGCGATCAGCGCGTAGCCGATGATCGTGACGAGTCCGCTGGTGACGGCGAAGGCCCAGGCCCGCTCGACGTCCATCTGGCGCTGCGCGACCGCGAGGGCGACGCCGAGGCCGGTGGTCACTCCGCCGAGGTACTCCCCGAGCACGGCGCCGAGGATGGCCGCCGGCACGCCGACCTGCAGCGCGGTGA
Organism: Rathayibacter sp. VKM Ac-2928; assembly: GCF_022815545.1. Lineage (NCBI taxonomy): Bacteria > Bacillati > Actinomycetota > Actinomycetes > Micrococcales > Microbacteriaceae > Rathayibacter > Rathayibacter sp. VKM Ac-2928. The sequence goes on from NZ_JALGRU010000003.1 coordinate 526,800, forward strand.
TCGTCGCGGGCACGGCCGCGATGGCCTGCACCTTGACGATCTTCGCCCAGCGTCCGCCGCGGTAGGCGGAGACGAGGTCGAGCGCGGTGCGCGGGGCCGAGCGGACGCCGAGCAGCGCGCCGATCAGCGTGGTGAAGAAGACGAGCAGCGCCGCGAGGAAGATCGAGGTGGTGCGGCCGCCGAAGATCACCAGGATGACCGGGCCGACCGCGGTCAGCGGCAGGCAGTGGCTGATCACGCCGATCTGCTCGATCACGCGGTGGGTCCACGGGAGCAGCAGCGCGACGGCGGCCAGCGCCAGGGCCGCGAGATTGCCCCAGAGGTAGCCCTGGCCGGCGGCGAGCACGGTGTCGCCGACGTTGCGGAGGTAGAAGAGCGGCCCGTCGCGGACGAACGCTGCGATGATCGCGCCGGGGCTCGGCACGGCGCGGCTCTCGCGGTAGACGGTGTCGGCGAGGATCCACCAGACCGCCACGAAGACGGCGAGCCCGGCGAAGACGCGCCAGTTGGTGCGGATCCAGGGCGTCACGCCTCGTCCTCCATTGCGACGCCGTGCTGCGAGAAGAGGATGTCGGTGATGCGGTCCTCGATCGCGTGGAACTCGGGGCTGCGCAGCATCTCGACCGTGCGCGGGCGCGGCAGGTCGATGTCGATCACCTCGACGATCCGGCCGGGCCGCGGCGACATCACGGCGACCGTGTCCGAGAGCAGGATCGCCTCGGCGATGCCGTGGGTGACCATCAGCGTGGTCGCGGGGCGCGCGGTCCAGATCCGCTGCAGCTCCAGGTTGAGCCGCTGCCGGGTCATGTCGTCCAGGGCGCCGAACGGCTCGTCGAGCAGCAGCAGATCGGGCTGGACGACCAGCGCGCGGGCGATCGAGGCGCGCTGCCGCATGCCGCCGGAGAGCTGCGAGGGGTAGGCGTCCTCGAACCCGGTCAGCCCGACGAGGTCGAGCAGGTCCGGGATGCTGTCGCGCTTCGCCGCCTGCCGGGTCAGCTCCAGCGGCAGCCGGACGTTCGAGCGCACCGAGCGCCAGGGCAGCAGCGCCGAGTCCTGGAAGGCGATGCCGAGCTCGGCCGAGCGCTTGGTGCCGAGCACGGGCGTGCCGTGGATCGAGACGGAGCCGGTGGTCGGCTTCTCCAGCCCGGCCAGCATCCGCAGGATCGTCGACTTGCCGCAGCCGGAGGGGCCGAGCAGCGAGAGGAAAGAGCCGCGCGGAGTGACGAGGTCGACCTCGGCGAGGGCCTGCACCGAGCGGCTGCCCAGGTCGAAGCGCTTGCTCAGGCCCGACAGGCGGATGCCCTCGTCCTGGATGGTCGTCGCTTGCTCGGTCAACTGCTCGTCCTCTCCGCGCGGTCCGTGGTGGTCGTGGCCGGGTCCTCCGCAGGGCCCGGCCGGGTCGAGGGTCAGCCCTCGAGCAGCTCCGGGTGCTCCTCGTAGACCTCGTCGATCAGCGTGGTGTCGAAGAGCTCGTCGGCGTCGAGCTCGATGCCGGTGAGGGCGAGCGAGGCGACCGACTCGTCCTGCAGCTGCGGCGTGATGGTGAGCAGGCCGTTCGCGTCGGTGTCGGGGGTGCTGATCAGCTCGGTCTGGGTGACCATGACCTGCGCCTGCTCCTCGACCTTGTAGTTCTGGTCGGCGGCGTAGTCGGCGACGACGGTCGCGGCGGTCGCGTCCGGGTCGGCGACGGCGTCCTGCCAGCCGCGGGCGACCGCGTAGAGCAGCGCCTTGACCTTCTCGCGGTCGTCGTCGATGCTCTCCTGCGCCACGACGATGGTCTCGCCGACCATCGGCAGGCCGGTGTCCGCGAGCAGGAACTGCTGCGCCGAGAAGCCGCGCTGGTTGAGCGTGTTCGCACCGGCGGTCGCGTAGCCGATGTAGCCGTCGACCTGGCCGGTGGTGAGCAGCGTGGAGTCGGTGAGCGGCACGCGGGTGACGTCGTCCTCGTCGATCTCGTTCGCGGCGAGGAAGGCGCGCCAGACGAGGTCGTTGCTGTCGCTGACGCCGATGGTCTTGCCGACCATGTCCTCGGGGGTCTCGATCGGGGCGTCGGTCAGCGAGACGATCGCGAAGGGGTTCTTCTGGTAGGTCGCGCCGACGATCTTCATCTCGGCGCCCTCGGAGATCGCGGGGCCGGTGATCAGCGGCGAGGAGACGCCGGCGAAGGCGGAGCCGCTCGCGATGGCGGTCTCGGCGCCGGTCGCGCCGGTGCCGCCGGGGGTGAGGGTGACGGAGTCGAAGCCCGCGTCGGCGAAGTAGCCGTTCGCGTCGGCGAGGTACTCGCCCGCGAACTCGACGTGGGGGACCCAGGAGAGCTGCATCGTGGCCTCGCCGAACGAGCCGGCGTCGCCGGACTCGGCGGCGTCGGAGCCGTTGGAGCAGGCGGCGAGCGTGGTGCCGGCCACCACGGCGACGGCGAGGACGCCGAGCACGGAGCGGAGGCGGGACCGGGACGGGGCGGTGCGGGGCATGCGGGCTCCAAGGGGCGTCGAGGGCTGGGGGGGGGCGGACCCGATGGGGCGGACCCGGGGGAAGGCACGCGCCGAGGGGGCGGCGCTGACCCAGTCGACCGCAGCCGGGCACTCCACCGCGTCGTCGCACGGAGGATTTCCGCGCCGCGACGGCCCCGACTCCCCGATGCACGGACAAACCGTGTTGCAGTCAGGTTTCCAGCCTCGCATCCCGGCCGCCCTCTCCACGCATCATGGAGTATTCGACGCCGTTCACCGGCTAATCCTCCACTTCCCGCGGAGGACCCTTGAGAGGAGAGCCGCCCTCTCTCTCTCATGCTGATCGAGTAGCCCGCGAAGCGGGCGTATCGAGATCCCCCAGCTCCAGACGAGCAGCCTGCAGACCACCCCGCTGACGACGCCGGGTCTCGATACGCCCCTCCGGGGCTCCTCGACCAGCAGGGGGTGCGCACAACATCAGCTGACAGCAGGGTCCCTCCCCTGACAGCGGAGGCCACCCCTTCTCAGCTGATGTTCTGCAGCGCCCGAGCGCTCCCCACCGTTCGAGCGCCTCTCTGCTGACCGAGTAGCCCGCACAGGGCGTATCACCCTCGCTGAGACCAGCGTCCGCCGACCAGCCCTGCTGGCCACGGCGGGTCTCGATACGCCCCTGCGGGGCTACTCGACCAGCATGCAAGGGCAGCCCGGCCATGCTGATCGAGCAGCCTGCACGACGGGCAGCCCCTTCATCCTGATCGAGTAGCCCGCGGAGCGGGCGTATCGAGATCCGCCGGCGCCGGAGGTGGCTTCGTCAGCCGGCGGCGACGCGGCGCAGCGCCGCCAGCACGGTGCGGACCGCGGTGCGCGCCAGCGCGTCCGGGCGAGCCAGGACGTCGACGTGGCGGACGAGTCCGGCGCCCTCGAGCGGGCGGAGGACCATGCCGTCGACGGCGAGCGGCGCCGCGGTGATCCGGGGCAGGATCGCGATCGCGGCGCCGGAGCGGACGACCTGCGCGGCGACGGAGAACTCATTGATCCGGTGCGCGACCCGCGGCGCGCGGCCGATCAGCGCGCCGAGGTGCTCGAGCACGCCCGTGAGGGGGAAGCCCTCGTGCGTCGAGACCCACTGCTCGTCGGCGAGCTGCTCGGGCCGGATGCTCGACTGCGCGGCGAGCGGATGCGCGGCCGGCAGCGCGATGTCGAGCGGCTCGACGAGGAGCGGGGTGACGACCAGCCGGGCCCGCGGCCACTCCGGATCCTGCGGCAGCCGGTGCGCGACGACGAGGTCGTGGTCGGCGGTGAGCCCGGCGAAGCGGCTCTGCGCGACGTCCGCATCGGCGAGCGCCACCCGCGGGCCGTCGGCGAGCGCCGCGAGCAGCGGGCCGAAGAAGGCGAGCCCCGCGCTGTGGAACGCCGACAGCCGCACCGCACGATCGTCGTGCCGGAGGAACGAGCCGATCGTGTCCTCCGCCTCGGCGAGCGCCGCCTCCACCCGCGTCCCCGCGACCGCGAGCGCCTCGCCGGCCTCGGTGAGCACGAGCCGCCGCCCCTCCTTCACCGTCAGCGGCACCGGGACGCCCGCCTGCAGCGCGGCGAGCTGCTGCGAGACCGCGGAGGGGCTCACCCCGAGCGCGGCGGCGACGGCGGCCACGCTCCCCCGATCGCCGAGTTCGCGCAACAGGCGGAGGCGGGCGGGATCCATGGGCGCGAGCCTAACCGGGAAGTCACCACTTCATCGTCGGTGAAGGAGCAGCCGCTCGCTCTTCCGACTCCGCCCTGCGACGCTGTCCCCGTGCCCCTCCGCTCCCGCCCCGACCTCGCCGTCGACCTGCTGCTGCTCGCCGTCGCCGCCGTCTGGGGCGCGAGCTTCGTCGCCGCGAAGGACGTCGCCGCCGACATCGGCGTCCCGTCGACCGTCGCGCTGCGCTTCCTCACCGCCGCCGCCGCGCTCGCCCTGCTCTGCCTCGCCCGCCGGGAGCACCTCCCCCGCGGTCGCGGTCTCGCCGTCGCCGCCCTCCTCGGCGCCTCGCAGGCCGCGATCATCGGGCTCGAGACCTGGGGCGTCCACCTCACCTCGGCCACGAACGCGGGCCTGCTGATCAGCCTCGCCCTGGTACTGACCCCCGCGCTGGAGGGCCTCGCCTCGCGCTCCTGGCTGCCGCGCTCCTTCTTCGTCACCGCCGTCGCGGCCGTGGTCGGAGTCGCCCTGCTCGTCTCGGACGGCGGTCTGCGCACCCCGACCTGGGGCGACGCGCTCGTGCTCGCGGCGGCCGTGGTGCGCGCCGTGCACGTCACGGCCAGCGCCCGGCTCGTCCGCGGGCGCACGGAGGGCTCGCTCGGCGTGGTCCTCGTGCAGCTGGTCGTCTGCGCCACCGTCTTCTCGCTCCTCGCCGGGCCGGACCTGCCCGCCGCCGCCCGCGCGCTCGACGCCGGCGGCTGGGCCGGCGTCCTCTTCCTCGGGGTGCTCTGCTCGGTCTTCGCCTTCGTCGTCCAGCTCTGGGCGGTCCGGCGCACCTCGGCGGCGCGCGCCAGCATCCTGATGGGCACCGAGCCGGTCTGGGCGCTGCTCGTCGGCGTCGTCGTCGCGGGCGAGGCGATCGGCCCGCTCGGGGCGGTCGGCGCCGCGCTGATCGTCGCCGCGGGCTACGCGGGCCAGGCGATCGAGCGCCGGCACCGGCTCGGCGCCAGCACCCCTGCAGACCGGTCGGCCGGGCCGGTCAGTGCGCCACGAGCTCCTGCAGCCCCGTGACCCGGAGCAGATCGAGCCGCGTCTGATCGGTCGAGCCGGGCGTCGCCGTGTAGATCACGATCCGCAGATCGCCGCCCGGCACCGCGAGCACATCGCAGTCGATGGTGATCGGCCCGACCGGCGTCGAGGTGACGGTCTTCCGGCTGGAGCGGTGCTCGGCGACCCGGGCCACGGCCCAGCGCCGCTCGAAGTCGGGCGAGGTCGCCCGCAGCCGCGCCACCAGGTGCGCGAGCGCCGCGTCGTCGGGGTAGCGGCCCACCGCCGCGCGCAGATCCGCCGCCAGATCGTTGGCGAAGTCCTCGGCGTGCTGGTCGTCGAACTCGGTGCCCTCGTGCCCCTGGGTGAAGTAGCGCCAGACCAGGTTGCGGTCCAGGCCCGTGCGCCGCGAGGGGTCGCCGTTCAGCGCCGCCCAGAGCGGGTTCCAGAGCAGGATGTCGTGCGCCGCACTGAAGACGGCCAGCGGCACGTCGCCGCAGCGGTCGACGATCCGCTGCACGCCCGGGGTGATGTGCTGCGGCACCTGCGTCGCGGTCGGCGGCGCGACCCCCGCGACCCGGTAGAGATGGTCGCGCTCCGCCTCCGTCACCCGCAGCGCGCAGGCCAGCGCGCCGAGCAGCTGCGCCGACGGGTGCACGGCCCGGCCCTGCTCCAGCCGCACGATGTAGTCGACGCTCACACCCGCCAGCGCGGCGAGCTCCTCGCGGCGCAGGCCCGCCGTCCGGCGGCTCGGTCCGGCGGGCAGGCCCACCTCGGCGGGCGTCACGCGCTCGCGCCAGGAGCGGAGGACGTCCGCGAATTCGCTCATGCCCACCATGATCCCCCGCGGGGGCGAGGCGGTCCTGGTACTGCTGGTCCTCCCGTCAACCGGGGCCTGGGCGGAGGAGGCGCCGGGGCGGAGCATGGAGCCATGACAACGACACTGATCACCGGGGCCAACAAGAGCCTCGGCCTCGAGACCGCCCGCCGCCTGATCGAGGCCGGCCACACCGTGTACGCCGGCATGCGCGACCCCGCCAACGGCGACGCCGCCCGGGCGCTCGGCGCCCAGGTCGTCCAGCTCGACGTGACCGACCAGGCGAGCGTCGACGCGGCCCTCGCCTCGCTCCCCGCCCTCGACGTCCTCATCAACAACGCCGGGATCCTCGGCACCTCCTTCGGCGTCGACGACCTCTCGGCGGAGGCGATGGCGAGCGTCCTCGAGACGAACGTCGTCGGCATCGTCCGCGTCACCCAGGCCGCGCTGCCGCTGCTGCGCCGCTCGGCCGCGCCCGTCGTCGTCAACGTCTCCTCCGGAGTCGGCTGGCCGCGCGCCCTCGTCACGCCCGGCCGCGACGAGTTCGGCGTGCCCGCGATCCCCTACGCCGCCTCGAAGGCCGCGGTGATCACCCTGACCGTGCAGTACGCGAAGAACCTGCCCGAGTTCCGGATCAACGCGAGCGACCCCGGCTACACCGCGACCGACTTCAACGGCCACGGCGGGCACCAGACCGTCACCGAGGGCACCGACGCGACCGTCGCGCTCGCCCTGCTCGGCCCGGACGGCCCGACCGGCGAGTTCCACGACCGCCACGGACGCGTCGAGTACTGAGCGCCACTGCACGCTCGCTGGACGCTCGCCGCCGAGGGCTCGCCGTTAATTCGTTGCACCTGGCAACAAACCGGCGGCGGGCCCGACAGAATGGGGACATGACGCAACGGAGCAACTGGGCGGGCACCTACGAGTACCGCGCCGCCGACATCCTCGAGCCGGAGTCGATCGACGAGGTGCAGAACCTCGTCCGCGGGAACGAGCGGGTCCGCGCGCTCGGCACCCGCCACTCCTTCAACGCCCTCCCCGACACCCCGGGGGCACTGCTGCACCTCGGCCGCATCGCCCCCGACCCGGTGATCGACGCCGACGCGAGCACCGTCACCGTCGGCGGCGCCACCCGCTACGGCATCGTCGCCTCGCACCTGCACAGCAACGGCTACGCCCTGCACAACATGGGCTCGCTCCCGCACATCTCGGTGGCCGGCGCCATCTCGACCGGCACCCACGGCTCGGGCGACCGCAACGCCAACCTCTCCTCCGCCGTCTCGGCGCTCGAGCTGGTCACGGCCGACGGCTCGCTGCGCACGATCCGCCGCGGCGAGCCCGGCTTCGAGGGCGTCGTCGTCGGCCTCGGCGCCTTCGGCGTCGTCACCCGGGTGACCCTCGACATCCAGCCGACCTTCGACGTCCGCCAGGACGCGTTCGTCGACCTGCCCTGGGACCGCGTGCTCGACGACTTCGATGCGATCACTTCCTCCGCCTACAGCGTGAGCCTGATGACGCACTGGTCGAGCCCCACCGTCGAGCAGCTCTGGCTGAAGACCAAGGTCGAGCAGGGCTCGGTCGCCGACGTCGACGCGACGCACCTCGGTGCGGTCGCCGCCTCCGCCTCGCTGTTCGCCGTCTCGGAGGGCGTCGACTCGAACCTCAACCCGTTCGGCGGCTCCGTCGGCCCGTGGTCGGAGCGCCTGCCGCACTTCCGCCTCGACCGCGAGCCCAGCGCCGGCGACGAGATCCAGAGCGAGTACATGGTGCCGCGCGAGAACATCCGCGAGGCGCTCGTCGCCCTGCGCGCGATCGGCGAGCGGATCGACGAGGTCCTGCTGATCACCGAGCTGCGCACCATGGCCGGCGACGACCAGTGGCTCTCCCCCGCCTCCGGTCGCGACAGCGTCGGCATCCACTTCACCTTCAAGAAGGACCGCGCCGGCGTCGACGCCGTGCTGCCCGCCGTCGAGGCCGCGCTGCTCCCGCTCGGCGCTCGCCCGCACTGGGGCAAGCACTTCCTCGCGACCGCCGCCGACATCGCCCCGCTCTACCCGCACCTCGACGAGTGGCGCACCCTCCGCTCCGCCTGGGACCCCACTGACCGCTTCGCCAGCGCCTTCGTCCAGGACCGCCTCCTCGGCTGACCCCCTTGCTTCCTCCCGCGAGATGCCACTTGTGTACGCGACACGCCGTGAAAGGCGTGCACAAGTGGCATCTCGCGGAGGGGGACGGCGGGGGTAGCGTCGAAGGGACGAGAGGGAGGCAGCATGCCCGCCAAGGAGGAGATCCCGTCGACGATCGAGCGGTCGGACGAGCACGCGCAGAAGCTGTGGTCGGCCGCGCACGACTCGGCCGTCGACAGCTACGGCGAGGGTGAGCGCGCGCACCGCACCGCGTTCGCCGCGCTGAAGCACGAGTACGAGAAGGTCGGCGACCACTGGGAGCGCAAGGCCGAGAGCGGCCCCTCCGACGACCGCGCCGCCCAGCGCGGCCCCGACGGCGACGGCGACACGGCCGGCGGAGTCGACGCGAACGCCACCAAGGCGCACCTGCTCGACCTCGCGAAGCGCCTCGACGTCTCCGGCCGCTCGCGCATGACGAAGGCCGAGCTCGTCGACGCCCTCCAGCGCGCGAACGCGAAGCAGACCCGCCGCGCGCGCGACTGACCCGCGCGCGCACCGGCCGACGCCCCGCCACTCTCCGAAAGTTGTCGTACTCGGCGCTCGAGTACGACAATTTCTGAGGAATCGGAGGACGTCGTCGTCCTCGGCGCCCGGTGCGACGACGTTCGAGGACCAGGCCGGCCGCTAGGAGATGCCGAGCTCGTGGCTCAGCACGAGCGCCGCGGCGCCCTGCAGGACGAGCTCGCCGGGGTCCGTGCGGGACTCCATCCGCAGCTCGCGGGTGACGGCGGGCAGGGTGCGTCGGGCGATGGTCGCGCGCGCCTCCTCGAGCAGGACCCCCTCGACGAAGCGCTCCGGACCGGCGAGGACGACCGCGTCGATCCCGAGCACGGCGACGATCGGCGCCAGCGCGATCCCGAGCGACCGGCCGGCCCGGCGCAGCAGCCGCTCCTGCTCCGGAGCCGAGGCCGCCGCGAGCCGCGGGCCGAGGTGCGCGACGGACACCGCGGACTCGAGGCAGCCCCGCCGCCCGCACGAGCACTGCTCACCGTCCTCGTCGATGACGACGTGGCCGATCTCGCCGCCGGTGAACTGATCGCCCTCGACGAGGGAACCGCCGATGATCAGTCCGGCCCCGACGCCGTCGCCGAGCAGCACGAGCAGCAGGTTCGCTCCCCCGCCGCGGTGGAAGGTGTGCACGGCCAGGGCGGCCGTGTTGGCGTCGTTCGCGACGTGCACGGGCAGACCGAACCGCTCGGCGAAGACGCGCCGCAGATCGAGGCCCCGCCAGCCGAGATTGGGGGCCTCGCGCACGACTCCGCCGTGGTCGACGACCCCCGGTGAGCCGATCCCGATCCCGAGGACCGGCGCCTGGGACGAGGCGATCAGCTCGGCCGCGAGGCCGAGGGCGAGCTCGACCGCGTCCGCCCCGGACGCGCCGTCGCGGGCGAGCCGGCGGTGCTCCCGGATCTCGCCGCGCAGGCTGACCAGGGCGCCGGTGCACTCGGCCTCCGCCGAGAGGTCGAGGCCGACGATGCTCCGCGCCCCGTGGTCGAAGGCGATCACCAGCGCGGGCTTGCCCACCCGGGCGTCGACGCGGGGACCGAGGTCGAGCAGCAGCCCCTCCGAGTGCAGCTCGCCGACCAGATCGGAGATCGTGACCGCGGTGAGACCGCTGATCCGGGCGAGATCCGCCCTGCTCATCTCACCGTCGTGGAAGAGGCGCTGGAGGACGAGCGAGCGGTTGTGCCGGCGGTTGTGCGACGGCAGTGCCTTCTCGGTGACGCGCAGCTGGCCCATGGTCCTTCATCTCAGCCCGTGACCGGCTCAGCCCTTGACGGCGCCGGCCGACATCCCGGACACGAGATTACGCTGGATGATCAGGAAGAACACGACCACCGGGAGCGAGAAGAGCACGGCCCCGGCCATCTGCCCGCCGTAGTCCGTCCCCACCTGCCCGCCCGATGCGGTGCTGAAGGACGCGAGCCAGACGGGGAGCGTGTACCGGGCCTGATCCTTCAGGAACGTGTAGGCGACGATGTAGTCGTTCCAGCCGGCGATGAAGGCGAAGACGCTGCTCGAGACGATGCCGGGCATCACCAGCGGGAAGAGGACGCGGGTGAGCAGCTGCCAGGTCGAGGCGCCGTCCAGGCGCGCCGCCTCGTCGAGCTCGACGGGGAGCGCGAGGAAGAATCCGCGCATCACCCAGATCGAGAACGGCAGCACGCCCGCCACGTAGGCGAGGGCGAGACCCGCGGAGGTCCCGATCAGGTCGACCGCGTTCAGGAGCAGGAACTGCGGCAGGAGCAGCGCCGTCGCCGGGAGCATCTGCACGACGAGGAGCAGGACCAGGATCGCCCGCCGGCCCCGGAAGCGGAACCGCGCCAGCGCCGCCGCCGCGAACAGCCCGAGCACCATCGCGAAGGCGACCGCGGCGCCCACCACCACGACCGAGTTCTGCAGGTGGCGCAGGAAGTCGCCCTGGGTGAGCGCCCGGACGAAGTTGTCCAGGGTCGGCGACTCGGGGAGGAAGTGCGGGGTGGAGCTGAGCATCTCGGACTGCGGCTTGAAGGCCGTGTTGACCATCCAGTAGACGGGGAAGAGCCAGAGCAGGCAGAACAGCACCGCGATCGCCGAGCTGATCCAGGGGTAGCGCCGCAGCCGGCGCCGGGTCGAGGTCGAGGTCGAGGTCGCGGTCGAGGTCGAGGTCGCGGTCACGGTCAGAGCTCCTCTCCGGAGCGGACGAGGGTCCGGATGTAGACCGCGCTCAGGGCGAGCAGGATCAGCGTCGACGCCACGGCGATGGCGGAGCCGGTGCCGATCCGAGCGCCGCCCGAGAACGCCGTCGTGAAGGTGAAGACGCCGAGCGTGGACGTGGCGCCATCGGGCCCGCCGGCGGAGACGAGCCAGATCTGGTTGAAGACGTTGAAGTCCCAGATCACCGAGAGCATCGTCACGAGCAGCAGGGTCGGCCGGAGTGCGGGGAGCACGACGACCCGGTAGACCGCGAGCTCGGAGGCGCCGTCCAGCCGCGCGGCCTCCTTGCGCTCGATCGGCACCTGCGTCTCGGCGGCGTGCAGGGTGAGGGCGAGGAAGGGCACGGCCTGCCAGACGACGAGGAGCCAGATGCAGACCCAGGCGAGCCGCGGGTCGGCGGCCCAGTTCGTGCTGGTCAGATCGCCGACCAGCCCCGTCCGGGTGAGCAGCCAGTTGACGACGCCGTACTGCGGCTGGAACAGCCAGCGCCAGATCAGCGAGGAGGCGACGTTCGGCATCGCCCAGGCGAGGATCAGCACCACGGTCGTGAGCAGGCGCAGGGCCGCCGGCAGCCGGGTCAGCAAGTGCGACATCCCCGCGCCGATCAGCACGCTGCCCGCGACGAGAGCGCTCGTGAAGACGAGGGTGCGCACCAGCGCGAGCCAGAACTCCGGGTCGCCGAGGATGTCGGCGTACTGCGCGAGCCCGACCACGTCGTAGGCACCGGTGAACAGGCTGCGCTGGTCGTAGTCGGTGAAGGAGGTGAGGACGAGGAAGACGATCGGGGCGATCGTCACGCCCGCGAGCACCAGCCCGGCCGGGGAGAGCAGCAGCAGCGGGGCGAGCGAGGAGCGGCGCCGGGCGCGGCGGGCCGCCGTCCCCGGGCGGGGTGGGGCGGTGGCGGGGGCGGCGGCCGGGGCGGTGGACATCGCGCGATCGCCCGGCCGGCCTAGTGGCCGTTGAGCGTGTCGTCGGCGGCGGCGTCGAACTCCTCCGACGCCTCCTGCACGCTCTTCGCGCCCGAGGCGATCGAGGAGAACAGCGACTCGATCTCCCGGTTGCTCTCGATCGCGGCCCACTTCGGGTTGGCCGGCACGGACTCCGAGGTCAGCGCGGCGGTGAAGAACGCGCGCTCGATCTCGCTCAGGTCGGACTGCGCCGCCTCGATCCCCTCCCGGCTGTTCGGGATCCAGCCGTCCACGCCGTGGACGAAGTCGCGCTGCACCTCGGGGCTCGTGGCGACGGCGATCCACTGCCGGGCGAGGTCGGCGTTCCGCGACTTGGCGGCGACCGCCCAGTTCGAGCCGCCGAGCACCACCGGCTGCGTGCCGCCGTCGACGCCCGGCATCGGGAAGGTCCCGAGCTCGTCCTCCGACAGCTCCGGGTTCGCCTTCAGGACGCCGGCGACGCCGGTGGTCAGGATCGCGGAGGTCTTGCCGTCGGCGAAGATCTGGTTCTGGTCGGGGTCGAGGGTGTTCAGCGTCGCCGAGGAGGCGCTGGAGTAGGCGTTCTGGAACTCCTTGAACGCCTCGAGACCGGACCGCGAGGCCCTCGAGCTGAGCGCGGACCACCAGGTGTCGCCGTCCTGCATCGCGATCCGGCCGCCCGCGTCCCAGACGAACTGCAGCCCCGCGTACCAGTACTGCCCCGGGAGGTAGAAGGCCGAGAAGTCGGGGGTGCCGGTGTGCGCGGCCTTCACCTTGTCGAGCGCGGCGGTGAGCTCCTGGTAGCTGGTGGGGAGGGTCATCACGCCCGCCTCGGCCCAGAGCTTCTTGCTGTAGACGACGGCCCGCGCGCCCGCGAAGCCGGGGACGGCGAAGAGGTGCCCGTCGAACGTCGCCGGGTCGACGAGGCCGTCGAGCCAGGTCTGCCCCTGCGCGAGCTCGTCCCGGTGCTCCGTCAGGTCGAGGAGCCCGCCGTTCGCGGCGTAGCCGGCGACCTGGGTGTTGCCGATGTCGAGGACGTCCGGCGGGGAGTCGGTCGCGAGCGCCGTCGAGACCTTGGTGGCGATCCCCTCCCAGGTCTGCACCTGCACGTCGACCTCCGCGCCGGTGGCCTTCGTGAAGCGCTCCTCGACGGCGGCGAGGGTCTCGGGCGAGTAGTCGCCGTCCATGCTCCAGACGGTGAGTGTCCGGCCCTCCTCGCGCGCCCCGTCCGGCCCGCCGTCGCTGGTCGTGCAGGAGGTGAGCAGGAGCACGCCCGCGACGCTCAGGGCGCCGAGGGCGACCGCCCGGCGCCGCACCGATGCGTACTTCCCGACCACGTTCTTCCAGGCCACAGCTCTCTCCTCCGTATGGGTGCCGCGGCGCGATCCGGGATCCTGCGCCAGTTGCGACGGAGTTAGTAAAGAACCCTTGCGAACCCCTGTCAACGAGGCTTCACTGACAGGCGCGAAGAGTCGCATCCCCCGCGCAGAACGGAGACCGCCGTGCCGCCCCTCCTCCCCCGACCCCGCTCGCTGCGCCCGGAGACCGGCGAGTTCGTGCTCTCCACGAGCACGCGGATCGCCTGCCCGGAGGCCCTCGCCGGAGCCGCGCGGCTGCTCCGCGCCACGGTCGGCCGGGCGACCGGACTCGCGCTCGAGTGCGGCGACCAGGCGACGGCCGGCATCCGGCTCGCGCTCGATCCGGCGCTCCCGCCCGAGGGCTACCGCCTCCGCGTCGACGACCGCTCGGTCGTCCTCAGCGCGGCGGGCACGGCGGGCGCACTGCACGGCGTGCAGACGCTGCTCCAGCTGCTGCCGCCGGCGGTCCACCGGTCCGCTCCCCTGCCCGGGGTCCGCTGGGCGGTGCCGGCCGTGACGATCGAGGACGAGCCGCGCTTCGCCTGGCGCGGGATGCTGCTCGATGTCGCCCGGCACTTCCTGCCCGTCCGCGAGGTGCTGCGCGTCATCGACCTGCTGGCCCTGCACCGCCTGACCGTGCTGCACCTGCACCTCACCGACGACCAGGGCTGGCGCCTGGAGATTCCGCGCTACCCGCGGCTCACCGAGGCGGGTGCCTGGCGGCGGCGGTCCCAGGTGGGCGCAGGCCCGACCGCGGGGCAGGACGACCGGCCGCACGGCGGCTACTACCGCCGGGACGACATCCGCGAGATCGTCGCCTACGCCGCGGCGCGTGGCGTCACCGTCGTCCCCGAGATCGAGCTGCCCGGCCACGCGCAGGCCGCCCTCGCCGCCTACCCGGAGCTGGGGGTGCGGGGCACGCCGCTCGAGACCTGGACGGAGTGGGGCGTCAGCACGAACGTCTTCAACGTCGAGGAGAGCACGATCGAGTTCCTCGAGCACGTGCTCGACGAGGTGATCGAGCTGTTCCCCTCCCCGTACGTCCACATCGGCGGCGACGAGTGCCCGAAGGACCAGTGGGCGGCCGACGCCCGCACGCAGGAGCGGATGCGCGAGCTGGGGATCCCGGACGAGAACGCGCTGCAGAGCTGGTTCGTCGGGCGCATCGGCGCGCACCTCGCCCGGCGCGGGCGCCGCCTGCTCGGCTGGGACGAGATCCTCGAGGGCGGTCTCGCACCCGGCGCGACGGTGCTGTCCTGGCGGGGACGGGTGGGGGCGGTGGCGGCGGCCCGGGCCGGCCACGACGTGATCGCCTGCCCGGAGGACACCGTCTACCTCGACCACCGGCAGTCCGAGGCGGCGTCGGAGCCGATCCCGGTGTCCACCGTCACGACGGTCGCCGACGTCCTCGCCTTCGACCCGGTCCCGCCGGAGCTGACCGCCGAGCAGGCCCGGCACGTCCTCGGCGGGCAGGGGAACCTCTGGACCGAGCACGCCGACTCCCCGCGCGTCCTCGACTACCTCGCCTTCCCCCGGCTCTGCGCGCTCGCGGAGGCGCTCTGGTCGGGCGCGCACCGCGACACGGAGGACTTCGGGATCCGTCTGGCGCACCACCTGACCCGGCTCGACGCCTTCGGGGTCGAGTACCGCCGCGCCGACGGTCCGCTGCCGTGGCAGACGCGGCCCGGCGTCCCGGGCCGCCCGATGACGCACGAGGAGGCCGCCGAGCAGGTGGCGCTGCTCACCGCGGACATCGCCGGCGTCGCGAGCGGATCCCACCTCAGCACTGGACCGCCACCCGCTTCCTGAGAAATCAACGAGCAGACGCAGATCCACCGCGCATCTAGCGTCGAGGGCGACCCTCCCCGACCCGACCCCGGAGCGCCATGACCCCCCTCGCCCCCACCGCCCCCACCGCCCTCGCCGGCGGCACCGCCCCCGCACCCGCCCGCGCCACCACGGAGGCGTCCGCATGAGGGTCACCGACACCAGCGACCTGTGGTGGCGCGCCGCCGTCTACTACAACCTCGACGTCAAGACCTTCATGGACTGGGACGACGACGGCGTCGGCGACCTCGAGGGCCTCGCGCACCGGATCGACTACCTCGCCGAGCTCGGCGTCGGCTGCCTCTGGCTCGCGCCGTTCTACTCCTCGCCCGGCAAGGACAACGGCTACGACATCAGCGACTTCTACGGCGTCGACGAGCGCTACGGCCACCACGGCGACGTCGTCGAGGTGATCCGCACCGCGCACGACCGCGGGATGCGCGTCATCGTCGACCTCGTCGTCAACCACACCAGCGACCAGCACCCGTGGTTCCAGGCGGCGCGCTCCTCCCCCGACAGCCCCTACCGCGACTACTACGTCTGGCGCGACGAGCCGCCGGCCGACCAGCCGGCCAACGTCTTCCCGGACGTCGAGGACGGCGTCTGGTTCTTCGACGAGCAGGCCGGGCAGTACTACCTGCACAACTTCTACCGGCACCAGCCGGACCTCAACACCGACAACCCGGCGGTGCGCGACGAGATCGCGAAGCTGGTCGGCTTCTGGCTGCAGCTCGGGGTCGACGGCTTCCGCGTCGACGCGGTGCCCTACCTGATCGAGCCGGGTGCCCGCGACGAGCACGAGTGGCTGCGCCTGCTGCGCCGCTTCATCAGCCGCCGCTCGGGCGAGGCGATGCTCCTCGGTGAGGTCAACACCACCCGCGACGAGCAGCTCGCCTTCTTCGGCGGCGAGGACGCCGACGAGCTGTCGATGCAGTTCGACTTCATCGGCAATCAGCGCCTCTACCTGGCGCTCGCACGGGAGGACGCGACGCCGCTCGTCGAGGCGATCGCGAGCCGCCCGCCGATCTCGGTCGGCAGCCAGTGGGCGAACTTCGTCCGCAACCACGACGAGCTGACCCTCTCGCAGCTCACCGACGACGAGCGCGACGAGGTCTTCGCCGCGTTCGCGCCGGAGGAGTCGCAGCGGATCCACGGCCGCGGCATCGTGCGCCGCCTCCCGCCGATGCTCGACGGCGACCCGCGCCGCATCCGGATGGTCTACAGCCTCCTGTTCTCGCTGCCGGGCTCGCCCGTCCTCTACTACGGCGAGGAGATCGGGATGGGCGAGAACGCCGACATCCCCGGCCGCAGCGGCGTCCGCACGCCGATGCAGTGGACCTCCGCCGCGAACGGCGGCTTCTCGCGCGCCGAGCCCGGCGACCTGATCGCGGCCCCGCCCGTCGGCGGCTTCGGCCCGGAGCACGTCAACGCCGCCGCGCAGCTCCGCGACCCCGGATCGCTGCTCGCGCACATCAAGGGCCTCGCCTGGCTCTACCGCCGCTCCCCCGAGATCGGCTGGGGCGAGTACACCCACCTCCCGGCCGACCAGTCCTGCGTCTTCGCGCACCGGATGTCCGCGTCGACCGGGACGACCGTCGCCGTGCACAGCTTCGCCTCGAGCCCGCGCACCGTGACGATCACGCTCCCCGACTCGGAGCCGGGGTCGCGCCTGGTCGACTCCCTCGGCGGCGAGTCGCAGCCGATCGGCGACGACGGCACGGTCACCGTCGGCATCGACGGCTACGGCGCCCGCTGGTTCCGCGTGGTGACGGCGGAGTCGCGCCGCCTGGTCTGATCCGGAAGCGCGACTGGTCCGATCCGGGAGCGCCGACAGGTCCGATCCGGGAGCAGCGGCAGGAGAGGTCAAGCCCCTTCTGAGCGCCGAAGTGCCCTGCCTACCGTCGAAGGGCGGGCGACGAGGTCCGCACCGACTGCTCCCGGAAAGGTACGACCGCATGTTCTTCCACCGTCAAGAGCTCCAGTTCAAGTCCTCCCCCTCCAAGCCCGACGCCGTCTTCGCCCGCCGGTTCCAGGAGGTGCTCGGCGGACAGTACGGCGAGATCACCGTCGCCATGCAGTACGGCTTCCAGGCCTGGAACGCCCACGAGCCCGGCAAGTACCGCGACCTGCTCTACGGCATCGGCGCGGAGGAGTTCGGCCACGTCGAGATGATCGCGATCATGATCGCCCAGCTGCTCGAGAAGGCGCCCGTCGAGCAGTCCGAGGACGCCATCAAGAAGGACCCGGTTCTCGGCGCGGTCATCGGCGGCACCGACATCCAGGCCGCGATCGTCGCCGGCGCGGGCGTCCGCCCCGTCGACAGCAACGGCAACCCCTGGCAGGGCTCGTACATCACGGCGAGCGGCAACCTGCTGGCCGACTTCACCGCCAACGCGAACGCCGAGATGCAGGGCCGCCTGCAGGTCGCGCGGCTGTACCACATGACCGACGACCACGGCGTGCGGGACCTGCTCTCGTTCCTCCTGGCCCGCGACACGATGCACCAGAACCAGTGGATCGCCGCCGCCGCCGAGCTGCGCGCGGAGGGCGCGGAGGACCTGCCGGTGCCCTCGAACTTCCCGCTCTCGAAGGAGGAGCGCTCGGTGTCGTACGAGTACATCAACTTCTCGGACGGCGCCGCGGCCGCCGAGGGCAGCTGGGCGTCCGGACCCACGCCCGACGGCAAGGGCGAGTTCAGCTACCGCACGGCGAGCCCCGACGACGGCGTGCCGATGCCGCCGCCCACCCAGCCGGACGAGCGCTTCTACGGCACCTCGCCGAAGCCGAACATCGTCGAGAAGGCGGTCGGCGCCGTCAAGGACGCGGTGACCGGCAAGTAGCGCGCGCGGCCGCCGACGCCGGGAGGCGAAACGATTCGCGTCGTTTCGCCTCCCGGCGCTGTCGCAATGACCGGGGATGCACCTAGGCTGGCTGCGAATCGTTTCGCCTCACGACCCCGAGGAGTGGCATGGACGCCGCCGACACCGCCGCCAGCATCACCGCTGCCCCGCCGGCGCACCGCATCCTCGCGAGCGGCCGCCGCATCCCCGCGATCGGCGCCGGCACCTTCGGCTCCGACCGCTACGACGCCGAGACGGTCGGCCTCGCCGTCGAGCACTCGCTCCGCGCCGGCTTCCGCCTGCTCGACTGCGCCACCGTGTACGGCAACGAGCCGCGCGTCGGCCGGGCGATCGCCGACTCCGGAGTGCCCCGCGACGATCTCTTCGTGATGTCGAAGATCTGGAACGACGCGCACGAGCCCGAGGCCGCCGTCGCCTCGGTCGAGCGCTCGCTCGAGGACCTCGGCCTGGACGTGCTCGACGCCGTCTTCGTGCACTGGCCCTTCCCCAACCACCACCCGCCGCACGCCGAGACCGACGCCCGCGACCCGGAGGCGCGCCCCTACGAGCACGCCGCGTTCCTGCGCACCTGGGCGGCGCTCGAGTCGCTCGTCGACCGCGGTCTGGTCCGGCACCTCGGTACCTCGAACGTCACGATCGCGAAGCTCGAGCGGATCCTCGCCGACGTCCGCATCGCGCCCGCGCTGAACGAGATGGAGCTGCACCCCTGCTTCCAGCAGCCGGAGCTGTTCCGCTACTGCCTCGATCACGGCATCCAGCCGATCGGCTACTCGCCGCTGGGCTCGCCGTCCCGCCCCGAGCGCGACCGCGTCGACGGCGACCTCGTCGACATCGAGCACCCCGCCGTGCAGGCCATCGCCCGCGAGCGCGGCGTGCACCCGGTCGTCGTCTGCCTCGCCTGGGCCGTCAACCGCGGCCAGATCCCGATCCCGTTCGCGGTGAAGCCCGAGCAGATCGAGGCCAATCTCGCCGCCGCGTCGCTCGCCCTCACCGCCGCCGAGCAGGAGTCGCTGCGCGGCGCCGAGCGCAACAACCGGCTGATCAAGGGTCAGGTCTTCCTCTGGCCTGGCAGCGCGGACTGGCTCGACCTCTGGGACGCCGACGGCACGATCCCCGGCTGGGACGGCTACGGCTCCCCTGCGCTCTGAGATGGCGACGTACAAGGACCTGCAGCGGCTGACCGGGCTGTCGCTCTCGACGATCTCGAAGCACTACAACGGCCTGCCGGTGCGCCCCGAGAACGCCGCCGCGATCGAGGCGGCGGCCGAGCGGCTCGACTTCCGCGTCAACGGCTTCGCGCGCGGCCTGCGCTCGCGGCGCTCCCGCACGGTGGGCGTGCTGCTGCCGGCGCTCGACAACGAGTTCCACCTGTCGATCATCGCCGGACTCGAGCGGGCCCTGCGCGGCGACGGCATCGGCGTGCTGATCGGCGTCAGCCTGCCCGAGCCGGGCGCCGCCGTCGGGCTGCTGCTCGAGAAGATGGTGGACGGGATCGTCGCCGTCCCGACCCGGGGAGACGTCGACGCGCTTCGCAGCGCCTCCGAGCAGGGCACTCCCGTGGTGACGGTGGACTGGGTCGACGACGAGCTCGAGACCGATCGCGTGGTTCTCGACAACCGCGCGGCCGGCGCCTCCGCCGCCCGGCACCTCGCCGACCACGGCCACCGCGCGATCGCGGTGCTCGGCGGCGATCCGGACGTGTCGACCACCCGGGAGCGCACCGCGGGCGTCCTCGACGAGCTCGCCTCCCGCGGCCTCGGGCCGGCCGAGGTCGAGCTCGGCCCGCTGAGCGTCGAGAGCGGCATCGCCTCGATGGAGCGGATCCTCGCCCGCCGCGACCGGCCGACCGCCGTCTTCGCGAGCAACCGCGAGCTGACCGTCGGCGCGCTGACCGCGCTCGGCGACTCCGGCCTGCGCCTGCCCGCCGACCTCTCGATCGTCGGCTTCGACACCGTCGAGCTCGCGAGGGTCGTGCGACCGCGGCTGACCATCGTCGAGCAGCCGACCGACGCCATCGCCGCCGAGGCCGCCGCGCTGATCGAGCGCCGGCTCGACGGCAGCCCCGAGCCGTTCGAGACGCGCACCCTTCCGGGCCGGCTGATCGCCGGCGCCTCCGTCGCCCACGTCCACCACTGACATCCACCCCCTCACCGAGGAGCACCATGCTGACCACGACCCTCCTGCACCCCGAGATCCTGCACGCGCTCGCCCGCGCCGGCCACGGCTCCCGGATCCTGATCGCCGACGGCAACTACCCGGTCGGCACCACGCTCGGGAAGAACTCCGCGCTCGTGCACCTCAACCTGCGCCCGGACACGCTCACCGTCGACGAGATCCTCGAGGCGCTGCTGACCGCGATCGTCGTCGAGGAGGCGACCGTGATGACTCCCGCGCCCGGCCTCGACGTGCCCGCGCAGGACGCCTTCCGCGCCACCCTCGACGGCGTCCCCTTCGCCTCGGTCGAGCGCCACGCCTTCTACGCCGAGGCCCGCACCGACGACGTCGCCCTCACCATCGCCAGCGGCGACCGCCGCATCTACGCGAACCTCATCCTGACGATCGGCGTCCGCCCGGCCGACGCCTGACCGCGCCGCCTTCCGCCACCCACCCTCCAGAAGGTGCGGTAGTCGGGCGCGACTACCGCAACTTCTGAGGAGTGACGGCGGGTGCGGACGCGGCCCGCCGCCTGAGAGGGCGCGAGGCGTTCTCCGAGCGGACGTCCGTACTCTGAGCACCGTGGATCTGGACACCCTCCTCAACATCGGCCTCGTCGTGCTGTTCGTGCTCATCGGCGGGGTGTTCGCGGGCACCGAGATGGCGATCGTCAGCCTCCGCGAGAGCCAGGTGCGCGCGATCGAGGCGGGCAGCGAGCGCGGCCGGCGCATCGCCGAGCTGGTGCGGAACCCGAACACCTTCCTCTCGGCCGTGCAGATCGGCGTGACGCTCGCCGGCTTCTTCTCCTCCGCGTACGGCGCCTCGACGATCGCGCCGGACCTCGTGCCGCCGCTCGAGTCGCTCGGGCTGTCGAACGGCGCAGCCTCGACCGTCGCGCTGATCCTGATGACCCTCGTCATCGCCTACCTCTCGCTCGTGCTCGGCGAGCTGGTGCCCAAGCGCCTCGCCATGCAGAAGTCGGTCGCCTTCACCAAGGTGCTCGCCCCGCCGCTCAACACCCTCGCCCGCCTGATGCGCCCGATCATCTGGCTGCTGTCGGTCTCCACCGATGCGGTGGTCCGCCTCCTCGGCGCCGACCCGCGCGAGAAGGGCGAGAGCGTCTCGGCGGACGAGGTGCGCGACATGATCTCGAGCAACACCGAGATCGCCGAGGACAGCCGACAGCTGCTCGCCGACGTCTTCCGCGCCGACGACCGGCGGGTCGCCGAGGTGATGCGCCCGCGGCCGGACGTCGACTTCCTCCGCGGCGATCTGCCCGTCGCCGAGGGCTACGCGGAGGTGCTCGGCCGGCCGCACTCGCGCTACCCGGTGGTCGGCGAGAACCGCGACGACGTCCTGGGCTTCGTGCACGTGCGCGACCTGATGGCCGCGTTCCCGGAGGCGGGCCGCGACGGCACCGCGAGCAGCGTCGCCGACATCACCCGCCCGATCCTGGCGGTCCCCGGCACGACGAAGGTGCTCGCGGCCCTGCGCACCATGCGGCAGGACGGCCACCAGATCGCGGTCGTCATCGACGAGTACGGCGGGACCGACGGCATCATCACCCTCGAGGACCTGCTGGAGGAGCTCGTCGGCGAGATCTACGACGAGTACGACGGCGCGCGCCAGGACGTCGACGCGAAGGCCGCCGAGCAGCTGCAGGACCTCGACGGCGGCATGATCCTCGAGGACCTGGAGGAGCTGCTCGGCATCGAACTGCCCGAGGGGCCCTACGAGACGGTCGGCGGCTACGTGCTCGACCGCATCGGCCGAGTCGCCGTCGTGGGCGACACCCTCGTCGTCGGCGACCACGTGCTCCGGGTCGCCGAGACCGACCGCTACCGGATCTCGCGGGTCACCCTGACGCCGCAGCCCGCGTCGGAGCCGACCGCGCCGGTCGACGCCGACTGACCACGGGTCCGAAGGTCCGGCCCCGATCCGTCGCCGCCCCGCCCCGCCCCGAAGCGACCCCAGGCCCCGTCAGGGCAGCGGGGCCTCGACCCAGCGCGGCGCCGGCAGCCCGGTCGCGCCCGGCCGCGCGAGCCACAGCCCGCCCGCGAGCGGGTACCGCGCCCGCTCGTCCGCCGACAGGTCTCGCGAGGCCGACGACACGACGGCGACGTCGAGCGCCTCCCCCGCGAAGGCGATGCTGGAGGAGTGCGGCGCGTCGATCGCGATGCCCTCGCCCTCCAGACGGCGACCCTCGGAGTCGTAGACGCGCACGCCGCTCCCGCCCCAGACCGAGCACCACAGCCGGCCCTCGGAGTCGACGGTCATGCCGTCGAGGAAGACGCCCTCCTCCGGCTCGAGGAAGGTCTCGCGCGGGCCGTTCACCCCGTCGAGGTACGGCCGCCGGTAGACGACGCCGGACTCAGTGT
The DNA here is from genome assembly GCF_022815545.1 of Rathayibacter sp. VKM Ac-2928. Lineage (NCBI taxonomy): Bacteria > Bacillati > Actinomycetota > Actinomycetes > Micrococcales > Microbacteriaceae > Rathayibacter > Rathayibacter sp. VKM Ac-2928. The sequence continues at coordinate 549,182 of NZ_JALGRU010000003.1, forward strand.
CGACCGAGTACATCACCGAGCCGTCGGGCGACCAGCCGAGACCGTTCGAGAGCCGCAGGTCGTGGTCGAGGACGGTGACCGCTCCGTCGTGCTCGAGTCGCAGCAGCACGTCGTCGCCGACCGACTCGCCCAGCGTCAGCGAGCCGACGACCAGCCGGCCCTGCGGGTCGATGGAGCCGTCGTTGAAGCGGTGCCCCTCGGGCAGCAGCTCGGAGCCGCGGGTCAGCGAGCCGTCGACCTCCAGGATCGCCAGGCGGCGGGTGAGTGCGACGAGCACCCGGCCGTCGCCGAGGGGCAGCGCGCAGCCGACCTGCTCGCCGACGTCCGTGCGGGTGATCGCCCCGAGCCCGTCCGCGGTGAGCGGCGCCGACAGCACCGCGCCCGCCTCGATGTCCACCCAGGTCAGCCGGCCGGTCTCCCCGTCCCAGACGGGCCCCTCGCTCAGGACGTAGGCGGGCGTTCCGGCGGGTGTCGCATCGATCATCCCCCCACGCTACCCACCCCCTCGGCGCCCCGCCCGTCCCCCTCCGCGAGATGCCACTTGTGCACGCGACACGCCGTGAAAGGCGTGCACAAGTGGCATCTCGCGGAGGGGAGGCAGGCATGCACCCCGGGGATACACCCGGCAGGCGCGCCGTGGCAAGGGGTGCATAGCCCGGCGATGCTCGGGTCTATCGTCGTCTCGCCGCGTCCGGGACCGCGCGCATCAGCAGCGCAGCCGGGGCGACAGGAAGGCGCGAGCCATGTCCACCGACACCGAAGAGCGCGGCCCCGTCCGGAGCCTCGTCCCCGCCCGCATCGACCGGCTGCCGTGGACGCGGTTCCACTGGTCGATCGTCGTCGGCCTCGGCTTCTCCTGGGTGCTGGACGGCCTCGAGATCCAGATCGTCGCGAGCGCCGGCTTCGCGAAGGAGTTCGACCTCTCGGCCGCGCAGGTCGGCGTGCTCGGCACGGTCTACCTGGTCGGCCAGATCGTCGGCGCGCTGATCTTCGGGCGGCTGAGCGACCGGCTCGGCCGGCGCAAGCTCTTCATCCTGACGCTGGTGATCTACCTGGTCGCGAGCGGCCTCGCGGGCCTCGCGCCCAACTACCTCTTCCTCGCCGTCTTCCGCTTCTTCGCGGGGATGGGCATCGGCGGTGAGTACGCGGCGATCAACTCCGCCATCGACGAGCTGATCCCCTCGAAGTACCGCGGCCGCGTCGACATCGCGATCAACGGCACCTACTGGGGCGGCGCGGCGCTCGGCTCCGCGGCGAACCTCTTCTTCCTCAACGACGAGGTCTTCGCCGAGAACGTCGGCTGGCGCCTCGGCTTCTTCCTCGGGCCGATCCTCGGACTCGCGATCATCTACCTCCGCCGGCACATCCCCGAGAGCCCGCGCTGGCTGATGACCCACGGCCGCGAGGAGGAGGCGGAGCGCACCGTCGACGAGATCGAGCGCCGCGTCGAATCGGAGGGCGGAAAGCTCGAGCCGGTCGACGACTCGCAGGCGATCACCGTGAAGGCGACCGAGAGCATCCCGTTCCGCACCATCGCGCGGGTGCTGATCAAGCAGTACCCGAAGCGGACCCTGGTCGGCGCGACCATGATGATCACCCAGTCGTTCCTCTACAACGCGATCTTCTTCACCTACGCGCTCGTGCTGGAGAACTTCTACGGCGTGGAGCAGAACGCCGTCTCGTACTTCTTCTTCCCGTTCGCGATCGGCAACCTCGTCGGTCCGCTGGTGCTCGGCCACCTCTTCGACGTCTGGGGCCGGCGGAAGATGATCTTCCTCACCTACGGCGTCTCCGGGGCGGTGCTCGCGCTCTCGGCGCTGCTGTTCAGCATGGACGTGCTGACCGCGACGACCCAGACGATCCTCTGGTGCGTCTCGTTCTTCTTCGCCTCCGCCGGCGCCTCGAGCGCCTACCTCACGGTCAGCGAGATCTTCCCGCTGGAGCTGCGCAGCCAGGCGATCTCGTACTTCTTCACCCTCGGCCAGATCGCCGGCGCCGTCGCGCCCACCCTCTACGGCGTGCTGATCGGCGACGGCAGCGACCGCGGCCCGCTCACCGTCGGCTACTTCGTCGGCGCAGCGGTGATGATCGTCGGCGGCGTCGTCGCCCTGATCTTCGGCGTCGACGCCGAGCGCCGCAGCCTCGAGAGCATCACCGAGCCCCTCTCCACGGTCCGCGACTGACCCGCCCCTCCCGCGAGATGCCACTTGTGCACGCTTCTCACGGCGTGTCGCGTGCACAACTGGCATCTCGCTGCGGGGAGGGACGGGCGCGGGTCAGCCGACGTGGACGCCCGGGCGGCGCTCGCGGCGGGGCTCGGCGCGGCGGAGGACCTCGCGGGTGACGGGGGCGACCTCGCCGGTGCCGGTGATCAGGAAGCGGAACATGTTGGAGAGCGGGCCGCCCTCGGTCCACTCGAAGTAGACGTCCGGGACGACGCCGGTCAGGGCGCGGATCTCGAGCAGCACCGTCGCGATGGTGTTCGGGATGTTGCCGCTGGTCACCGTGAGCACGCGGAAGCCGTGGCAGACGCGCCCCTGCACCACGAGGTCCTCCTCGAAGTCGGACGAGTCGGTGGTGTGCACCTCGAGGAAGAGGACCGGGCCGCGCATCGGCAGGTTGCTGTCGCGCTGCTCCTCGGCCAGCTTGTCGCGGTACTCGCGCTCGGAGCCGTCGTCGGGCTCGTTCGCGAGGACGCGGATCACGCCGTAGTCGTCGGCGTCGGTGCTGAGGAAGTCGAGAGCCTGCGCGTCGAAGGTCACCGAGGTCGCCCGCAGCTGGAACGAGCGCTGCACCCGCGAGATCAGCGACACCACGAGGATCCCGAGGATGAACAGGCTCGCGATCCGCACGCCGTCCGGCCGCTCGACCACGTTCACGACCGTCGTGTAGACGAAGACGAGCGCGATCACCGCGAAGCCGACAGCGCGCTTGCGCTGCTTCTTGCGCTTGGCCGAGAGGAACACGGCGACGGAGGCGGAGGTGATCAGCACCAGCACGCCGGTCGCGTAGGCGCCGCCCTGGGCGTCGACGTCGGCCCGGAAGAGGATCGTGATCAGGAACGCGACGGCCGTGAAGACCAGCACCAGCGGGCGCACCGCCGCGGCCCACTGCGGCGCCATCCCGTAGCGCGGCAGGTAGCGCGGCACGATGTTGAGCAGCCCGGCCATCGCCGAGGCGCCGGCGAACCAGAGGATGCAGATCGTGCTGACGTCGTAGGCGGTGCCGAAGGCGTCACCGAGGTACTCGTGCGCGAGGTAGGCGAGGGCGCGGCCGTTGGCCTGCCCGCCCGGCTGGAACTCGGCCTGCGGGATCAGCAGCGTCGTCACGAAGCTCGAGGTGATCAGGAACGCCGACATCGTCACCGCGGCGGTGATCAGCAGCCGCTTCGCCCCGCGGATCCGGCCGACCGGGGCCGCGTCGGTGTCGCTCGCGTCGCCGCGGATCTGCGGCATCACGGCCACGCCGGTCTCGAAGCCGGACAGCCCGAGCGCCAGCTTCGGGAACACGATCAGCGCGATGCCGACCATGATCAGCGGATTCCCGTGCTGCGTCGTCAGCGCCGACCACCAGTTCCCGATCACCACCGGGTTCTCGGCGACGTGCGCGATCGCGACGACGATGACGACCGCGTTCAGCGCGAGGAACACCGCGACCAGCACGACCGCGATCGAGATCGCCTCCTTGAAGCCGCGGAGGAAGACGATCCCGAGCAGCGCGACCAGCCCCAGCGTCAGCGGCACCTCCGCGCCGTGGAACCAGGCCGGCGCGAACGGGTTCTCGACCGCGTGCGCGGTGGCGTCGGCCGCCGACAGGGTGATCGTGATCATGAAGTCCGTCGCCGCGAAGCCGAGCAGCACCAGCACGAAGAGCTTGCCGCCCCACCAGGGCAGCAGCCGCTCCAGCATCGCGATCGAGCCCTCGCCGCGGAAGCTCTCGCGGGCGACGCGGCGGTAGACCGGCAGCGCGCCGAACAGGGTGAGCAGCACCAGGACGATGGTCGCCAGCGGCGAGACCAGGCCGGCCGCGAGCGCGGCGATCGCGGGCTGGTAGCCGAGCGTGGAGAAGTAGTCGACGCCGGTCAGGCACATCACGCGCCACCAGGAGTGCGTCTTCTCGGTGGTGGAGTGCGGCCCGGGGTGCGCGCCGGAGTCGCTCCGCAGCCCCTCGAGCAGCCACGCCTTCACTCCGCCGCGGCGCCCTGAAGAGGTCGCTGAGGAGAGGGGCGAGGGTTCGAGGGCGTCGGCGTCGCCGCGGACGAGAGAGGAGGTCACTGGACGTGTCTACTCGGCGGAGGCGGCTCCGGAGCCGAGAACGCCCGGATCCATACGGTTCCCTAACGGGCAGTTCGCGGGCGGGCGGCCCGACGGAAGCGGGTCACCGCCGCGACGTGTGCACGAATAAGGCTGGATGGCCGGATCGGCCCGAGAACGAGGCGATCGCGGCCATCCAGCCTGAGTTGTGCACGGGGGCGGAGGCTTACTCCTCGACGACGATCGTCGTGATGACCGGGTTGCGGCGGTGACGGCGGGTCAGCCAGCGGCCGAGGGTGCGGGTGATCAGCTTCTCGATCGCGTCGCGGTCGGTCGGCTGGCCGGCGGCCTGGAGCACCGCGTCGTCGATCGCCTTGCTGGCGTTCTCCTTCCAGCTCGGCTCCTCGACAAAGCCGCGGGTGAAGAACTCGACCGGCTCACCCAGCGTGCCGCGGTCCAGGTCGACGATGGCGAGCACCGTGATGGTGCCCTCCTCGGCGAGGACGCGGCGGTCGATCATCGCGTCCTCGGTCGCGACGCCGATCGTGGTGCCGTCGACGAAGACGAGGTCGGCCGGGATGCGGCCGCTCATCCGCGAGCGCCCCTTGACGAGGTCGATCGAGACGCCGTCCTCGACGACGAAGACGTTCTTCTCGTCGATGCCGGTGCGCGTCGCGATCGCGGCGTTCGCCGTGAGGTGGCGCCACTCGCCGTGCACGGGCAGGACCGCGGTCGGGCGGAGGATGTTGTAGCAGTAGGCGAGCTCGCCGGCGCTGGCGTGGCCCGAGACGTGCACCTTGGCGTTGCCCTTGTGCACGACCGTCGCGCCCCAGCGGGTGAAGGCGTTGATGATCCGGTAGATCGCGTTCTCGTTGCCGGGGATCAGCGAGCTGGCGAGCAGCACGGTGTCGCCGGGGCCGATGTCGATGATGTGGTCCTTGTTGGCCATGCGCGAGAGCGCCGCCATCGGCTCGCCCTGCGAGCCGGTGCAGATCATCACGATCTGGGTCGCGGGCAGCTTCTCGAGCACCTTCATGTCGACGACGAGGCCGGCCGGGATCTTGAGGTAGCCGAGCTCGGCGGCGATGCCCATGTTGCGGACCATCGAGCGGCCGACGAAGGCGACCTTGCGGCCGTGCTTCTGCGCGGCGTCGAGAACCTGCTGGATGCGGTGCACGTGGCTGGCGAAGCTCGAGACGACGATGCGGCGCGGGGCGGTGCGGAAGACCTGGTCGATCGCGGGGGCGAGGTCGCCCTCGGAGATCGCGAAGCCGGGGACGTCGGCGTTGGTGGAGTCGACCAGGAAGAGGTCGACGCCCTCGTCGCCGAGGCGCGCGAAGCCGGGGAGGTCGGTGGTGCGCCCGTCGAGCGGGAACTGGTCCATCTTGAAGTCGCCCGTGTGCAGCACGAGGCCGGCCTCGGTGCGGATGGCGACCGCGAGGCCGTCGGGGATGGAGTGGTTGACCGCGAGGAACTCGAGGTCGAAGACGCCGGCGTCGATCCGGTCGCCCTCCTTCACCGGGCGGGTGCGCGGGGTGATGCGGTGCTCGGTGAGCTTCGCGGTGATCAGCGCGAGGGTGAAGGTCGACGCGATGATCGGGATGTCGCCGCGCTCCTTGAGGAGGTACGGCACGCCGCCGATGTGGTCCTCGTGGCCGTGGGTGAGCACGATCGCCTCGATGTCCTTCAGGCGCGAGCGGATCGCGGCGAAGTCGGGCAGGATCACGTCGATGCCGGGCTGGTTCTCCTCGGGGAAGAGCACGCCGCAGTCGACGATGAGCAGCTTCCCCTTGTGCTCGAAGACGGTCATGTTGCGACCGATCTCGCCCAGGCCGCCGAGCGGGGTGATGCGCATGCCGCCCTTCTCCAGCGGCTTGGGGGCGGGGAGCTCGAGGTGGTGGCGCGCGGGCTTGGCGGTTCTGGCGTTTCGCATGGGTGCTTTCCGGTGGGGGACGTGGCGTCGTGCTGGTGCGCGCGGCCCCCGCTTCGTGCGGAGCGCCTCGGCGCAGGTGGTCTGTGTGGTCGCAGCCGCCGGGTGGTTCCGGTGCTCTGCACGGCCTCGTCCGCGGTCACCCGGGTCGTGCTCCGCGCCGCATCGTGCGGCACCGGGAGCGGTGCGGGTGGGGGCGCGGGTCGCGGTGAGGAGGTGGATCCGGAGTGTGCGGATCGCTGCAGAGACCGCGGCGGCCGCGTCCAGCATGACAGCATCCGCCGCGAGTTGCCCGCACTGCGCCGATTCCGCCCCGCACCCGCGCACGGCGGAGCCCCCTCGCCGTCGCCGGTCGAAGGGGCTGGCCGCCTCCGCGAGATGCCACTTGTGCGCGCGACACGCCGTGGAAGGCGTGCACAAGTGGCATCTCGCGGAGGGGGAGACGGGGGGTCAGCGCAGGGAGTCGAGCACGGCCTCCAGCTCGTCGACGGCGGAGTCGATCTCGGCGGCGGTGACGACGAGGGGCGGGGCGAGGCGGATCGTCGAGCCGTGGGTGTCCTTGGCGAGGACGCCGCGGGCCATCAGGGCCTCGCAGACGGCGCGGCCGGAGGCGAGGGCGGGGTCGATGTCGATGCCGGCCCAGAGTCCGGCGCCGCGGACGGCGACCACGCCGCGCCCGATCAGCGCGGTGAGGCGAGCGTGCAGCTGGGCGCCGCGCTCGCGGGCCAGCGCCTGGTACTCGCCGGTGGCGAGCAGCTCGACGACCGCGAGGCCGACGGCGGCGGCGAGCGGGTTGCCGCCGAAGGTCGAGCCGTGCTGGCCGGGCTGGAGCACGCCGAGCACGTCGGCGTTCGCGACGACGGCCGACACCGGCACGATGCCGCCGCCGAGCGCCTTGCCCAGCAGGTAGACGTCCGGGACGACGTCGACGAGGTCGCAGGCGAAGGTCGCGCCGGTGCGGCCGAGGCCGGACTGGATCTCGTCGGCGATGAAGAGGACGTTGTGCCGCGCGGTGATCTCGCGGACGGCGGGGAGGTAGTCGGCCGGCGGGACGACGATGCCCGCCTCGCCCTGGATCGGCTCGATCAGCACGGCGACGGTGTCCTCGTCGATCGCGGCCTCGAGGGCCGCCGCGTCGCCGAACGGCACCGTCCGGAAGCCGGGCGTGAACGGGGCGAAGCCGTCGCGCGCCTCCGCGTCGTCGCTGAACGAGATGATCGTCGTGGTGCGGCCGTGGAAGTTGCCGGCCGCGACGATGATGTTCGCGCGGCCGGGCGCGACGCCCTTCACCCGGTAGCCCCAGGCGCGGGCGACCTTGATGCCGGACTCGACGGCCTCCGCGCCCGTGTTCATCGGGAGGACCATGTCCTTGCCGGCGAGCGCGGCGAGCGCCGTCACGAACGGGCCGAGCTTGTCGTTGTGGAAGGCGCGGCTCGTGAGGGTGACCCGGGAGAGCTGCGCGCGCGCGGCGTCCAGCAGCACCGGGTGCGAGTGGCCGAAGTTGACGGCGGAGTACGCGGCGAGGCAGTCGAGGTAGCGGCGCCCCTCCACGTCGGTGATCCACGCGCCCTCGCCGGTCGCGGCGACGACGGGCAGCGGGTGGTAGTTGTGCGCGGCGTGCGCCTCCTCCGCGGCGATCAGCTCGGCGGAACGGTCGGTCTCGGTGATGCTCATGTCGTGCCTCCTGAGGACGATCGACTCCTCAGAAGTTGTCGTACTCGAGTGCCGAGTACGACGACTTCTGCGGAGTGGGTGAGGGAGAAGGGGAGCGGCTCAGCGCCGCAGCTCGAGGGTGCAGCACTTCACGCCGCCGCCGCCGAGCAGCAGCTCGGACAGGTCGACGCCGATCGGGTTGTAGCCGCGCTCGCGCAGCTGGCGCTCGAAGCCGGCCGCGCGCGAGGCGATGACGACGTTGAGGCCGTCGGAGAAGGAGTTGAGCCCGAGCACGGACGCGTCCTCCTCCGAGACGAGGATCGCGTCGGGGTAGAGCTCGCGCAGGACGCGGTTGCCCTCCTCGCTGAACGCGCTCGGCAGGTAGGCGATGTTCGTGTCGTCGAGCACGGCGATCGCGGTGTCGAGGTGGTAGAACGACGGGTTCACCAGCTCGAGGGTGACGACCTCGCGGCCGAAGATCCGGGCGACCTCGGCGTGCGAGTCGGAGGCGGAGCGGAAGCCGGTGCCGGCGAGGATCCGCTCGCCGACGAGGAGGAAGTCGCCCTCGCCCTCGTTGACCTCCTCGGGCACGCGCACGTCGAAGCCGGCGCCGCGGAACCAGTCCATGTAGGCGGGACCCTCGGGCTGGCGCTCGGGGTAGGTGAAGGAGGCGCCGTAGGCGATGCCATCGATCACGAACCCGCCGTTCGCGGCGTAGACCATGTCGGGCAGGCCGGCCTCGGGCTCGATCAGCTGCACATCGAAGCCGAGCTCGACGTAGGTGTCGTACAGCGTCTGCCACTGGCGCACGGCGAGGGCGGTGTCGGTGGGGACCTGCGGGTCCATCCACGGGTTGATCCGGTAGACGACGGTGAAGTGCTCGGGGCGGCACATCAGGATCGCCTTGGCGACGGGGGTGCGGGTCGGGGCGGTGGCGAGCACGGCGGTATCGGTCATTCGAGTCCTCCTGCGAAAGGATGCGGATGAGCGGACCGGGTCCAGTGGCTCCGTCCCCGCGGGGCGGGTGGAGCACGCTCGCAGCCAGTCTCGCACGCGCGGATCCTGCGATTTCCGCCAGGAGACGCACGGAATCGCTCACTATCGCGGTCTCGCGCGCAGGATCGCAGCGACGGGGGTCGGGACGCTCCGGAGGGGTGGATCGACGATCCGTGGCAGCGGAGGCGGCACCGCGGTAGAACGGGAGTCCCGACGAGAGGCGCTTCCGTGATCGATCGCGACGGCCTGGCGACGTTCCTCCGACTCCGCCGCGAGGCGCTGCAGCCCGAGGACGTGGGCCTCACCCGCGGCCCGCGCCGCCGCACCGCGGGCCTGCGGCGGGAGGAGGCCGCCGCCCTCTGCCACATGTCGACCGACTACTACGCCCGGCTCGAGCGCGGCACCGGTCCGCAGCCGTCGGAGCAGATGATCGCCGCGATCGCGCAGGGACTGCACCTCTCGCTCGGCGAGCGCGACCACGTGTTCCGGCTCGCCGGCCACCGCCCGCCGGCGCGGGGCAGTGCCGGCGAGCACATCGGGCCGGGTCTGCTGCGCATCCTGGACCGGCTGCAGGACACCCCCGCCGAGATCATCACCGAGCTCGGCGAGACGCTCCGGCAGACCCCGCTCGGCGCAGCACTGCTGGGCGACGCGTCGCTCCGCACCGGGCTCGAGCGCAGCCTCGGCTACCGCTGGTTCACCGACCCCGCGGCACGCGAGGCGTATCCTGAGGAGGACCGGGCGCAGCTCTCGCGCGTGTTCGTCGCGGGGCTGCGCGAGGTCGCGACCCTGCGCGGGCCCGGCTCGAGGGCGGCCGAGCTCGTCGACGTCGTCGCGGAGCGGAGCGAGGAGTTCCGGGCACTGTGGGCCGAGCACCAGGTCGGGCTGCGACCGCCGGCGACCAAGCGCTTCCTGCATCCGTCGGTCGGGCTGCTCGAGCTGGAGTGCCAGACGCTGCTGGATCCGGAGCAGTCGCACCGGCTCCTCGTCTACACGGCGGTACCGGGGAGCGAGAGCGCGGGGAAGCTGGAGCTGCTCGCGGTGGTGGGCGCGCCGGTCTGAGCGGCGGGCGGCGGGCCGGTGGCGGCGGGCGGCGGGCCGGTGGCGGCGGGCGTGGGACCGCAGCCGTGCGTCGCAGCCGTGGACCGCGCATCGGTGGATCGGCGGGCCCTGCCTCCGCTCGCCGGATCGGCCGAGCATGGGATCACACCCACCAGCGACCGCCCACCGGCACCGAGGAGCCCCCATGACCCGCAGCATCCCGATCCCCGATCTGTCCGGACGGCTCGCCGTCGTCACCGGCGCGAGCGACGGCATCGGCCGCGTGATCGCCACCCGGCTCGCCGCGGCCGGCGCCGAGCTGGTCCTGCCCGTGCGCTCGGCCGCCAAGGGCGAGGCCGCCGCGGAGGGGATCCGCCGGGCGATCCCCGGCGCCGCGGTGAGCACGCACCCGCTCGACCTCTCCTCCCTCCGCTCGGTCTCCGCGCTCGCCGAGGGACTGCTGGCCGAGGGCCGGCCGATCGACCTGCTCGTGAACAACGCCGGAGTGATGCAGCCGCCCCAGCGGCAGCTCACCGAGGACGGCTTCGAGCTGCAGTTCGGCACGAACCACCTCGGGCACTTCGCGCTGACGCTCGGCCTTCTGCCGCTGCTCGCGCACGCCCGCGTCGTGCACCAGACCAGCATCGCGGCGCGCAGCGGATCGATCGCCTGGGACGACCTCGACGGCGCCCGCGACGACGACGCGATGCGGGCCTACGTGCAGTCGAAGATCGCGGTCGGCCTCTTCGCCCTCGAGCTCGACAGGCGGAGTGCCGCGGCCGACCGGGGGCCGACGAGCACTCTCGCGCACCCCGGGATCTCGCCGACGAACCTCCTGGCGGCGCAGCCCGGCCTCGGTCGCGCGCAGCAGGTGCGGGGCCGCGGCCTGATCGTGCTGCTCGCGCGGCTGGGCATCGCCGGGACCGTCGAGAGCGCGGCGCAGCCCGCCCTGCTCGCGGCGACCGCGCCCGACGGCGGCGGCTTCTACGGCCCGACCCGCCTGATCGGCGGACCCGCCGCCCGCCGCGAGCCTTGGGCGCCGCTGCGCAGCGCCGACGACGCCCGCCGCCTCTGGGACGTCTCGGAGCAGCTGACGGGCGTCCGCTCCCCGGCGTGAGCGCGCGTGGATCTCCTCAGAAGAGACCCCCCAGACATGCTGGTCGAGTAGCCCCGCAGGGGCGTATCGAGACCCACCGTCCTCAGCAGGGCGGGTCTGCAGACCCGGCTTCTGACGGTGGTGGCTCTCGATACGCCCGCTGCGCGAGCTACCTCGATCAGCAAAGAGGCGGCCCACCGCGACGACGGGGTCGCTCACCGCCACGGGGCCGCCGATCCGCGACGGGCCCCCGGATGGGGGTCTGCGGGGCGGCGCCGCGAGAGTTCTCGAGGCACCCTGGCAGCTAGCATTCAGGCACGTGTCCGCCCGCGGTCCGCCGCGGATCCTCTCGAAAGATCTGCCGTGACTCCTCGCCGCACTCGGCCCCTCGCCCCGCTCACCGCACTCGGAGTCTCCGCCGTGCTGCTCACCGGCCTCGCCGCCGGTCCGGCGCAGGCGCAGGAGGACGCCCCGCTCGGCACCGTCACGCAGACCGCGGACGCGGTCGTCGAGCGCGCGCTGTCGAACGCGAAGACCCAGCGCGAGGACGTCGCCGCCGACCCGGCCGCCGAGATCGTCCTCTCCGGCACCATCGCGCTGAAGGACATCGACGAGGCGCACCCCGCCCCGGCCGGAGCCGCCTACCGCCTCCGCGTCGAGAACGGCGCGGGCACCGAGATCCGCACGATCGCCACCGAGGCCGCCTTCTCGCTCACCCTCCCCGGCGGCCAGGCCTACTACCTCCTCGCCTCGGTCGACGGCGACGACAGCTGGTACCCGACCTGGTTCGGCGACACCCCGATCGCCGTCGAGGCGGACGGCATCGGCGAGTCGCGGACCGACGTCGCGATCAGCCTCCCCCGGGCGACCACGGTCTCCGGCTCCGTCACCGCGGCCGCCGTCGCCGGCGTCTCCGCGACGTCCTTCGTCGTGCAGCCGTACTGGTACGAGCGCGAGGACAACGCGTACTACCCGTTCACCGAGGTCGCCACCTCCGGCAACCCGGGCCGACCCGACGCCTGGACCACCGCGCCGAACGCGCTGCCCGCCGGCGAGTGGATCTTCCGCCTCGCGGAGCCCGGCTACCCGGTCTACGACGACGAGTACTACCGGGAGCTCCCGCGCCTCGACGAGCGCGCGATCACCACCGTCCCCGCCGCGGGCCGCACCGGCGTCGACTTCACGCCGACCGCCTACGCGTCGAACACCGGCACCCGGATCGAGGGCACCGACCGCTACGGGACCGCCGTCGCGGTGACCAGGAAGTACTTCGGCGACGACATCCCCGTCCTCTACATCGCGAGCGGCGCGAACTGGCCGGACGCGCTCAGCGCCGGGCCGGCGGCCTCCGTGCAGGACGGCGCCCTGCTCCTCACCGACCCGGACCAGCTGTTCCCGGTCGTCTCGGCCGAGATCCAGCGGCTCTCTCCGCAGCGGATCGTCGTCGTCGGCAGCTCGCTCTCCGTGAGCGACGCGGTCTACGAGCAGATCGCCGCGCTCGGCTCGCCCACCGAGCGGATCTCGGGCTCGGACCGGTACGAGACCTCGCGGAAGATCGTCGCCGACGCCTTCCCCGCGGGCTCCTACGACACCGTGTTCCTGCCGACGGGAGGCGCCTTCCCCGACGCGCTCTCGGTCGCGCCGATCGCCGGCCGCCTCGACCAGCCGGTGCTGCTCGTCGACGGCGCGAAGCCCGCACTCGACGCGCCGACCCGGGAGGCCCTCGCTCGTCTCGACGCGGCCGACGGCCTGCTGCTCGGCGGCACGGACCGGATCTCGACCGGTGTCGAGGCCGACCTCCGCGGCTCCGGACTCACGGGCGGCGTGAACCGCCTCGCGGGGATCGACCGGCACGACACCAGCCGCAAGCTGAACGCCGCCTACGCACCGTCCCCGCTTGTCGACACGGCGTTCCTCGCCTCCGCCATCGGCTTCGCCGACGCTCTCGCGGTCGGCCCTGCCGCCGCGTCGATCGGCGCACCGCTCTACCTGAGCCAGCCCGACTGCGTGTACACCGCGACGCGCAGGAGCCTGCAGGATCAGGACCTCGACCAGATCACGCTCCTCGGCGGCACCGGCACGCTCTCCGCGGACGTCGCTCGCCTCACCGCCTGCTGACCCCGCCCCGCGCGTCACCGCTAGATTCGAACCATCGTGTCCGCCGCGGCCCGCCGCGCTCACCGGAAAGCCTCACCGTGACTCCTCGACACCGCCGTCCGTCCGCGCTCGCCCTCTCCTCCCTCGCGATCGGCGCCCTCGCCGTGACGGGCCTCGTCGCGGGGCCGGCCTCTCCGGCACTCGCGGCCGACGGTGCGATCAGCGGCACGATCACGACGCCCGCGGTCGCGGGCACGCACCGCTACGTGGTGCAGGCCTGGGACCTCGACGACGATCCGCAGGACGCCGAGCTCGCCGCCTCGACGGCGATCGAGCTCGGCGCCGGCGCGAAGGGCGGCTACACGCTCTCCGGCCTCGACGACGGCTCCTACGTCGTCCGCGTGGTCGAGAAGCCGGCGGACGGCGGCGTCCCGGCCGTCGCCGACCGGTTCTGGCTGGACACCGACTGGGTCGGCGACTCGACGCAGGTCACCGTCGCGGGCGGCACCGTCGACGCGGTCGACCTCGCTCCCACCGCCTGGTCCTTCTCCTCCGCTCGCCTCTCGGGCAGCGACCGCTACGGCACCTCCGTCGCCAGCACCCAGTCCGTCGATCCGGGCGTGCCCGTGCTCTACATCGCGAGCGGAGCAGGCTGGGCCGACGCGCTCAGCGCCGCACCCGCCGCCGCGGTCCAGGGCGGCGCGCTGCTCCTGACCGACCCGGACCAGCTCTTCCCGGTCACGAGCGCCGAGATCACGCGGCTCGCCCCGAAGAAGGTCGTCGTCGTCGGCAGCGAGCTGACCGTCTCGGCCGCCGTCTACTCGCAGATCGACGCCGTCGCCGGCACCGTCGTGCGGATCGGCGGCACCGACCGCTACGACACCTCGCGGAGGATCGTCGCCGACGCCTTCCCGGCCGGCTCGGCCGAGGACGTCTTCCTCGCCACCGGGGGCAACTTCCCCGACGCCCTCTCCGTCGGGCCGGTCGCCGGCCGCCTGGGCGAGCCCGTGCTCCTCGTCGACGGCGCGAATGCCGCCCTCGACGCCGCCACCCGCGCGGCGGTCTCGCGCCTGGACCCGACGACCGCGGTCGTGCTCGGCCAGGAGCCGTCGATCTCCGCGGGCATCCAGACCGAGCTCACCTCGGCCGGACTCGTCGACCGGACCACGCGGATCGGCGGCGAGAGCCGCTACGCGACCAGCCGCCTGATCAACGAGGCGTACGCGCCCGCCGAGCTCACCGACACCACCTACCTCGCCTCGGGCGAGGGCTTCGCCGACGCGCTCTCCGGAGCCGCGATCGCCGCCGCGGCCGGCTCGCCGATCTCGCTGAGCCGGCCCGAGTGCGTTCCGGCCGCCACGGTCGACTCGCTGAAGCGCCTGCACCTCGACTACGCGGTCGTCCTCGGCAGCGAGCTCACGCTCTCGGCCGCGGTCGGACGCGTCGCAGCCTGCTGACCCGGTGACCACCGGAACCCGCGCCCTCCTCCTCGGCATCGAGACCGGCGGCACCAAGGTCGTCGCCGCGGTCGCCGCGCAGGAGGACCCCGAGCGGATCCTCGCGAAGACGACCCTGCCGACCCGCGGCCCCGCGGAGACCCTCGGCGACCTGGCCGCGTTCACCCGCGACCACGGAGTCGAGGGCTCCGTCGCGGCGATCGGCGTCGCCTCGTTCGGCCCGCTCGACATCGACCCCGTCTCCCCCGGCTACGGCCGGCTCACCTCCACACCCAAGCTCGGCTGGGAGGGCACCGACGTGCTGTCCCCGCTCGAGGCCGCGGCGCCCGGCGCCCGCACCGCGCTCGTGACCGACGTCAACGGCGCCGCCCTCGGCGAGGCGCGCTGGGGCGCGGGGCAGGGCGAGCCGGACTTCGTCTACCTCACCGTCGGCACGGGAGTCGGTGGCGGCATCATCGCCGGCGGCCGCCTGCTCGCCGGCAGCGGCTGGCCCGAGGTGGCGCACGTGCTGCCGCGCCGGCACCCGGAGGACCGCTTCGAGGGCACCTGCCCGTTCCACGGCGACTGCCTCGAGGGGCTCGTCGCCGGTCCGGCGATCTCGGCGCGCTGGGGCGTGGACGGCTCGAGCCTCGGACCGGAGGACGCGGCCGCGAACCTGCGCTTCAGCTCCTACTACCTCGCCCAGCTCGTGACGACGCTCGCGTACGTCGCGGGCGTCCGCCTCGCGATCGTCGGGGGCGGCGTCGCCAAGACGCCCGGCCTGCTCGCCGCCACCGAGGCGGAGGTGGAGCGCCTGATGGGCGCCCCCGGTGCGAACGGCACCGGCGCCGCCCACCTCCGCCTGGTCCCCCCGGCCCTCGGCGACGAGGCCGGCGTCCGCGGCGCCCTCTCCCTGGCGCAGTCCCTGCTCTGACGCGCGCCCTCTGCCTCCTTCGCGAGATGCCACTTATGAGCGCGACACGCCGACGCGGGCGCTCACAAGTGGCATCTCACGGGAAGTGAGGAGGGGCTACAGGGCGTCGAGGTCGCGGAGGGCCGCCAGGGCGCGGTCGAGGCGGTCGGGCTCGGGTTCGTCCCACCACTTGGGGCCGCGCTCGCCGAGGCCGTGCTTGGCCAGGCCGGTCCGCGTGCGGGCGGCGGCGACTGCGTCCTCGTCTCCGGCCTTCTTCGCCGTGCGCACGCCGGAGCGGCCGCGGCCGAGGTGCGACTTCAGCGCCGCGACGACGTCCTCGGGGAGGCTCGGGTCGGTCCGGCGCCAGCGGCGGCCGTTGACGACCAGCCAGCGTCCGTCAGCGGTGGGGCCGTCGGCGAGAGGCTCTTCAGCGGTGGGTCCGTCGGCGACGGGCTCATCGGCGGTGGGCTCTTCGGTGCTCACGACGCGGCGTGCGCCAGAGCCGAGTAGGCCCGCTCGGGGCCGGTCGTCCCGGTGAGCGCCGCGGACAGCTCGTCCAGCCGCTCCCGCGCCGCGCCGTCCAGCGCGAGCATCCGCCGCGCGGCGTCCGCCAGCTCATCGACGGTCGCACCGTTCGGATCGAGCACCTCCGCGACCCCCGCGTCCTCCAGCGCCGCGGCCCCCGCGAACTGGTCCGTCGAGAACGGCAGCACGACCAGCGGCACCCCGGCCGTCATCGACTCCGTCACGCTGTTGTTGCCGCCGTGCGTGACCGCCAGCGCGGCCCGGCCGAGCAGCGTCACCTGCGGCAGGAAGCCGCGCACCAGCCAGCCCGAGGGCACGTCGCCCAGGGCCGACGCCTCGGTCGCGCCCGAGGCCAGCGCGACGCGCACCGGCCGCCCGTCGACGGAGACGCCGGCCAGCGCCGCCACCACCCGCGCGAGCACGTCGTCGCGCACCGAGAGGAAGCTGCCGAAGCTCACGTAGACGACCGGGTCGTCCGAGGCGGCCAGCCACTCCTCCACCTCCGAGTCGCGCGGCTCGCCGCGGACGGCCGAGCCGAGGAAGGCGTGCGGTGGGAGCTGCGCCGTGCGCGCCGCGTCGTGCAGCTCGCCGGGGTAGTTCAGCAGCAGCACGTCGCCGCTCTCGGCGAAGGCGTCGAGGCTGAGCGGCGCGGCCGGGTCGAGCGCGGTCAGCGCGGCGTTCCACTCCGCCGTGAAGGAGTCGCGGACCCGCTCGCAGAGCGCCCGCAGCCGCGCCAGATCCTCGGTCGGCGGCTCGAAGGCGTCGGGCCAGACCGGCGGGAAGCCGTAGACCTCGCCCGGCACCGTCAGTGCGCTCGGGTGCCCGAGCACCACGTCGCCGTAGGGCACGCCGAGTGCCCGCAGCGCGACCCGCGCGGTGAAGGCGAGGTGGTCGACGACGATCGCGTCGGGCCGGACCTCGTCGAGGATCTCGCGCAGCCGCGCGGCGACTCCCGCCGGGTCCCAGAGCAGGTCGGTCAGCCGCTCGCCGGCCTGGTACTCCAGCGTCGGCACCATCCCGCGGCGGGTCGCGTCGAAGAAGCCGCGGAGCGAGTCGCCCTCGTCGGGCGCCTGCTCCTCCGCCCGGATGGTGCCCGGGTTGGAGCCGCGGCCGAGCCGGAGCGGGACGTGCTCGAAGCCGAAGCCGTCGACGATCGAGCGCGTCGCATCGCCGGTCGCGACCACGACGCGCTCGCCGGCCGCGCGCCAGGCAGTGCCGAGGGTCGCCAGCGGCAGCAGGTGCGAGGCGTAGTCGGGGCTGACGATCAGCAGAGTCACGAGGCGCCCAGCACGAGGTCCGAGCCGAGCGGGCGCTCCTGCTCCGCGGTCGCCCGCGCGTAGACGGCGGAGAGCGCGTGCGCCATCGCCTCGATCGTGTAGCGCTCGCGCACCATCGCGCGGCCGCGCTCGGCGGAGTACTCGGCGAGCGGACCGGCGGCGAGGTCGAGCGCGAAGCAGGCGGCGGCGGCGACCGCCTCCTGATCGGAGGTGTCGACGAGGAAGCCGGTCACGCCCTCCTCCACGTAGGTCGCCGGGCCGCCCGTGGCCGGAGCGACCACCGGCAGCCCCGCGGCGAGCGCCTCGAGCAGCGCGATGCCGAACTCCTCCTTGACGCTCGCGCAGACGTAGGCGCCGCCGGCCGCGGCGAGCCCGGGGCGGCCGTGACGCACGGCGCCCAGCCAGCGCGCGACGGTGCCGTTGGGGCGGTGCCCGGCGAGCAGCAGACCGTCCGCTGAGCCGGGCCGGGCGGTGACGGCGCGGATCCGGTCGAGCTGCTCCGTCTCGTCGGGGGTCGGCGCGTCGAGGTCGCCGCCGACCAGGAGGAGGTTCGTGCGGTCGCGCAGCGGCGAGCCGGCCCAGGCCTCGGCCAGCGTCGCCATCCCCTTCACCCGGTGCAGCCGCCCGACGCTGAGCAGCAGCGGCAGCCCGCGGCGCTCGGCCGGCAGCTCGGCGAGGAGCGCGTCGAGGGAGGAGAGGTCGTCGCCGGCGTCGAGGGCGACCGGCTCGCCGGCGGCGGCATCGCGCGCCGCCTCCTCGCCGCGCTCGACCAGCCGGACGTCGATCCCCTCGGGGACGATCGTGTGCCGCTCGGGGTGAGCGGTGATGTCGATGCCGAGCATGTCGCGCATCGTCTCGGCGAGCTCGGCGCGCGGGAAGAGGACGGTGTGCGCGGCGTCGGCGGCGAGCCGCTGCACCAGGCGCACGCGGAACCAGAAGTGCTCGACAGCGTCGCGGTCGCCGAAGTCGGCGCGCGAGAGGGTGCCCGCCTCGTCGAGCCCGGCGATCAGGGCGTGCGGGTCGGGTGCGACGGTGAAGACGACGGGGATCTCCAGCTCGCGCGCGACGGCGGCCGCGGCGAGCGAGCCGACGTCGGCCATCCGCAGGTGCACGACGTCGACGCGGCCGGCCGCGCGGAGGTAGCGGCGGATCCCGCGCTCGGCGGCGATGCGCCGCGGCCAGGCGAGCGGCATCGGCACGGCGGCGCCCACGAACGGCACCGGAGCGAAGCCGTGGCCCGCGGCGGGCAGCTCGGCCAGCGCGCGCTCCGCCTCGGCCCAGGTGCCGCGGGAGAGGGTGAGGACGCGCTCGATGCAGTCCTCCTCCGTCAGCGCGTCGCCGAGGCGGACGAGGAGGGTGGCGATGCCGCCGTTGTCGCCCGCGCCGACGCGGGTGAGCGTCCCGTCGATGTCGGCGTGCACGAAGAGCTGCGCGACGGTGGGGCCGGCGTCGGCGACGGGAGCGATCGCGCGGTCGGCGAGGGCGACGCGCGCGACGGGACCGAGCGGCTCCGGCATCTCGCCGAGGCGGGCGAGCATCAGCGCGGCGTCGTCCGAGGGCCGCTCGCCGAGCGCGTCGGCGGCCGCGGCGCGCGCCTCGAACACCTCGCCCTCGTCGGCGGCGGTGTGCAGGAGGGTCCGCTCGGCGATCGCGCCGGGGACCAGGCCGATCGTCTCGACGTAGCGCGCGCGGACGTCGCGGTCGCGCTCGCCGATCAGCGCACCCTCGAGAGCGAGCGCGACGAGGTCGGGGGTGGAGGACGCCCAGAGCAGCAGGGTGCGCTGCGCGAGCATGCCGGCGAAGCCGCCGTCGCGGACCATGCGCAGCAGCGGGCCGACCGCGGCCGGCCGGGGCAGGCGTCCGCCGAACGCCCAGGCGGCGTGCTCGCGGATGAAGGCGCGCTCGTCGGCGAGCAGCCGCAGCAGCGCGAGGTCGGCCTCCTCGTCGAAGACCTGCGCGAGCGAGTGCACCGCGGCGATGGCGGTGAGCTGGTCGGCGGGGTCGAGGGCCGCGCGGGTGAGCAGGCGGACCGCGCGTCCGCCCCCGTCGCTCACGGCGGCGATCGTCAGGGCGTCGGCCGCCCGGATCGCCTCGAGGAGGGTGGGCGCTGCGCGCACGGCGTCGAGAACGGTCTGCGTGGCCACGGGATCACCTGGTCTGGTCGGAGCGGAGGAGGGCGCGCCTCGGAGACGGCCCCCACGAGCATGCCGCTCCCGACGCTGGGAAATCACTACTTGCGCCGGAACTCCCCCCGCGCTAGCCCCTCCTGTCAAGGGGGTACCACCCGCGACTTCGCTTTCCGCGAGATGCCACTTGTGTACGCGACACGCCGTGAAAAGCGTGCACAAGTGGCATCTCGCGGCGGGGGATCAGGGCGCGAGCCAGTCCAGGAGTCGCGGGAGGGGCCAGGTGGTCACGATGCGGTCGGGCGGGACGCCGAGGCGCTCGGCGCGCTCGGCGCCGTAGTCGAGGAGGCCGAGCTGGCCGGGGGCGTGCGCGTCGCTGTCGATCGAGAAGAGGCAGCCGGCCTCGAGTGCCAGGGCGATCAGCTCGTCCGGCGGGTCCTCCCGCTCGGGGCGGGAGTTGATCTCGACCGCGGTCCCGTGCTCGGCGCAGGCCCGGAAAACGGCGCCGGCGTCGAACGTCGACGGCGGGCGGGTACCGCGCTCCCCCGTGACGAGCCGCCCGGTGACGTGCCCGAGCACCCGGGTCCGCGGATGCGCGGCCGCCGCGACCAGCCGCGCCGTCATCTCGCGGCTCGGCATCCGCAGCTTCGAGTGCGCGCTCGCGACCACGACGTCGAGCCGCGCGAGCATCTCCTCCGACTGGTCGAGCGCGCCGTCCTCCAGCACGTCCACCTCGATCCCGCTGAGCAGCCGCAGCGATCCGGCGTCGAGACCGGCCAGGTGCTCGAGCTGGTCGGCGAGCCGCTCGGCGCTCAGCCCGTGCGCGACCCGCAGCCGCGGCGAGTGATCGGTCAGCGCGAGGTACTCGTGCCCGAGCGCCCGGGCCGCGTCCGCCATCGCCGCGATCGGCGTCGCTCCGTCCGACCACTCGCTGTGGCTGTGCAGGTCGCCGCGGAGGAGGCTCCGCAGCGCGCTCTCGGGCAGGGACGCGGTGCCGCGCAGCTCGGCGAGGTAGTCCGGCACCCGCCCCTCGAGCGCCTGGCGGATGACGGTGAAGGTCGTGTCGCCGATCCCCGGCGCCGCGCGGACCAGCGCGAGATCGGCCCGCTCGCCCTCGGCCATGCCCTCGAGCACGGCGAGCGCCTTCCGGAACGCCTTCGCGCGGTACTTCGACGCCCGCTCCTGCTCGAGCAGGGCGGCGATCTCCTGCAGTGCCGCGAGCGGATCCATGCTCCCGGTCTAGCAGACGCTCGCGCTCCCCTGGGTGATCGCCGAACATCCTTGCCCGCGGCGCAACACGCGATATATCGTGACTTCCATCGACTCGCGCTATATCGCGAGTCGTCCCGGCATCACCAGCAGCAGGATCGCCCCACGAGGGCACAGGAGGAGGAGCACCATGTCGCTCGAGAAATGGCTCGTGCAGGCGGGCGAGACGAAGGTCATCGACCTCGACGTCGTCCGCTCGATCAAGATCGCCCTGGTCGGCGGTCAGATCGACGTCATCGGGCACGACGAGCCCACCGCCCGCGTCGAGGTGCACAGCGTCTCCGGCCGCTCGCTCAAGGTCTCGATGGACGGCGACCGCCTCGAGGTCGACCACATCCAGCTCCGCTGGGACACCGTCGTCGACGTCGCCAAGGGCCTCGGCCGCAAGGGCGACCGCGCCGACATCAGCCTGCTCGTCCCCCGCGGCGTCGCGCTCAAGTTCGACACCGTCTCGGCCGACGGCCTCGTCTCGGGTCTGCACTCGGACGCCCGCGTCTCCACCGTCGGCGGCGACATCGTCATCGACGGCCTGCGCGGCGACATCGAGGCGAACACCGTCCACGGCGAGCTCTCCGTCCGCAACCACACCGGCCGGGTCACCGCGCACACCGTCTCGGGCGACGTCACCACCGCCGGCGCGCTCACCCGCTTCTCCGTCGACGGCGTCTCGGGCAGCGTCTTCGTCGACGCCGAAGACGCACCGGACGAGATCCAGTGCAACACCGTCAGCGGCGACCTCACGATCCGGATCGACGAGGGCCTCGGCGCCCGCTACCGGATCAACACCGCCACCGGCACGCTCCAGCTCGACGGCGAGGTGGTCAAGGGCACGTTCGGCCGCGGCTACACCGCGACCACCGGCTCGCTCGACTCGAAGTGGGTCGACGTCACCGCCAACTCGGTGACCGGCGCCGTCACCGTCGTCCGCCGCTCCCCCGCCGCTCCCGCCGCGCAGCGCCTCACCGACGCGAGCGCGCTGTGAGCCCCGTCTTCGCGCACGGCCGCCTGCGCCTCTACCTGCTCAACCTCCTCGCGGAGTCGCCCAAGCACGGCTACGAGCTGATCCAGGCGCTCAGCGAGCGCTTCGGCGGCACCTACGCCCCGAGCGCCGGCACGGTCTACCCGCGCCTGGCGAAGCTCGAGGAGGAGGGCCTGGTCACCAAGGAGGCCGACGGCCGCAAGACCGTCTACTCCATCACCGACGCCGGCCGCGCCGAGCTGGCGAACCGCGCGACCGACCTCGGCGACATCGAGGAGGAGCTGACCGACTCCGTCCGCCGCCTGGCCGACGAGGTGCGGCTCGGCGTCGCGGAGGCGATGAAGAGCCTGCGCGCCGATCTGGCGAGCGCCGCCCGCGACTCGCGCCCGTCGCGCGGCGGTCCGGAGCACTCGGCCGAGACGCCCGCCCCGGCGGAGTCGACGCAGGACTCGACCTCGGGCTCGACCACCGGCGAGCGCCCGCAGGACGCCCCGCCCGCCGAGAACCCCGCCGCCGACACCGCCGCGGTCGACGCGCGCACCGCCTCCCGGCTCGCCCTGCGCGACGCCGAGGTGCTGCTCACCGAGTTCCGCGACGAGCTGCGCGCCGAGCTGCGCACGGCCGCCGCGCACGGCTCCGTGAGCGCGGCGACCACGGACGCCCTGCGCAGCGCGCTCGACCAGGCGCGCGCGGCGGTCCGCTCCACGCTGAGCTGACGCCCACCGCACCACCGCACCACCGCTGACGGCGGGGATCCCCTCGGGGGTCCCCGCCGTTCGGCTGTCCTCCGCTGCCGCCGCGCTGCACGACGAAGGACTCGTGGCCCCGGCCCGTCCGACGGGATCGGGCGGCTCCTCCGTGCCGGAGCGGTTCCGACGTGCCGGAGACACGCCGACTGACCGGTGCCGGAGGCTCGGCTCGCTCGATCGGCTCGGGCTCGTGGAATCAGCCGGTTCCGGCGTGCCGTACTGGTTCTCGCGTGCCGGAGGTGGCCGTGGTGAAACTTCGGCTCGCGGATCCGGCTCGCGCTCGCGGAATCGGGCGGTTCCGGCGTGCCCAAGCGGTTCTCACGTGCCGGAGGAGGCCGGTGGCGGATGTTCGGCTCCCAGTTCCGGCCCGGGCACGCGGAATCGGACGGTTTCCACGTGCCGGAGCAGATTCCGCGCGCCGGAGGTGGCCCGGGCGTAAATCCGGCTCGCGGTTCAGGCCCGGGCTCGCGGGATCGCACGGTTCCGACGTGCCAGAGCTGTTCTCGCGTGCCGGAGGTGGCCGGGACGGATCTTCGGCTCGCGATTCAGGCCCGGGCTCGCGAGATCGCACGGTTCCGACGTGCCAGAGCTGTTCTCGCGTGCCGGAGGTGGCCGGGACGGATCTTCGGCTCGTGATTCAGGGCCGGGCTCGCGAAGTCTTCCCCGGCTGGCGGAATCGGGCGATTGCGGCATGCGGGGGAGGTTCTCACGCGCCGAGGATGGGCGGACTGTCCAGGACCGTAGGTTCGGCTCGCGAAGTCGGCCTCGGCTCGCGGAATCGAACGGTTTCAGCGTGCCGGAGGAATTTCCGCGTGCGGGAGGCAGCCGGGGCGAATCCTCGGCTCGTGGTTTCGGCCTCGGCTCGCGGAATCGGGCGGTTTCAGCGTGCCGGACTGTTTTCCACGTGCCGGAGGTGCATGGGGCGGATGCTCGACTCGTGGTTTCGGCCTCGGCTCGCGGAATCGGGCGGCATCAGCGTGCCGGAGCGGCTGCCGCGTGCCGGAGGTGCTCGGCGCTGATGTTCGGCTCGCCGTTTCGGCCCGGGCTCGCGGAATCGAACGGCTTCAGCGTGCCGGAGCGGTTTCCACGTGCCGGAGGTGGTCGGGGCGGCGGGCCGCCGACCGCTCGGTTCGGACGACGGCACCGCGCGCCACCCTCGCCGAACCTCGTCCCGCCGACCGCGCTCCCACCCGCCCCTTGCGCTCCGCCGCTCCAGGACTATATTTCCTATAGGATCTTTTGTGCGACCAACGCCGGTCGCAATCGAGCGCAATGGAGCACTGATGAGCGAGAGCACACCCGCGCGGACCGTCCAGGGGGCGCCGAACCTCCAGGGGGCGCAGTCCTGGGACGGCGTCGACTGGAACCCCGACAGCTGGACCGCCGAGACCTGGCCGATCGCCACCTGCCTGCACGGCATCCCGCCCGTCGGCCGCGACGGCGTCGCCCTGCACGACGCGGCCCCCGAGGTCTGGGACGACATGTTCGCCCAGGTCGAGCAGGTCGGCTTCACCCTCGCCGAGCTGGCCGACAGCCACGTCCGCCCGGCGGACCTCGAGCCCTCGCGCCGCGACGAGTTCCTCAGCATCGCGAAGTCGCACGGCATCGGCATCCCCTCGGTGCACCTGCAGCGCCAGAGCGTGATCATGCCCGGGCACGAGGAGAAGAACCTCGCCTACGCGCACCGCACCATCGACGCAGCCGCCGAGTGGGGCATGCAGGTCTTCTCGACCGGACTGCACCAGCCGTTCAGCGCCGCGCAGAAGCGCGCGCTCTGGTTCTGGACCGCCGAGGGCCCCAAGGACCCCGACGACCCCGACGTCTGGAACGCCGCCGTCAGCCGCATCCGCGAGCTCGGGAAGCACGCCGCCGACGTCGGGCTCCCGCTCGCACTCGAGCTCTACGAGGACACCTACCTCGGCACCGCCGACAGCGCCGTCCGCTTCGTCGAGGAGGTGGGCCTGGACAACGTCGGCCTCAACCCCGACGTCGCGAACCTCATCCGCCTGCACCGCCCGGTCGAGGACTGGCGCGAGCTGTTCGCGAAGACCCTCCCCTACGCCAACTACATGCACGTGAAGAACTACACCCGCGACGAGTCGGCCGACGGCTCCTGGGCCACCTCGGTCCCCTCGACCATGGAGGCCGGTCTCATCAACTACCGCCAGGTCCTGCGCGACGCGGTGGAGGGCGGCTTCCGCGGCATCCTCCTCGCCGAGCACTACGGCGGCGACAGCCTCGGCATGTGCTCGACCAACCAGACCTACATCCGCTCGCTGCTGCCCCGCGCGGCCCGGGCCTCGCAGTAAGGAACGACAGACATGAGCGACACCACCGGCACCACCACCCCGACCGCGCGCACCATCGCCGTCGTCGGCTCCGGCTACATGGGCGGAGGCATGGCCCAGGTCCTCGCGCTCTCCGGCGCCACCGTCGTCATCGCCGACATCTCCGAGGAGATCGCCCGCAGCAACTACGAGCGACTGCTCACCGAGACCGCGCAGTTCGTCGCCGACGGCCTCTTCCCCGAGGACGCCGTCGAGCGCATCCGGCAGAACCTCTCCCCCGCCGCCTCGATCGAGGAGGCGGTCGCGACCGCCGACTTCATCGAGGAGGCCGTGCCCGAGAAGATCGAGATCAAGCACGAGACCCTCCGCCGGATCAGCGCCGCCGCGCGCCCCGACGCCGTGATCGGCTCGAACACCTCGACGATCCTGATCGGCTCGCTGGCCGAGGCCGTGACGAACCCCGAGCGCTTCCTCGGCGTGCACTTCTCCAACCCCGCGCCCTTCATCCCCGGCGTCGAGCTGATCCCGCACGAGGGCACCGCCGAGAGCGCGATCGCCCTGGCCGAGGAGATCGTCGCGGCGACCGGCAAGGAGACCGCCCGGGTCAAGGACTCCACCGGCTTCGTGCTCAACCGCCTGCAGTACGCGCTCTTCCACGAGGCGACGCAGATCGTCGAGGAGGGCATCGCCACCCCTGAGGACATCGACACGATCGTCCGCACCACCTTCGGCTTCCGCCTCCCCGTCTTCGGCCCGTTCGCGATCGCCGACATGGCCGGACTCGACGTCTACGCCTTCTGCTACGCCTCGCTGCAGACCCGCTGGCCCGAGCGCTTCGCCACCCCGGAGTCGCTGGCCGCGCTGGTCGACGCCGGGAAGTTCGGCACCAAGTCCGGCGCCGGCTACCTCGACGTGCCCGCCGAGCGGACCGCGGAGCTGATCGCGTACCGCAACCGCGCCTACGTCGCCATCAAGAAGCTGATGGACGAGCTCGGCCCCGCGCCGATCGCCTGACGCGCCGACCGAGAAGGAGCACCCTCATGACCGCATTCCCCGAGTCCCGGACCGTCGTCCTCACCGGCGCCGCGTCCCCGCGCGGCATCGGCCGCTACTCCGCCCACCACCTCGCCGAGCTCGGCTGGAACGTCGGGATCATCGACCTGCACGCCGAGGCCGCGCAGGAGGTGGCCGCCGAGATCGCCGAGCAGCACGGCGTCCAGGCCGCCGGAGCCGGCGCGAACGTCGCCGACGACGCGCAGGTCCGCGCCGCCTTCGACACGCTCGAGGCCGCCCTCCCGCCCGTCGTGGCGCTGGTCAACCTGGCCGGGATCGCCTCCCCCGTCTCCTACCTCGAGGTCACCCCCGAGGAGTGGCAGCGGGTCCTCGACGTCAACCTCAACGGCGTGCACTTCAGCACTCGCCGCGCGGTGGAGTCGATGGTCACCCGCGGCGTCGGCCGCGTCGTCAGCCTCTCCTCCGTCTCCGCCCAGCGCGGCGGCGGCACCTTCAGCAAGACCGCCTACTCCGCGGCCAAGGCCGGCGTGATCGGCTTCACCCGCAGCGTCGCCCGCGAGCTCGGCGGACAGGGGATCACCGTCAACGCGATCTCCCCCGGCCCGATCGACACCGACATCATGGGCGGCACCCTCACCGAGGAGCGCAAGACGGCCATGGCCGCCGACGGCGTGCTCCCGCGCATCGGCACACCCCGCGACATCGCCGCGGCGATCGCGTACCTCATCAGCGAGGACGCCGGCTTCGTGACGGGTCAGACCCTGAACGTCGACGGCGGCCTCTACATGCACTGATCCCCTTCGACTCTGATCCCCCCTCGGCACTGATCCCCTTCAGCTCTGGAACGGACGTCCCCATGAACAAGCTCACCGGAACCTGGTCGCTCGGCCGCTGGATCTTCCTCGGCGTCGGCGTGATCCTCGTCGCCGTCGGCATGGCGCAGATCCTGCCCGCGCTCGGCTCTTGACCCCTTCCTCCCACCCCTCATCGCATTCGGCCGACTCAAAGGAGAGCGCCTTGACCACCTCGTCCCCAGCCCTCGGATCCACTCGTGATCCCGCGCTGAAATCCGCCATCTCGAAGGCGTCGCGGCATTTGATGCCGATGCTCGTCATCCTCTACTTCGTCGCGTTCCTCGACCGCACCAACGTCGGCTTCGCCGAGGAGGCGCTCTCGGTCGACCGCGGCATCTCCGACGGCGCGTTCGCGCTCGGCGCCGGCATCTTCTTCATCGGCTACGCGATCTTCGAGATCCCGAGCAACCTGCTGCTCAAGCGCTTCGGCGCCCGGTTCTGGCTGGCCCGCATCGCGGTCACCTGGGGCATCGTCGCCGCGGCGTTCGCCTTCACCACCGGCGACACGATGTTCATCATCCTGCGCTTCCTGCTCGGCGTGACCGAGGCCGGGCTCTTCCCGGGCGTGATCATGTTCCTGTCGGAGTGGTTCCCCAACAAAGTGCGCGTGCAGATGTTCGCGATCTTCTACCTGGCGCAGCCGTTCTCGCAGATGCTCGGCGCCCCGCTCAGCGGCGGCCTGATCAGCGTCGGCAACCAGATCACCCCGTGGGAGGGCTGGCAGGTGATGTTCTTCACCGAGGGCGTGCTCGCGGTGCTCGCCGGGATAGCGGCGCTGAAGTTCCTGACGAACCATCCGCAGAAGGCGAAGTGGCTGACGCAGGGCGAGAAGGACTCCTTGACGGCGGCGATGGAGCGCGAGGACACCGTGCGCCAGGCCGACGGCCCGACCGGCATCTGGAAGGCGATGGCCAGCTGGAAGGTCTGGTACTTCACGATCATCTACTTCTGCCTGCAGATCGCGGTCTACGGCACCACGTTCTACCTCCCGCAGCAGGTCGCGAACCTGATCGGGCAGGACGTCGGCTTCCAGGTCGGCCTCGTCTCGGCCATCCCGTGGCTGGTGGGACTGTTCGCCTGCTACTACGTCGGACAGCACGCCAACACGATCCGCCGCCGCCGCTCCTGGGGCGCGATGTTCTACATCTTCACCGGCCTGTCGATCTTCGGCTCGGCCTGGGCGGGGGCGGCCGGCCAGCCGATCCTCGGCCTGCTGTTCATCACCCTGGCGGTGGCGAGCTTCCTCTCCGTCGGACCGATCACCTGGGCCTACCCGACCGCGTTCCTCACCGGAGCGGCGGCCGCGGCCGGCATCGGCCTGATCAACTCGCTCGGCAACCTGGGCGGATTCGTCGCCCCGCTGATGCGCAACGGCTTCAACGAGGCCGTGCCCACCGAGAGCGGGGTGTGGGGAGTCGTCTCCCTCGGCGTCTTCGCCTTCCTCGCCGCCGCCATGATGTTCTGCACCAAGTTCTTCCGCGGCTCCAAGGCGGACGAGCTGCTCGAGACCACGAGCGTCCAGGCGGGCCACTGACCCGCCGCCACCAGTCGAACAGCCCGCGCCGTGCGCGGCCCATGCTGATCGAGTAGCCCGCTGAGCGGGCGTATCGAGATCCACCGTTCTGCAGGACGCCGGGTCTCGATACGCCGCTCCGCGGCTACTCGACCAGCATGAAGGGGCTCATCGCCTGCATATCGGACAGCCCGGCCGACGGCCGGTCCCCCTGCCGATCAAGCAGCCCGCGCCTCGCGCGGCCCATGCTGATCGAGTAGCCCGCGCAGCGGGCGTATCGAGATCCACCCCCTGCAGACGCCGGGTCTCGATACGCCCCTACGGGGCTACTCGACCAGCATGAATGCAGGCGCCGACCCCCGCGCAGCCGCAGCGTCAGCGGACGGAGTCGCGGCGCGAGCGCTCGCGCACCCGCTCGATGTGCACGCGCATCGCCGCCGCCGCCGCCTCCGGCCCGGCCGCGAACGCGTCGACGATCGCGCGGTGCTCCAGCACGGCGTCGTCCGCATCGCTGACGCCGGTCTGCACGGTCTGGCGCATCCGATGCACGCGCGTGGAGATCGCCTCGGACATGTCGATCAGGAACGGGTTGTGCGTGCCCTCGAAGATCAGGTGGTGGAAGTTCCAGTCCACCGCGAAGTACTCGCGCAGCAGCGCCACCGGCAGCTCGCCCTCGGTCGAGGCCGCGCGCACGACGGCGGTCATCGCCTCGTGCGCGGCGAGCGCCTCCTGCAGCCGCGGCACCAGCGCCGCCTCGTGCGCCGAGGCGAGCGCCGCCGCGCCGCTCTCGAGCACCAGCCGCGCGTCGAAGAGCGCATCGAGCTGGTCGTCGGCGAGCGGCGGCGCCACCCGGTAGCCCTTGTTGGCCACCCGGGTGACGAGGCCGGTCCGCTCCAGCTGCACGAGCGCCTCGCGCACCGGCGTCGGCGAGACGCCGAGCTCGCGCGCCACCGCGTCGATCGACAGGCGCATGCCCGGCTCGATGTCCGGGCCGAGCAGCACGTCGAGCACGCGCTCGTAGACGTGGTCGCGCAGCCCCCGCCGCTCGATCGACTCCGCGCCGGTCAGGCGGAACACGGCGTCGGTCATCACAGCCTCGCGGGTCGGTGCGGAAGGGGCGCGCCGCGGATCACCCGGTTCGGGGCGCTCGGCACAGCGGTCGGCTCAGCTTACGCAGTCGCTCCCGAGCGCTCGTACGCGACGATCTCCTCCACCTTCGCGGCCGAGGCGCTCGACTCGTCGAAGACGTAGCCGAGCCACTCCCGCACGTTCCGCCGGGCGACCTCGATGCCGACGACGCGCTGCCCCATGCAGAGCACCTGCGCGTCGTTCGAGAGCACGCCGCGCTCCACCGAGAAGGAGTCGTGCGCCGTCACAGCGCGGATCCCCTCGACCTTGTTCGCCGCGATGGCGACGCCCAGGCCGGTGCCGCAGATCAGCAGCGCCCGGTCGGCCTCGCCGCGCGCGACCAGCTCGGCCGCCGCGATCGCGACGCTCGGGTAGGGCGTGTGCGACTCCGCGTCCACGCCGACGTCGACGACCGAGACGACCCGGTCGTCGGCCTCGAGATCCCGCTTCAGGATCTCCTTGTAGTCGTAGCCGGCGTCGTCGGATCCGACGACGATCCTCCAGGTGGTGCTCATGCGGTCTCTCCTTCGTGGGTGGTCGGTGCAGTCGTGGACGGTGCGTCCGTGGTCGATGCGGTGCCGGAGGCGGCACCGAGCTGCGGCGCGATCGCCTCGACGATCAGCGCGAACGAGATCGCGCCGGGGTCGGGCGTCCCGAGCGACTTCTCGCCGTGCGAGCGCGCGCGACCGAGTCCGGGCATCAGATCGGAGGTGGCGTCGGCGGCCGAGCGCGCGGCCCCGGCGGCGGCGCCCCACGCGTCGGCGAGCGCGTCGCCCGCACCGGCCCGCTCCGCCAGCGTCTCGGCGAACGGCACCAGCGCGTCCACCATCGTCTTGTCGCCGACGCTCGCCTTCCCGTAGCCGCGCACGGCGTCGGAGGCGGCGGTCACTCCCGCGCTCACCTCGCGCGCGCTCACGGCGCGGTCGTCGCCGAGCGCCTCGCCGACACTGCGGAGGATGACCCCCCACAGCGCGCCGGAGGTCCCGCCCGCGCGGTCCGACCAGGCGTCGCCGGCCCGGGTGAGCAGCGTCTGCGCGCCCGCCCCGCGCTCGAGCACGTCGGCGGCCTCCTGCGCGGCCGCCCGCGCCCCGCGCTGCATGCCGATGCCGTGGTCGCCGTCGCCCGCGATCGAGTCCAGACGGCCGAGCTCGTCGGCGTTCGCGTCGATCACGTCGCGGATCGCCGCGATCGCGTCGGACAGCCGTGCCGCCGCGGCGCGCGACTTCTCCGAGGCCTCGCCGACCTCGGCGGCGACCTCCTCGGCCTGCGTCGCGGTGACAGCCACGAGCGCGCCGCCGTCGACCGCCCCGGTGCGGAAGGCCGGCGTGTCGCTCGGCGCCGTCCACAGCGTCTCGAGCTCCTCGTCGACCCAGAACAGCGTCAGCGAGACGCCGGCCATGTCGAAGCTGGTGCAGAACTCGCCCACCTGCGGGTCGACGAGGGTGATCCCGCGCGCCTCGAGCAGATCGGCGATCGTGCTGAAGACGACGAACAGCTCCTCGCTCTTCACCGAGCCGAGCCCGTTCAGCACCGGGACGACCCGGGCGCCGTCGACGCTCACGCCCTCGGGGATCTCGGCGTCGGCGAGCAGGTGCGTCACGAACAGCTCGGCGAGCTCCGCAGCGCTCGGGATGTCGACCTCGTCGATCCCGGGCTCGCCGTGGATGCCCAGGCCGACCGCCATCCTGCCCTCGGGCACCGAGAACAGCGGCTCGTCGGCTCCGGGCAGCGTGCAGCCGGTGAAGGCGACGCCGAGCGAGCGGGTGCGCGCGTTGCCGAGCACGGCCACCCGCTCCACGTCGTCGATCGCGTAGCCCGCGGCGGCCGCGGCCCCGGCCACCTTGAAGACGGTGAGGTCGCCGGCGATCCCGCGGCGCTTGTGCGCCTCCTCGGGCTTCGCGCTGAAGATGTCGTCGGTCACGGTGACGGTGCGGCAGTCGATGCCGTCGGCGAGCACCGCGTCCTGCGCGGCGGTGAAGTGCAGCACGTCGCCGGCGTAGTTGCCGTAGCTGAGCAGCACGCCGCGGCCCTGCTCGCTCGCGCGGATCACCGACTCGACCTGGTGCGCCGAGGGAGAGGCGAAGAGGTTGCCCATCGCGGCGCCGTGGGCGAGGCCGGGCCCGACCAGTCCGGCGAAGGCCGGGTAGTGGCCCGAGCCGCCGCCGATGACCACCGCGACCTCGGGCTCCTCGGAGCGGGTCGAGCGGGAGACGCCGCCGACCACCTTGCGGACCCAGCGGCCGTTGGCGCGGACGAAGCCGTCGACCATGTCGTCGGCGAAGTCGGCGGGTTCGTTCCAGAGACGGGTCATGCTCGTCGGCTCCTCATCATCGAGTGGGCCGGCCCTCCGGCCGGACCCGTCGATCCTATAGGATTTTCACCGCTCGCTCCAGGCGGCCGAGGCAGGTCGCCTACTGCCGCCCCACCGCCAGCGCCTCCTCCTCGACATCGAGGAACGCCAGCGCGCTGCGCACCGCCGGCTCCTGGTAGCGCCCCTCGGCGCGCGCCTTCAGCACCGCCTCGCGCTCGGCCGCGATCATCACGCGCCGCAGCCGGTTGTAGGAGTGGGTCAGCGGCTCCGCACCCTCCCCCTCCGGCGGGTTCTCCAGCGCGTCCGCGAGGAACACCGCGTTCCGCCGCAGCCGGTCGAGCACCCGCTCCTCGACGCCGTCCTGCGGCTCCTGGTCGAGCCGCGCCAGACCGGCCGACTGCGCCTCCGCCAGCAGCATCTGCTTCTCGACGTGCTCCTGCTGCTCGTTCGGCGCCGGCAGCTTGAGCAGCCGCACCACCCGCGGCAGCGCGAGCCCCTCGACCAGCGTCCCCGCGACCACCACGAACGCCAGGAACTGCAGGAACGCCCGCTGCGGCGTCTCCACCGGCAGCAGGAACGCCGCCGCGAGCGTGACGACGCCGCGGATCCCGGCCACGGACACCCCGAGCGCCGTCGGCCAGGTCCAGCCGCGCTGCTGCAGCCGCCGCGGGCCGTGCCGGAAGAGGACGGTGGTCAGGCACATCCAGAGCACCCGGCTGCCGATCAGCGCCGCGAGCAGCGCCGCGCTGATGCCGATCCCCTGCCAGACGCCGATGTCGGAGTCGGCGGTCGCCGCGACCACCGAGGACAGGCTCAGCCCGATGAAGAGGAAGACGGCGTTCTCGAGCAGGAACTGGATGGTGCGCCAGTTCAGCGACTCCGCGATCCGCGCCTGGGCCGACTGGATGACCGGCGCCCGGAAGCCGAGGAACAGCCCCGCGACCACGACCGCGAGCACGCCCGAGCCGTGCAGCAGCTGCGCCGGGATGAACGCGACGTACGGCGTCACCAGCGACAGGCTCGTGTCCAGCACCGAGGAGGACACCTGCTTGCGCACGAAGCCGAGGACGACCGCGATCAGGATGCCGACCCCCGCCCCGACCACGACGGCCAGCACGAAGTCGAGCGCGATCCCGCCGGGCGTCACGGTGCTGACGATCGCGAGCAGCGACGCGTTCAGCGCCACCAGCGCGGTCGCGTCGTTGAGCAGGCTCTCGCCCTCCAGCACCGTCAGCATCCGCCGCGGCAGCCGCAGCCGCCCCGCGATCGCGGTCACCGCCACGGCGTCGGTCGGCGCCACGATCGCGCCGAAGGCCAGGGCCGCGGCGATCGAGATCGCCGGCACCACCGCCCAGGCGACCGCGCCGACCACCAGCACCGTGAAGACGACGAGCCCGACCGAGAGCAGCAGGATGCTGTCGCCGCGGGCGCGGACGTCGAGCACCGAGGTGCGGATCGCCGCCGCGTAGAGCAGCGGCGGCAGGATCCCGTAGAGGACGACGTCCGGCTCGACCACCACCTCGGGGATCCCGGGGACGAAGGAGGCCAGCGCCCCGACGGCGACCAGCGCCACGGGAGCCGACCAGCCCGCCTTGCCCGAGAGCCCCGTCACCAGCACGGTGACGACCACGAACGAGACGATCCAGATGATGGCGACGACCGGTTCCTCCACGCGGCTCCCTCCCGAGAGCCGAGCCTAGGCCCGAGGGCCGACGCTAGGCACCGGCCTCGTGGATGTCGCGGGCCTTGGTCACGCGCCCCGCGTCGACCGGGTTCATGCCGAGCACGATCTTGCCGCGGGAGTGCCGCTTCTCGAGGTCGTCGAACGCGTCCTGGACGAAGCCGTAGGGATAGAAGCCGGAGACCAGCACCCGTAGCTTCTGGTCGCGAACCAGCGCGACCAGCTCGCCGAGGATCTCGGTGTCGCGCCGCGCGGTCTCGGCGTCGGGCCAGACGGCGCGCAGCTCGATCTCCTTGCGGTCGTCGCTGGAGTGGAAGCGGGCCGGCTCGATCCCGAGCTCCTCGGCCAGCGCCGCGTTGTCGCCGCCGAAGTTGTCGAGGAAGACGGTCACGCCGTTCGGCGCCGCGGCGCGGATGCGGTCGGCGATGCCGTCGCCGTAGACGATCGGCTTCACGCCGATCTGGCGGAGGTAGTCGAAGTTGCGCTCGCCGCAGGTGCCCAGCACGGTCGCGCCGCGCAGCTTGGCCAGCTGGATCTCCATGCTGCCCACGCCGCCCGCCGCCGCCGAGACGACCACGGTGTCGTCCGGTCCGATGTGGGTGGCCTCGATCGCGCGCCAGGCGGTGACGCCGGCGAGGAAGAGCGCGCCGCCGACCTCCCAGCTCACCGAGGCGGGCTTGGCGACCAGGTTCTCCCGCGGGACGACGATGTGGGTGGCGTGCGAGCCGACCAGCGCGTGGCCGACGACGTCGCTGCGGAGCTTGAGGTCGGTGACGCCGTCACCGAGGCCGACGACGATGCCGGAGAAGTCGGTGCCCTGGCGCATCGGGAAGGCCGCGGAGTGGTCGGAGTCGAACATCCCGCGCCGGATGAACGCCTCCATGTGGTTCACGCCGGCCGCGAGGACCTCGACCAGCACCTCCCCCGGCCCGGGCTGGGGCCGCGCGATGTCGGCGATCTCGAGCACGTCCACGCCGCCGAAGCGGGAGAACTGGACGGCACGGGCGGAGTCGGAGCGCAGACGGGACATGCGCTCATCATCCGCCCCCGGCGGCGCGACCCCGTGACCCCCGAAAGGGGACGTGCGACGCCGGAGGGGCCGATCGGGCCGTCAGGCGACGGTGCCGGCGTCCCCCTCGGCGACGGCGTCCGGGCAGTAGAGCTGCGTGCGCGGGCCGCTGCGGTCGATCACGTGCTCCGACATCAGGCGGCCGCAGAGCGGGCAGGCGCGGCCGGCGGGAGCCTCGGGCTCGGGCTGGTCGTAGGGCCCGAGCGGCGGCGGGCCGAGCCAGGGGAAGAGCCGCGCGTTGAAGCGCTGGTAGAGGGAGCGGGTCGGCTTGGCCATATGCTTAGTGTACTAATGATCAGTGCGCGAGGGGAAAGGGAGGACGAATCCGTGGAGAACGAAGCCGTGGTGACCGATCCCGGGGACACCGACCCGCTCGCCCTGCGGAACCAGGTCTGCTTCTCGCTCGCCGTGGCCGCCCGCACCGTCATCGGCCTCTACCGCCCCGTGCTCGAGCCGCTCGGCCTCACCCACCCGCAGTACCTGGTGATGCTCGCGCTCTGGGAGCGCGCCCCGCGCTCGCTCGCCGACCTCGGTGCCGCCCTGCACCTCGAGCCCGCCACCCTCAGCCCGCTGGTGAAGCGACTGGAGGCCGGCGGCTACGTCACGCGCGCCCGCAGCACCGAGGACGAGCGCCGCCTCGACGTCGCGCTCACCCCGGAGGGAGCCGCCCTCCGCGAGCGGGCGCTCCAGGTCCCGCCGCAGATCGTCGAGCGCCTCGACCTCCCCCTCGACGAGCTGATCGCCGTCCGCGACACCCTCACCCGCCTGATCGGCGCCGCCACCCGCCCCTGACGCTGCGGGCGAACCGACTGCGGCGACGCGTCATGCCGGTCGAGTAGCCCCGGAGGGGCGTATCGAGACCCACCACCGTCAGCAGGCGGGTCTGCAGACTCGCGTCCTGACGGTGGTGGATCTCGATACGCGCGCTCCGCGCGCTACTCGATCAGCATGGATGCGCCGCGCCCCGCTTCGCCGACCCTGCGCGTCGGAGACTTCCGCTTGCAGAACGAAGGTCTTAACCGAGAAGAGCGGTTCAGGGGTGTGCACACGGCACGCCCCTGAACCGCT
>NZ_JALGRU010000003.1:584457-671845 GCF_022815545.1 Rathayibacter sp. VKM Ac-2928
CCCCCCCCCCCCCCCCCCCCCCCCCCCCCCCCTCTTCTCGGTTCTCAGTAACTCAGTTCGCGACGCGGAGCGTGATCGCCGAGCTGGTCGTCACGTTGCCGGCCTTGTCCTGGGCCTTGGCCGTCACCTGGTAGCTGGCGTTCGGGTAGGACTTCGAGTTGGCGGACAGCGTCCACGTCCCGTTCGACTGCAGGACGCCGTTGCCGAGCTTCGTGCCGCCGGCGTAGAACGCGACGGCCGTCACTCCGACGTTGTCGCTGGCCGAGGCCACCAGGCGGATCGAGCCGACGACCGTGGTGTTGGTCGAGGGCGACGTGATGCTCACCGTCGGCTTCTGCGTGTCGGTCGCCGGCGGGGTGGTCGGCGTCGCGGTCGGCGTCGGGGTGGCGGTCGGCTTCGGAGTCGAGGTCGGGGTCGCCGTGGGCGTGGCCGTCGGAGTCGCGGTGGGCGTCGCCGTCGGAGTCGCGGTCGGCGTGGCCGTCGGCGTCGGGTCCGGCGTCGGAACGGTGCCGACGGGGATCGTGCTCACCGCGTAGCCGAAGTAGCGGCCGGCGACGGGGCGGGTCGGGTCGCCCTGGAAGGTGCGGCCGCGCTCGGTCGCCGCCTTCGCCTGCGCGATGACCTGGGCGCGGACCTGCGCCGGGCTCTTGCCCGCGCAGGATCCACCGGAGCTCATGCAGTCGAGGACGACGCCGCTGGTGCCGGCGGCCGCCATGCTGGTGCCCGACTGGATGTAGGCGTAGGTGCCGCCCTTCTTGGTGGTGTACGGGCACATGCCGGGGGCGGCGATGGTGTGCTTCTGGTCGGCAGCCGAGACGGCGAAGTTGCTGTTGGTCGAGACCGCGTCGTCCTTGGTCTGGACGCCGCAGGGCGCCGAGCCGAGTCCGCCGGGCTTGCCGTCGTAGTTGGCCATGTTGGTCACGGCGAGCACCTCGTCGTAGGCGGCGGGGATCCAGCCCGCGAGGTCCTCGGAGGTGTTGCCCGCGGAGCCGACGGAGACGATGCCCTTGGCCTCGAGGTCGCAGATCGCCTGGTGGATCACGTCGCCGTTCGAGCGGCCGCAGTTGCCGTCGTCGGTGCCGTAGGTGGCGAGCGACATGTTGACGACCTTGATGTTGTACTTCGCCGCGTTCGCGGAGACCCAGTCGAGGGCGCACATCAGGGTGCCGGTGTTGCCGCGGTTGTTCGCGTCGAGCGCGCGGACCGAGTAGATCGGAGCGCCGGGGGCGACGCCGACCGAGCCGGTGCCGTTGTCGAGCGCGGCCATGTAGCCGGAGACGCCGGTGCCGTGGCCGTTGGCGTCTGCGGCGGTGCCCGAGCCGAAGCAGTTGATCTGCTCCTTGAGGTTGTAGTCGGGGTGCGAGCTGACGCCGGAGTCGATGACCGCGACGGCCGGACCGTTGTAGTTCGTCACTCCGTCGCCGGCGCGCACCGGGGCCTTGTCGGCCTCCGCGGTGAGCACGTGCGAGGGGACAGTCTGCGCCTGGCCGTCGACGACCTGGTCGGCGGGGGTGATGCCGAGGACCCGCGAGTCGGCCTCGAGGACCGCCTTCTGGCGCTCGGTGAGCGGGGCGGTGAAGCCCGCGACGCCGCCCTCGAACTGCACGTCGTCGGCGACGCCGAGCGCGGCGACGACCTGCTCCGAGATGGAGCTCGAGTCGACCGACACGAGGTACTGGCCGGTCGTGGCGGCCTGGGCGGGGGCGGAGCCGGCGAGGGCGATGCCGGCGGTCACGGCGAGCGTGGTGGCCAGGCCGGCTGCGCGCCAGAGGCGCGAGCGGGCCGGCGGCGCGGCGGTGCGGGAAGTGGACACGGGTTCCGTCGATTCTGTCGGCGTCTCGGCCGACCTGTCGTGGTGCGGGCGGGTCGACGCAGGCACTCCGAGCGAGCGCCCGCGCCGCTGCAGCGGGGCTCGGGTCAGAGGCCGGGAGGCGGCGGAACGGTGCAGGCCCCTCCGAGCGTCGACGGGCGGAACCCGTCGGCTCCCCCCATCGGAGTGACCTGTCTTCGACTTCAACAGACTTCGGGCGATTTCACAGCGTCGAGGGTGGCCCCAGTTCGAGGGTGATTTGACCCCCTGTCCCACAGATGGGGACCTCATTGGAACCGCTTGCCCGACAGCTGCGGAAATGCCCGGTCACAGCGCGGGTTCAGCGCTCGTCCGGCTGGAACGCGGGCGGCTTGACTGCCCCCGGCCACGGAGTAGTGTCGTCGCTCGTGACACACGAGGGCCCCCCTTCGGGCGCGAAGGCGTCCCCCACCGGTGCGGACGACGCCGACGCGAACGAGCTCCGCACCGCGAAGCACTTCTTCATCGGCGAACCGCTCTCCAGCGACAAGCTCGAGGGCCAGCTCCTGCAGAAGCGGCTCGCCCTCCCGATCTTCGCGAGCGACCCGCTCTCCTCCGTGGCCTACGCGCCGCAGGAGCTGCTGATGATCCTGCTGCTCGGCGGCCTCTCCTTCCTCACCTTCGCGCCCTGGGTCGCCGGCTGCGTCGTCGTCCTGCTGGTCGTCGTCGTCCTCAGCTACCGGCAGCTGATCAAGGCCTACCCCTCGGGCGGCGGCGACTACGAGGTCGCCCGCACCAACCTCGGCGAGACGGCCGGGTTGACGGTCGCCGCGGCCCTCCTGGTCGACTACGTGCTCACCGTCGCGGTCTCGGTCGCCTCCGGCGTCGACAACATCATCTCCGCGATCCCCGCGCTGGCCCCGCTCCGGGTCGAGCTCGCGATCCTCTTCGTGATCCTCCTGGCCGCCGTGAACCTCCGCGGCGTCTCGGAGTCGAGCAAGGCCTTCGCGGTCCCGACCTACCTCTTCGTCGCGAGCGTCTTCGTGATGGTCGTCGTCGGCCTCGGCCGCGCGGCCTTCGGCGACGCCCCGATCGCGGAGTCGGCCGGCTACACGGTGCAGGGCGAGCAGCTCACCCAGGCCGCGATCGTCCTGCTGCTGCTGCGCTCCTTCGCCAGCGGCTGCGCGGCGCTCACCGGTGTCGAGGCGATCTCGAACGGCGTGCCCGCCTTCCGCGTCCCCAAGGTCAAGAACGCGCAGCGCACCCTCGTCGCGATGGGCACGATCGCGATCGTCCTCTTCGTCGGGCTGACCGCTCTCGCCCTCCTCTCGAACGTGCACTACGCCGAGAACGCCTGCCACCTCGTCGGCTTCACCGACTGCGCGACGACGCCGCAGCGCTCCGTGATCGCGCAGGTCGCGGCCGCCACCTTCGGCAACAACACGATCCTCTTCTTCGTGATCCAGGCCGCCACCGCCGCCGTCCTGCTGCTCGCGGCCAACACGGCGTTCAACGGCTTCCCGCTGCTCGGCTCGGTCCTCGCCCGCGACGGCTACGCGCCCAAGTCGCTGAACACCCGCGGCGACCGCCTCATCTACTCCAACGGCGTCATCATCCTGGCGCTCGTCGCGGCGATCATCCTGCTCGTCTACCAGGCCTCGCTGACGAGCCTCGTGCAGCTCTACATCATCGGCGTCTTCGTCTCCTTCACCCTCGGGCAGTCCGGCATGGTGAAGCACTGGATCCGGATG
This sequence comes from Rathayibacter sp. VKM Ac-2928, assembly GCF_022815545.1. NCBI lineage: Bacteria > Bacillati > Actinomycetota > Actinomycetes > Micrococcales > Microbacteriaceae > Rathayibacter > Rathayibacter sp. VKM Ac-2928. The sequence goes on from NZ_JALGRU010000003.1 coordinate 587,998, forward strand.
ATCAAGAACGGCGAGGGCTCGCGCACCGTCAAGACGAGCCTCGCGATCAACCTCTTCGGCGCCACGCTCACCTTCGCCGTCCTCGTGGTCGTCACGATCACGAAGTTCACCCACGGCGCCTGGCTGGTCTACCTGGTGATGCCGATCCTCGGCGTGCTGATGGCCGGCGTCTACCGCTACTACCGCGATGTGGAGAAGGAGATCGAGGTCGACCCGACCACGACCTTCGGCGCGAACGGCGATCACGCCGTCGTCCTCGTCGGCCGGATGAACAAGCCGACCCTGAAGGCCCTCGACTACGCCATCGCCGCGCGGCACGAGTCGCTGGAGGCGGTGCACTCGTCGATCGACGACGCGCAGACCGCCCAGCTCAAGGCCGACTGGGCGCGGATGGACATCGAGGTCCCGCTGCGCTGCATCGCCTCGCCGTACCGCGACATCTCGTACCCGCTGATCAAGTACATCAAGGCGCACCGCCTCGAGCACGGCTCCGAGATCATCACCGTCTACATGCCGCAGTACATCGTCGGGCACTGGTGGGAGGGCTTCCTCCACAACCACAAGTCGCGCCGCATCCGCCAGAAGCTGCTGCTCGTGCACGGCGTCACCGTCGCGCTCGTGCCGTGGCTGCTCGACTCCTCCGAGCTGATCTACGGCCGCCGCTCGCGCCCGATCCCCGGCCAGTCCCGCCGCGGCGAGCCCGTGCGCCCCGTCACCCGCCGGCCCATCCCGCCCGCCTCCGTCCTGCCCAAGGGCGCCGCCGGCGAGGGCGCCCCGCGCAGCGGCTCGCGCACCGCCGCGGCCACCCGCCCTAAGAAGCCCGCCGGCAAGGGCGGCGGCAAGCGCCGCTAGCCCGGCGCCCTCCGGCGACGCCGAGGTGGACGCGAGCCGCGGATCGCGGCCGGTCCGTCGACCGCTGCTCCTGCCTCATGCTGATCGAGCAGCCCGCGCAGCGGGCGTATCGAGATCCACCAGTACCAGAACCTGAGTCTGCAGAACCACCCGGCTGACGACGGCGGGTCTCGATACGCCCCTGGCGGGGCTACTCGACCAGCATGGATGCGCGAGGCGGCGAGTGGACGCGGAACGGGGTTCAGCAGGGCCGCAGAGCCCCACGCGCGTCCGTTCGCGCGACTCAGCGCTCTCGAATGGACCCGATTCGGGCCCCGCTCGCGTCCGGGGGCCCGATTCGAGTCCGTTCGCCGACTCCGGCAGACCGTGCAGCTGCGGAGCGCCCCCGCAGCCATGCTGGTCGAGTAGCCCCGCAGGGGCGTATCGAGACCCGCCCCCGCCAGCACGCCGAGCCCGCAGACAAGCGTCCGGACGACGTCGGCTGCTCGATCAGCGAGGACGCGAAGCGGTGTCCCTCTCGCCGGAGACAGGTAGAGGGCCCGCGGCGACTCGCCGCGGGCCCTCGATTTCCCCTTGTGCCTTCCCCCGAAGGCGGCCCGCCCCAACGGGCCGTCATCGACGCTATCGGCGGGCTATGCACCCGCGCATCCTCCTCACGACGGATCCGCGTCAGCCCCCTGGCGTGGTGCGACGCCGAGCGCGAGGTGCCAGAGGACGGCCACCGCGAGCAGGGCGGCGGTCGTCCAGACGACCACGAGGACGGCCGCGTCGACGACGTAGGAGCGGTACGCCTCCTCGAACGGATCCAGCCCCGAGCCCGAGAGCACCACGCCGGCCGGGACGACCGCGGCGGCGAGGACGGCCGTCCACGCCGCGACCCGCGCGGGGCCTCGGTGGTCGACGGCGACGTGATGCGGCCGGCGGGCGACGTACCAGACGAGGGCGCCGATCCCGAGGCCCACGAGGCCGAGCACCCCGCTGGCGTACTGCGCCCACTTGTAGCCCGCGAACGGGCCGAGCTCCTCGCGGAGGAACGGCAGGGCCGCGACGAACGGACCGCCGTCGTGGGTGAAGGCGTCCCAGAGCACGTGCGACGCCGCGCCGATCACGATCCCGACGATCGCCAGGACGATCGCCGCCGTCCTCGCCCGCGCGGTGCTCGGCGGTGCCGGCGGCGGTCGCAGGCGCACCCGGACGATCCACGGCGCGAGGTCGCGCCAGGCGGGCCGGAGCAGCACCAGCCAGAGCACGAGGCCGACGGCGCCGACCGCGAGGTCGACCGTCACGACCCCGAGCATCGAGTGCGTCGCGTCCCGTGCCCAGCGCAGCGGCAGGTAGAGACCGATGTCCGGGGCCATCGCGCCGATCGCGACCGCCGCGGCGGGAATGCGGCTGTTCGTGAACGCCAGAGCGACGACGGCGTGGCTCGGCGTGAACGGCATAGTGCACGGTATCCCGTGCGCACCTCGCTCCGGCGGTCCCGGACGCCCCCCGCACGGCCCCCGCCCGGGGAGCTCGGAGCGCCGCGACCGTAGAATCGTCCGGACGTCCGGCCCTCCGGGCTGGTCGAGGCGACGGATCGGAGCGGGTGTGCGGAAGGCGTTCGCGATCCTCCGTCTCGCGCTCGCGGGGCTGGGGGCCGTCGGGCTCGTCGGCGACTTCCTCTACACCCTCGGCTTCCGGCTGTTCCAGATCGACAACTTCTTCGCGTACTTCACCACGCAGTCGAACATGGCCGGCGTCGTCGTCCTCGGACTCTCCGGCATCGTCGCCCTCGCCCGCGAGCGCGAGCCGCGCTGGCTCAGCACCCTGCGTGCGCTGGTCCTGACCTACATGGTCGTCTCCGGCATCGTCTTCGGGCTGATCGCGGTGGAGGCGAACAACCGCGGCGTCCGCGTCGACGTCCCGTGGTCGAGCGCGCTGCTGCACTTCGTCATCCCGACGCTCGCGCTGCTCGACTGGCTCCTCGCCCCCGGCCGCCGCCCCGTCGCCTGGCGCGGCACCCTCACCGTGCTCGGCTTCCCGATCGTCTGGGGCGTGATCACGCTGGTGCGCGGCGCGCTGATCGGCTGGTACCCCTACTTCTTCCTCGACCCCGCCCAGGTCGACGGCCCGGTGATGTTCGTGGTCTACGACGTGATCGTGCTCGGCCTGATCTCCGGCATCGCCGCCTTCATGCTGGCGCTCAGCCGGGTCCGGCCGCTCGGTGCGGCGCGCGCGACGGAGTGGCGGGGCCCGCTCGCCCGGCTGCGGGAGCGGCTCAGCCGGCAGCGACGGCGAACGGCGTGAGCGCCGACTGCGCGACCACGAGCAGCTCGTCGTCGCTGAGCGACTGCAGCGACAGGGCCTGATCGGCGCCGACGAGCCCGACGAGCACCGCCTCACCGGTGGACGGCTCGAGGTTCAGCCACTCCGTGATCCCGGCCGCCGAGCCCACCAGCGACCAGCGCGCGGGCAGGGCCGGATCGGTGTCCCAGAACGGCTCGTCGAAGCGGAGCCAGAGCGTCTCGACGACCCCGGAGCCGATCGCCGCGATCGCGGTGCGGTGCGCGAACGGCAGCGGCGGATCGAACGCGATCGCGTCGCTCTGCAGCACCCCGATCGGCACCGTGACGAGGACGCGGTCGGCGGTGAACGACTCCCCCGTCGCGAGCCGGATGCTCGCGCCGGTGTCGCTGTAGCCGATGCCGCTGACGGCCGCGCGCAGCGAGATCTCGACGTCGGTGAGCAGCGTCTCGACGAGGGGCGCCAGGCCGTCGGTGAGGACCGCGGCGGCCTCGTCGGAGGAGTCGGCGACGTCCTCCGCGGTGCTGGCGGCCGAGGCGTCGCCCAGCCCGTACCAGGCGGAGAGCTCGGCGGGAGCGGCGCCCGTGCGCAGCACCGGGCCGCCCGCGAGGAACGCGGCGACGCGGGCGGCGTCGCCGTCCCCGCTGCCGGGCTCGACGGCCGCCGGGTCGGGAGCGCCGGAGCCGGCGAAGGCATCGGCGAGCGGCAGGTCGGTGGGCTGCTCCGCCGCCCACTCGAGCGCGCGGGTGAGCGCCTTCGCGGCGGTGTCGCCGACGTCGGGGCGGTCGCCGTCCTCGGTGCTGGAGAGGACGGTCGCGAGGTCGACGGCGGAGGTGGTGATCCCGGCGTCGAGGACGCTCTCTCGGAGCGCGGGGCCGGCGCCGGCGAGCGCCCAGGCGCCGCTGTCGACGGCGATCGGCCAGCCGTCGGGGGTGCTGGTGGCGATGCGGCCGCCGACGCGGTCGCGCGCCTCGACGAGCGCGACGTCGTAGCCGGCGTCGAGCAGGCGGCGGGCGGCGACGGCGCCCGCGAGCCCGGCGCCGATGATCGCGATCCGCTCGCCCTCCTCGGCGATCGCGGCGATCTCGCCGGCCGCGCGGACCCCGGAGTTCCAGGCGCCCTGCAGGGTGCCCGGCTCCTGGGAGTCGGTGGCCTCGCCGGCGAAGAACAGGCGGTCGAGCACGTTCCCGGCCAGGTCGTCGCGGTGCTCGGGGGTGGCTCCGACCGCGAGGTAGGAGACGGCGCCGAGTGCGTACGGGTCCTCGGCCCAGCCGGAGCGGACGAACGCGGCCGGCGTCGGCACGGCGGTGGTGCTGGGCGTGGGCACCGGGGCCTCGGTGACGGAGCGCGTGGGGGTCGGCCGCGGCGGAGTGCAGCCCGCGAGGACCAGGAGACCGGCGCCCGAGGCGGCTCCCGACAGGAAGAGGCGGCGTCCGATCGTCATCCCCGTCATCCTACGTTCTCGCCGCCCGGCGGGAGCCGCGGACACGGGCCGCCCGGCGGACGCTCGATCCCGAGTGGTAGACCTGTCCCATGAGCAACGACATCCGCGAACTCTCCGAGGGCGAGAGCTACCTCGCCTTCTTCCAGGGCGGGCCGTTCGACGGCCAGACCGAGACCCGTGTCAGCACCGAGGGCGGCTACGAGAAGTCGGTCGACGTCTACGCCGCCGTCGACGGCCAGGAGACGCACCTCGTCTACACGTCCGTCTCGGCCAAGGAGGTCGGCGAGTCGGTCCACGTGACCTACGCGCTCGACGCCCCCGACTCCGACCCCGTCGAGGACCCGGAGGACCGCGGCGGCGGATTCCAGTAGTCCGCAGCAGCGCCTCCCCGCTCCCGCGCGGGAGCACGGACGCCGTCCCGGTCGCGATCTCGCGATCCGGGGCGGCGTCTTCGTCTGCGCCGAGAGGCTCTTCATGACGAACCGTGACGTCGCCCAGGTCCGCTCCGAGTCCGCTTCCCTACGATCGCGCCGGAGCGTCCGATCCACGGCCGCCCGGACGGAGACGACGATGCCCACCGAGCAGACCACCGCGACGATCGGCGCGCAGACCGCCGACTTCACCACCGGCTTCAACGAGACGATCGGCGACGAGCTCGCCACGGTCTTCGCGAGCGAGCAGGCCGACCTCGTCGAGAACGGCGTCCCCGCCGGAGCCGTCGCGGCCGGGGAGCGGCTGCCGAGCGCGACCGTGGTCACCGGGGGCGGCGAGAGCGTCGCGCTCTCCTCCCTCCTCGGCGACGGCCCGGCCGTGCTCGTCTTCTACCGCGGCGCCTGGTGCCCGTACTGCAACATCACGCTGCGCCACTACGACGCGACCCTCGCCCCCGAGCTGGCGAGCCGCGGCATCGCCTTCGTCGCGGTCAGCCCGGAGACGCCCGACGCCTCCGCCACGCTGGGCGGCGAGCTCGGCTTCACCGTCGTCACCGATCCGGGCAACGCGCTCGCCACCGAGCTCGGCATCGTCACCGCCCCCAGCGACGCGGCGATCGAGGCGCACACGGCGCTCGGCTTCGCGGTGAAGGACTCGAACGCCGACGACACCCCGGCGATCCCGTTCCCGACCGTCCTGGTGCTCGACGCCGAGGGCGTGGTCCGCTTCGCCGACGTGCACGTCGACTACACGACGCGCACCGAGACCGAGGCGATCCTCGCCGCCGTCGACGCGCTCTCGTAGCCAGTACGGGGAGGGGCTGTCAAGGGCCCCTCCCCTCACGGCTCGCTCCCCATCCGCGGCGCCACACTCCTTCGAACAGACAGTTGACGCCGATCCACGGCGCCGGAAGGAGCACGACTCATGGCAGAGATCACCGCCCACCACGGCCTCTTCAAGGACACGGACCTCCACGTCGACGACACCGGCGGCTCGGGTCGCCCCGTCGTCCTGATCCACGGCTGGCCCCTGTCGGGCGAGTCCTGGAGCGAGCAGGTCCCCGCGTTCGCGGCGGCCGGCTTCCGCGTCATCACCTACGACCGCCGCGGCTTCGGCCGCAGCGACAAGCCGCTCACCGGCTACACCTACGACACCCTCACCGAGGACCTGCACACGCTTCTCACCGAGCTCGACCTGCAGGACGTCACCCTCGTCGGCTTCTCGATGGGCGGCGGCGAGGTAGCCCGCTACTTCTCGAAGTACGGCACCGAGCGCCTGCACAGCGTCGTCTTCGCGTCGGCCGTGCCGCCGTACCTGATGAAGACCGACGACAACCCGGACGGACCGCTGGAGAAGTCGGCCGCCGCGGAGATGACCGCCGGCCTGACCAAGGACGAGGACTCGTTCTACGAGCAGTTCACCACCGAGTTCTTCTCGGTGAACGGCGAGCTCAAGGTCACCGAGGCGCAGCGCCAGGACGCGCTCGCGCTCGCGAAGCAGTCGTCCAAGCACGCCGCGCTGGCCTGCATGGCCGCGTTCGCCGGCACCGACTTCCGCGAGGACCTGCCGAAGGTCACCGTCCCGACGCTCGTCATCCACGGCGACGGCGACGGCACCGTCCCCTTCGAGGGCTCCGGTGCGCGCACGCACGCCGCGATCCCCGGCTCCGAGCTCCACGTCGTCGCCGGCGCCCCGCACGGCGTCAACGTCAGCCACGCCGAGGAGTGGAACCGCGTCGTCCTCGAGTTCCTGAAGAAGTAGCACGGGCGAAGGGGCGCTCCGCTGCGGCGGGGCGCCCCTTCCGTGTTCCCGGATCTCGATACGCGCGCTGCGCGCGCTACTCGATCAGCATGGAGGGCGCGCTGCTCGCTCTCTCAGATCAGCATGAAGTGCATGCTGATCGAGGAGCCGCGGCACGCGGCGTATCGAGACCCGGAAGCACAGCGCGCCGTGCGCGCCCTCGGCGTCAGCCCTTCTCCGCGCCCTCCGTGGTGTTCATGATCCGCCGCTGGAAGACGAAGAAGAGCACCGCGACCGGGATCGACATCAGCACCGCCGCCGCGAGCTGCAGCGGGTACTGGTTGCCCGTGCCCAGCTGCCCCGAGACCAGCGAGGCGACGCCCGTGGTCAGCGTGTTCAGCTCCGGCGACTGCCGCGAGACGACGAAGTGCGAGAACTCGTTCCACGAGCCCTGGAACGACAGGATGAACAGCGTCACGATCGCCGGCCGCGCCATCGGCACCACGATCGAGCGGAACGTCCGGAACACGCCGGCCCCGTCGATCCGGGCGGCCTCCTCGATCGACAGGGGGATCGAGTCGAAGAACTGCTTCATGATGAAGATGCCCGCCGCGTCGACGATCAGCGGCACGATCATCCCCGCGTAGCTGTCGTAGAGCCCGAGCTGCTTGAGGATGAGGAACCGCGGGATCAGCAGCACCACCGCCGGCACGCTCATCACGCCGATGAACAGCGCGAAGAGCAGCCCGCGACCGCGGAAGCGCAGCCGCGAGAGCGCGTAGCCCGCGAGCGAGTCGAAGAACACCCGCCCGACCGTGACGAAGACGGTGACGATCACCGAGTTCAGCGTCCAGAGCGGCAGCGGCACGTCGGTGAACAGCCGCTCGTAGGAGGCGAACGACCAGGTCGCCGGCAGCAGCGACAGCGGGTTCGAGGTCGCGTCGGCGTCGGTCTTGAACGACGACGCCACCGAGATCAGGAACGGGTAGATGTAGACCAGGGCGAGGCCGATCAGCAGCAGGTAGCCGCCGATCAGCGAGGCGCGCCCGCGGGCACCGAGCTGCACGCGGCGGTGCGGCAGCGGTGCCTGGGGCGGCGGCTCCGCCTCGGTGCGCGGCTCGGAGTCGACCAGGGTGCTCATCGCACTCCTCCCGTCGTGAGGGTCGTCGCGGCGTCCGCGCGGGCGGCCCGGCGGGTCCGGCGGGCACTCGGCTCGCCCTTCTCGCGGAGGATCGCGCGCTGCAGCAGCGTCAGGACGACGATGATGAAGAACAGGATGAAGGCGATCGCCGCGCCCTGACCCCAGCGGAGATCCGTGAACGACGACTCGTAGGCGAGGTACGCCGGGGTGAGCAGCGTCTTGCCGGGCGCGCCGCCCCCGGTCAGGTAGATCTGGTCGAACACCTGCCAGGTGCCGATCAGCCCCAGGGTGAGCACGGTGAACAGCGTCGGCTTCAGCATCGGCAGCGTCACCGAGAAGAACTTCCGCAGCGGCCCCGCGCCGTCCATCAGCGCCGCCTCGTCGATCTCGGCGCCGATGTTCTGCAGCGCCGCGAGGAACAGCAGCATGAAGGTGCCCGAGGTGGTGAAGATCGCCATGGTGATCAGCACGCACATCGCCACCGACGGCCCGGACAGCCAGTCCCACCAGGTCAGCCCCAGCGGAGCGCCGCCCGCGAACCACGCGCCGTCGACGCCGACGAGCCCGAGCAGCGAGTGCAGCACCCCGGTCGGATCCGCCATCCAGGTCGGGCCGTCGGCGCCGAACCAGCCGAGCACCGCGTTCACGACGCCGGAGGCGCTGAAGAGGAACAGGAAGATCACCGTGATCGCGATCGACGAGGTCACGGACGGGAAGTAGAACGCGGTGCGGAAGAAGCCGCGCCCGCGCAGCACCCGGCGGTTGACCTGCACCGCCAGGAACAGCGCGAGCGCGGTCTGCAGCGGCACGACCAGCAGCACGTAGTAGACGTTGTTGCGGATCGCCGTGCCGAAGTCCTTCTGCGCCAGCCCGGAGTCCAGGAGCACCGCCCGGTAGTTGTCGGCGCCGACGAACTGCGCGGTCGGGCCCAGCGGCGAGCCGAGGCCGTTCCAGTTGCTGACGCTCACCCAGAGCGCGAGGGCGATCGGGACGACCAGGAAGACGCCGACGACGAGGATCGCGGGGAGGGTGAACAGCCAGCCGTAGCGGGCCTCGTTCCCGCGGATGCCGGAGCGGCGGCTCCGGGCGGCGGTGGCGGTGCTCATCGGCGTCGTCCCGCGCTACTTCGCGTTCGCGGTGTCGAGCGCGTCCTGCAGGTTGGTCTGCAGGTCCGCGAGGATCGCCTCCGGGTCGCCCGACGCCAGGCCCTCGAGGGCCGAGTTGAAGTCGGTGATCACGGTGGCGGCGCCGGCGAAGGCGACCGGGCTGACGGCGTAGTCGTTGCCGGTCACGAAGGCGGCGTTCTCGGGGTACTTGCTCGCGTACTCCGCGGCGCCCGACTCGGTCGAGGGGATCACGCCGAACGCGTCCGAGAAGGCGAGCTGCTGCTCGTCCGAGGTGAGCGACGCGACGAGCGACTCCGCCTGGTCGGCGGTGGTGCTGCCGGCCGGGATGCCCCAGCAGTTGCTGAAGGTGAAGGTCGACGTGCCGCCGGGGCCCGCGGGCAGCTCGGCGATCGTGTAGTTCACGTCCGGGTAGTCGGCCTCGAGCGCGCCGTTGATCCACGGGCCCTCGATCACCATCGCGGCCGCGCCCTTGCCGAACGCCTCGCCGGACCAGCCGGAGTCGAGGTCGGCCGGGAACTTCAGCACGCCGTCGCTCAGCAGGGTCTTCACCTCGGTGAGGCCCGCGACGTTCTCGGGGGTGTCCGCGGTGACGGTGGTGCCGTCCTCGGAGAGCAGCGAGCCGCCGGCCTGGTTCATGAAGGTGCCGATGCGGGCGTACTCGGGGCCGAAGGAGAGCCCGGTCACGCCGTTCGCGGTGAGCTTCTGCGCGGCGGACTGGAGCGACGCCCAGTCGGTCGGGATGTCGGCGTCGGTGAGGCCCGCGGCCGCCCAGAGGTCGGTGTTGATCACGAGGCCGAGCGTCGAGAAGTCCTTGGGCTCGCAGTAGAACTGGTCGTCGTAGGTGAAGGCGTCGCGCAGCGCCGGGTAGAAGGCGTCGGCGTCGTCCGCGTCCTGCGCGTAGGGCTCGAGGTAGCGGTTGCTCGCGTAGGTCTGGAACTGGTCCCAGCTCATGTAGAAGAGGTCGGGCGGGTTGCCGCCCGAGAAGCCCTGGCCGAGCTGCTGGGTGAGGTCGCTGGCCGCGACGACGTCGACGGCGGTGTCGTTCGCCTCGCCCCAGGAGTTCACGGCGTCGGTGACGGCGGTGGTCTCGGCGTCGCCGGACGAGCCGATCATCACGGTGAGCCCGGCGGAGTCGTCCGATCCGCCGCCGCCGCCGCCGCTCGAGCAGGCGCCGAGGGAGAGGGCGAGGCCGCCGGCGAGGACCGCGGCACCCCAGCGTGCCGTTCTGGTGCTGTGCGTCATGTTCTGACCTTTCATGGGTTTCGGGAGGGAGTCATGGGGAGTCGTGGGGGAAGCCGGCGCCCGGTGTGCGGCGTCAGCTCTCGGAGTGGTGGAGCGGGGTGCGCACGACGAGGTGCGGCGTGATGAGGCGGTGCGCCTCCCCGGGGGCGAGGGGGCGGTGGACGACGTCGTCGCCCTGCTCGCCGAGGAGGAGCTCGAGGGCGCCGGCCGCGACGGCGCCGAGGTCCTGCTCGACGCTGGAGAGGCCGACGGCTCCGGCGACCGGGGTGTTGTCGAAGCCGACGATCGCAAGGCTCGGCCGGCCGACCGCGACGGCCGCCATCGAGGCGCCGAGGGCGAGGGAGTCGGAGACGCAGACGAGCCCGTCGACGCCGGGGTGCGCCTCGAGGAAGGCGATCGCGGCGGAGCGCGCGCGCTGCACGTCGTCCTCGGCCTCCGCGACGAGCAGCGGCACGCCGGCGAAGCGCTCCGCCATCACCCGCTCCCAGCCGCTGCGGCGGTCGTCGCCGGTCGCCGAGCCGTCCGGCCAGCCGAAGAACGCGATCCGCGAGCAGCCCTCGTCGGCGAGATGCGCGGTGGCCTGCGCGACGCCCGCGGCGCCGTCGACGTCGACCCAGAGGTGCTGGGGGTCGCCCTGGTCGTCGAGCCCCCATGGGCGCCCGAAGGTGACGAACGGGACGCCCTGCTCGATCAGCCAGGCTGTGCGCCGGTCGCCGTAGAAGGTCGAGGTGAGCACGAAGGCGTCGACGTCGGCTCCGTCGCGGAGCTTGCCGATCCGCTCGATCTCCTCCTCGGGGCTCGCCGCCGTGTAGAGCAGGATCCGCATGCCGCGGGCGTCGGCCTGCTCGGTGACGGCGTGCAGGAAGCGGTCGAGCAGGCTGCCGGAGACGCCGTCGAGCACCCGGTCCATCCGGACGCCGATCGTCCCGGACTTGCGGGTGCGGAGGCGCCGGGCGGAGGCGTGCGGCCGGTAGTTGAGGTCGCCGATCGCCTTCTCCACCCGCTCCCGGGTGCTCTCGCGCACGATCTGCGGGCTGTTCAGCACGTTCGAGACGGTCTGGCGCGAGACACCGGCTGCGCGGGCGACGTCCTCGACGGTCGGCAGTGCCATGCGTCCTCCTCGACGGGTGTGCGGTGGTGCGATGCTCGGGCTTGATCGTTCAAATCCCCGCGGACCGAGTTATTTGATCGATCAAATTCCTGGGTAATGTTACCTGCGGCGACGGCGCTGTCAACCGGCCGTACGCTCCAGTACCGACGATCCAGTGAGGAGTCGAGCGTGACGACCGACCACGACGACCACCCCCGCCCGCCCCGGCAGCCCCTGCTGAACGACGCAGTCGTCCTGCTCCGGGCGCCCACCCAGCTCTGGAGCGACGACGCCGGCGAGCTCGGCGCGCTGCCCGCGCACGGGCTCTACCACGGCGACGTCCGCGTCCTGGCGGGCCTGCGCCTGCTCGTCGGCGGCGGGCCGCTCGAGTCGATCGCGGTCGGCCGCGACGGCGCCTCCTCCGCCCGCTTCACCGCCCTCGCGCGCCACCTCGACGACGACGCCGCCGACCCGCGCCTTCGCGTCGTGCGCCTCCGCACGGTCACCCCCGGCCGGCTCGAGGAGCGGATCCGGCTCGAGTCGGCGCTGCCCGACTCCGTCGCCACCACCGTCGAGCTCGCGCTCGACCCCGACTTCTCGCTCGTGCACGTGGTGAAGGCCGGACTGCGCGACGAGACCGCGGTGGCGACCGCCGTCGACGGCTCCTCCCTGGTCTGGACCCACGCAGGCGCCCGCGCCGAGGTCCGCGCCGAGGGCGCCGCGGTCTCCCCCGGCGGGACGCTCTCCTGGGACGTCGTCGTCCCGGCCCGCGGCGCGGTCGAGGTCGTCTGGAGCATCGCGATGACCGACTCCGCGGCCGTCGTCGGCGCCGCCCCCGGCCCCGCGGAGTGGGCCGGCGCCGTCGTCGAGGCCGGCGACTCGCGACTCGCCTCCTGGTGCCGCGCCGCCCTCGACGACCTGGACGCGCTGCGGATGGTGACCCTCGAGCGGCCGGACGAGCCGTTCCTCGCGGCCGGCGCGCCCTGGTTCTTCACGCTCTTCGGCCGCGACTCGATCTGGGCGGCGCGGATGCTCCTCCCGCTCGGCACCGAGCTGGCCGCCTCGACCCTCCGGGTCCTCGCGGGGCTGCAGGGCACCGAGCACGTCGCCGAGACGGCCGAGCAGCCGGGCAAGATCATGCACGAGCTGCGCTCGACGACCCTCGAGATCCCGGGCGAGGGCGTCTCGCTGCCGCCGCTCTACTTCGGCACCGTCGACGCGACCGCGCTCTGGGTCTGCCTGCTGCACGACGCCTGGCGCTGGGGTCTCGCGGACGAGGAGGTCGAGGCGCTGCTGCCGGCGCTGGAGGCCGCGCTGCGCTGGCTCCGCGACGAGGGCGACTCCGACGGCGACGGATTCCTCGAGTACGTCGACACCACCGGCCACGGCCTCGCGAACCAGGGCTGGAAGGACTCGGGCGACTCGATCCAGTGGCGCGACGGCAGCCTCGCCGAGGGGCCGATCGCACTCTGCGAGGTGCAGGCCTACGCCCACGAGGCGGCGGTCGGCGGTGCGGCGCTGCTCGAGCACTTCGGCCGCGACGGAGCGGAGTGGCGCGCCTACGCCGCCGCGCTCAAGGACCGCTTCACCGGCGCCTTCTGGATCGACGACGCCGACGGCGGGCACCCCGCGATCGCGCTGGACGCGTTCAAGCGGCCGGTCGACACCGTCACCAGCAACATCGGGCACCTGCTCGGCACCGGGATCCTGCAGCCGGAGCAGGCGGCCCGCGTGGCGGAGCTGCTCGGCTCCCCCGAGCTCGACTCGGGCTACGGGCTGCGCACCCTGTCGACCGACTCCGGCGGCTACTGGCCGCTCTCGTACCACGGCGGCTCGGTCTGGGCGCACGACACCGCGATCGCCGTGGCCGGGCTCGCCCGCGAGGGCTTCGGCGCGGAGGCGACCGCCCTCTCCCGCGGACTGCTCGCCGCCGCCGAGGGCTTCGGCTACCGGATGCCCGAGCTGCACTCCGGCGACGCCGCCGCCGAGGTGGCGGCCCCCGTGCCGTACCCCGCCGCCTGCCGCCCGCAGGCGTGGTCGGCCGCCGCCTCGATCGCGGTGCTCTCGGCCGCCCTCGGCCTCGCGCCCGGCGGCTCGACGCTCGTCGTCGCCCCGATCACGCCCGCCCTCGCCGGCTCGATCCGCGTCGACGGGATCCGCTACCGCGGCTCCGTCGTCCCCATCGACCGGCGCGACGCCCACTGAGCGGCGGAGGCCCGCGCCTTCTCTGCCGACCGAGCGGCCCGCGCCGCCCTCGCCGAATGAGCGGCCCGCGCCGCGGCCCGCGCCGTTTTCTGCTGATCGAGTAGGCCGCGCAGCGGGCGTATCGAGATCCACCATCGCCAGGACACAGACCCTGCGGACCACCGTCCTGACGACGACGGGTCCCGATACGCCCCTCCGGGGCTACTCGACCAGCAGGGAAGGGCGCCGCCTCACCGGGCCGCGCCGCCGTCAGGACAGCCGCGCCACGACCGCGCGGGCGATCCGCCGGCCGGAGCGGTTCGCGCCGATCGTCGACGCCGTCGGCCCGTAGCCCGCGAAGAAGACCCGGGGGTCCGTGAGCGACGCGCCGTCCTCGACCGCGACCCCGCCCTCGCGCTCGCGCAGGCCGAGCGGCGCGAGGTGCCGCAGCTCCGGGCGGAAGCCGGTGGCCCAGATGATCGCGTCGGCGCGGGTGTAGGAGCCGTCCGGCCAGCGCACCCCGTGCGGCTCGATCGAGGAGAACATGCCGCGCTCGTGCAGCACGCCGCGCTCGATGCCCGCCACGACCCGGCGCGTGCGCTGCACCCCGGTGCCGCCGACGATGCTCGGCAGCGCGCGGCCCGCCCGCGCCGCGCGGTCCTGCTCGGCCACCGCCTCCACCGCCGACTCCAGCGCGAGCTGCTCGCCGTCCCGGTAGACCACCGGTCGCCGCGTCGCCCAGGTCAGCGAGCGCGCGACCCGCTCCAGCTCGAGGAGGAAGCCGATCGCGGAGGTCCCGCCGCCGACCACGATCACCTGCTGCCCGGCGAAGTCGGCGGCGCGCAGGTACTCGGTCGTGTCGATCTGGACGCCCTCGAAGTCGTCCCGGCCCGGGTAGTACGGCAGGAACGGCGAGCCCCAGGTCCCGGTGGCGTTGACGAGGATCCGCGTGCGCTCGCTGCCGGCGTCGGTCTCCACGACGAGCGGTGCCGTCCTGTCGCCGATCGTCGCACTGCTGACGCCGCGCACCGCTACCGGCCGCCGGACGGCGAGCTCGTAGGCGCTCTCGTAGGCCTCGTAGTACTCCGTGACGACGTCGCGCGCGGGCCGGCGGCGGTCCGCGGTCGCGAAGGACAGGCCGAGCCGGTCCATCCCGGGCAGGTCGTGCACGCGGTGCGCGGAGCCGAGCCGGAGCGCCTCCCAGCGGAACTGCCAGGCACCGCCGGCGCGCGGCCCGCGGTCCAGGACGGCGAAGTCCACGCCCGGGCGCAGGCCCAGACGGCGGAGGTAGTAGGCGACCGAGAGCCCCGCCTGACCGGCGCCGACCACGACGACGGGCCGCGGATCGAGCGCACTGTCCACGGTGCTCCCCACGCGGTCGGGAGGCGCCGCTCACTCCGCTGCTCGCGCACAGGGGGGCCGGTGCCTCGTCTGCTAAACTACCGGCTAGATTTCATACTTCCTGTCTGCTTCTTTTTCTCCAGCCGGCTCACCGCCCGTCTGGCCTGTCATCGTGAGGGGGTCACCCATGGGGCGCGGCCGTCAGAAGGCAAAGAACACCAAGATCGCTCGGGAGCTGAAGTCGTTCAGCCCAACGGTCGATTACAGTGCGCTCGAGCGCGAGCTCAGCCACCCGGACGAGCCGGACTACTCGAAGTGGATCGACGACGAGGACGAGGGCGACGACACCGACCTCGTCGAGGAGCAGCACCAGAAGCGTGCCTGATCCCTCCTCCGCCGCGGGGCCGCTCCAGTCGAGCGACCCCGCGGCTTCTGCGTTCCCGGAGCAGTCCGGGCAGCACGGCCGCATTGAGCAGCTCTCCACCCGTGTCGCCTACGAGACCCCGTGGATCCGCGTCCGCGAGGACGAGGTGCGCTGGCCCGGCGGCGTCGAGGGCGTCTACTCCGTCGTCGAGCGCGCCGACTACGCGCTGATCGTCCCGCGCGAGCGCGACGGCTTCTGGCTGGTCGAGCAGTACCGCTACCCGATCGGCCGCCGCACCTGGGAGTTCCCGTCCGGCGGCTGGCCACACGACTCGCCCGGCGGCGACGCCGAGGCGCTCGCGCGTGCCGAGCTGCGCGAGGAGACCGGCCTGCGCGCCGGACGACTCCGACCGCTCGGCCGGCTCAGCGAGGCCGACGGGTTCGTCGCGCAGTCGTTCGACGTCTTCCTCGCCGAGGACCTCGAGCACGGCGAGCCCGAGCGCGAGGAGACCGAGCAGGACATGCGGCAGCAGTGGTTCCCGGACGCCGAGGTGGCGGCGATGGTCCACTCCGGTGCGATCGTCGGCACCTCCGACGTCGCCGCGCTCGGGCTGTTCTGGCTGGACCGGGGGCTCGGCTCGTGAGCGCGCCGACCGCCCGGGCGCGCTCGATGTCGGTCGTCGCTGCCAGGATGTCGAGATGAAGCCCGCGTCCGCGCCGTCGCCCGTGTGGCACTCGGAGACGCGCGGCCGCGACCTCGACGAGGCGCGCGCGTTCTACTCCCGCGGCTACAACGGGTCGGGCTTCCGCGCCGAGCACACCCGCGTCCCGTTCGCCTACCGCTACGCGTCGACCGGCCCTGGCCCCGTGAGCCTGCACGCGGCCTCCTTCCTCGGCTCGGTGCGCGGCACGGTCGAGCCCACCGGCGTCTACATCGTGCTCTGGCTCAACGACGGGCGCGCGAGCCTCGACCTCGGCCGCGACGAGAACCGGCTGGTCGCCGGCCGTCCGGCGATGTTCCCCTCCGGCCGCCCGTTCGGCTTCGAGACGAGCGAGTACCGCGACGCGCTGGTCCACTTCGACTCCGCCTACCTGGAGCGCGCCGCCGCCGAGCTGCACGGCACCGCGCCCGGCCCGATCCGCTTCGCCCCGCTCGCGCACTCGCCCGCCCCCTGGTGGGCGGCGGTGCGGGTGCTCCGCGACACGCTCACCGGAGTGAAGGCCCCCTCGTCGCTGCAGCGCGAGTCCGCGTCGCAGGTCGCCGCCGCGGCCGTGCTGCAGGCCTTCGCGCACCGGGTCGTCCCGCTGCCCTTCGCACCTCACTCGGTCAGCGCCCGGCGGCTGCGACGGGCGGTCGAGTTCGTGCACGCGAACGCCGACCTGCCGCTCGGCGTCGCCGACATCGCCGACGCCGCCGGACTGACCGTGCGCGGCGTCCAGCTCGCCTTCCAGCGCGCCTACTCGATGACGCCGCGGCAGTACCTGCGCGGCGTGCGCCTCGACCTCGCCCACGACGAGCTCGTCGCCGGCGGCCCGCAGACCCTCGTCGTCGGCGACGTGGCCGCGCACTGGGGATTCATCAGCGGCGGCCGGTTCGCCCAGCACTACACCCAGCGCTTCGGCGAGCTGCCGAGCGAGACCCTGCGGCGCTGAGTCGGCCTCGCTGAGCCTGCGGCGCTGAGTCCGCTGGCCTGTGTCCGGGCTGCCGTGTCCGCGTCATCGAACCGGCCTCACCGACTCCGCGACGCCGCAGGACGCAGCATCGGCCGCCGCTCCCGAGCGTCGGCCCGGCGGACCTGGCCGCACCGCGAGGACTCCGCCGCGCCGACCCCGCCAGGGCTCTCGGAGGCGTAGTGTCCGAAGTCCACCCGCGGAACGACCCGCGGGTCCGCGTCGATGGAGCCGCGATGTTCGAACCCGAAGGATCCGCGCGCCCGGTCGCCCGGATCATGTCCGTGACCGCCGCACTGCTGATCGGCGCCGTCCTCGTCGGCGGCGCGGTCGGAGCCGCGGTCGCCCTGGCCCTCTACCTCCCGAGCGCGCTCGCCGCCGGAGCGCTCGACCCCTCCGCGCTGGTCGGCTTCGGGATGCTGATGGGCGTCGCCTCCGGCGCCGGCCTCGGCGCGGTGGGAGGCCTCGGCGCGATCGCCGGCATGGTCACCGTCCGCGCGATGAGCCGCCGGAGCGGCGCCTTCATCGCCGGGACGAGCGTCGGCGCCGCGTTCGGCGTGCTGATCCTCGCCGCGAACCTCCTCGTCAGCCGCGACGCCGCCACCTGGATCACCGCACTGCTCGCCACGGCGGCCGCCTTCCTGCTCTGCGCGTGGGGCTCCTGGCTGCTGACCCGCCGCGAGCACTCCTGGGAGCGGGCGCACGCCCCCGAGCGCCGGCGCCCTCCCGCGCAGCCCGCCGCCCCGGGTGCTCCGTCGCCGGCGACCCGCCACCGCCCGGCCTGACGCGCCCCGCCCCTCCGGCACGGACCTCCGGCACGCGGTACCACCTCCGGCACGCCCGATCAGCCGATTCCGACGAGCCGAAGGTCGATTCACGAGCCGAAGGTCGAACCGGACGGCTCCGCGGTCAGCCCGCGTACGAGCCGACCAGGCGCACCGCGCCGCCGTCGACGCCCTTGGCGCCCTGCTCGAAGCCGTCGAGCGAGCGCTCGCTTAGAGACACCCGGCCCGCGACCCAGGACGGCACGCCCGACGCCTCGAGCGCCGCGATCACCGCGGGCGCCGCGTCGGCGTCGACGACGGCGAACATCCCGATGCCGAGGTTCCAGGTGCCCTCGGTGCTCTCCAGCGTCGCCCCCGACATCGCGGCGAGCGCGCGGAACACGTCGGCCGGGCTCCAGCTCGAGCGCTCGACCTCGACCCAGGAGCCGCGCGGCAGCACCCGCGCCAGGTTCGCCGCGATCCCACCGCCGGTCACGTGGCTGATCGAGTGCACGCCCGCGCCGAGCGCGTCGTCCTCGAGCACGCGGAGCAGCGGCGCCGTGTAGAGGCGGGTCGGCTCGAGCAGCACCTCGCCCACGATTCCCCCGAGTTCGGCGGAGGGGTCGGTGAAGCGGATCCCCTTCTCGGCGAGGATGTGGCGCACGAGCGAGTAGCCGTTGGAGTGCAGCCCGGAGGAGGCCATCGCGATCACCAGGTCGCCGTCGCGCACCCGGTCGGCGCCGCGCACCGCGTCCGCCTCGACCGCGCCGACGGCCGCACCGGCCACGTCGTAGTCGTCCGGGCCGAGGAGCCCCGGGTGCTCGGCGGTCTCGCCGCCGACGAGCGCGGTCCCGGTGGCCGAGCAGGCGCGGGCGATCCCCGCGACGATGTCCGCGATCCGCGCGGGGACGACCTTGCCGCAGGCGATGTAGTCGGTCATGAAGAGCGGGCGGGCGCCGACCACGACGATGTCGTCGACGACCATGCCGACGAGGTCCTGCCCGATGGTGTCGTGCTTGTCGATCGCCTGCGCGATGGCGACCTTCGTGCCGACGCCGTCGGTCGAGGTCGCGAGCAGCGGCGCCCGGAAGTCCTTGAGGAACGAGACGTCGTAGAGCCCGGCGAACCCGCCCACTCCCCCGAGCACGTTGCGGTCGTGGGTCGCGGACACCGCCGCCTTCATCAGCTCGACGGCGAGGTCCCCGGCCGCCGTGTCGACTCCCGCGCGGGCGTAGCTGCTCGTCTCGTTGCTCACGCGACGACCCTACCGAAGGGCCGCGCCGTGCAGACGCTGCGATCCGCCGGGGACGACCCGCGATCCCCGTCTGCGCCAGGATCGTCTCCGTGCTGCTCGCTCCCGCCCTGCCCGAGGACCTTGCTGCACTCCGCGCCTTCCTCTCGGAAGCGGATCTCACCCTCGCAGGCCTGGAGGACCACTCGGTCCGTCTCTGGATCGACCGCCGCGAGGACGGGACGATCTGCGGCAGCACCGGTTTCGAGCTCAGCGGAGACGGTGCTCACGCGCTGATCCGCAGCGTCGCGGTCTCGGCCGATCGCCGGAGGACGGGAGCCGGGACATCCCTCGCGCGCTATGCGCTGAGAGCGGCCGCGGAGAGCGGGGCGACCGACGCCTGGCTGTTCTCCCGCCGCTCGGGCACCTTCTGGCAGACGCTCGGCTTCACGCCCGCTGATCGGGCCGCGCTGACGGAGGCCCTCCCCGGCGCGCACCAGGTCGCCCTCTTCGCGCGGACGGGACAGCTCGAGAACGAGGTCGCCTGGCGGCGGTCACTGCGCGATCCTCTCGTCGTCGAGCCGGAGTCGCCCCCACCCGCCGAGGACGGCTGCAGCTGAGACGCACTCCCGAGGAGCAGCCGCAGCGCACCCCCTTCAGGGGTTGATCTCAGAATCGCGACTGACACAGCAATGGTTGCGTTGCCATGATCGGCGCAGTCCCCTCCTTCATCCGGGACGGCGCCGCGCTGCACGCCGTCCTCCGCACCCCGAGGAATCCTGATGGCCGACTCCGCCTTCCCGTCCGGCTCGCCGCTCCGCCGCCGCTCGATCGTGGCGGCCGCCGCCTGGTCGGTCCCCACGGTGGCCGCCGTCGTCTCCGCCCCGACTGCTGCCGCCTCGACACCACCCGAGCCCGTCGGGCCGCCGGGCCTGCGCGACGTGTCCGGGTTCGAGGCCGTCCGCTGCGAGGTCGTCCCGGCCGGCACGGTCGTGTTCCAGGCCCTCGACGGAACGTCCCCCGCGGCGAGAGGCGGCTCGGTGACCGTCTCGCTCCCGCCCGGCCTGAGCTTCTCCGCCGGCGACAGCACCGGCGGCGGCGCCTCCGCCGTCGTGCCCGTCGGCGCGGAGGGCGTCGTCTCCGTGCCGGCGTTCACGGCCTCGGGCTCCGCGGGCGCGTACACGGTCACGGCCGCGTACGGAACGGCGATCGCCTTCGCGGAGGGGACCGTGACGGCGAGCCCGGGGCAGGTGCTGGAGCTCACGCGCTCTCCCGGCGGAGCGAACCAGCGGCCGACCTTCTCCACCGCCATCGTGCCGGGCGTCGCCGACGGGGTCCACGGAGCGATCTCCGGCGACGAGGTCGCGGCGAGCGCCGGCCGGAACGCCGCCGTGCTGACCGCTGATGGACGGGTGCGCTACTGGGGCGCGAACTTCGGCGCTCCGGTGACGACCCCGGGCACGCTCACTCTCGGCCAGAGCCCGGTGACGGGGATGGTCTACGTGGACACCTGGACCTGCGCGCAGGCCGGCAACACCTCCGCCGGTGGGATCGCCGCCGGCGTCCGAGCGGACTCCGTCCACCAGTGGGCGCGCGCCGGCACCGGCACGGGCCCGCTCACGGTGGCCGCCGTGACCGGCGTCAGCGGCACCGTGCTCGCCGCGGAGTCCAACGACGGCTACAGCTACGCCCTCACGAGCAGCGGACTGCACTGGTGGGCGAACGCGACCTCGGGCGACCGGGTCGCCGCGACGCTGATCGCGGGCACGGCCGGCTCGACGGCGATCAGCACCTGGAGCTACCGCCGCGTCAACGGCGTCCTCGTCTTCGGCGGCGCGATCCTCCTCGCTGACGGCAGCGTGAGCCTCTGGAGCGGAAGCCACGCCCTCGCCCCCTCGATCGGCGCACCCGCCGACATCGTGGAATTCCAGGCCGGCCAGTCCTCCACCTATGCCCGTACAGGCTCCGGCGAGCTGTGGACGCAGGGGGTCGCCTTCACCCCCTCGCCCGGCGGAGCGGCGTGGACCCGACGCGCGGAGAACGTCGCGACCAGCAACGCCTGGTCCTTCGAGGAGTACACCGGCGGCGTCTACGTCACCACGGCGGGCGCGGTCGTCCAGTTCATGGCCGCGCAGCCCGTCGGCGGCATCGTCTTCAGCACCGAGGCGCGGACGATCCCCGCGGGCGTCACCCTGACGAAGGTGTTCAGCACGGACGGCACCTACCTGGCACTCGCCTCGAACGCGACCGTCTACGCCTGGGGCGGCAACCTCGACAACTCCGGCCGCTCGCAGCCCGCCCTCGTCGCCGGAGTCGCGAACGCCACCGACCTCAACGCCTGGGGCTTCCACGGACCGTCCTACGTCGGCGGCGGGTACGTCATCTCCTCGATCGGCTGCTGACGCCGTGCGATCCGCCCGCCTCGCGACCCGCGAGCGCGCCCGCCCGGGCGGATCCGCCGGGAGCGAACCGTTAGGGGATGCGTCGTCCGCGTGCCAGGATGGACCGTCAATCCCCCCTGCTATCCCCTTGGGAGCCCCTCCGGCATGTGCGGAATCGTTGGGATCGTGTCCTCCGGACCGGTCAACCAGTCCATCTACGACAGCCTCTCCCTCCTGCAGCACCGCGGCCAGGACTCGACCGGCATCGCGACCGCCGACGGCAGCACGCTGCACATCAAGAAGGCGGCGGGGCAGGTCCGCGAGGCGTTCCGCACCCGCGACATGCGCTCGCTGCTCGGCACGATGGGCCTCGGGCACGTCCGCTACGCCACCAAGGGCAACGCGGAGCGCGAGGAGGAGGCGCAGCCGTTCTACGTGAACGCGCCGTACGGCATCATCCTCATCCACAACGGCAACCTGACGAACACGCGCGAGCTCACCGAGGAGCTCTTCACCGTCGATCGCCGCCACCTCAACACCACCTCCGACACCGAGCTGCTGGTCAACGTGCTCGCGAACGAGCTGCAGGCCTCGATCTCGGGCCGCGACCTCGACGCGGACGAGGTGTTCGACGCGGTCGCCCGCGTGCACGAGCGGGTCGAGGGCTCCTACGCCACGATCGCGCTGATCGCCGGCCACGGACTGCTCGCGTTCCGCGACCCGTTCGGCATCCGGCCGCTGATCGTCGGCCGCCGGTTCAATGTGAACGGGCCGGACGACTGGGTGGTCGCCTCCGAGTCGCTCGTCCTCGAGGCGCAGGGCTTCGAGATCGTCCGCGACGTCGCTCCGGGCGAGGCGATCTTCATCACCCCCGACGGCCGGATGACCAGCCGCCAGTGCGCGAAGAACCCGCGGCTCATCCCGTGCTCGTTCGAGTACGTGTACCTCGCGCGGCCCGACTCGATCCTCTCGGGGATCTCGGTCTACGAGGCCCGGCTGCGCCTCGGCGACCGCCTCGCCGACACCATCGCCGAGTACACGCCGGGCGGCGCGATCGACGTGGTCATGCCGATCCCGGACTCCTCGCGCCCCGCCGCGATGCAGGTCGCGCAGAAGCTGGGCATCCCGTACCGCGAGGGCTTCTACAAGAACCGCTACGTCGGCCGGACGTTCATCATGCCCGGGCAGGCGGTGCGCAAGAAGTCGGTGCGGCAGAAGCTCAACGCGATGTCGAGCGAGTTCAAGGGCAAGAACGTGCTGATCGTCGACGACTCGATCGTGCGCGGCACGACCTCGAAGGAGATCGTCGACATGGCCCGCACGGCCGGCGCGAACAGCGTCACCTTCGCCTCCGCGGCGCCGCCGGTGCGCTACCCGCACGTCTACGGCATCAACATGCCGTCGCGGCAGGAGCTCGTCGCACACAACCGCCGGATTCCCGAGATCTCGGAGGCGATCGGCGCCGACTACCTGATCTACCAGGAGGTCGCCGACATGAAGGCGGCGATCCTGGAGGGGTCGGACGTCACCGACCTCGAGACCAGCTGCTTCACCGGCGAGTACGTCACCGGCACCGTCACGCCCGAGTACCTCGACTGGGTGGAGCGCACGCAGCTGAGCTGACGCTGGGAGGGCGCGCATCGGGCAGGCACAGCGCCCGGATGCGCGCAACGGGGTGCCCTGCGGCGGCGCATCGTCCATGATCGTGGGGCGCCGCTCCGTGCGCCCGAGACGAGGAGTCCCCGTGATCTACCGCCTGCTGCCCCTGCTCCTGACGTTCATCGCGGGTCGCCTGAAGAAGTCGCAGAAGGCCAAGCGCGCCACGCAGAACGCCGCGCGCTCGACGAGCCGCAGCAGCCGCAAGCGCCGCTGACCACTGCGCGTGGAGAGCGTCGTCTCTAGCGCGTCGAGGCGTCCGGCTCCGTGCCGGGCGCCTCGTTCTCGTCCGGGGCGACGTCCGAGTCGTCGAGCTCGTCCGTCGGCTCATCGTCGATGTCCGCCTCGCGGGCGACCGTGCGCTCGGCGGTGGTGCGGACGACGCGGCGGCCGACGACCCGGTCCAGGATCACGACGACGAGCGCGGCGAGACCGCCGAAGATCGTCACGAACAGCAGCAGACTGAAGCCGAAGACCTGCGCCTGGCTGAAGCCCTCCGTCTCGGGCAGCGCGAAGGTGAGCACGAAGGCGACGATCGCGCCGAGGCCCGCGCCGAGTGCGAGGATGCGCCAGACCCTCGGCGAGCGGCGGACGTCGACCTCCTCGCGGGTGATCTCGACGTCGTCGGGGCGCGGCGAGGAGTCGAGCGGATCGGTCATGCCTCCATTGTCCCCTGTGCCCGGCCGGGTGCGGGCCGAGTGGCGAGGCGGCGGCGGATCGGGTAGCGCGCGGTGCGGGGCGGGACCGCAACATGGCGATCGAGTAGCCGGCGGAGCCGGCGCATCGAGATCCACCGTCGTTCGGTGGGCGGGTCTCGATACGCCGCTGCGCGGCTACTCGACCAGCATGAAGAGGGCGCTGCGCGGCTGTTCGACCAGCACGGAGGCGCAGCCGCATGCTGATCGAGTAGCCGGCGGAGCCGGCGTATCGAGATCCACCGTGATCGAGACGCTGGTCGGCAACATGCTGATCGAGTAGCCGGCGGAGCCGGCGTATCGAGATCCACCGTGATCGAGACGCTGGTCTGCATCATGTTGATCGAGTAGCCGACGAAGTCGGCGTATCGAGATCCACCATCGTCGGAACGGTGGTCTGCAGGCCCCCGCGCTGGAGGACGGTGGGTCTCGATACGCCGCTGCGCGGCTACTCGACCAACATGAAGCGGCGCCGCATTGCGGCTCGGCGGTCAGTCATGAAGGGGCGCCGCATCGCGGCTCCGAGGGCGCGGCTCCGCAGCCGCGGTCACATGGAGTGGAGGAGGCGGCCCGCCTGGGCGCGGAGCTCGCGGACGACGGTCCGCACGGAGAGCCGCTCCGCGCGGTCGGGGCGCATCAGCGCGACGATGTGGCGCACGGAGTTCACGCCGCGCAGGGGCTTCACGACGATGCCGGCCGTGCCCGCGGTGTAGCGCGGGACCACGGCGATGCCGAGGCCGGCCGCGACGAACGCCTCCGTCACGCGCGTCGAGGCGAAGCGCTGCTCCACCCGCACCGGCTCACCGGAAGTCGTCTCGATCTCCTGCATGATCCGCTCGAAGGGGAAGCCGTCGGGCACCCCGATCCAGGTCTCGCCGACGAGATCGCCCGCCGTGACGGTCGCGCGGTCGGCGAGCCGGTGGCCGAGCGGCAGGGCGATGTCGAGCGGCTCGACCATCAGCTCGGCCATCGCGAGCCCGTGCCCGGCCCAGGCGCTGCGGCCGGTGGGCGAGTGCGCGAGGACGATGTCGAAGTCGGCGGTGAGATCGAGGAACTCGTCGGTCCCGGGATCCGCGTCCTCGCAGTGCACGACGAGCCCCTCGACGCTGCGCAGAGCGACCAGCGCGTCCGGCAGCAGCATCTGCCCGGCCGTCGGGAAGGTGGCGATCGTCACCTCGCCGATCGGATTGTTCTTGAAGGTCTGCCACACCGCGTCGGCGCGTTCGAGAGCGGTCGCGATCTCCGTGGCGCTGCGGGCCAGCTCGCGGCCGGCCGCGGTGAGGACGACGCCGCGTCCCGAGCGCTCGATCAGCGGCACTCCCGCCTCGCGCTCGAGCACCTTGAGCTGCTGCGAGACCGCCGAGGGAGTGCGGTGCGTCGCCGCCGCCACCGCGGTGATCGAGCGCCGCATCGAGAGCTCTCGGAGTAGTTCCAGCCGTCGCACGTCCATGTAGGAACGCTACACGTCAGGCCAAGAACAGTGCGATTGTCCTAAGGAACAGAAAGTCCGAGAGTGGACGTTGTACAGAGCATCCCGGCGGATGGATCGCCAAACCTGGCAGACACGTCGGAGCAACGAAAGGCAGAACACTCATGAGCATCGCAATCCTCGTCGTCCTCGGTGCCGTCGCCGCATGGGGCACGGTGTCGACGGTGCTCGTCGCCAGCCGCGACGGATACCGTCAGGTCCCCGTCCGCCACTGAGCCCCGCGCTCCGCGACAGCACCTCATCGCGTTCCGATGCCGTCTCCCCACCCGGGGAGGCGGCGTTCTCGCGTTCCAGGGGGCGCCCGCACGTCACGCTCCCCCGGAGACGCAGAAGAGGCCCCGCGGCGCGAACCGCGGGGCCTCTCCTGTGCGAGCGCTACTTCGCGGCGGTGCGGCGGCGCAGACGCGCCACGGTCATGCCGAGTCCGAGCAGCAACGCCGCGATCCCGGCCGCGAAGGCCGGCGTCGCGTCGACGCCGGTCGCGGCGAGGTGACCGGTCGAGCCGCCCGAGGCGCCGGGAACGGCGGGAGCCGTCGTGGCCGGGGTCGTCGGGATGACGGTCTCGGTGGGCTCCGGGGTCGGGGTGGGCGTCGTGGCGACGGCCGCGACGGCGAAGTCGAGGCTGATCGTCGTGCCGGTCGCGTCGCCCAGGGCGAAGCTCGCGGTGTGGGTGCCGCCGGCGAGGCTCTCGCCGATCGGCACGGCGACGGAGGCGCGACCCGTCGAGTCGTCGGTCACGGCCCGCGTCGGGTCGATCTCGGCGGTGGTGACGACCGCGTCGTCGACCGAGACGGTCACGACCGTGTCGGTGGGCGCTCCGGTGCTGAACAGCAGCGAGGAGAGGTCGACGGTCATCGTGTCGCCGACCGCGTACTCACCGGACTCGGGCAGGTTGGCGGTGAGGCCGATCGAGCGCTGGACCGGGTCGGGGCTGACCGTGCCGAGGTCCTGGATGTAGGACACGAACGCGTCGAGGTCGATGCGGCCGGAGTCGGCCGTGCCGGTGCCCTCGGTGAAAGTGCTGAAGCCGTCGCCACCGGTGGAGAGGAAGCTGTTCGTCACGATCGTGAAGGTCGCGGCCGGGTCGATCGGAGCGTTCTCGAAGAAGACCTCCGAGATGCGCGAGCCCTCCGGGGCGGCCGGGTCGAAGACGTAGGTCAGCGCCGCCGAGGTCGCGAGCTTGAGCTGCGGGTGGCTCGAGCTGCCGACCCACTGCTCCTCGAGCAGGTCCTCGATCTGCGCTCCGGTGAGCTGGAGCGTCACGAGGGTGTTCGCGAACGGCTGGGCGTCCGACGCCTCCGCGTAGGTGACGACGCCGTCGGCGTCGCCCGGGGTCTCGGCGCTGGCGGCGAAGTCGAGGTCGTCGCGCAGGCCGCCGGCGTTGGTGAAGGCGATCTGGGTGCCGAGCTCACGGGTGGCCCAGAGCTGCGCGTCGGCGACGAGGTTGCCCAGCGTCGACTCCGAGCCGCGGTTCGTGGTGATGCCGTCCTCGCGGTAGGCGCGCGAGATGTCGTCGGTGATGGTGCCGACCTGGACGCTGCCCTCCTCGACGGCGACCGCGGCGGCCGCCTCGACGATGGCGGCGACCTCGGGGTCGGCCGGGTAGGCGCCGACGTCGATGGTGTCGGCCGGGTCGTCGGACTCGGGGTCGTCGGCGACGACCGTCAGCGGCAGGACCTCGCTGGTGAGCGAGGTGAGCTGCTTGGTCGCCGGGTCGACGGTGAGGGCCATGTGGCCCAGGTTCTCGGCGTAGCTGCCGGTCTGCGAGACGACGGTCGGGAAGGTGCGGCCGGCGTCGATCGTCGCGTTGTACTCCTGGTGGCTGTGACCGGAGACGATGGCGTCGACGTTCGGGGCGACGGCGTTCACGATCGCGCCGAACTTGGGGTCGTCCGCGGGGGCGTTCGCCTCGGCGGCGTCGGCGTCGGCGCCCTCGTGCAGCAGGAGGACGATGACGTCCGCCTCGCCGTTCGCGGCGTCGCCGTCCTGGAGCTCGGTCGCGACCTCGTTGACGTTCTCGACGATCGGCTCGATCGAGAGGGTGGAGATGCCGCCGGGGCTGACCAGCGTGCCCAGGTCCTCGGTGATCGCGCCGATGAAGGCGACCGAGACACCGCCCTGGTCCGCGATGAAGTACGGGTCGTAGGCGCGCTCGCCGGTCGTCGTGTCGAAGAGGTTCGCGTTGACGTACGGGAAGTCGGACTCGTCGGTCACGCGGCCGTCGACGTCGGAGCGGCCCTTGTCGAACTCGTGGTTGCCGAGGGTGCTGACGTCCAGGCCCATCTCGTTGAGCACGTCGAGGGTCGGCTGGTCGTCCTGCACCTTCGAGGTGAAGGTGGAGGCGCCGATGTTGTCGCCGGCCGAGACGAACAGCGTGTTCGGGTTGGCGGCGCGGTAGGAGTCGACCGCGCCGGCGAGGACAGCGGCGCCGGCGGTCGTGCCGTCGGCCTCGATCCGGCCGTGGAAGTCGTTGATCGAGAGGATGTCGATCGCGACATCGCCCTCGGCGGCACTCGCGGGGGCCGCTCCGAGGAGGGCCGCTCCGGCGACCGCGCTGACGGCGGTGACGGAGAGGAGTCTGGTCAGGCCGCGACGGCCGGAGGTAGTGCTTCGCATCTGTAGGAGGTCTCCAAGCATCGAGCGGCGATTCGGAGAGAACTCCTGCCGCAGTGGGGGAACTTTCCCAGACAACCCGACGCGGGCCTGTCCGTCAAACGTCGATCGGGGCGGCGGCGGTGCGTTTACGAGATGTTAATTCGCCGACGGCCGGTGGACGTGGAGCAGCGGGAGGAACGGCGAGAGGTCGGCGCGCACGCCCGAGGCGTGGATCCGGCCGCTCGCGAGGCCCTCGCTCCAGGGGAGGGAGCCGGTGGCGAGCGGCAGCCAGGTGGCGGCGTCCATCTCGATCACGTTCGGCGGCGTGCCGCGGGTGTGGCCCGGGCCCTCGACGCACTGGGCGGCGCCGAACGGCGGCACGCGGACCTCGACGCTGCGGCCCGGGACGTTCGTCTCGATGATCTGCAGGAGGAAGCGCACGGCGGTCGCGGTCGTGTTGCGGTCGGCCCCGCCGGCGAGCGCCGCCCGCACGGCGTCCTGCCCGGTCACCTCGTCGATCTTCCCCTTGGCCATGCGTCCAGTCTGCCGTGCCGCCCGGTGCCCCCCGGTGCCCGGCGGCTCCGCGAGATGCCACTTGTGCACGCGACACGCCGCAGAAGGCGTGCACAACTGGCATCTCGCGGAGGAGGGAGGGGGCGCGCGGCGACGGGGCGCGCACCCGGGCGGGGGCGCTCCGGGGCGGGCCTATCCTGTCAGGGTGAAGATCCTCGTCCTCGGCTCGGGTGCCCGTGAGCACGCCATCATCACCGCCCTGCTCGCGGAGGAGGAGGCGCACGAGATCATCGCCGCCCCCGGCAACGCGGGGATCGCGCGCGACGTGGAGGTCATCCACTTCGACACCAACAGCCCGCGCCTGGTCAGCGACTTCGCGGTCGAGCAGGGCATCGAGCTCGTCGTCATCGGCCCGGAGGCGCCCCTCGTCGCGGGGGTCGCCGACGCCCTGCGCCGCCGCCGCATCCCCACCTTCGGTCCCGACCGCGCGGCCGCCGCCCTCGAGGGCTCGAAGACCTTCGCCAAGCGCGTGATGGACATGGCGCGCGTCCCCACCGGCCGGGCGACCCGCGTCTCGACGCTCGTCGACGCGACGCGCGTCATCGACGAGTTCGGCGCCCCCTACGTCGTGAAGGCCGACGGCCTCGCCGCCGGCAAGGGCGTGCTCGTGACCGAGTCGCGCACCGCCGCCGTCGCGCACGCCGAGTTCTGGCTGCAGTCCGGCGACGTGCTGATCGAGGAGTTCCTGGCCGGCCAGGAGGTCTCGCTCTTCCTCCTCTCCGACGGCCACGACGTCGTCCCGCTCTCGCCCGCCCAGGACTACAAGCGCCTCGCCGACGGCGACGAGGGACCGAACACCGGCGGCATGGGCGCCTACTCCCCGCTCCCCTGGCTCGCGGACCGCTGGGAGAGCGAGCGCGCCTTCGTCGACGAGGTCATCGACACCGTCGCCATCCCGACCATCCGCCAGCTCGAGCGCGAGCGGACCCCGTTCGTCGGACTCCTCTACTGCGGCCTCATCGTCACCGACGTCGGCATCCGCGTGATCGAGTTCAACGCGCGCTTCGGCGACCCCGAGACGCAGGTCGTGCTGCCGCGCCTGGTCTCCCCGCTCTCGGCGCTGCTGTTCGCCGCGGCGACCGGCGCGCTCGCCTCCGTCCCGTGGCCGGCCTTCTCGGAGGACGTCGCCGTGACGGTCGTGCTCGCCAGCGAGGGCTACCCCGAGAACGCGGCCACCGGTCGCCCGCTCGGCGGCCTGGAGGCGGCGGCCGAGGTCCCCGGCGTGACGATCGCGCACGCCGCGACCCAGCTGGTCGACGGCCGCTTCGTCGCCACCGGCGGCCGGGTGCTGAACGTCGTCGCCCGCGGCGCCGACTTCGCCGAGGCGCGCGAGCGGGCGTACCGCGCGCTCGACCTGATCACCCTCGACGGCGGCCAGTACCGCCGCGACATCGCGCTGCGCGTCGCCGGGCGCTAGCACGGAGGCTCCCGCCGGCGCCTCGACCCGGTCGCCGGAGTGGGACGACGTGTCTCGCCGCGCCGCGCCCGTCGGCGGTCGTCGCTAGCGTGTGGCGCACCCGGCAGCCCGTCGCCCCGACCGAGCCGCCTCCGTCGCTCCGGAAGGCCGCCGTTGTCCCCTGCATCCCGCTCCCGGTCCCGCGTCCGCCTCCTCGCCACCGTGGGGGCGGTCCTGTCGCTGCTCGCGGGAGCCGTCGCGGCGGGGTCACCGGCGCAGGCCTCGGCGGCCGGGAGCATCGTCGTGTCCGGCATCGTCCGGGCCGCCCGCATCGACTCCGTTCCCGCTCCCACCGGCGAGGCGTACCGGGTGCAGGCGGTGGATGCGTCCTCGACCGTCGTCGAGGAGGTCGTCACCGAGGAGGCCTACTCGCTGACCCTCCCCGCGGGCGGGAGTTACGCGGTGCGCGCGGAGGTGATCGACGACGACGCCTGGTATCCGACGTGGAACGCCGGCAACCCTCTCGGCGGCCTCTACGGCAGTCCACTCGCGAGCGAGGCGGAGCACTTCACCGAATCGAACGAGGGTGTCGACATCCTGGTGGCGTCCGCCGGCACTGTGACCGGAGGGATCCTCCCGGCCGGTGCGCCGGGCGTCACGAGGGCGGACTTCGTCGTCCAGGCCTGGATCATGGACGGGAGCGGGAATCTGGTCGAGTTCTCCTCGCTGCCGGTCAGCGGCGGCCCCGAGGCGGAGAGCCGCTACTCGTTCAGCGGCGCGGACCGCCTGCCCACGGGCGTCTACGTCTTCCGGCTCACCGAGGCGGGCGTCCCCGCGTACGACGACGAGTACTTCGAGGAGGCGGCTCGACTCGGCCAGTACGCCTACCAGTCGCTCGCGCCCGACGGCCTCACCGGCATCGACTTCACTCCCACCCCGTACGACTCGGACGTCGCGCGCGTGGCGGGGGTCGACCGCTACGAGACGGCGGCCCTGGTCTCCGTCGAGGGGTACGTCCCCCGCGACTCGCCGCTCTACGTCGCGAGCGGAGCGAACTGGCCGGACGCCCTGTCCGCCGGTCCCGCCGCGTCCGCCCAGCGTGGCAGCCTCCTCCTGACCGACCCGCTGGTGCTCCCCGAGACCGTCGCCCGCCAGGTCGAGGACCTGCGGCCGAGCCGGATCGTGGTGGTCGGGAGCGCCCTCTCGGTCAGCGACGCCGTGCTGCGGAGCCTGGACGACCTGACCGACGCTCCGGTCGTGCGGATCGCCGGCCGGGACCGCTACGAGACGTCGCGGCGGATCGTCGCCGACGCGTTCCGCGGCACCGACTACTCGACGGTCTTCCTCGCCACCGGCACGGACTTCCCCGACGCCCTCTCGGCCGCGCCGATCGCCGGGCGTCGGCTCGAGCCCGTCCTCCTCGTCGACGGCGCCCGGAGCGATCTGGACAACGCGACGCGGAACGCGATCCGCCGGCTCTCGGCGGAGTCGGGCCAGCTGCTCGGCGGAACCCCGTCGATCAGCTCCGGCATCGAGTCGGCCCTGCGCGCGTCGACCCTCGTCGAGTCCGTCCACCGGGTGGCGGGGACGGACCGGCATGACACCAGTCGCCTGCTCAACGCCCTCTATCCGCCGTCGGAGCTGGTCGACGAGGCCTTCGTCGCCTCGGCGACGAGCTTCGCCGACGCTCTGGCCGCCGGGCCTGCGGCGGCGGAGCGGGGGGCACCGCTGTACCTCAGCGAGCCGACCTGCCTCCCGGGCGCGACGAAGACGGCGATCGCGAGACAGGACCTCGACTACGTGACGATCCTCGGCGGCACTCCGACGCTCTCGGCCGCGGTCGGCCGGCTCCGGGCCTGCTGAGCGGGCGACTCCTCGAGAGTCGTCGTAGCGGGAGCTCGAGGACGACGATCTCTGGAGGGCGGATTCGGCGGACGGGGGTCAGGCGGTGCGCAGGGGCGTGCGGCGGGTCGCGGACCACCAGAGCGCCGCGCAGCCGAGGACGGCGGCGCTGCACAGGGCCATGACGGTGCGCGGCTCGAGGAGCAGGATCCCGAGCGAGACCAGGGCCTGGCTGAGAGCGATCGCGAGCATGGCGATCATGGTGTCGACCGCGAAGACGCGGCCGCGCAGGTCGTTCGCGGTGATCGACTGCAGGCCGTAGCCGCTGAGACTCGCGTTCATGCTGCCGCCGATGTGGGCGATCAGGACGAGGGCGATCGCGAGGACGACCGAGGTACTGATCGACACCAGGGCGTAGCCGAGGCCGAAGAGGAGCACGGCGGCGACGATCCCGCCGCGCAGGTCGGGCGAGCGCTCCGCCGCGGACCGCGCGACGCGGGGCCCGATCACGGCGCCGACGCCACGCGCGGCGAAGAGGAGACTCGCGGCGACGGCGGGGTCCGCCGCCATCGTCAGAGCGAGCGCCGGGAAGAGGGCGATGGCGCCGTTGCCGAGGTGGCTGCCGGGCTTCGCCAGCAGGAGGGCCGGGATCCGCCGGTCGGAGCGGCAGAAGGCGGCTACCTCGCGGACGTCGCGGGCGAACCGGGCGAGGCCTCCGCGGCGGCCGGCCTCGCGCCCCGCCCCCTGCCCCGCCCCGTGATCGGCGCCGCGCGCCGCGGGCAGGCCGAGCAGCAGCAGCGCGGAGAACCCGTAGGCGCCGGCGGTGATCGCGAAGCAGAAGTACGGCGAGACGAGCGCGGAGGCGATGCCGCCGAGGGAGGCGCCGAGCGCGAGCATCACTCCCCAGACCGAGTTCAGCCCGGTGCTCGCGACGAGCAGGCTCTCCCGCGGCACGATCTGCGGGACGATCGCATTCACGGCGGGGGTGAAGAACGCCTTGCCCGCCGCGAGCAGTCCGAAGGTGAGCACCGCGAGCCACGCGGTCCCCGCCGACTGCAGCAGGAACAGGGGCAGCACGGCGAGCGCCGACCCCGCCTGCGCGACGACCAGCACCGTGCGGCGCGACGTGCGGTCGACGAGCCCGCCGGCCCAGAGCGAGAGCACGGCGATGACCGCGGTCTCGGCCGCGAGCAGCAGCGCGCCGAGGGCGCCGTCGCCGGTGAGGCGCTGGAGCAGGACGATCAGCGGGATCATCGTGAACCAGTCGCCGCCCTGGCTGACGATCTGGGCGAGGAAGACGCGGCGGTAGTCCGGGTTCGCGCGCAGGATCCGCCGGACGCTCTCGCGCGCGGTCGTCATCGCGGCGGGGTCCGTCCGGTCGGTCATCGGGCGTCTCCGTCGGCGTCGCTGGGGTGCGGCCCGAGCTCGACGGCGAGAGTGAGCACGGTCCCGGTGCCGAGGTCCAGGCGGTGGACGCCGCTCGGGAGGGAGCGCAGCCTGGGGACGCAGACCTCGGCGAGGATCGAGCGCGTGCCGAGGACGGTCCGCTTCTGCTCCGATCGCAGGACCAGCTCGGTCGAGAGGGTCGCGTTCACGATCTGGCAGCAGTCGGCCGGCACGGTGACGACGCGGCCCGGCTCGGTGCAGATCAGGACGACGCCGACGTCCGTGCGGAGCAGGAGCACGCCGTCCCGGTCGCTCTCGCGGTGGGCGCCGGCGCCGTGGTGCAGGAGCGCGCGGTACCAGCGGTGCACGCGGAGGAGGCAGACGCGCTGGCCCGGATCGAGCGCGGTGAGGTCGCGTCCCCAGGCGGGGACTCCCCCGGCGACCATCCGCAGGGCGATGACGCACACCTCGGCGGGCGACGCCGAGCGGGGGAAGGTCTGGTAGTCGTTCAGCCCCGGCATCCCCCGGGCCTGGAGGTGGTCCATCCGCACGAGGTTGGTCCGCGACGCGTACGGGGAGTCGCCGCCGCGCACGACCGAGCCGAGCCCGGCGATGGCGGCGGTGGCGTGGTCCTGCTTCATCTCGACGACGACCGGCCGCGGCTGCGCCTCGGTGATCGCCGCGCACTCGGCGAGGACGCGGTGCAGTCCGACGATCGTCGAGCCGAGGTCGTGCGCGTGCTCGGGGGACTCGCACTCCTCGGACGGCAGCCCGTCGAAGAGGTCGTACGTGACGCCGTCGAAGGGGTGGCGCCGGAAGAGGTCCCGCACGACGTCGACCATGACCCGCCGGGCGCGCTCGCTGCGGAAGCACAGCGAGGAGAACATCGCCGGGTTCAGGATCGGGGCGCCGTGCGCGTCCTGGACGAGGAGGTCGCCGACCCGCCCGAAGGCCGCGGAGGCGGGACCGACGGCGTGCGGGGCGCACCAGATGATCACCCGGCTGCCGAGCGCGTGGATCGACTCGATCAGCCACGGCAGGTCCGGGTACTTGACCGGATCGGGGGTCCAGTCGCCGATGTCCATCGGCACGTCGTCGCTCGAGTCCCGTCCGCGGCCGAACCAGCCGTCGTCGATGACGATGTTCGGGATCCCCAGCTCCGCGGCGAGGCGGGCGTTCCGCAGGACGAGCTCCTGCGTGACGTGCTCGGAGCTCCAGTCGACCCCGGTGCACCAGTAGGGCTCGAGCGCCTCGGGGCGGGTGGAGTAGCGCACGTCCAGGGCCAGCCGCTCGCAGGCGGAGAACCGCCGCAGCACCGAGCGCCAGTCGGCGTGCTGCGACGCGGGGAGGACGGCGATCCAGAACCGGTGCACGGCCTCGCCGTCGGCACCGGCCTCCGCGGTGTCGGCGAGGTGGAGCAGCGTGAACTCCACCCGGAGCCGGCGGAAGTGCACGTTCAGCGCCCGGTTCGAGGCGGGCTCGTGCAGGGTGATGTCCATCTCCGCGGGCGCGGCGATCACGCCCACGCCGTGGACGCCGCCGCCGAGCCGCTCGAAGACGTAGACCGGCGTCTTCAGCGAGTTCGCGCGGACCTGCAGGTCGCCGCTGAAGCGCCACGCGGAGACGGGGTGGCTGCTGTTCATGTGCCAGCGGCCCGTGTCCGGGACGACGACGTGGTCGAGGGAGTCGAGGGTCGTCGTGTAGACGACGCTCACGTCGCGCAGCTCGGGGCGGGCGGGCAGGCGGACCTCGAGCAGCTCGTCCGCGGCGCCGGTGAACCGCCAGCCCGTCGGGACGGGAGTGCCGTCCGCGACGACGAGGCGGCCGTCGCCGGTCGCGACCAGCACGGCGCGGAATCCGACGGACGTCCCGTCGAGGCGCCGGGCACGGACCTCGACGCTGCCGGCCGCGGTATGCCGGGCCGTGCTGTCGCTGGATCCCACGGTGTGCTGCTTCCTTCGTCGGCGGTACCCGGCGGAGTCCGCGGCGCCGCGACGATCCGTGACCGTTCACGGAGCGCAGGGCCGCCTCGTACCGCGACACGGTGATCCGCGCCGTTCAGGGCATGGTGACGTTAGCATTCGAGCGCGTGCGATGAGTACCCGCGGGATCGGGGAGGGGCGCGGCGGGGGCGGGGCGCCGGTGTCGGGAGGGCGGTGTCGGGAGGGCGGGCGATCCCGGCCCGGGGTCAGCGCGCGGTCGCGACGATGTCGCGGAGGGCCTCGCCGAGGTCGGGGTGGGCGAAGGTGAAGCCGGCCTCCTCGAGGCGGCCGGGGACGACCCAGCGGCTCTTGAGCAGCAGCTCGGACTCGGTGCGCAGGGCGAAGGTCGCCGGCTCGAGGACGAAGCGCGGGGCGGGCAGGCCGATCCGCCGGCCGACCGCGGCGCGCAGGAGGCGGGAGAGCTCGGTGTTGTCGCTCGGGTTGGGCGCGGCGAGGTTCACGGGGCCGTCGAGGGGCTGCTCCTCCGGGCCCTGCTCCTCCAAGAACCGGATCGAGCGGTAGACGTCCTCGACGTGGATCCAGCTGAAGTGCTGGCGTCCGTGGGTGGGGCGGTACTCGTGGTGCACGCCGGCCGCGCGCCGGGCGCGGATGGCCGGCCAGCGGCCGTCGAACTGCGGGCCGCCGAGGCCGAGCCGGGCGAGCTTCAGCAGGATGCCGGTGGCCGGGCCGTCGCCGAGCACGATCGTCATCCGCAGGGCGAGGCGGCGGACGCCGGGGGTCTCGCCGGCGAAGAACGCCTTCTCCCAGGCGCGTGCGACGTCGACGGAGAAGCCCTCGCCGAGCACGCCGTTCCGCTCGGTGTTGGCGCGCTCCTCCTCGTGGCGGTAGAGGGTGGCCGTGCTCGCGTTCATCCAGACCGGCGGCGGGGTCGCGGCGGCCGCGACGGCGCGGTGCAGCTCCTGCGTGGTGTCGATCCGGGAGCGCAGGATCTCGGCGCGGTTGGCCGGGGTGTAGCGGCAGTCGACGCTCTTGCCGGCCAGGTTGACGAGGAGGCGGGCGCCGTCGAGGGCCCGCGTGATCGCGGCGGCGTCGCCCCAGCGGGCGTCGGGGCCGGAGCGGCCGATCCGGCGGACGGTCCAGCCGTCGGCCTCGAAGCGGCGGGCGAGGTCGGTGCCGAGGAAGCCGCTCGCACCGGCGAGGACGACGACGGGGCGAGCGGGGTCGGGCATGTGTTCATCGTGCCGCATGGCGGGCGTTCGTCGCGGCTCCGGATCCTCAGAGCTTGCGGGCCGCCGCCAGCGCGCCGGCGAGGCGCTCCGGGAAGCCGGGCGGGACGTCCTCGGGCAGGGCGTCGACCGGCCACCAGGCCAGGGCGTCGCTCTCGTCGCTGACGGCGAAGGGCTGCGCGGGGTCGGCGATCGCGCCGTAGCCGATGTCCCAGTGAGTGCTGCAGCGGCCGAAGCCGCCGCCGAGACCGTGCCGGTCGAGGTCGAGCGGGACGTCGCCGAGCAGGGTGAGGGCTGGCAGGCCGCTCTCCTCGCGGGCCTCGCGCTCCGCGGCGGCGGGGACGGAGGCGTCGGCCGGCTCGACGTGCCCGCCGAGCTGCACCCAGAAGCGGCCCTTGCGGTGGTAGCAGAGCAGGACCCGGTCGAGTGCGGGCGAGAGCACGAAGCAGCTCGCGGTGACGTGCTCGGGGCCGCCGTCCCGCTCGAGCGCCGCGTCGCCGTGCTCCGCGAGGAAGGCGAGGTACTCGTCCCGGAGCCCGGCGAGCGCCGCGGGCGCCGCCCACTCCGCCAGCTCGATGCTCAGCCTGCCTCCACGCGCGTTCTCCACCCGCACGAGCGTAGGCGTACGCCCCCTCCCGCGGTGCGCGTGCAGCCCGCAGTTCGCGAGATGCCACCTATGAGGGCGACACGCCGAGACGGGGGCTCATAAGTGGCATCTCGCGGGGCGAGCCGGGGGTGCGAGCCCCGGCGGCAGTCCGCGAGATGCCACTTCGGTACGCGACACGCCGAGTGAGCCGTACCCAAGTGGCATCTCGCGGGGAGGGCCCGGGGTGCCCGTGCGGCCGCAGCCCGCGAGATGCCACTTACGAGGGCGACACGCCGAGGCGGAGGCTCATAAGTGGCATCTCGCGGGAGGGAGGTGGTCAGACGGCCAGGCCCGAGAGGCCCTCGCGGTCGACGCGGCGGTGGAAGCGCATGCCGGCGAGGCCGCCGAGGACGGCGCCGACGAGGGAGACGACCAGGGCGGCGAGGACGGTCACGATCGCGGTGACGGTGGCGTCGCCCGCGTCGAGCGGGATCTGCGGGAAGCCGCTGACGGCGGAGAGGATCTGGCTGCCTCCGGTGAGCGCGGAGACGATGCCGACGACGATCGCGACGACGACGGCCCAGGCCCAGACCGCGACGCCCTGCTTGGCGCCGCTGAAGCGGGCCATCCGGCCGGCGACGTAACCGCCGGAGTAGTAGGCCACGAGGAGGATCACGAGCAGTGCGATCGCGCCGACCCAGCCGAAGGCGGCGGGGTCCGCGGCCAGGTCGGCCGTGACGTCCTGCGTGCCGACGACGGCCGCGCCGATCGCGGTGACCAGGGCGGTGAGGATGACCGCGAGGCCGGTCGCGGCGAGCCAGCCGAAGAAGGCGCAGCCGATCTTGAGGCCGCCGAAGCGGTCCTTCTCGCGCTGGTGGATGTCCTTGCGCGCGGCGGTGCGGGCCTTCGCGGCCTCCGCGGAGTCGGGGTCGACGGGGGCGCGGTGCGCGGCGGGCTGGTCGTCGGGGGCGGTGGTCGCGGTGGCGCCTGTGGAGGTCGAGGCGGTGCTCGTCGTGTCGAAGCGGGTGGTCGCGTCGTGGTCGGCGCCGCTCGGCTCGCTGCGGAAGCGGTCGCTGCGGTCGGGACCGGTGCTGTCGGAGCCGGGGCCCCGATCGGTGGGCGTGCTCATGTCGGCCTCCTCGTGCGCCCCGGTGCGGAGCGTCGGCTCAGTCAACTCCCCGGCGGCTCCCGGTGTCTCGGGCTTGACGGCGCGGATCGACGGGCGGCTCGGGTGCCGGCGGGGTCGTCGCCTCCTGCTGATCGAGTAGCCCGCGAAGCGGGCGTATCGAGATCCACCGTGGTCGGCAGGTGGGGTCTGCAGAGCCCGACTGCTGGTGACGGTGGGTCTCGATACGCCCCTTCGGGGCTACTCGACCAGCATGCAGGGGGGCTGCTCATCAGAGCGGAAGAAGGCGTCAACCCCGTGGCGCGGCGGCGCGCGAGCGGCTTGCATGGGAGGACCGACCCACGACGAGAGGGAGCACCATGACTCCGGAATCCCCCGAGCAGACCCCGCCCGGCACCGAGGCCGAGCTGACGCCGAAGGCCGACCACGGCGAGACCAGCTACCGCGGCTCCGACCGTCTGCGCGGCAAGGTCGCCCTGGTCACCGGCGCCGACAGCGGCATCGGCAAGGCCGTCGCGATCGCGTTCGCCCGCGAGGGCGCCGACGTCGCGATCTCGTACCTGAACGAGCACGAGGACGCCGAGGACACCGCGAAGTGGGTGCGCGAGGCCGGCCGCGAGGCGCTGCTCTTCCCCGGCGACCTGCAGGACCCGGCGCACTGCCGCTCCGTCGTCGCCGAGACCGTCGAG
Source organism: Rathayibacter sp. VKM Ac-2928 (assembly GCF_022815545.1). Classification (NCBI taxonomy): domain Bacteria; kingdom Bacillati; phylum Actinomycetota; class Actinomycetes; order Micrococcales; family Microbacteriaceae; genus Rathayibacter; species Rathayibacter sp. VKM Ac-2928. The sequence goes on from NZ_JALGRU010000003.1 coordinate 626,489, forward strand.
AAGCTCGGCCACCTCGAGGTGCTCGTCAGCAACGCGGCGTTCCAGATGAGCCGCGAGGAGGTCACCGACATCCCCGACGAGGAGTGGGACCGCACCATCGCGACCAACATCAGCGCCTACTTCCACCTCGTGAAGTCCGCGCTGCCGCACCTGAAGAGCGGCGCCTCGATCATCGCGACGAGCTCGGTGCAGTCCGACCAGCCGTCGTACCAGCTGCTGCCCTACGCGGCGACGAAGGCCGCGATGCTCAGCATGACCGCCTCGCTCGCGCAGGCCCTCGGCGAGAAGGGGATCCGCGCGAACGCGGTCGCCCCCGGCCCGATCTGGACCCCGCTGATCCCGGCGACGATGCCGCCGGAGGCCGTCGCCTCGTTCGGCGAGCAGGTCCCGCTCGGCCGTCCCGGCCAGCCCGCCGAGGTCGCGCACGCCTACGTGCTGCTCGCCTCGGACGACGCCAGCTACATGAGCGGTTCGACCATCGCCGTCACCGGCGGGAAGCCGATCCTCTGAGCACCGCCACGCGGAGCCTCCGGAGCGCCGCTCACCCGCAGGAACGTGCGGTAGGTTCCCGCGGGTGAGCGTCCACATCCGCAGCATCGAGACGGCCGTCCCGCCCACGGTCCTGCACCAGCCGGAGCTCCGCGACCTCTTCGCCGCGCAGCCCGCCGTCACCCGCCTCGGCTCGCGGCTGATCGGCGCGGCCTTCAACGCCTCGGGGATCGACACCCGGCACACGGTCGTCGACGAGCTGGACGGCGAGGAGCGCGACGGCGAGAGCACCTTCTACGACGCCCGCTCCGGCCTCCTGCTCGACCCGGGCACGGCCGCGCGCAACGCCGTCTACACGGCCCGCGCTCCGGAGCTGTTCGCGCAGGCGGCCCGGCGCGCGCTCGAGGCGGCCGGCTTCGCGCCGGACGAGGTCACGCACGTGGTCACCGTCTCCTGCACCGGCTTCTACGCGCCCGGTCCCGACTACCAGCTGGTCCGCGCGCTCGGGTTGCGGGTCTCGACGCAGCGCTTCCACCTCGGCTTCATGGGCTGCTACGGCGCCTTCCCCGGGCTCCGCGCCGCCCGCGCGTTCTGCGAGGCCGACCCGTCGGCCGTCGTGCTGGTCGTCGCGGCGGAGCTCTGCAGCATCCACCTGACCAGCTCGAGCGACGCGGAGCAGATCGTCGCCACCTCCGTCTTCGCCGACGGGGCCGCCGCGGCGGTCGTCACGGCCCGCGCACCCGAGCCGGGCACCGCGGTGCTCGACATCGACGAGCTCGACACGACCCTCACCCCCGAGGGCGAGGACGAGATGGCCTGGACGATCGGCGACCACGGCTTCACCATGCGGCTGAGCACCTACGTGCCGTCCATCATCGGCACGAACATCACCGCCGCGCTCGAGCCGATGCTCGGCCTCGGCGGGGTCGGCGCCGCGGACGTGCAGCGCTGGGCCGTGCACCCGGGCGGCCGGAGCATCCTCGACCGCGTGCAGTCGGCGATCGGCCTCTCGGACGAGCAGATGCGGCCGTCGCGCGAGGTGCTGCGGACGGTCGGGAACATGTCGAGCGCGACCGTGCTGTTCATCCTGCGGCGCCTGCTGCACGGCGAGGCGGCCGACGGCGAGCGGATCGGCGCGATGGCGTTCGGACCCGGGCTGACCGTCGAGATGGCGCTGCTGACCAAGCGCGGCGGGGCGTGAGCGCCCACGCGCCGCTCGTCCCCGACCTCCGGCACAGGGAGACGAACGCGCAGGAGCTGATGGACGATCCGTCCTGCGACCGCGCCCTGCTCGATGCGACCTATGCGCGGTTCGGCACGGTGAACCGGCTCGTCTCCGGCTGGCGGCGGCTCTACCGGACCCGGCTGCGCCCGCTGTTCCGGAGCGAGGAGCCCCTGCGGCTGCTCGACATCGGCTCGGGCGGCGGCGACATCGCGCGCTCGCTCGCCGACTGGGCGCACGCGGACGGGCTGCGGCTCGCGATCACCGCGATCGATCCGGACGAGCGGGCGTTCGCCTTCGCGACGTCGACGCCGGCGCCGGCCGGGCTCGAGTTCCGGCGGGCGAGCAGCGCCGACCTGGTCGCCGAGGGTGCTCAGTACGACATCGTGACGTCGAACCACCTGCTGCACCACCTGCCGGCGGAGGCTCTGAGCGCGCTGCTCGAGGACAGCGAGCGGCTCGCTCCGCGCGCCCTGCACAACGACATCGAGCGCTCGCGGCTGGCGTACACCGCGTACGCGGCGGCGACGCGGCCGATCGCCGCGGGGTCGTTCCTGCACTACGACGGGTCGCTGTCGGTGCGGCGGAGCTACACGGCGCCGGAGCTGCGCGTGCTGGCGCCCGAGGGCTGGCGCGTGGAGCGGGCGGCGCCGTACCGGCTGCTGCTGGCGCGCGGGTAGGGCGCGCTCGGGGCCGCGCGGCCGGGGTCAGGGCGCGCTGCGAGCTGCGCGCGGCCGGGGTCAGGGCACGCTACGAGCTGAGCGCGGCCGGGCTCACGCGCGGGCGGATTGCTGACCCGGGGGCGGCGGTGGAGCGGGAGCGAGTCGTGCCCGCAGGCCGGCTGAGCGCGGGCTAGCGGTGGGGGCGCTCGACGTCGTCGCCGGGCGTGCGCTCGTCGGGGCCGTGCGAGCGGCGGTACTGCCAGCCGGCGAGGGCGAGGATCAGCACGCCGCAGAGGACGGTGATGATGTCCGGCACGGAGACCCCGTCGCCGAGCGAGCTGATGCCGGCGCCGAGGAGCAGGACGCCGCCGATGAGGTAGAAGATGACTCGCGTTTTCATGGCCTCGTCGCTTTCGTCCGCCGGAACAGGCCCTGCGATGCTACCCGGTCGCGCCGGACGGAGGCCGGGCGCGGTCCTCGCTGCGGGGGACGTCCTCCGGCACGCGGGGTCGCCTCCGGCACGTCGGAATGCGCCGATTCCGCGAGCCCGGGGTGGAATCGCGAGCCGAACGTCCCCGTGCGCGCGAGCTCCGGCACGCCGGACCGCCTCGGGCACGCTGGAATGCGCCGAGATCGCGAGCCCAGGGCGGAATTGCGAGCCGAACGTCCGAGCGGAGTGCGTCCGGGACGCGAGAAGGTCACCTCGTCAGGGTGGACGCTTCATGCTGATCGAGTAGCCCTCGCAGAGGGCGTATCGAGATCCACCCGCGTCGAGAGGACGAGTCTGCAGACCACCCTGCTGGGGACGGTGGGTCTCGATACGCCCCTGCGGGGCTACTCGACCAGCATGGGGTTCGCAGAGGCCCTCGGCGAGAGGGCGGCACCCCCTGCGGGGCTACTCGACCAGCATGCGGGTGAAGCGGCCCTCGACTAGGGGGCGCGGCCCGGGCTGTCAATGGGGCATCGGCGTGTCTGTCCGTCGATTCCGCGTCGAGGGGCTCCACCGGTTACCGTCCCCGAGGAGCTGTCCGCCGTGGGCGGCTCGCACTGACGAAGGGCGCCCGTGGCCACGCTGACCTATGGACCGCAGAATCTCGAGATCGAGTTCGAGGAGCGGGTGCTCGCCCACCTCAAGGTCGCCGTGCTGTCGAAGCTGCGGCGCAACGAGGCCTTCTCGCTCTCCTGGACCGAGGACGCCTCCACCGGCCACGGCCGCAGCTCGGTCTGGCTGCACCCGTCGGTGCCGCTGCACTTCCGCTTCGCCGAGACGCACCAGCCCAAGCTCAACCGCGCGTGGATCGAGCAGATGCTGAGCGTCGCGAGCATGCACGGCGAGCTGTCCGTCCTCCCGGAGCCCGAGGAGTCGCGGCAGGGCTGAGCCCCCGGCCGCCCTGCCCTTCCGCGGTGCATCCGTCAACCCCACCCCCCGTCCCAGGGTCGCGTCGTAGCGTCTGAGGACAGTGACCGGGCGGTTCTCCGTCGGTCGCGACCACGGACGGAGACGACGATGACCGATACCGCGCGAGCAGTCGCAGCACCCACCCTGACCGGGACGGGAGGCTCCCTGCGCAAGGACGAGCCGATCGCCGTCCGCCACGCGCCCGATTCCGCCTCCACCGCCTCCCAGCCCGTGCTCGGCTGCCGGATCGACGTGAGCGGCCGGATCTTCACGGTCGAGCTCGAGATGGCCGGCATCTTCCAGCGGCAGGTGCGCCGCACGCTCCGTGACGGCGACAGTGCGCTCGTCCTTCTGCGTCACGTCGACGGGATCGAGATGATCCCCTTCACCCGTGCGACGCCGTTCGAGGTGTCCGACATCGTCTGCCCCGAGGGCGTCGAGCCCGTGCAGGCGCGGATCGACGAGGGACTGCGCGCCCGCTAGGACTGCCGCGGCGCGGGGTCGATCCCGCGCCGCCGTTCGATCGGATCCGCGCAGCCGCCGCGATCAGGCGGAGAGCGACGCCTCGATCAGCTGGACGATCCGCGGATCGTCGGGCTCGACCGTCGGGCGGAAGCGGTGCACGGTGCCGTCCGCGGTGATCAGGAACTTCTCGAAGTTCCACTTCACCTTGCCGGCCTTGCCCGCCTCGTCCTCGGTCTTGGTCAGCTCCGCGTAGAGCGGGTGCGCCGAGCGTCCGTTGACCTTGACCTTCTCGAACATCGGGAACGTGACGCCCCAGGTGGTCGAGCAGTACTCCTTGATCTTGTCGGAGTCGCTGAGCTCCTGCAGGAACTGGTTGCTCGGGAAGCCGAGCACCGTGAAGCCGCGGTCGCCGTACTGCTTCTGCAGCGCCTCGAGCTTCTCGTACTGCGGGGCGAGGCCGCAGCGGGAGGCGACGTTGACGATGAGCTTCACCGGCGCGTAGTCGGCGAGCGTCGACGCGGATCCGTCGATCGTGGTGAGCGGGATGTCGGTGATCGTCTCGGGCACGGGGGCTCCTTGTCGAGGAAGTGGGGTGATCGTCAGGCTATCCAGTGCAGCCGTGCGCGGGCCGCGAGACACTCCTCCACACCCGCAACTTCACCTCGACAATCCCCCGTCGGCGCAACTCCCTCCCCGGCGGCGGACGGGCGACGCCACCATGGAGTCATGACCCCCTCCTCGCAGCAGCTCGTGTCGGTGGGTGGGCGGCGCCTGCGGCTGACCAACCTCGACAAGGTGGTCTATCCGGAGGCGGGGTTCACCAAGGCCGACGTCCTCTCCTACTACGCGTCCGTCGCCTCCGCGATGCTGCCGCACCTCGCCCGGCGGCCGGTGACGCGCAAGCGCTGGGTCGACGGGGTCGGCACCGCGGAGGAGCCCGGCGAGGTCTTCTTCGAGAAGAACCTGCCCTCCTCGGCGCCCTACTGGCTGAGCCGGACGAAGCTGGCGCACTCCTCGCGGGACGTCGAGTACCCGCTCGTCGACGATGTCGCCGGGCTGACCTGGCTGGCCCAGCAGGCCGCGCTCGAGCTGCACGTGCCGCAGTGGCGGGTCGGCTCCGACGGCGAGCGGCGGCCGCCGGACCGGCTCGTGCTCGACCTCGACCCCGGCGAGGGGGCGGGGCTGGCGGAGTGCGCCGAGGTGGCGTTCCTCGCGCGCGACCTGCTGGAGGGGATGGGGCTCGAGCCGTTCCCGGTGACCAGCGGCAGCAAGGGCATCCACCTGTACTGCCCGCTGGACGCCTCCGCCTCGAGCGATCAGATCTCCTCGGTCGCGCACGAGCTGGCGAAGGTGCTCGAGGCCGACCACCGCGACCTGGTCGTCTCCGACATGAAGAAGACCCTGCGCGAGGGCAAGGTGCTCGTCGACTGGAGTCAGAACAGCGCCGCGAAGACGACCATCGCGCCGTACTCGCTGCGGGGCCGGCTCCTGCCGCGGGTCGCGGCGCCGCGCTCGTGGGAGGAGATCGGGGCGGCGGATCTGCGGCACCTGGCTCCTGACGAGGTGGTCGAGCGGCTGCGGAGCGACGGCGACCTGCTGCGCCCGGTGCTGGCCGCGCGCGGTGCGGGGCTCGAGCCGTCGCCGGAGCGGATGGCGGGCTTCGCGGCGACCGACGCCTCCGCCGACCGGCTGGCCGCCTACCGCAGCATGCGCGACGCCTCGAAGACGCCGGAGCCGGTGCCGTCGCCGGGGGCGGGGATCGCGACGTCGGGCGACACCTTCGTCGTGCAGGAGCACCATGCGCGACGGCTGCACTACGACTTCCGGCTGGAGCACGACGGCGTCCTGGTCAGCTGGGCCGTGCCGAAGGGGCCGCCGCTGGACGGCGATCCGAACCGGCTGGCGGTGCAGACGGAGGACCACCCGCTCGAGTACGCGACCTTCGAGGGCACGATCCCCGCGGGCGAGTACGGCGGCGGCGAGGTGCGGATCTGGGACGAGGGCACCTACGCGCTGGAGAAGTGGCGCGAGGGCGAGGAGGTGATCGCGGTGCTGACCGGCCGGCCGGACGGCGGGCTCGGCGGCGAGCCGCGCCGGTACGCGCTGCTGCACACCGGGGCGAAGGGCGGGAAGGGGGACGAGAAGAACTGGCTGCTGCACCTGATGGCGCCGGGGGCCGCGACGCACGGGGGACAGTCACACGGGGGGAAGGCGCACGGGCGCGGGGTCGGGGTGCGGAAGGGCGGGGGGTCCTCCGGGGCGTCGGGGTCCGGAGCGCCGGCACCGTCCGCTGCCGCACCGACCGATCCCGGAGCGCCGCGGTCCTCCGCTGCCGCGCCGACCGCGGAGGCCGCCGCCTTCCGGCCGATGCTCGCGACCGCCGGCCGCGCGGCGGAGATCCCCGCGGACTCCGCGATCGAGATGAAGTGGGACGGCTACCGCGCCCTGGTACGGGTGGCGGGCGGAGCCGTGACCCTGACCAGCCGGAACGGCAACGACCTGACGGCCGCGTTCCCCGACCTCCTCGCCCCGATCGCCGAGGCGGCGGCGGTCGACTGCGTGCTCGACGGCGAGATCGTCGCGCTCGACGAGCGCGGCCGGCCCGACTTCGGCCGGCTGCAGACCCGCGGCGGCCTGACCAAGCCGCGCGAGATCGAGGCGGCGGCCCGCGCGACTCCGGTGCACCTGATGCTCTTCGACCTGCTCGCGATCGACGGCACGGACGCGGTGGGCCGCCCCTACGACGAGCGCCGCGCCGCCCTGGAGCATCTGGCGACCGAGAACGAGCGCGTGCACGTGCCGTCGGTGTTCGACGGCGACCTGGAGGAGGCGATGTCGACGAGCCTCGCGCTCGGCCTGGAGGGCGTGGTCGCCAAGCGCCGGGACGCGGCCTACCGGCCGGGCGTCCGCTCCGGCGACTGGGTGAAGCTCACCCATCACCGCGTGCAGGAGGTGGTGATCGTCGGCTGGCGCGAGGGCGAGGGCGGACTCGTCGGCTCGGTCGGCTCGCTGCTGACGGCACTCCCCGGCGACGACGGCCTGGTCTACTCCGGCCGGGTGGGCAGCGGCTTCAGCGACCGCGAGCGTCGCGGCCTCGTCGACCGCCTCGCCGAGCACGCCACCGACGAGCCCGCAGTGTCCGTCCCGCCCGCCGAGTCCCGCGGCGTGCACTGGGTCGAGCCGGTCCTGGTCGGCGAGGTCCGCTACCGCGAGCGCACCGCCGGCGGCACCCTCCGCCAGCCCGTCTGGCGCGGCTGGCGCGCCGACAAGTCCGCATGCGATGTCCGACTCGAGTGACGCGCCGAGCAGGCAGCAAGCTCCCAACGGCCCGAGGAGCGACGAACCACCATCTCGCGGCACTTTTCGCACGGAACATGCGAAATCTCGGTCCAGGTGGCATCGAAGGCTAGTATGAAGTTGTGTCTGAAGAAATGAGCGCTACGTGCTAATATCCCTCGCCGTCACCAACTTCAGGTCGATACGTGACCGCCAAGTCTTTTCTATGCTTCGGTCCAAGAGGTCACGGCCGAGGACGGAGCTGGAGCACGCTAGCTGGAAACGGCCCGACATATCAGCGGTCGCCGCCATCTACGGTTCCAATGCTTCCGGCAAAACGACATTACTAGACGCATTCGCCTTCATAGCATACGCAGTCACCGAGAGCTACAAAAGCTGGGACCCAAAAGGTGGTGTGCCTCGAACGCCCTTTGCTTTGGAGCGAATGAGAACTCAGGAGCCGACGACTTTCGAGATTGAATTCATCGCATCAGATGGGCTCGAATATCAATACGGCGCCTCATTCGGGGACGAGCGGATTGAGCGCGAGTATCTTTACTCCTACAAAACCCATCGTCGGACCGTAATCTTTCATCGAGAGAATGACGACCAAAGCGATGACGAGTGGTACTTTGGCCCAAGTTTTCGAGGTCCAGCAGCGCATATTCGAGCTACCACAAGACCGAACGCACTTTTCCTTTCTGCGGCAGCAGCGGCGGGGAATGAGGCCACCAAGTCGGCCTACTCGTGGCTTGTCAATGGATTCTCACTGTATGACGCCAAGAGTTACGATAGTGAGCACCAGCACGTCATACAAAAGCTGAGCGCAGGTGATATGAAATATCGCGATGGGCTTATGCGATTCTTGAAACACGCTGATTTGGGAATCGTTTCAGTTGACGTCGTTAGAGAAGAAATGAGCAGTGACCGTCGACGAGAACTCGAACAGATACTGCGCGCCCTTCCAGGAGATCCGGACCGCATCGACGAATTTCTGGAAAACCGCGAATTAGAACTAAGCTTCACGCATCAAGGACGTGATCGGGACGTTCCGATTCCATTTGCCTGGGAGTCGGACGGCACCCAAGCACTTATATCCTTTGCATCGATCGCCGTGAAAGCATTAGAAGATGGATCAGCCTGCCTTGTTGACGAGATAGATAGCAGCCTTCACCCACTGCTCGTTGCCGAACTGGTCAGCGTGTTTTCAGACCCGCGCGCCAATCCGAGACAGGCACAGCTCATATTCACCACCCATGACGTCTCATTGATTGGGCGCGCCGGTGGTTCTGAAAAGCTACTCGATCGTGATCAGTTGTGGGTCGTGGAAAAGAATGAGGAGGGCGCCTCCGCCATCATTGGCATTTCTGAGTACCGATCGCCTCGGCTCGAGGAGAATCTCGAGCGAGGATATCTAACAGGTAGATACGGGGGGCTACCGAAACTGTCAATTGCGAATGAACTACGTGCCGCCCAACGAAGTTTGGATGCTTAGATGGCGAGAAGTCCGAAACCCTCGGGAAGAATCGATAACCGCAAAAGGGTCACCGGAACGAGAAACAGGCATCGGCGGGTTTTAGTTGTCACGGGAGGGGTGAAGACCGAGCCGGATTACCTGAACTACCTTCGCTCGAAGCTCGGGACGACTGGAGTCACTATCGAAATCGCGCGATCCGGACGCGACCCGTTGAACTTGGTCCGCCGCGCGGCGTCACTCAAGTCCGAAGACGTGATCGAAGCGCGTCGCAGCCGAGATATTGGGAACACCTTCGATTCCGTATGGGTCATGACTGACGTAGACGACTTCGGAGAATCCGTCCCTTCGGCCATCAAAGAAGGAGCGGATGCTGACATCCGAGTAGCGGTCTCGAATCCATGCTTCGAGATATGGCTAGTATGGCACATCAAAGATCAGGGTTACTGCTCGACCAAAGCAATCCAATCAACCGCCGTCGAAATTGGCGTGATGTCAGATGCAAATTCGAAAGAAGTTGTTCTGACCGCTCTCGAGGGTAACTATGAAATAGCTCGTAGTCGTGCTCGCGATCGGAGGTCCGCGCACGATCGTGCCGAAACCGTCTCGCCGGACGACAATCCTTCAAGTAGCGTCGATCTGCTCGTCGAGGCGTTCCTCGAAGCGGCTCGCTCTGCTCGACCAGGTAGTTCTCCAGTTCTGACATAGCGAAGGCTGGTTAAGCGCTAGCTGCGGCGGCTCAAACTGGTAAGCGGTCTTTACCCTGACCTTCTATGTAGTGCCGCATCGGAGCAACTTATCGAATGTTACGCGCGCTGGAAGTACACGGAGGACCACCAATCATTGGGCGCGGCTCAGTCGAGGCGGACGCCGCGGAGGAGCACGAGGGTGGAGCCGACGGCGACGCCGGTGCCGATGAGGACGCCGCCCGCGCCGGCCGCGGCGGCGATGGTGCCGAGGAGGGTCGGGAGGGCGATCAGGCCCATGCGGTTGCCTGCCAGGCGGAGGGAGAGGGCGCGGCCGTGGCGGTCGGCGGGGGTGCGCTCGATCAGCCAGGACATGGTGATCGGCTGGCCGATGCCGAGGCCGAGGCCCAGCAGAGCGACGGCGACGAAGAGCAGTGCGGTCGGAGCGGGCAGGGCGACGAGGACCAGGCAGACGGCGGAGACGACGATGCCGGCGACCATCACGCGGGTGCGGCCGAAGCGGGAGGTGGTCGCGCCGAGCAGGAGGCGGGACGCCATCGAGGCGAGAGCGCGGACGGTCAGCAGGGCACCGACCACGCCTGCGGGCAGGCCGCGCTCGGCGCCGAGGGCGGGGAGGTAGACGACGGTCAGGTCGACGGCGGCGACGACGGTCGCGCTGGTGAGCAGGGCGCGGGCGAGGCCGGGGATCCGCAGCAGGCCGAGCGTCGAGCCCTCGGACGGGGTCTCGGCGGTGGCACGGGGTGCGGGGCGGGCTATCGCGGTGGTGACGGCGAGGAGGAGGACGGCGAGCGCGCCTCCGACCAGGAACAGCGGCGCGGGGTCGGGGCGGACGGCGCTGCCGGCGAAGACGGGGATGAAGGCCGGGCCGATCGCCTGGCCGAGCGAGGCGGCGAAGGTGTAGTAGCCGAAGCGGCTGTCGAGGCGGGTGCCGGCCGCTCCCCCGGCGACCACGGCCTGCTGGCCGACGACGCAGCCGAGGTGGCCGGCTCCGAGCAGGGCGGTGCCGCAGAGCAGGCCGACGAGGCCGCCGCCCGCGAGCAGCAGCAGGCCGGCGGCGGCGATCGTCAGCAGTGAGCCGCAGGCCATCACGAAGCGCGCGCCGACCCGGTCGACGAGGCCGCCGACGGGCAGCGCGATCAGCAGCGGCACCACCGCGAACGAGGCGCCGAGCGCCCCGAGCGCCCAGGCCGGCACGTCGAGCTGGATCGCCTGGTAGACAGCGGCCGGCCGCAGCAGGAAGGCGACGGCCTGGATGAGCACCGCATGCGTCAGCAGCGCGGCGGTCGAGAGAGCCTGGCGGTCCGGCACGGCGCTCCCTCCCCTCGACGGGCGGTCGCCCGCCGTCCATCCTGGCGCACCGTCGAACAGGAGCCCGCGCGCACGATCGCCGCCGCCGAGGCGGTCGGCCAGGAGCCCTCGGCGGTGAGTCGCCCGAGAAGGCTCGTTCCCGGGCCGGAGAACGGACCTTCTCGGGCGACTCAGCGGGTACGGGGCTCCCGCGGGCAGAGGGGGCGGCGATACGGCGCTAACGGCTCCTTCGGCGGCGGAGAGGGAGCCGTTCGTGACGGATCGGGCGACCCGGAGTGACGGGTGGAGCGAGAGCGCGGATGCGGGCGGTCAGCGGTCGAGCGGCTCCGGGAGCGGCAGCGCGTGCTCCGGCAAGACGCCCAGGTGGTGGCGGCCGCGGAGGCGGAACCAGGCGAGGCCGACGGTGACGACGAGTCCGACGACGATCAGGGCGATCCAGCGGAGGGGGCCGTCGCCGTAGACCTCGGTGCGGGGCCAGGCGAGGTTGACCGCCATCGCGGTACCCCAGAGCACAGCGACGATGTTGACCGGCAGGCCGAGGCGGCCGAGCGAGAAGCAGCCGGCGTGCGCGTCGGCGGTGGGCCAGCGGCCGCGGAGGCGGCGCAGCAGCAGGGGCACGGTGACCAGGAGGTAGGCGAGGTAGATCAGGATGACGGCGACGCTCGTCACGGCGGTGAAGATCTCGGGGGTGCCGATGTTGACGACGAGGATCAGCACGGCGAGGACGCCGATCAGGACGGCCGGGGCGACCGGCGTGCGGCGGCGCGGGTCGACGCGGGCGAGCAGGGCGCTGCCGGGCAGGGCATTGTCGCGGGCCATCGCGAAGACCAGGCGGATGCCGGCGGTGTGCACGGCGAGGGCGCAGACGGTGATCGCGACCACGATGCAGCCGAGGAACACCGAGCCGAGCGGGCCGCCGAGCACCTGCAGGACCACGAGCTGGAGTCCGCCGGACGGGGAGCCGAGTGCGGGGTCGGCGAGGTCGGGGGCGGCGAGGAGGCCGAAGAGGATGATCAGGCCGCCGAGAACGAACGAGGCGGTGATCGCGCGGAGGATCGCGGTCGGGGCGGTGCGCCGGGGGTCGACGGTCTCCTCGCCGAGCGAGCCGGCGGTGTCGAAGCCGTACATCACGTAGGCGGAGGCGATCGCGGCGATGAGGAACGCGCCGAGGTAGCCGCCGGGGACGCCCTCGCCGCGGCCGGCCGTCTCGAGGACGACGCTCGGCGGGTTGACCGCATTGGCGGCGAGGACGACGACGAGGAGGACCGCGGCGACCAGCTCGATCAGCAGGCCGACGCTGTTGATGCGGGCCATCAGCCGCACGCCGAGGGCGTTGACGCCGGTCGTGAACGCCACCAGGATCGCGCCCCAGAGCACCGCGCTGACCCCGGCGCTCGTGCCGGTGCCGTCGCCGACCAGCTGGAAGCCGCGCCAGATCTGCGGGAGCGTGCTCTGGTAGGCGAGCACCACGGCGGCGAGCGAGACGACGGAGGCGAGCGCCATGATCCAGCCGGCGAGCCAGCTCACCGTCGGGCCGGCCAGGCGCTTGCTCCAGTTGTAGACGGAGCCGGCGACCGGGTAGCGCGCGGCGAGTTCGGCGAAGCAGAGCGCCACGGCGAGCTGGCCGGCGAAGACCATCGGCCAGGACCACCAGTAGGCCGGGCCGCCGTTCGCGTAGCCGAAGGAGAAGAGCTGGAAGGTGCCGGTCAGGATCGAGATGTAGCTGACTCCCGCGGCGAAGCTGCCGAAGCGGCCGATGCCGCGGGTGAGGGTCTGCCGGTAGCCGGACTCGGCCATCCCGTCGTCGGACATCGGCGCCTCCATGCACGGGGTCGGGCGCGTGCCCGGCCAGGATGGCAGGCGCCGGCGGGAGGCGGGGTGCGGAAGCACGGAAGGGGGGTGGGGGCGGGTGGTGATGGGGCTGGGAGGAGAGGTCGGGCGCCTCTGCGCCTGGGCGGCGGGGTCTCGATACGCCGCTGGCGCGGCTGCTCGACCAGCAGGGAGGGGACGACTCCAGCGCGTCTGCTCCTCGCGTGGGTCAGCGCGGGGTCGGTGGGCCGAAGACGAGGATCAGCTCGGCGGGGGCGTCCGACTCGTTGGCGACTCCGTGGTGGCTGCCGGCCGGGGCATAGAGGGCGTCGCCCGCGCGCAGCACGGCGCTCTCGCCGTCGACGGTCATCACGACCTCGCCGAGCACGACTACGTAGAGCTCGTCGGAGCTCTCGGGCGAGCAGCTGCCGGCGTCGCCCGCGAGGTGCACGTGCTCGCCCTCGGAGGTGCCCGGCTCGAGGTGGAAGCGCATCACCGAGCTCGGCAGTGCGGTCGTGGCGCGGAAGTAGTACTCCAGATCGAGCACGCCCGAGCCGCCGTAGAGCGGGCGGCGGCGCGCATCCTCGCCGGATCTCTGGATCTGCACGGGTCCCCCTCCTCGGTCGCGGCGGCGGACCGCGCACGTGCTTCCAGGATGGCGGGCGCGGGCGCCGCAGCGCGACCTCTCACTCCCCCTGCCGCCCCGTGAGCAGAACGTTACGGACCGGCAACGGCCGCGAAATCGGCCGGAGTCTGCGCCGGTGATGCACTGAGGCCACTCGCTCCACTTCACCCCCTCCCCCCGGAATGGATCACGATGCCCGACCTCTTCTCCCCGTACACGCTCAAGGGCGTGACCCTCCGCAACCGCATCGCGATGTCGCCGATGACGATGTACCGCTCGACCGACGGCAAGCTGGACGACTTCCACCTGATGTATCTCGGTGCCCGTGCGGCCGGCGGGTTCGGCCTCGTCTTCCCCGAGCAGATCGCGATCACGCCCGACGGACGCACCACAGTGCACTGCGCCGGCCTCTACGACGACGACCAGATCGAGGGCCACAAGCGCGTGGTCGACATGATCACGTCGATGGGCGGCGTCGCCGCGATCCAGCTCGGCCACACCGGCCGCAAGGGCAGCCTCGTCACCCCGTGGGAGGGCGGCTCCATGCTCCCGCCCGAGCACGAGGCCGGCTGGCAGACCCGCGCGCCCTCCGCGATCGCCTACGGCGGCGACATGCCCTACGTGCCGCGCGCGCTGACCGTCGACGAGATCGCGCAGCTGATGCAGGACTACGCCGACACCGCCGCGCGCGCCGTCGAGGCCGGCTACGAGTGGGTCGAGATGCACTTCGCGCACGGCTACCTCGGCAGCGAGTTCTTCTCGCCGCTCGCCAACCAGCGCACGGACGCCTACGGCGGCAGCCTCGAGAACCGCACCCGGTTCCACCTCGAGGCCCTCGACGCGGTGCGCGCGGTGCTCCCCGAGCGCATCCCCCTGACGATGCGGCTCGGCGTCGACGACCTGCACCCGGGCGGCGCGACCGTCGACGAGTCGATCACGGCGATCGGCTGGATGAAGGAGCACGGACTCGACCTCGCCGACGTGAGCATCGGCTTCAACACCGACGCCATGCAGGGCGACATCCCGATCGGCAAGCTGGGCGGCATGGTCGGCACGGCCACCCGGATCCGCGAGGAGGTGGGCATCCCGGTCGCCGCCAGCTGGAACCTCGGGCAGCCCGAGATCGCCAACCGGGTGATCGAGGAGGACCTGCTCGATCTGGTCTACCTCGGCCGCCCCGCGCTGGCCAACGCGCACTGGCCGGTCTACGCGGCCCGCGCCCTCGGCTACGAGGACCCGTTCAGCCTCGTCCCCGAGGACTGGGCGTGGTGGCTCCGCAACCTGCGGGGCGCCTCCGAGGCGATCGGCTGGCCGGCCGCCGCCCCCACGCGGCTCGGCGCACCCGCCGTGACAGCGGCGGCGCCCGTCGTGCGGCAGCCGCACGAGGTCGTCGAGCTCGAGCCGGCGGTGGAGGAGGAGCGCGAGGTCGCGTGACGGCGCGCGGGAGGGGGACGCTCCTCCTCCCGCGCCCTCAGCCCAGAAGGGGCGCCGCGACCGGCGGTGTCACTCCGAAGGCCGACACGTCCTCGCTGGTCGCGCCGTCGAGGGCGAGCTCGGCGAGCACGCGGCCGATGGTCGGCGTGAACTTGAAGGCGTGCCCGGCGCCGAGCCCGACCAGGATGTCGGGGTGCTCGTCGAGCGGGCCGAGGACGAAGCGGCGGTCCGGCGTCAGCGCGTACTGGCAGGTGACGGTGCGCAGCACCTCGCCTGCGGTGGGCACCACGGCGCCGACGAAGCCGGTCAGCTCCTCCAGCAGCTCGGCCGAGGGGACGAAGGTGCGCTCGCGCGGCGACATCAGGTTGTCGGAGACGTCGCGCGCGGCCTTGATCGTCGGCTCGCCGTAGGTCGGGAAGCCGTAGAAGCAGTGCTCGTCCTCCCAGATCCAGACCGGGAAGCGCTCGCGGTCGAAGGCGCTCGGCTCGGGCGGCGCGAAGTAGCTGACCTGCTCCTGCATCGTGACGAGCGGGATCTCGGCGCCGAGCGGTGCGAGCAGCTCGTTCGTCCAGGCGTCCGCGGCGAGGATCACCTTGCCCGCGAGCACGTCACCGCCCGCGGTGCGCAGGACGACCCCGTCCTCGCCGGGGAGCAGCGCCTCGACCGGCGTGCGGTCGCGGATCACGGCGCCGTGCTGCCGGGCCCGCAGCTGCAGCACGGCGACCGTGCGGGCGGCGTGCACGATGCCGGAGTCGGCGGTGTACACCGTCTGCGTGCCCTCCGGCAGCGAGAACTGCGGCCAGCGCGCGGTGACCTCGGCCGGCGTGAGCAGCTCGAACGGGACTCCGCTCTCGGTGAGGCTCGACCGGAACGCCTCGGCGGAGTAGGGGCTGCCTGCCGGGAAGAACACCAGCCCGCCGGTGATCGTGACGAGCGACTCGCCCGACTCCGCCTCGAGGTCGGCCCAGTCGAGGTACGCCGACTGCGCGAGCCGGACGTACTCGGGGGCACCGTAGGAAGTGCGCAGGATGCGCGAGGTGTCGTGCGAGGCGCCGCGCACGTGGCCGAGCTCGAACTGCTCGAACGCGACGACCCGGGCGCCGCGGCGGGCCAGGTGGTAGGCGGCGGCGCTGCCGAGAGCGCCCATTCCGACGACGGCGACGTCGAACTTCTCCATGCTGATGCTTCGCTTCCGTGGATCGGTGAGGGCCGCCGGGATCGACGGCTCGGGTGACAGGGTCAGAGGACCTTGGACAGGAACGCGCGGGTGCGCTCGTGCTGCGGGTCGGCGAGGATCCGCTCGGGCGGCCCCGACTCGACGACGACGCCGCCGTCCATGAAGGTCACCGTGTCGGCGACCTCGCGGGCGAAGCCGATCTCATGGGTGACGACGATCATCGTCATGCCCTCGGCGGCGAGGTCGCGCATCGCGTCGAGCACCTCGCCGACCAGCTCGGGGTCGAGCGCGGAGGTCGGCTCGTCGAAGAGCATCAGCCGGGGTCGCATCGCGAGGGCGCGGGCGATGGCGACCCGCTGCTGCTGACCGCCGGAGAGCGAGCGCGGGTAGGCGTCCGCCTTGGCGCCGAGGCCGACCCGGTCGAGCAGCACGCGGGCGCGGGCCGTGGCGTCCGACACCTTCTCGCGGCGGACCAGGACGGGCGCCTCGATCAGGTTCTCCAGCACGGTGAGGTGCGGGAAGAGGTTGAACTGCTGGAAGACCATGCCGATCTCACTGCGCCGCGTCGCGATCTCGGCGTCGCGCAGCTCGTGCAGACGGCCGTTGTGGCGGCGGTAGCCGACCAGCTCGCCGGAGACGCTGATCGTGCCCGCGTCGATCTTCTCGAGGTGGTTGATGCAGCGGAGGAAGGTGCTCTTGCCCGAGCCGGACGGGCCGAGCAGGCAGGTCACCTCGCCCGGCGCGACGGTCAGGTCGATGCCGCGAATGACGAGGTTGCCGCCGTACTGCTTGTGCACGCCGGTCGCCTGGACCATGGGCGCGGTCACAGCGCTCCCTCCCCTCGGGCGGCGGGCCGCGGCCTCGCGCTCGCGAGCAGCGCCCCGAGCGGGGTCGGGCCCTGGACGATCCGGTCGCCGCGGGAGAAGCGCCGCTCGATCATCCGCTGGCCCGCGCTGAGGACCGTGGTGACGAGCAGGTACCAGAGGCTGACGGTGATGAGCAGCGGGATCACCTCGAAGTTGCGGGAGTAGATGGTCTGGGCGGCGAAGAGGATGTCGGGGATCGCGATCACGCTCACCAGCGACGTCGTCTTCAGCATCGAGATCGTCTGGTTGCCGGTCGGCGGGATGATGACCCGCATCGCCTGCGGCAGGACGATCCGGCGGAAGACCTGGGCCCTCCGCAGCCCGAGCGCCTCGGCGGCGTCGACCTGGCCGGGGTCGACCGAGAGCAGGCCCGCGCGGACGATCTCGGACATGTAGGCGCCCTCGTTGAGCCCGAGGCCGAGGATCGCGGCGAGGAACGGGCTGATCAGCACGTTGGTGTCGGCGCTGGCGAAGGTGGGGCCGAACGGGACGCCCAGGCTGAGCTCGGGGTAGAGCGCGGCGAGGTTGAACCAGAAGATCAGCTGCACCAGGAGCGGCGTGCCGCGGAAGAAGGCGACGAACGCGCCCGCCGCCGTGGCGACCACGAGCGTCTGCGACTGCCGGCCGACAGCCATCAGGACGCCGATGACGATGCCGACGACCATCGCGATCACGGTGAGCAGGAGCGTGGTGCCGAGTCCGCGGAGGATCCGCCCGTCGAGGAAGTAGCCGAAGACGCTGCCCCACTCGAAGTTCGGGTTGGTCGCGACCGAGTGGGCGAGCAGCGCCGCCAGCACGAGGATCACGGCGGTCGCCGCCCGCCGGCCCCAGTGCCGGACGGGGACCACGGTCTCGGGCGGCGCGGTGGTCGTCGCGCGCTGCTCCACGGCGGTCATCCGCTGATCTGGGCCGGGTCGGTGTAGAGCTCGGCCTGCTCGACCGCGCCGACCTCGACGCCGAAGCGCTCGAGGTTCTCCTGGTAGTCGCCCGTCGTCATCAGGTGCTCGAGGGCGGCCTGGAAGGCGGGGGCCAACTCGGAGCCGTCCGGGAAGGCGATGCCCCAGGGGCTCGGCTCGAAGTTGACGTCGAGCGCCTCGAGCGCGCCGTCGGACTGCTCGGCCTGGAAGACGGCCGGGGGGACGGCGCTGACCGTCGCGTCGACGCGGCCGGAGCTCAGGGCGAGCACGGCGTCGGCCGCGGTCGGGAAGGTCGAGATCTCGATCGCCGGCTCGCCCGTCTCGGTGCAGACGGCGTCCCACTTCGGGAGCGTGATGTCGTTCTCGGTCGAGCCCTTGAGCACGCCGACGGACTGGCCGCAGAGCGTGTCGATCGTGAGGTCGAGCGGATTGCCGCCCTCGACCAGCAGCGTGGTGCCGCCGAGGAAGTCGCTGACGAAGTCGACGGTCTCGAGCCGCTCGGCGGTGACGCCCAGTGCGGCCGCCGCGGCGTCGATCTTCTTCGAGGCCAGCGAGGGGAAGAGCGCATCGAACTTGATGTCCTCGAAGACGACGTCGAGGCCGAGTACCTCGCCGATCAGGCGCATCTCCTCGGGCTGCGAGCCCGAGAGGGTGGTGCCGTCGTCGGCCAGGTCGAGCAGCGGCGGGTAGCCGGGGCCGCTCGCGATGCGGATCTCGCCAGCGGCCGCGATGTCCTCGGGCACCAGGTCGGCGATGCTCTGCTCGAAGAGGGCGCTCGGCTCCGCGTCGGTCGTGGCGGCGGCGTCGGCCGAGCAACCGGCGAGGAGGGCGGCGGAGGCGAGCACCGCGGTGACGACGGCGGCCCGGCGGGCGGGGCGCGGCGTGGCGCGGGGCGCTGTGCGGGTCGCGGGGCGGGGGACGGTCGGGTTCATGGGACTCCTAGGGCTGCGGGAAGCGTTCGTGGAGCGGGTGACGGCGCGCCGCCGTCGCGCTCGGCGGGCCGTCGTGACCGCCGCCGGGCGAGTGCGATCACTGTAGGAACGGCGGGTTCCGGCGCTGTTACAGTGCGTGCTGGCGGCGATTCGGGCGCCTCGGAATTGACGGTTCTGCAGAGGGGCGGCTCGTGAGCGGACGCGTGACGACGGGCCTGCGGGTGGTGCGGCTGCTCGGCGAGCGGCCGGATCCGACGGCGCCGCTCGGCGTCGGCGCTCTCGCCGCCGAGCTCGGCGCGCCGCTCAGCTCGGTCTCGCGGCTGTGCGCGGAGCTGGAGCGGACGGGGCTGATCGAGCGCGGCGCGGACTACGGCAGCTACCGCCTGGGCGCGGTCGCCGTGCGGCTCTCGGGACGGGCCGCGGCGCCGGTCGCGCGGTCGCTCCGCTTCGCTCTGACGCTCGCCGCGCAGCAGACCGGCGAGACCGTCGTGCTGGCGGCCGGGGCACCCGGGTCGATGCGGGTGATCGGCAGCGTGCTCTCGTCGTGGACCCTGCACTCCCCCGCCGCGGTCGGCGAGCGGATCGACGACGCGGGCAGCGCGATCGCGCGTGCCGCGGATCCGATGGGGCTGGGGGACGAGACGGTCGCGGAGACGACCGAGGGGCTGCGGGTCGAGATCGCGACGCCGCTGCTGACGCCCGCCGGCGAGTGCGCGGCGGTGCTGGCGGTGCGGCTGCCGGCGGTGCGGCTGCGCGAGAACGGGCCGCGGATCCGGCGGGCTCTGGCGGTCGCACGACGGAGCATCGAGGCGGGGCTCGACGGGTCGCGGGAGGCGGGCGCGGGGCGCGACACGGCGGACGGCGACGAACCGCCGGTCTCAACCGTCTCGACCGCCGGCGGCTCCGCGCTGCACGCGGCCCTCCCGCTCCTGCAGCACCTGGCCGACGGGCCGGACACCGCCGCCGGCGCCGCGCGGGCGACGGGCCTCCGCCGCGACCGCACCGGCCGGCTGCTCGAGGCCTGCGTCGCGGCGGGCGTGGTCGAGCGCGGCGGCGACGGGGAGTTCCGCGTCGCCTGGGTCGTGCACGGCTGGTTCCGGGCGGCGGCCGCTCCGCTGATCGTGTCGCGCGGCGGGCCGCTGGTCGCGGAGGCCGCGCGGAGCCTGCGCGCCTGCGCGTTCGTCACCGTGCTCGCGGGGATGCGCAGTCTCACGCTCGTGGAAGAACTCGAGCTGGCCGGCGACGGCCTCGCGATGATCCCCTGGCTCGGCCGCGCCCACCCGATCGTCGGCTCGGACGGCGGCCCCACGATGCTGATGGACCTCGAGCCGGACGAGCTGACGCAGCTGTTCCCGGCCCGGCACACCCCGCGGGACCTGGCCCGGTTCCTCCGCCGGATGCAGACCGTCCGCCGCGACGGCGTCCTCTCGATGCAGGCCTACGACGACGCCGGCATGGTCTCGATCTCGGCACCGATCCGCGACGCGAGCGGCGCCGTCGTGGCGGCGGCGTGCCTGGTGGGCATGGCCGATGACGTCACGGCGCGCTCGCGCGAGCTCGAGCGCGCGGCGATCCGGCTGGCGGAGGCGGTGTCGGCGGTGCTGCGCTGACGATGTCCGCGCGCGGGCGTGCACGACGAAGGCTGGAAGCCGCGAGAACCGGCCTTCCTCAGCCGATCGGGCCTTCCAGGCTCAAGTGCGCACGCCCACTTCCATCACAGAGCGCAGAGACTCCGGCGAGGAGCATCGAAGGCCCGACACCGCAGGTCAGCGGCTCCGCTCGTGACGCGGGATCTGCGTCAGGTCGATGCCGAGGACGCTCCGGAGCTGCGCGGCGAACGCCCGCTCGAGGTCGGCGCAGACCGGGTCGCCCTCGGTCCAGATCCGCGCGGCCCGGCAGCTCGCCTCGATCCGCTCGGCGGTCGCGGCCCGCCACCACTGCGGGTCGGCGGCTGCGGCGAGGAGGGTGCGGGCGTCCTCGACCTCGCGTCGGTAGCGGGTGAGCAGTCCGCGCGTCCTCTCGGGGTCGGCCTTGGCCGCCCAGAGGTCGTCGATGTGGGACTGCAGTTCGGCGTCCCCGACGCGGCAGGCGTGGAGGACCAGCTCGCGCGCGTTCTCGAGTGGCGGGGTGCGGGTGTCGTCGAGGCCGGTCACGGTCACGGCCGGTCGCCCGTGATGCGTCGGGCTTCGGGGGGTCGGGGGTCCAGCAGAGTCGTCATCGAGATCCTTCGGCGCGCAGTCGGGGGCGGGGAGCGGCGGGGCCCGGCGACGTGCGTCCGACCGGCCGCGAGGGAGTGGGGGCTCTCCTGCGGCGGGCGAACGGTGCCCTCGTCGCCACGGCCCTGGGTCGGCGTCCGCGGGCGGGCGCCCTCTCGTGGGGCCGCGGGGGGATGCGACGACGGCCGACTCCGGATCCGCTCGTCGACGACGTTATCTGAACAACCCTTCAGACTTCGAGGTGTTGACAGGGCCCCGGATCCGCACGAGTGGACCCGGATCGGGCTCTGACGCCCGGCCGCACCCCGTTCCGCGTCCAGTCGCGGTGCACCTGCCGCGCGAGTGGACCCGTCCCGGGCTCCGGCGCCCACGCAGCCCCCGCTCCGCGTCCAGTCGACGCGGAGCAGCACGCAGCAGCGCTCACCGAGATGATCCTGCGAGAAGAGAAGGACCCCCGGCGCGTCACGGTTCGCGCCCGGAGAGGCGCACTGGGGGAATTCGCTGAAGCCATGACAGGGCGCCGCCGCGGCCCGAAAGATCACCTCATCAGTATGGCGAAGCCCGTGATGATTGAGTAGCCCGCGGAGCGGGCGTATCGAGATCCACCAGCGTCAGAAGTCGAGTCTGCAGACTGCCCCGCTGGCGCCGGCGGGTCTCGATACGCACCTGCGGGGCTACTCGACCAGCATGTCTGCGGGCGGCTCTTCCCACTAGATCCACCAGCGTCAGAACGTGGGTCTGCAGACCCGCCGTGCTGAGGACGGCGGGTCTCGATACGCCCCTCCGGGGCTACTCGACCAGCATGAAGGGGCGCCGCCGCTCCTCGGAGCGATCACCTTGTCAGTGGGGCGAAGCCCATGCTGATCGAGTAGCCCGCGGAGCGGGCGTATCGAGATCCACCAGCGTCAGAAGTCGAGTCTGCAGACTGCCCCGCTGGCGCCGGCGGGTCTCGATACGCCCCCTGCGGGGCTACTCGACCAGCATGAACGAGGCGCCGCACGCCTCAGCGCGTCGTCGCCATCACGCGCAGGCGGCAGGCCAGCTCCAGGGCGAAGCGCGTGTCCGGGTCCTCCAGGTCCAGGGCCAGGGCCTGCTCGATGCGGCGCACGCGGTAGTTCACGGCGTTCGGGTGCAGCAGCAGCACCTCGCCGGCCCGGGCGAGGGAGTTGCGGTTGCTGAGGTACGCCAGCAGCGTCCGCACGGAGATGGCCGAGCGCTCGGCGCCGAGGGCGTCCAGCGGCGCGAGCACGTCGTCGAGCAGCGCGCGGCTGAGCGGCGACGCGTAGAAGTCGAGCAGCACCCGGCGCAGGCCCGTGACGTCGGTGACCTCCACCGCGCCGAGGCGGCCCGCGGCGACGGCCGAGCCGGCGGTGATCCGCGCCTCCGTCGCCGACTGCCGGAGCCCCGAGGCGCCCGACTGCGGCGTGCCGAGCCCGACCGTGAACGTCCAGCCCTCCCCCGCGACCGCCACGCCGTACGCGATCAGCCGCTCGGCCACGTCCCGCACCCGTCGCTGGTGGTCCGGCGCCCCCGACTCCTCCGACGCCACCACCACCAGGTCGTCGTGGAAGACCGCGAGGTGCCAGACCTCGTCGCGGCCGTCGGTCAGCTGGAAGGCGTTCAGCTCGATCGCCGCAACCAGCGCCGCGGGGAGGCGGCGCTCGGCGTCGTCACGGTGGCGCGGGGTGATCCAGGCGGCGGCGTGCGCGGAGGCGACCGGCAGCCCGGCCCGCGCGGCGTCCACCGCGAGGGCGTCGATGCGCGAGGACTCCGCCAGCAGCAGCTCGACCACGAGGTCGGCCCGGGAGCGCGCCGGCCCGAAGCGCACCTGCGACTCGCGCTGCAGCGCCCGCGAGAGCAGCGCGGCGATCACCGGCAGCGCGATCACCGCCGCGGTCTCCGGCTGCTCGGCGACCAGCCGCCCGACGGCGACCTCGCCGATGCAGACCGCGTCGGGGTCGCTCCAGGTGACGGCCGGGTCCTCGATCATCCGCAGCTCGATCCCGAGCGCCGCCGTCGCCGCGTCGAGCACCGCCGCGCGCGCATCGAGCGGGTCGCCGTCGCAGGCGGCCCGGGCGGCGGCGATCGCCAGCTCCGCCCGGCCCAGCGCCTCGGCCGCCCCGCCGCGCAGCAGCCGGTCGATCGAGACGGCCAGCTCGGAGGGCGGCGCGCTCGCCGTCAGCACCGGCAGCGCCCCGCGGTCGGCCAGCGAGCGCGAGGTCTCGGCCAGCGCCAGCTCGCCGACGAAGAGCAGCGCGGCGACCTCGGCCGCGATCGCCCGCCGGATGACGATGTCGATCTGGTACGCCCGCGGCTGCTCCGCGCCGTGCAGCACGATCACCAGGTGCCCGGGCAGCGCCTGCCCCACGTCCTCGAGCGCGAGCATCTCCACTCCGCTGAGCGAGACGCCCGCCGGGTCGCCCGCGCGGCAGACCATGCCGAACTGCTCGCCGTGCTCGAGGACGTGGAGGAGGGACGTCTGTGCCATGAGCACAATCATGGCCGTTTCCTCATGGTGACGGCACATTCCGCCCGCTTGCGCCCCTGGCTAGCCTCGGAGCATGAGCTTCACGCCCCCGGCCGGACCGAGCCCCGTCCGCCTGATCACCCGCGACGACGTCGCTCCCCTGGCCGCCGGCTGCGCGGTCTTCGGCACCGGCGGAGGCGGCTCGGTGCACGGCGCCCAGCTCTCGGTCGAGAACGCGATCGACGCCAACGGCCCGGTGCGCGTCGTCGGCGTCGAGGACCTCGGCCCGGACGACGCGGTCATCATCATGTCCGGGATGGGCGCCCCCTCGGTCGGCATCGAGATGCTCGGCTCGAGCAGCCAGGCGCACACGCTGCTGCGCGAGGTCGAGCGCCTGATCGGCCGCCCGGTCACCACTGTGATGGCGGCCGAGATCGGCGGCAGCAACGGCGTCGCGCCGGTCGGCTGGGCCGCGGAGCTCGGGCTCGCGGTGCTCGATGCGGACGGCATGGGCCGCGCGTTCCCGAAGGCCACGATGATCTCGATGAACGTCGCCGGGCTGCCGAGCGATTTCGCGGTGATGAGCGACGTGGTCGGCAACGTCACCGTCCTCCGCACCGTCGACATCGCCTGGCTCGAGCGCCACGCCCGCGCCTTCACCGTCGCGGCCGGCGGCATCGCCCTCGGCGCGCACTACCTGCTCACCCACGAGACCGCCCCGGGCGCCGTGATCGAGGGCACCGTCAGCCGTGCGATCCAGGTCGGCCGCCGCCTGCTCGCCTCCGCCGACCCGGTGACCGACATCGCCGAGGAGCTCGGCGCGGCCGTGCTGATCGGCGGCAAGGTGATCGACATCGACCGCAGCACCGAGGGCGGCTTCACCCGCGGCTCGGTCACGATCGACGGCGTCGGCGCCGACCGCAGCCGGATGGTGCGGGTCGAGATCCAGAACGAGAACCTCGTGGTGATCGAGGACGGCGGCGTGGTCGTCAGCGTCCCCGACCTCGTCTCGATCCTCGACTCGGAGACCGGCGAGGCGATCTCGACCGAGATGCTCCGCTTCGGCCAGCGGGTCAGCGTGCTCGCCTGGGCCTGCGATCCGCTCTGGCGGACCCCGCGCGGGATCGAGCTGGCGGGCCCCGCCGCCTTCGACTTCGACTTCGACTACGTGCCGTTCGACGGCGCCGTCGCGGAGGTGGCCCGATGAGCGCCGCACTCCGCGACCTCTCCGTCGGCATCGACGTCGGCGGCACCAACACCGACGCCGTCGTGCTCGACGCCGACGGCGCCGTCACCGCCTGGACCAAGCAGGCCACCACCGAGGACGTCACCGGCGGCATCCGCGCCGCGCTCTCCGCCGTGCTCGGCGAGCTGGGCGCCGACCGCGACCGCGTCTCCCGCGTCATGCTCGGCACCACCCACGCCACCAACGCGATCGTCCGCCGCCGCGACCTCGGCCGCGTCGCCGTGATCCGCCTCGGCGCCCCCGCCTCGACCGAGTTCCCCTCGCTCTCCGGCTGGCCCGCCGACCTCCGCGACACCGTGCTCGCCGGCAGCCTGCTCGCCGGCGGCGGCCACCTGATCGACGGCTACCCGATCTCGCCGCTCGACGTCGACGGCGTCCGCCGCTTCCTCGACTCGCTCGAGGGCCGCTTCGACGCGGTCGCCGTCTGCGGGATCTTCAGCCCCTCCTTCCCGGAGCAGGAGCTCGAGGTCGCCGCGCTGGTCGCCGACCACGTCGGCGTGGACCTGCCCGTCTCGCTCAGCCACGAGATCGGCGCCCTCGGCCTGCTCGAGCGCGAGAACGCGACCGTGCTCAACGCCGCGCTGCACGGCATCGCCCGCGACGTGACGCAGGGACTGCTCACCGTGGTCGACGAGGAGCGCCTCGACGCCGCCACCTTCTTCGCCCAGAACGACGGCACGCTGATGGCGGTCGAGTACGCGGCCCGCTACCCCGTGCTCACCATCGGCTCGGGCCCCGCCAACTCGATCCGCGGCGCCGCGTTCCTCTCCGGCGCCGACGACGCGATCATCATCGACATCGGCGGCACCACCAGCGACCTCGGCGTGCTCGTCGACCGCTTCCCCCGCGAGTCGACCCTGCCGCGCGAGATCGGCGGCGTCCGCACCAACTTCCGGATGCCCGACATCCTCAGCGTCGGGATCGGCGGCGGCACGATCGTCGACACGGCCACCGGCGTGCCGACCACCGACTCGGTCGGCTACCGGATCGCCCGCGAGGGCCTGCTCTTCGGCGGCGCGACCGCCACCCTCACCGACGCCGCCGCGATGCAGCTGCCCGGGATGATCCCCGGCAGGGCCCTCCCCGCGCTGGACCGCGCCACCCGCTCCGCCCTCGGCAACGCCCTCGCCGTCGCGCAGGACCGGATCGAGTCGGCCGTCGAGCGGATGTCGCTCGGCCGCGTCGGCCTGCCGCTCGTGGTCGTCGGCGGCGGCGGCTTCCTGGTCCCGGACCACGTGCACGGCGCGAGCGAGGTGCTCCGCCCCGACCGCGGCAACGTGGCCAACGCCGTCGGCGCCGCGATCGCCCTGGCCGGCGGCCGCGCCGACCAGCTGTGCGACCACGTCGACCGCGCCGCCGCGATCGAGGCGGCCGGCCGGATCGCGATCGAGCGCGCGATCCAGGCCGGCGCCGATCCGCGGCTCGTCGAGATCGTCGACGTGCTCGAGACGCCGCTGTCCTACTCGGCCAGCGCGTCGCTCAAAGTCTCCGTGAAGGCCGCGGGCCCGCTGGCCCTGATCGGGAGTCCTGCACCACTCGCCCTGCATTCCCCGAAGGACGCATCATGACCCGTTCTCCCCGCACCACAGCGCTCCGAGTCCCGGCCGTCGCCGCGGGCTCGCTGGTGGCGCTGCTCGCCCTGAGCGCCTGCTCGGCCCCCGCCGGCGGCTCCGCGTCCGACGCCGACCCCGTCTCGGGCGGCACCTTCTCCCTCGCGATCAACGACGACCCGGGCAGCCTCAACCCGTTCACCGGCGTCTCGCTCGTGCAGCGCGCGATGGTCACCTTCGGCTACGACTCGCTGGCCTACACGACCCCCGAGGGCGAGGTCGTGCCCTTCCTCGCCGAGAGCTGGGAGAGCACGCCCACCTCGATCTCGTACACGCTGAAGGACGGCATCACCTGCGCCGACGGCACCCCCTTCACCGCCGAGACGGCCGCGGCGAACTTCGCCTACCAGGCGAACGCCGACAACGGCACGTTCTGGTTCGGCTCGAGCGTCACCGCCGACATGACGGCGACCGCGGACGGGAACGTCGTCACCGTCACCTCGACGGCCAACAACCCGTTCCTGCTCCAGGGCACCGGCAGCATCGAGATGGTCTGCCAGGCCGGCCTCGACGACCCGTCGACCCTGACCGACACCACCAACGGCACCGCGCTCTACGCGCTGACCGCGTCGAGCCCCGGCTCCGACTACACCTACACGAAGCGCGACGGCTACACCTGGGGCCCGGACGACGTCACCAGCGACACCGAGGGCCTGCCCGACGAGATCGAGGCGCGGGTGATCACCGACGAGGCGACCGCCGCGAACCTGCTGATCTCGGGCGAGCTCAACGCCGCCTCCGTCATCGGCGCCGACCGCCAGCGCCTCGACGCGGCCGGCCTCGACACCGAGGGCGTCCTCAACCCGATCGGCGAGATGCTCTTCAACGAGCGCGCCGACCGCCCCACCGCCGACGTCCGCGTCCGCCAGGCGCTGACCCTCTCGCTCGACCGCGACGCCGTCGGCGAGCTGGTCACCGACGGCAACGCCGTCGACTCGGTCTCGCTGGTCAACCAGATCCCGCTCACCTGCGTCGCCGGCGGCCCGGAGTGGACGCTGCCCGACACCGACGTGGACGCCGCCGGCGAGCTGCTCGACGAGGCCGGCTACCCGCTCGGCTCCGACGGACTGCGCGCGAAGGACGGCGAGCCGCTGACCATCCGGTTCCTCTACGACGCCGGAACCCCCTCGCACGGCGCCGCCGCCGAGGAGGTCCAGCAGGAGTGGAACGAGCTCGGCATCACGACCGACCTGGTCGCCGAGGACTCGGCCGGCTGGTCGACCGACCTCTACCAGAGCTACGACTGGGACACCGGCTTCATCCAGCTCGCCCCCTCCAGCCCCGTGGTGCTGAGCCTGTTCTTCCTCGGTGAGACGAGCGAGAACGGCGGCTACAACTTCATGGGAGTCTCGAACCCCGAGTACAACGCCCTCGCGACGCAGGCGCTCAGCGCCGGCAGCGCCGACGAGGCCTGCGGTGTCTGGAAGCAGGCCGAGGCCGAGCTGATCGAGCGGGTCGACGTCTTCCCGCTCGCCGAGACGGAGTCGCCGATGTACGTCAAGGGCGCGACCCTCGAGCGTCCCGGCACCGTCGCTCCCACCACGATCCGGATGCAGGGCTGACCATGACGATCCCCTCGGTGCGACCCACGGCCCCGCTGTCACCGGCCTCCCCGCCGAGCGCGCCCGCGGCCGGTCCGCGCCGGGGGGATCGTCTGCTCGGCGTGGTCGGCTCCCCGCGCCTCGCCTTCCTGCTCAAGCGGTTCGCCCGCGCGGCGGTCTCGCTGGTGATCGTGCTGATCGCCTCCTTCTTCATGGTCCACTTCGTGCCCGGCGACCCGGTGCGCGCGGCCCTCGGCCCGACGGCACCGGCCGAGACCGTGGCGGTGCTGCGGAGCACCCTCGGCCTCGACCTGCCGATCGGCCAGCAGTTCGCGAACTACCTCGGCGGGCTGCTGCGCGGCGACCTCGGCACCTCGATCAGCACGCAGCGCCCGGTCGGCAGCACGCTGGCCGAGCGGCTGCCCGCCACGCTGACGCTCTCGGTCGTCGCCTTCGCGGTCGCCGCGCTCGGCGCGTTCCCGATCGGCGTCGCGACGGCGGTCTCGGCCCGCGCCGGCAAGCACCGCACGCTCGACCTCGGCGTCTCGGGACTGCTCGGCGTCGTGATCGCGATCCCCAACTTCCTGCTCGCGGTCGTGCTGATCTGGCTGTTCAGCATCGTCGTGCCGCTCGCGCCGTCCGCGGGCTGGGGCGGCCCGGAGTACGCGGTGCTGCCGGTGCTCGCCCTCGCCATCGGCCCGCTCGCCTACCTCGCGCGGATCGTGCACGTCGAGATGGTGCGGGTCCTGGAGGCGCCGTACCTCACCACCGCGCGCAGCAAGCGGCTGCCGGGGCACCTGCTCTACCTCCGGCACGCGCTGCCCAACATCGTCACGGCGACGCTGACCGCGGGCGGAGTGGTGCTCACCGGCCTCGTCGCCGGCACGGTGCTGATCGAGACGGTCTTCGTCATCCCCGGCATCGGCTCGACGATCGTCTCGTCGATCACCACCAAGGACTACCCGCTGATCCAGGGCATCGTGCTGATGTACGCCGTCCTGGTCCTCGCCGCCAACCTCGTCATCGACCTGCTGCTCGCCGCGCTCGACCCGCGGTCGGCCATCGCGGAGGCCTGAGCCATGAGCACTGCATCCCGTTCCCCCCGCCCGTCCCTGGCCCACCGGCTCCCGGAGTCGCTGCGCACCCCGCAGGGCGTCGCGGCCGCCGTCGGCCTCGTCCTGGTGATCCTCGCGACGGTCCTCGGCCCGATCCTCTTCGGCGACCTCGCCACCGAGCGCTCGATCGCCGACCGCCAGCAGGGCGCGAGCCTCGCGCACCCCTTCGGCACCGACGACCTCGGCCGCGACCTCCTCGCCCGCGTCGTCGTCGCCACCCGCGTCTCCGTGCTGCTCACCCTCGGCGCGACCGGCATCTCGGTCGTCGGCGGCGTGCTGCTCGGCGTCGTCGCGGTGCTGCTGCCCCGCCTGCTGCAGCGGCTGATCGCCGGCCTCATCGACATCCTGCTGTCCTTCCCCTGGCTGCTGCTCGCGCTGTTCTTCTCGGTGATCTGGGGGACGACCGCGGTCGGCGCGATGCTCGCCGTCGGCTTCGCCGGCATCCCGGTCTTCGCGCGGCTCACCAGCACGCTCGCGGCCTCGGTGTCGTCCAGCGACTACGTCCGCGCCGCCGGGATGCTCGGCAGCCGCCCGCTGCGGACGACCGTCCGGCACGTGGTGCCGAACATCCTGCCGCCGCTGCTGGTCAACTCGGCGGCGCACGCCTCCGTCACGCTGCTCTCCTTCGCCGCGCTGTCCTTCCTCGGCCTCGGCGTCCAGGCGCCCGAGTACGACTGGGGCCGGCTGCTCAACGAGGGCGCGAAGCGGATCTACGTCGATCCGATGGCCGCGATCGGCCCCGGCATCGCCGTGGTGCTGGTGGGCGTCGTCTTCGCGCTGCTCGGCGAGGTCTTCAGCGAGTCGTCCTCGCGCCGCCGCCCGGTCAAGGCCGTGAAGCGCCGGCGCTCGGACGAGGTCGTCGCGCCCGTCACCGACGCGATGCCCGTCGTCGAGATGTCCGGGCTGCGCGTGGCGTTCCCCGGCCGCGACGGGGCGATGACCGAGCGCGTGCACGGCGTCGATCTGACGATCCTGCCCGGCGAGACCGTCGGCATCGTCGGCGAGAGCGGCTCGGGCAAGTCGGTCACGGCGAGCGCCGTCGCCGGACTGCTCGGCCCTGACGCGCTGGTCACCAGCGAGCAGCTCGTCTTCCGCGGCATCGACATGACCGCGGTGCCCAACGCCGCCGAGCGACGCCGCCTCGGGCTCGAGCAGGCGATGATCTTCCAGGACCCGCTGACCTCGCTCAACCCGGCGCTCACCATCGGCCGCCAGCTGCGCGAGGCGAGCGAGGTGCACGCCCGCACCCCGCGCGCCGAGTCGCTGCGCCGCGCGATCGACAAGCTGAACCTGGTGCGCATCCCGGACGCCGAGAAGCGGGTCGGCCGGCTGCCGCACGAGTTCTCCGGCGGCATGCGGCAGCGGGCGATGATCGCGATGGGCCTGATGGGCACGCCGCGGCTGCTGATCGCGGACGAGCCGACCACCGCGCTCGACGTCACCGTGCAGCGGCAGGTGATGCAGGCGCTGCGCGAGGCGCAGACCGCGACCGGAGCGGCGATCCTCTTCATCTCGCACGACATCGCGCTGGTCAGCGGCTTCTGCGACCGGATCGTGGTGATGCGCGACGGTCGGGTGGTCGAGGAGATCGCCGCCGACCGCCTCGACGAGGCGCGGCACCCCTACACGCGCGGGCTGATCGCCTGCGTGCCGGACATGGCGACCGACCGGAGCGCGCTGCTCCCGGTGATCGCGGCGATCGACGAGGAGCCGCCTTCCGCGGACCGGACCGCCCACGACCTGCCCGCCCACGACCAGGAGGCACTGACCGCATGAGCGAGCTGCGCTACGAGGCGGTGACCGTGCGCTTCGGCCACGGCCGCTCGGCGACCACGGCCGTCGACGCCGTGGACCTGACGGTCCGCCCCGGCACCACCCACGGACTGGTCGGCGAGTCCGGCTCCGGCAAGTCGACGGTCGCACGGGTCGCAGTCGGCCTCACCCCGCTGCACTCCGGCCGCATCCTGCTCGACGGCGTCGACATCGCCAGCCGCGAGCCGTCGGCCCGGGCCGCGCGCCGCCGGGTGCAGATGGTGTTCCAGGACCCGCTGTCCGCACTCGACCCGCGGATGAGCGTCGGCGCCTCGATCGCCGAGGGACTGCTCGCGACCGGCCGGCGCCACTCCGCCGCCGCCCGCGACGACCGCGTCCGCGAGCTGCTCGACCTGGTGCACATCGACCCGGCGCGCGCCGACGACCGCCCGACCGCCTTCTCCGGCGGGCAGCGCCAGCGGATCACGATCGCCCGGGCGCTGGCCGCCGAGCCGCAGGTGCTGATCGCCGACGAGATCACCTCGGCGCTCGACGTCTCGGTGCAGGGCGTGGTGCTCAACCTCCTCCGGGAGCTGCAGCAGAGACTCGACCTCACGATGCTCTTCATCTCGCACAATCTCGCCGTCGTCCGCTACGTCAGCGACGAGGTCTCGGTGATGCGCGGCGGGCGCCTCGTCGAGCACGGCACGACCGACACCGTGCTGTCCGATCCCGCCGACCCGTACACGAGGCAGCTGCTCCGGGCCGTGCCCGTGATGGGCCGGCCTCTCGACCTGGAGGACGCATGACCGAGCTCCTGATCCGCTCCGCTCGCTTCGCGGGGCAGGACGCCCCCGCCGACCTGCTGCTGCGCGACGGCGCGATCGCCGAGATCGCCCCGGCCGGCACGCTGCCGGGCAGCACCGAGGCGCTCGACGCCGACGGCCGCTTCGTCGCGCCCGGCTTCTGGGACGCGCACGTGCACTTCACCCAGTGGGTGGTCCGCCGGCAGCGGGTCGACCTCGCCCCCGCGGCGAGCGCCGCCGAGGCCGTCGCGATCATGCGCGCGGCGCTGCCGGTGCGCGAGGACGCCGTGCTGATCGGCTACGGCTTCCGCGACGGCCTCTGGACGGATGCACCGACCCGCGCGGCACTCGACGCGATCGCGCCCGACCGCGCGCTCGTCCTGATCAGCGGCGACCTGCACTGCGGCTGGCTCAACAGCGCGGCCGGCCGGCGCTTCGGCCTGTCGATCCCGGCGGACGGGGTGCTGCGCGAGACGGAGTGGATCGGCACGCTCGACCTGATCGACGCCGTCGGCCTGCCCTCCGTCGCCGCCTACCGCGAGACCGCCGAGGCCGCCGCGGCCCGGGGAGTCGTGGGCATCATCGAGTTCGAGAACGCCGACAACTCCCGCGTTTGGCCGGCCCGCATCGCGGAGGGCGTCACGTCCCTGCGCGTCGAGACCTCGGTCTGGCCCGACCGGCTCGACGACGCGATCGCCCGCGGGCTGCGCACCGGCGACGCCCTCGATCCGGCCGGCCTCGCCCGGATGGGCCGCCTCAAGATCGTCGTCGACGGCTCGCTGAACACCCGTACCGCCTACTGCTTCGACCCCTACCCCGGGATCGCCGCCGACCACCCGCACCCGTGCGGCGTGCTGAGCGTCGCGCCCGAGGAGGTGGAGGGCCTGCTGGTCCGCGCCCGCGACGCCGGCATCCTCCCGGCCGTGCACGCCATCGGCGACCGCGCGAACGCCGAGGTGCTCGACGTCTTCGAGCGGCTCGGCCTCGCGGGCACGATCGAGCACGCCCAGCTCGTCGCGGCCGAGGACTTCGCGCGCTTCGGCCGCCTCGGGCTCGTCGCGAGCGTGCAGCCGGAGCACGCGATGGACGACCGCGACGTCGCCGACCGGCACTGGGCCGGCCGCACCGACCGCTCCTTCGCCTTCGCCTCGCTGCACGCGGCCGGCGCGACCCTCGCCCTCGGCTCCGACGCGCCCGTCGCCCCGCTCGACCCGTGGATCTCGCTGGCCGCGGCGGTGAGCCGCCGCCGCGACGGCCGCGAGGCCTGGCACCCGGCCGAGCGGCTGCCGTTCGACGTCGCGCTCGCGGCGAGCACCCGCGGGGCGACCGTCGCCGTGGGAGCCGCGGCCGACCTCGTGCTGCTCGACCGCGACCCGGCGACCGCCGACGACGCGGAGCTGCGCACGACACCCGTCGCGGCGACCCTCCTCGGCGGCCGGCCGACCTGGTCCGCGCTCTGACGGACTCTCCTCCACAGGGCCGTGCCGGACCGGTGTCCTCCACAGGCCGACTCTCCTCCACAGGCAGCGCAGACCCGGCCGTTCTCCACAGGACACCTCTCCTCCACAGGCCGCGCAGGCCGCCCGTTCTCCACAGCCACTCGCTCCTCCCCGACAGGACCCTCCCGCCATGCCCCTGATCACCACCCCGGCCGGCGTCGCCGTGCACTACGAGACGACGGGCGACCCGTCCGGCCGCCCGCTCGTCCTGCTGCACGGCGGCGGCGCCCAGCTGATCGGCTGGGACGACCGCTTCTGCGAGCTGCTCGCCGAGCACGGCTTCTTCGTCGTCCGCACCGACAACCGCGACGTCGGCCTCAGCCAGGCGACCGGCGGCCCGGAGGACACCACGGCCGGCTACGACCTCGCGGACATGGCGCTCGACGTCGTCGCCGTGCTCGACGAGCTCGGGATCGCGCGCGCGCACCTCACCGGCATGTCGATGGGCGGCTACATCGCCCAGCTGGTCGCGATCCTGCACCCGGAGCGGGTCGCCTCGCTCGGCCTGATGTCGACCTCGCTCAGCTCGGCGCCCGAGTTCCTCGTCGGCGAGCACACCGGGCAGCCGATCACCGAGGTCCCGGAGGTCCTCGACCGCGACGCCTACATCGCCATGTTCGTCGGCGGCCAGCGGCACTACCAGTCGCCCGGCTTCCCCTTCGACGAGGCGGCGAGCGCCGCCCTCGGCGCCCGCTACTACGACCGCGCCTACACCCCGACCGGGCTGATCCGGCAGTGGAACGCGCTGCTGCGCGGACCGCTCGAGCGGCGGGAGGCGATGGCGAAGGTCACCGTGCCGGTCGCCGTCCTCCACGGCCGCGGCGATCAGAGCCTGCACTGGAGCGCCGCGCTCGAGACCGCGCGGATCCTGCCCCAGGCCGAGCTGCACCTCTACGAAGAGATGGGTCACGACATCCCGGTGGAGCTCTGGCCCGAATTCGCTGCGATCCTGGCTCGGACCGCCGCCCGCGCCGAGAGGACCGCCGATGCGTGAGAGCACCGAGTACGCGATGACCGACCCCGCCGAGATCCGCGCGCTGATCCGCGCGACGCCCTGGGCGACGATGGTCAGCGCGACCGAGGACGGCGTCGTCGTCTCGCACTACCCGTTCCTGCTGGAGGAGCCCCTCCCCGGCGCCGACCCCGACGAGCTCGTGCTGGTCAGCCACGTCGGCCGGCCCGACGAGCGCGCCCACCGGCTCGGCGAGTCCGAGCTGGCCGTCGTCTTCCAGGGCCCGCACGGCTACGTCTCGCCCAGCTGGTACGGCGTCGCGCGGGCGGTGCCGACCTGGAACTTCGCCGCCGTGCACGTCTGGGGCGTGCCCGAGCTGCTCGGCGACGAGGAGAACCTCGCCGTGCTGGAGCGGCTCGTCGACCACTTCGAGGACGAGCTGCCCGAGCCGTTCCACCTCCGGATCAGCGCCGAGAACTCGGCCTACGCCGAGCGGATCGTGCACGGCACGGTCGGCTTCCGGCTCCGGGTCACCCGGATCGAGGCCAAGGAGAAGATGAGCCAGGACAAGCCTGCCGAGGTCGTCGACCGGGTCACCGCGGCGCTCGACGCGCCGGGGCCGTACTCGAACCCCGCGCTCGCCCAGCGGATGCGCCGCGTGCACGCCTCGATGCGGCCGGAGACCCCGCAGTGATCCCCGGCCTCCACGACGACCTGGTGCGCCTGCGCCGCCGCCTGCACGCCGACCCCGAGCTCGGCCTCGCCCTCCCGCGCACGCAGGCGCTGCTGCTCGAGGAGCTGGCCCCGCTCGGCCTCGAGATCACGACCGGCCGCGGCCTCGGCTCGATCACCGCCGTCCTCCGCGGCGGCCGCCCCGGACCGGTCGTCCTGCTGCGCGCCGACATGGACGCGCTCCCCGTCGTCGAGGCGACCGGGCTGCCCTTCGCCGCGACCAACGGCGCGATGCACGCCTGCGGTCACGACCTGCACATGGCGGGTCTGATCGGCGCGGCCCGCCTGCTCGCCGCCCGGCGCGACGAGCTCGCCGGCACCGTCGTCCTGATGCTCCAGCCCGGCGAGGAGGGCTTCGCCGGCGGCCGCCTGATGATCGAGGAGGGCGTCCTCGACGCCGCCGGCGAGCGCCCGGTCGCCGCCTTCGCGATGCACGTCGACTGCTCCACCGACTCCGGCCTCTTCGTCACCCGCTCCGGCCCGATGATGGCGAGCGCCAGCGGCATGCGGATCACCGTGACCGGCACCGGCGGGCACGCCGCGTTCCCGCACCTCGCCGTCGACCCGATCCCCGCGGCGGCCGCCCTGGTGCAGGCCCTGCAGACCTTCGTCGCCCGCCGCGTCCCGGCGACCGACCCCGCCGTCGTCTCGGTGGTCAGCATCGTCAGCGACTCGACCGCGCCCAACGTCCTGGCCGCACGGGTCGAGCTGATGCTCAACATCCGCACCCTCTCCCGCGACACCTTCGCCCTCGTGCGCTCCTCGCTCGCCGAGCTCGCCGCAGGCATCGCCGCCGCGCACGGCTGCGGCGTCGAGACCGAGTTCATCGACTCCTACCCCGTCACCCACAACGACCCGGAGGAGACCGAGCGCGTGATCGCCGCGCTCACCGCCCGGCACGGCGCCAACCGCGTGCTCCGCCTCCCCGCGCCGTCGATGGCGTCGGAGGACTTCGCCTACGTCCTCGACGAGATCCCCGGCACCCTCCTCTTCCTCGGCACCCGCCCGCCCGGCGTCCCGGCGGAGGGAGCGCCGTCGATGCACTCGGAGTCGGCGGTCTTCGACGACGCGCTGCTCGGCCTGCACGCCGAGACGCTCGCGCAGCTGGCGTTGGACCGGCTAGCCCTGACCGCGGACGCGCCGAGTCCCGCCGAGGCGCTCGCGTGACCCGCTACCGCGCCGTCTCCCCCGACGCACTGCGGGCCGTCCTCGGCGAGCCCGAGCAGCCCGCCCGCGACAAGATCATGGACCGGCTCGACCGCAGCTGCCGCGTCTTCCTCGCGCACTCGCCGTTCGCCTGCCTCTCCACCAGCGACGCCGCCGGCCGCTGCGACAGCTCGCCGCGCGGCGACCGTCCCGGCTTCGTCCGCGCGATCGACGACCGAACCGTGGTGATCCCTGACCGCCTCGGCAACCGCCTCGGCGACTCCTTCTCCAACATCCTCGAGAACGGCCACGTCGGCCTGGTCTGCTTCGTGCCCGGCATGACCGAGACGCTCCGGATCAACGGCTCGGCGTACGTGACCGACGACCCGGAGCTGCTCGCGATGCTCGAGCAGGACCACGTCGTCCCGGACCTCGCCACCGTCGTCGAGATCGAGCAGGTCTACCTGCACTGCGGCCGGGCCCTGCTGCGCTCGCGGCTCTGGGATCCGGAGATGCAGGACCTCGCCGAGGAGGTTCCGAGCGCCGGCACGATGTGGGCCGAGGCCTCCGGGCTGAGCGCCGAGGTCGCGCGCGCGATCGACGACGCCTCGGACCTCGGCTACCGGACGCTGTACTGACGTGGCGGCGCACTGCCCGGTCGGGGCGCTGAGGTGAGCGACCGCGCGGGCCGGATCCCGCTCGTCGTCACCGCGATCGTGCCGCAGGCGGAGGGCGTCGTCGCCGTCGAGCTCGCCGACCCCGCGGGCGGCGACCTGCCCGACTGGGAGCCGGGCGCGCACCTCGACGTCCAGCTGATCACCCGGCAGGAGCGGCAGTACTCGCTCTGCGGCGACCCCGCCGACCGCCGCCGCTACCGGATCGCCGTCCTCCGCGAGGAGCACTCGCGCGGCGTCTCGATGTACATCCACGACTTCCTCCGCGTCGGCGCCACCGTGCACGTGCGCCCGCCGCGCTCCCTCTTCCCCCTGGCGAGCGCCGACGAGCACCTGCTTCTCGCCGCCGGCATCGGCATCACCGCGATCCTCCCGCTCGCCCAGCGCCTCGAGCGCGACGGGTCCCCGTGGACCCTGCACTACGCCGTCCGCAGCGCGGCCCACGTCCCCTTCCGCAGCGAGCTGGACGCGCTCGGCGACCGCGTCACCGTGCACTCCCCGGCCCCGGACTCCCCGGCCTCGAACTCCGCGGACCCGAACTCCGCGGACCCGAACTTCGCGGCCCCGAACTTCGCGGCCCCGGACTCCGTCCGCCTCCGCGGCCGCCTCGACCTCCCTGCGCTTCTGGCAAGGCCCCGCCCCGGAGTCGTGCAGGCCTGCGGCCCGGCCCGCTTCCTCGACGCGATCGCCGCCGCGATGGCCGCCTGGCCCGCGGGCAGCCTGCACCTCGAGCGCTTCGAGCCCAAGCCCGTCGCCGCCCGCCCGAACGCCCCCTTCACCGTGCACTGCGCCCGCTCCGACGTCTCCGTCGAGGTCGGCGCCGGCCAGTCGATGCTGCACGCCCTGACCTCCCGCGACCTCCCCGTCACCGGCTCCTGCCTCCGCGGCGTCTGCGGCTCCTGCGCCGTCCCCGTCCTCGCGGGCCCCGTCGACCACCGCGACTCCCTGACGACGTCCCCCGACTCCCCCGTCATGTACCCCTGCGTCTCCCGAGCCGCAGCCTCCGCCCTGACGATCGGCCTCTGACCCCACCCCTCCGGAGATGCACGCTGATCGGGTAGCCGCGGAGTCGCCCCACTCATGCTGATCGAGTAGCCCGCGCAGCGGGCGTATCGAGATCCACCCAGGCAAGAACTCCAGCCTGCAGACCCGCCCAGCCGAGCACGCCGGGTCTCGATACGCCCCTCCGGGGCTACTCGACCAGCATGGATTCCCCGCCCGAGCAGCCCGCGAAGCGGGTCATCCATGCCGATCAAGCCAGCCCGCGGAGCGGCCCTTTCTGCTGATCGAGTAGCCCGCGCAGCGGGCGTATCAAGATCCGCCCGCCACCAGAACTGAGGCTACCCTTACTGAGAATTAGGCTAGCCTACCCTCATGCCCCGCACATCCAGCCCTCGCATCCCCCTGCTGATCGCCGGTCTCGCCGCCGCCTCCGTCGCCCTCGCCGGCTGCTCGTCCGGCGCCTCCGGAGCCGCGACGAGCGCAGCCGCCGAGACGATCGTCGTCGAGAACGCCAAGCCCACGCTGACCCTCGTCGAGGAGGACGGCGAGCAGTCCTACCAGGAGGACACGGCCGTCGCCCGCACCTCCGTCGAGGTGCCCGCCTCCCCCTCCGCCGTCGTCACCTTCGACATCGCCACGCTCGACACCCTGCACACCATCGGCGCCGGCGACGCCGTCGTCGCGATCCCCGACGCGACCCTCCCCGACTACCTCGCCGAGTACGCCGACCTGCCGAAGGTCGGCACGCTCTTCGAGCCCGACTTCGAGGCCGTCGCCGAGCTCGAGCCCGACCTCATCGTCACCGCCGCGCGCAGCACCGGCCAGTACGACGAGCTGTCCGAGATCGCCACCACGATCGACCTGACCGGCAGCTACGCCGGCACCTTCGACCCCGCCGCCGCCCTCGAGCGAGCCACGCAGCTCGGCGAGATCTTCGACCGCGAGGAGGAGGTCGCCGCCCAGGCCGCCGCCACCGAGCAGCTCGCCGCGACCATCGAGGACCGGGCCGACGGCAGCGCCCTCGTGCTCTCCGTCTCCGGCGGCGAGTACAGCGCCTTCGGCGAGGGCTCCCGCTTCGGCTACTTCTTCGACGACCTCGGCTTCACCCCTGCCGTCGCGGCGGCCGAGCTGCCCGGCACGGAGGGTTCCCCCCACGGCGACACCGTCACGAACGAGTTCCTCCTCACCGCCGCGCCCGAGTGGATCTTCGCCTTCGACCGCGGCGCGGCCACCGGCGCCGCGAGCACCGCCGAGGCGACCCTCGACAACGCCCTCGTCGCGCAGACCCCCGCCGCGCAGAACGACCGCATCGTCCAGCTGCCCGCGAGCGAGCTCTACATCGTGATCAACGGCCTCACCGCCGTGCAGAACGTGCTCGAGAGCGTGCACGACGCGATGCAGAGCTGAGCGCTCCCCGCGTGGTCCGCCCTCCCGTCCGCGCGCTGATCGTCGCGGGGGTGGCGCTCGTCGCCGCCCTCGCGACGCTCTCGCTGTTCCTCGGGGTCGCCGAGCTCGACGCGTTCGTCCTCGTCGAGAGCCGCCTCCCCCGCACCCTCGCCCTGATCCTCGCCGGCGCGGCGTTCGCCGTCACCGGCCTGATCCTGCAGCTGCTCACCCGCAACCGCCTCGTCGAGCCCGGCACCACCGGCGCGACCGATGCCGCTACCCTCGCCCTGCTCGCCGTCCTCCTGCTCGCCCCCGCGCTGCCGATGGGAGCGAAGGCGGCGCTGGCCGCGGTCGGCGCCCTCGCGGGCGTGCTCGGCTTCCTCGCGCTGTCCCGCCGCATCCCGGCGCGCTCCAGCGTCCTCGTGCCCGTCGTCGGCCTCCTCTACTCCGGAGTGATCGGCGCCGCCACCACCTTCCTCGCCTACCGCACCGACACCCAGCAGGAGCTCCTGAACTGGGGCATCGGCGACTTCTCCGGCATCCTCCGCGGCCGCTACGAGATGCTCTACGTCGCCGCGGCCGCCGCCGCCGTGGCCTGGATCGCCGCCGACCGCTTCACCGTCGCCGCCCTCGGCGAGGACACGGCGCGCGGCCTCGGCCTCGACACCCGCGCGGTGATGCTCACCGGTGTCGTCATCATCGCCGCGGTCACCGGAGTGATGATCGTCGTGACCGGCGCCCTGCCCTTCCTCGGCCTGATCGTGCCCAACCTCGTCAGCCGGCTCGTCGGCGACACCATGCGCCGCTCCGTGCCGCTCGTCGCCCTGCTCGGAGTGGCCCTGGTCCTCGCCTGCGACCTGGTCGCCCGCACCGTCCGCTTCCCGTTCGAGCTGCCGATCTCCCTGGTGATGGGGATCCTCGGCGGTCTCGTCTTCCTTCGCCTGCTGATCGGGCCCGCCCGTCGGAGGACCGCCGCGTGACCGCCCTCGCACCCCACCGTGCCGCCCGCGCCCTCCGGCCGGCGGCTCTGCGCAGCCCCGGCCCGCGCCTGGTGCTCCTCGCCGCGATCGCCGTCGCCGTCGTCGCCCTCTACCTCGTGACCGACCTCCCCGGCCGCTGGGAGTACGCGCTCGGCCTGCGCACGCGCACCGTTCTCGGCATGGTGATCGCGGCCGCGGCGATCGGAGTCGGCACCGTCCTCTTCCAGACCGTCACCGCGAACCGCATCCTCACCCCCGGCATCATGGGCTTCGACGCGGTGTTCCTGCTGCTGCAGGTGGTGACCGCCTTCGCGATCGGCCCCGCCCTGCTGCTGTCGGCGCCGCCACTCGCCTCCTGGCTGATCGAGCTCGTGCTGATGGTCGGCGTCGTCACGGCCCTCTACTCCTGGCTCTTCGTCCGCCGCCGACTCGATCTGCACGTCATCGTGCTCGCGGGACTGGTGCTCGGCGTGCTGCTGCGCTCGGTCACCGGCTTCCTGCAGCGCCTCCTCGATCCGGACACCTTCGCCGTCGTGCAGAACCTGACCTTCGCGAGCTTCACCTCCGTCGACCGCGAGCTGCTGCTGCCGACCGGCGTGCTCGTCGCCGCGGCGATCGCCTCCCTCTGGCCGATCCGCCGCTCCCTCGACGTGCTCGCGCTCGGCGAGGCGACCGCCGTCTCGCTCGGAGTCGAGCACCGCCGCACCGTGATGCACGTGATCGTCGCGGTCGCGGTGATGGTGGCGGCCTCGACCGCGCTCGTGGGCCCGGTCGCCTTCTTCGGCCTGATCGTCGCGAACGTCGCCTACACCGTCGTCGGCCACCGGCACCTGCGCAGCATTCCGGCGGCGGTCGCGGTCGGAGTGGTCGCCCTCGTCGGCGGTCAGCTCGTGCTCGACCGCGTGCTCGGCTTCGGCACCGAGCTGCCGGTCGTCATCGAGTTCGCCGGCGGCCTCCTCTTCCTCCTCCTCGTGCTCACCGGAAGGGCCCGCTGACATGATTCAGACCACCGCCGTCACCACCCGGCACGGGAGCGTCGTCGCCGTCGACGACGTCACGCTGGCCCTCGAGGCGGGCCTCACCGCGATCATCGGCCCGAACGGCTCCGGCAAGTCGACCCTCCTCGCCACCATCGGCCGCCTGGTGAAGCCGACCGCTGGCAGCGTCGGCGTCGACGGCCTCGACGTCGCGACCACCCGCTCCCGCGACATCGCCCGGCGCCTGGCGATCCTCCGCCAGGACAACCACGTCGCCATCCGCCTGAGCGTGGAGGACCTCGTCGCCTACGGCCGCTTCCCGCACGGCGGCCGTGGCACCTCCCCCGAGGACCGCGCCCACGTCGACGCCGCGATCGCCGCGCTGGACCTCTCGGCCGTCCGCGAGCGCTTCCTCGACGAGCTCTCCGGCGGCCAGCGCCAGCGCGCCTTCGTCGCGATGGCCCTCGCGCAGGACACCGACCACCTCCTCCTCGACGAGCCGCTGAACAACCTCGACCCGCGCCACGGCGTCGTGCTGATGAAGCTCCTGCGCCGCCTCGCCGACGAGCGGGGGATGACGATCGTCGTGGTCCTGCACGACATCAACGTCGCCGCCCGGTTCGCCGACCGCATCGTCGCCGTCCGCGACGGCCGCATCGCCCACCACGGCCCGGTCGCCGAGGTCCTCACCGCCCCCCACCTCGAGGCGCTCTACGACACCCCCGCGCTGGTGGCCGACGTCGCCGGCCACCGCATCGTCCTCTGGCAGTGACCCCCCTCCCCGCTCCGCGAGATGCCACTTGTGCACGCATTCCTCGGCGTGTCGCGCTCACAAGTGGCATCTCGCGGCGCCGCCGACACGTATCGAGATCCACCCCTCGCCCGATGCGCCCCCGCGGGGCCACTCGACCGGCACGCACCCGGACCCGC
This sequence comes from Rathayibacter sp. VKM Ac-2928, assembly GCF_022815545.1. Lineage (NCBI taxonomy): Bacteria > Bacillati > Actinomycetota > Actinomycetes > Micrococcales > Microbacteriaceae > Rathayibacter > Rathayibacter sp. VKM Ac-2928. Next base: position 668,282 of record NZ_JALGRU010000003.1, read on the forward strand.
TCGGTCTAACGCAGCCCGGCCGCGCACTCCAGGAGGTCGGGGATGCCGCTCACGGGCTGCGGCTCAGCGGCGGCCCGCGGGCCGAGGCGGCGGAAGACCGGCGGCTCCGTCGCCAGCACCTGACCGACGGCGCGCCCTCCGGTCCAGACCGTCAGCAGCACCTCGCCGTCCGGGCGCTCGGGAGCGCCGATCTCGTAGACCCGGCCCCGCACGGCCGCGCGCACCGGCGTCTTCCGGGCCAGGTGCACCCACACCGGGAACTCGCAGACCATGTCGACTCCTTTCCCATCAGCCCTCGACCGGGAGGTACGCCACCAGGGCGTCCGCTGCGTCGTCCCCGAGCAGGATCGTCTTGTCCGCGAAGAGGATGTGCTTCATGCCGACCATGCTCGGTCGCAGTCCCCGCGCCGGGGGAGGTCCTTGACAGATCGGGGAGCGGACGGAAGGGAAGCGAGAGTCCGTCGGGGTTGCCGCCCGAGTCGAACTGGAGAAAGGTGTCGATCACGCGGGCGCCCGCCGGCTGTGACGAAGGTTGGAGACGGCGATGGGAAAACTGTTCTACGACGGATCCGTCGAGATCGACTTCGAGGACCGGGTGCTCGCGCACCTGCAGATCGTCATCACCGCGAAGCTCCGCCGCAACGAGTCCTTCCTGCTCAGCTGGCGCGACGACCACAGCATGGGCGACGGCCGCAGCGCCATCTGGCTGCACCCCGCGGTCGGCCTGCGCTACAAGTACTTCGGCGGGCGGATGCCCCGCATCAACCCCGCCTGGATCGCCGCGCTCACCGATCTCGCCAACTCCGCCGGCGGCCTCTACGTCGTCGCCGAGCCCGACACCGAGCACGTCCGCACGATCGACCGGGAGGCGCACTGATGCGCCGGCTCGACATCCTCTACGACGGAGCGCCCTACACGGTGAGCGACCGCACCGCCGCCCAGTTCCGGGTCGAGGTGGACGCCGCCCTCGCCGCGGAGACCCCGCAGTGGCTCACCGTGAACCACGGCGAGGGCCGCGCCAGCACCGCACTCATCTTGATCACCCCGTTCACGGCGATCACGATCCTCACGAACGACGCCGAGGACGACGACACACCCGACGCGGCCTGAACGGCGCGGAGCCGCCGCCGACGCGTCGACACTGCCGGAGGCCGCCTCGTCGCTCCGGCCCGCGCGTCCCGGCACCGCGGCGGCTAGGGTGGGCGCGATGACCGATTCCGCCGTCCTCTGCGACCCGTATCTGCGCGGGTACCCGATCGACGGCGTCGCCATCTCCACCCTCGGCCGCACGTTCGGCGGCGAGACGATCGCCGCCAGCGACCCGACGGCCGCGCGGCTCGACGAGATCCAGCTCGACCTCGGCCAGGGCCCCTGCTGGGACGCGATCGCCGCGGGCGCCCCCGTGTCCCTGCTCGACACCGGCACCGACGTGCGCTGGCCGCTCTTCGCCGAGGCGGTGGACGCCCTCGACGTGCGCTCGGTGTTCGCCTTCCCGCTCACCTTCGCCGGGCTCTCGATCGGCGCCGTCGACCTCTACACCCGCACCCCGATCACCCTCGACGACGCCGCGCTCACCGAGATCTCGGCGCAGTCGCCCGCCACCTCGCTCCGGGTGCTCGCCGCGGTGCTCCACGACGACGCGGACGAGGTGAGCAGCAACCCCGGGTCCCGGAGGGTCGTCCACCAGGCGACCGGCATGATCATCGCCCGCTACCGCATCGACTCGGACGACGCCCTCGTGCTGCTGAGGGCCCACGCGTTCGCCCAGCACCGCCCCCTCGTCGACGTCGCCCAGGACATCGTCGCCCGCCAGGACGGCTTCCCCGACCGCCCGCTCACCGTTCAGGACGACTCATGGTGATCAACTCCCGCGAGCGGAGCGTCATCGCGACCTTCGTGGCCCTCTCCGACACGCTCGTCGACGACTACGACGTCGTCGACTTCGCGCAGACGCTCGTCGAGAGCAGCGCGACCCTCTTCGACGCGGTCTCGGCGGGCCTGGTGCTCGCCAGCCCCGAGGGCACGCTCGAGGTGCTCGCCTCGACGGACGAGGACACCCGCCTGATCGAGCTGCTGCAGCTCGAGACCGCCGGCCCGTGCATCGAGTGCTACGACACCGGGCGCCCCGTCATCGTGCCGGATACGCTCGCGGTCGACGACCGCTGGGCCGAGTTCCGCACCCGCTCGCGCGACCTCGGCGTCCGCGCCGCGCACTGCGTGCCGATGCGCTCGCGGGGCACCACGATCGGCTCGCTCAACCTCTTCCAGGCCGGCACCGGCACCCTCGACCCCGACGACATCGCCGTCGTGCAGGCCTTCGCCGACGTCGCGACGATCGGCATCCTGCACCAGCGCGCGCTCCGCGAGAGCACCGTCACCCAGGAGCAGCTGCAGCGCGCCCTCGACAGCCGCGTCCTGATCGAGCAGGCGAAGGGCATCATCGCCTACTCCCAGCGCACCACCGTCGACCGCGCCTTCGAGATCCTCCGCTCCCGCTCGCGCTCGACCTCCACGCCGATCACGACCCTCGCCCGCCAGATCATCGAGGGCTACCGGGACTGACCGGCCGCCGCGGCAGCTCGTGCCTCCCCTGCCGGTCGAGCAGCGGGGCCGCGGCTTTCATGCTGGTCGAGTAGCGGGCCGCAGGCCCGCGTATCGAGACCCGCGTTCGACGGCGGGTGGATCTCGATACGCCCGCTGCGCGGGCTACTCGATCAGCATGGAGCGCCCGCGCCCGCGTTCGCGCATGCCCGCGCCCTTGAAGAACAAAGACCGCAGCTCGCCTTCCATGCTGGTCGAGTAGCGGGCCGCAGGCCCGCGTATCGAGACCCACCCGGTCCGTCCGCTAGGCCGTCAGGGCGACGGCCGTCCAGGAGACCGGGGGCAGCGTCAGCGTCAGCACGCCGTCCGCCAGCTCGGCGTCGACGGGCTTCAGGCCCACCCTGTTCTGGTCGTCCTTGGTGTTCTTGGCGTAGACGTCCTCGTCGAAGAGGGCAACCGCCTCGGCGACGGTGGAGACGCCGAGGCCGTTCACGTCGACCGTGACCTCGAGGGCCTCCGTCGTCGACCGGTTCACCAGGAACACGGCCGCGCGGCCGTCGTCGAGCGTGGCCACCGAGTCGACCAGCGGCGCGTCGCCGTGCCGGGCGGTCGAGTAGGACCCGACCTCGATCCGGGGCCGCAGCACCGAGCCGGACGCGAGGCGCGCGGTGGTGGAGAACGGGAAGAACGTGGTCTGCCGCCAGGCCGCTCCGCCCGGCTCGGTCATGATCGGCGCGATCACGTTGACGAGCTGCGCGAGCGACGCGGAGGTGACGCGGTCGGAGTTCTTCAGCAGCGTGATCATCAGGTTGCCGAGCACGACCGCGTCGGCCACGGAGTAGACGTCCTCCAGCAGGCGCGGCGCGTACGGCCACTCCCGGGCACCGGCGGTGTCGGCGGCGGCGAGGGCGGCCTCCTCCTCCTGGTGCTCCTGGAGGTACCAGATGTTCCACTCGTCGAAGGACAGCTTGATGTCCTTCGACTTCTTCAGCTTGTGCTTCACGTGGTCGACGGTGGCCGCGA